>CBIHOW010000131.1:0-11637 GCA_966211695.1 uncultured Massilia sp. | reverse complement strand
TTCCTCGACGCCCAGACGACGGACCTGAACTACCTGATGGCGATGGAGCCGGACCGCCTGCTGGCGCCGTTCCTGCGCGAAGCGGGACTCACGCCGAAGCAGCCCAGCTACGGCAACTGGGAATCGTCGGGCCTCGACGGCCACATGGGCGGCCACTACCTGTCGGCGCTGGCGTTGATGGATGCGTCGACCGGCGATGCGGAGGTCAAGAAGCGCCTCGACTACTTCGTCGCGGAGCTGAAGCGCGCGCAGCAAGCCAACGGCGACGGGTATGTCGGCGGCGTGCCGGGCGGCCGCGCCGCGTGGCGCGACGTCGCCGCGGGCAAGCTCCACGCCGACAACTTCTCCGTCAACGGCAAATGGGTCCCGTGGTACAACCTGCACAAGGTCTACGCGGGCCTGCGCGACGCGTACCGCTATGCCGGCAACGAGGATGCGAAGGCGATGCTGATCGCGATGGCCGACTGGACGCTGCGCCTGACGAGCCGTCTGACGGACGAGCAGATGCAGCAGATGCTGAAGGCGGAACACGGCGGCATGAACGAGGTGCTGGCCGACGTCGCCCAGATGACGGGCGACAAGCGCTACATGGACCTGGCGCTCAGGTTCTCGCACCAGGCCATCCTGCAGCCGCTGGAAAAGCACGAGGACAAGCTGACGGGCCTGCACGCCAACACGCAGATCCCGAAAGTCATCGGCTTCAAGCGCATCGGCGAACTCACGGGCCGCAAGGACATGGCGGATGCCGCCGCGTTCTTCTGGCAGACCGTCGTCGACCACCGCACGGTGGCCATCGGCGGCAACAGCGTCAGGGAGCACTTCCATGACGACAAGGACTTCAGCCCCATGATCAACGAGGTCGAGGGGCCGGAGACCTGCAACACGTACAACATGCTCAAGCTGACCGAGATGCTGTTCGAGACGTCGGACAAAGCGGCCTACGCCGACTATTACGAGCGCGCGCTGTACAACCACATCCTCGCGTCCGAACGTCCGGGCACGGGCGGCTTCGTGTACTTCACGCCGATGCGCCCGAACCAGTACCGCGTGTATTCGCAGGTGGACAAGGGCATGTGGTGCTGCGTCGGCTCCGGCATCGAGAGCCATGCGAAGTACGGCGAATTCATTTATGCCCACGAAGGCGACGCGTTGTTCGTGAACCTGTTCATCCCGTCGACGGTGAACTGGCGCGAGAAGAACGTCAAGGTCACGCAGGCGAACAACTTCCCGGACCAGGCCAGCACGCGCATCACAGTGGACGGCGACAGCCGCTTCACGATGAAGATCCGCTATCCGGCCTGGGTTGCGCCGGGCAAGCTGGCCGTCAAGGTGAACGGCAAGGCCGTCCGCGTCGACGGCAAGCCGGGCAGCTACGTCAGCATCGACCGCGCGTGGAAGAAGGGCGACCGCGTCGACGTGAGCCTGCCGATGACGATGCGCCTGGAGCAGATGCCGGACAAGTCGAATTACTACGCGGTGCTGTACGGCCCCGTCGTGCTGGCCGCGAAGACGAATCCGTTCCCGACCGAGCACCTGAACTTCCTCGCGGACGACTCGCGCATGGGGCACAGCCCGTCCGGCCAGGTGTGCCCGCTGGAGGCGGCGCCGACGTTCGTCTCGGACAGCAAGGATTTCACCCGTAAATTCAAACCGGTGAAAGGCAAGCCGCTGACGTTCACGGCGCCCGGCGTCGTGCAGGGCGGGGCAGGTTCGGCGACGGAGTTCATCCCGTTCTTCCGCCTGCACGACTCGCGCTACATGATCTACTGGCAGCAGAGCACCCCTGCCGAATTCGCCCGCATGAAGGAAGAGAACGCGGCGAAGGAAGCGGAGCGCCTCGCGCTGGACGCCCAGACCATCGACCAGGTGGCGCCGGGCGAGCAGCAGCCGGAGTCGGATCACGGCTTCAAGGGCGAGGGCGCGGATGCGGGCCTGAACAACGGCCGCCACTGGCGCCATGCGACCAAGTGGTTCAGCTACCAGTTGAACGATCCGAAGCACGAAGCGAAGGCGCTGCGCCTCACGTTCGCACGCGGGGATGCGGGCCGCAGGTTCGACATCGTCGTCGACGGCCAGCGTATCGCAGAAGTGGAACTGCCGGCCGGCGAGGCGCAGGAGTTCTATACGCGTGACTTCGCGTTGCCGCCCGCGCTGGTGCAGGGGGCGAACGGCAAGCTGGAAGTGAAGTTCGTCGCGAAAGAGGGGGCGATGGCGGGTGGGCTTTACGGGCTGCGGTTGTTACGTTGACCTGAAGACCGTCGTCCCGGCGCAGGCGGGGATCCAATTTGCACGAGTTATCGAGGTGCATGCAGGACTTGGGTTCCCGCCTTCGCGGGAACGACGTTCTTGGACCGCAGGCCGAACGTCAGCGCTTCGCCTGTGCTCTCGCCCTGGCGATCTTGTTCAGCACCTTCCACTTCGACCGCGCCGCAATGCGATCCAGCGGCGTCGCCGCCGCATGCCGCACCTCGCGCAACAGCTTGTGGTAGTTGCGCAGCCGGTCCGCATCCACCACACCGCGCACCGCGCATCCCGGCTCTTCCATATGCGCGCAGTCGTGGAAGCGGCAGTGCGCCGCCAGGGTCTCGATGTCGTCGAAGGCCGCGTTGACGTCGTCCTCGCCGGCGTCCGGCTGCCAGCTGCGCAGGCCCGGCGTGTCAATGACGCAGGCGCCGCCCGCGCACAGGTGCAGCGAGCGTGACGTCGTCGTGTGGCGGCCGCGGTCGTCGCCCTTGCGCACGCCGCCCGTCTGCTGGTGCGCGCCGGTGAGCCTGTTCGTGAGCGTCGACTTGCCCACGCCGGACGTGCCGAGGAGGACCAGCGTCTGGCCGGCACCGGTCCACGGCGCCAGCAAGTCAGGCGCGTCGTCCTGCAGCGGATGCACGCGCACGACGGGGACCGTCGCCGGCAGGCGGGCAGCGGCCTGCGCCGCCTTCGCGTCCGCGTCGGGCACGAGATCGCCCTTCGTCAGCACGATCACCGGCGCCACGTCGCAGGATTTGGCCACCATCAGGTAGCGCTCCAGCCGGCGCAGGTTGAAATCGCCGTCCAGGCCCATCACCAGCAGGGCCGTGTCGACGTTGGCCGCCAGCCGCTGGCGCGTGCCGTGGGCGTCGCGCCGGACCAGTTCATTCAGCGGGTCGACGAGCGTGTGGACCCAGGCCTCGGCCTGGTCGTTGTGGTCGAACAGCACCCAGTCGCCGACGGCGGGCGCCGCGTCGAGGGCAGGGTGCAGCCGGGCGGGAAATTCGCGCAGGCCGTCGTGCAGGACGAGCGCCGTGCGGTGCACGCTCGCCACGCGCGCAGGTTGGCCGCTGTCGTGTTGTGCGAGACGTGCGGCGATGGGGTTATTCAGTCCGATGCGGCGCAGTGCCGCGATATCGAAATCGATCATGGTCGTTGTGTTCCTGTTGCGAAGCGCGCGGACGCGCGGGCACGCTGCCGCACGCAACAAGATGCGGCGGCAACGGTGGATTCGGTCAGGGAAGGTCGGCGCGGCTGGCGCGCCCGTTCACGACGACGGTGATCGACGCAGGAAGGCGGTCAGGCGGCCGACGGGAGGGCAATATCCGGGTAGTTCACGAGGCTCTCCTTGGCGTTGTTGTATGAAAAACAAAGTATAGCGCGACCGGGGCATCACGCAACCGACATTTGTATTGATGCCGAAATAGATATGTCTACCGTCAAAAAAATGATTGGATAGATATGTCAGTTCTGTCATAGTATCCATGCACAACAATTCCGGAGACTAAGTGATGATTATCACCCGCAGGACCCTCCTGGGCGCAGCTGCCGCCATCGCGTGCGCCGCCGCCATCCCGGCATTCGCCGCCAAACCCCTCACGATCGGCTTCTCGCAGGTCGGCGCCGAAAGCGAATGGCGCACCGCGAATACCGCCTCGATCAAGGACGCCGCCAAGAAGGCCGGCGTCAACCTGAAATTTGCCGACGCCCAGCAACAGCAGCAGAACCAGGTCAAGGCCATCCGCTCGTTCATCGCCCAGCGCGTCGACGTGATCGCGTTCTCGCCGGTCGTGGAAACCGGCTGGGAGACCGTGCTGCGCGAGGCGAAGAACGCCAAGATCCCCGTGATCCTGACCGACCGCGCCGTCAAGGTCACCGACCCGTCGCTGTACGTCAGCTTCATCGGTTCCGACTTCGTGGAAGAGGGCCGCCGCGCCGGCCGCTGGCTGCTGGACTACGCCAAGAAGAACGGCGACAAGCCCCTGAACATCGTCGAGCTGCAGGGCACCACCGGTGCCGCGCCGGCGATCGACCGCAAGAACGGCTTCGCCGAAGTCATCGGCGCGAATCCGAAGCTGAAGGTGATCCGCTCGCAGACGGCCGACTTTACCCGCGCCAAGGGCAAGGAAGTCATGGAAGCCTTCCTGAAGTCGGAAGGCAAGAAGATCAACGTGCTGTACGCGCACAACGACGACATGGCCATCGGCGCCATCCAGGCCATCGAGGAAGCGGGCCTGAAGCCGGGCAAGGACATCATCATCATCTCGATCGACGGCGTGAAGGGGGCGTTCGAAGCCATGAAGGCCGGCAAGCTGAACGTGACGGTCGAGTGCAATCCGCTGCTCGGTCCCACGCTGATCCAGACGGCGCAGGACGTCGTGGCCGGCAAGCCGGTCCCGAAGCGCATCGTCGTCAACGAGGGCGTGTTCCCGGCTGAGGTGGCGGCGAAGGAACTCCCGAACCGCAAGTACTGATCGGGCGGGGCATGATCGATTCGAAGAAGCCGGTGCTGGAAGTCACCGGCATCCACAAAGCCTTCCCGGGCGTGAAGGCGCTGTCCGATGCCGGACTGCGCCTGTTCCCCGGCGAAGTCCACACGCTGATGGGCCAGAACGGCGCGGGCAAGTCCACGCTGATCAAGGTCCTCACGGGCGTCTACCAGCCGGACGCCGGCAGCATTGTGCTGGAGGGCCGGGCGATCCAGCCGCGCTCCACGCAGGATGCGCAGGACCTCGGCATCAGCACCGTCTACCAGGAAGTCAATCTGTGCCCGAACCTGTCGGTCGCGGAAAACATCTTCATCGGCCGCTATCCGCGCCGCTTCGGCATGGTCGACTGGCGTTCGATGCGGTCGCAGGCCACGGCGCTGCTCGCGCGCCTGGAGATCCACGTCGACGTCAGCAAGCCGCTGGCCGATTATCCGCTCGCGATCCAGCAGATGGTCGCCATCGCCCGTGCGCTGAACACGGAATCGCGCGTGCTGATCCTCGACGAGCCCACGTCCAGCCTGGACGAGGCGGAAGTGCAGATGCTGTTCTCGGTGCTGCGCCGCCTGCGCGAAGAGGGCATGGCGATCCTGTTCGTCACGCACTTCCTCGACCAGACGTATGCGATCTCGGACCGCATCACGGTGATGCGCAACGGCGAGCGCGAAGGCGAGTATCCCTGCGCCGACCTGTCGCGCCTTGCCCTCGTCAACAAGATGATCGGCGCGCCGGCCGACGCGGAACACGCATCGGAAACCGCGGAACAGGGCGAAAAACACGAACATGGCGAAGTCTTCCTGCGGGCCCGCGGCATCGCGCGCAAGGGTGTGCTGTCGCCCGTCGACCTGGAAATCCGCCGCGGCGAATTGCTGGGCCTTGCCGGCCTGCTGGGCTCGGGCCGCACGGAGACGGCGCGCCTGCTGTTCGGTGCGGACAAAGCCGACAGCGGCAGCTTCGACATCGACGGCAAGCAGGTGAGCTTCTCGAACCCGCGCGACGCCATCGCGCAGGGCATCGGCTTCTGCTCGGAAGACCGCAAGCACGAAGGCGCGATCCTCGCGCTGTCCGTGCGCGAAAACCTGATCCTCGCGCTGCAGGCGCGCCAGGGCATCTTCCGCGCCATTCCATTCAAGCGCCAGCAGCAGCTGGCGACCGACTACGTCAAGTGGCTGGGCATCAAGACGGCCAGCATCGAGACGCCCATCGGCACGCTCTCCGGCGGCAACCAGCAGAAGGTTCTGCTGGCGCGCTGGCTCGCGACCGATCCGCGCCTGATGATCCTCGACGAACCGACGCGCGGCATCGACGTGCGCGCCAAGCAGGAAATCATGGATTACGTCAGTAACCTGTGCCGCAAGGGCATGTCCATTCTCTTCATTTCGTCCGAGCTGCCGGAAGTGCTGCGCGTGTCCGACCGCATGGTCGTCATGCGCGACCGCAAGGCGTGCGGCGAGTACCGGCGCGGTGAACTGGACGAGACGTCCGTGCTGCACGTGATCGCGGGGGAGACGGCATGAGCACGACCGGCGCTACCGTCAAACCGTCCGCGCAGGCTGCGGCATCGCGCGCGGCACTGCTGCAGCATCCGCTCGTGCGTCCGCTCGGCGCGCTCGTCGCGCTGCTGCTCGTCGATGCGTTCCTCGTGCCCGGCTTCTTCCACCTGGAAGTCAAGGAAGGGCACCTGTACGGCGCGATCATCGACATCCTCAACCGCGCCGCGCCGCTCATGCTGGCGGCGCTCGGCATGACCCTCGTCATCGCCACGCGCGGCATCGATATTTCGGTCGGCGCGGTCGTCGCGCTGTCCGGCACCGTGTCCGCGATGCTGATCGGCGGCAGCGCGCCGAATACGCCGATGGCGCTCGCGCTGGCGGCGTCGCTCGGCGTCGCGCTGCTGTGTGGCCTGTGGAACGGCGTCCTCGTCGCCGGCATCAAGCTGCAGCCGATCGTCGCCACGCTGATCCTGATGGTGGCGGGCCGCGGCCTCGCGCAGCTGCTGACGGACGGCCAGATCGTCACCGTGTACTACGAGCCGTTCTTCTTCCTGGGCAGCGGTTACCTGGCCGGCCTGCCGTTCTCGCTGTTCGTCGTCGCGGCCGTGTTCGCGGTGACCCTGCTGCTGGTGAGGAAGACGGCCCTCGGCCTGTTCATCCAGGCGGTCGGCATCAACCCGGTGGCGGCGCGTCTCGCGGGCCTGCGCACGGCCACCCTGATCACCTTCGTGTACGTGTTCTGCAGCGCCTGCGCGGGCCTGGCCGGCATGCTGATCACGTCGAACATCAAGAGCGCGGACGCGAACAACGCGGGCCTGCTGCTGGAGCTGGACGCGATCCTCGCCGTCACCCTGGGCGGCACGTCGCTGGCCGGCGGCAAGTTCAGCCTCGTGGGCAGCATGATCGGCGCGCTGATCATCCAGACCCTGACCTACACGATCTACTCGCTGGGCGTGCCGCCCGAAGTGAACATGGTCGTCAAATCCATCGTCGTCTTCGTCGTCTGCATCTCGCAGTCGAGCGAATTCAAGAACATCCTGCGGAGGTCCGCATGAGCGCGGTCGCAACCGGTTCCCGCGGCGTCACGTCGGCGCCGTGGTTCACGTCCCTCGTCACTGTGATTCTCCTCGTGGCGATGCTGGGCATCGGCGGGTCGGTGTACCCGGGCTTCCTGTCGCTGCAGGTGATCTTCAACCTCCTGATCGACAACGCGTTCCTGCTCGTGATCGCGGTGGGCATGGGCTTCGTGATCCTGTCGGGCGGCATCGACCTGTCCGTCGGCTCCGTGCTGGCGCTGTCGACGATGATCTCGGCCTGGCTGCTGCAGCACGCCCACTGGCCGCCGGCCGCCGTCATCGCGCTCGTGCTGCTGCTGGGCGCGTGCTTCGGCGGCGCGATGGGCGCGATCATCCACCTGTTCAAGCTGCAGCCGTTCATCGTCACCCTGGCCGGCATGTTCCTGGCGCGCGGCCTGTGCTACCTGATCAGCGTCGAGTCCATCACGATCGACGATCCGGTGTTCACGGCGATGTCGCAGACGCAGGTGCCGATCCTCGGCGGCTTCCTGTCGCCGGGCGCCATCATCGCGCTCGTCGTGCTGCTGGTCGCCATCTGGCTCGCGCACTTCACCGCGTTCGGCCGCGCCGTGTACGCCGTGGGCGGCAACGAGCAGTCGGCCGCGATGATGGGCCTGAACGTGGGCCGCACCAAGGTCCTCGTGTATGCGCTGTCCGGCTTCTGCGCGGCGCTGGGCGGCGTGCTGTTCGCCTTCTACATGCTGTCCGGCTACGGCCTGCACGGCCAGGGCACGGAGCTCGACGCCATCGCCGCCGTCGTCATCGGCGGGACGCTCCTCACCGGCGGCTACGGCTACATCGCCGGCGCCCTGTCGGGCGTGCTGGTGCTGGGTGCCATCCAGACGCTGATCGCCTTCGACGGCACGCTCAGCTCGTGGTGGACCAAGATCGTCATCGGTGCGCTGCTGTTCGTCTTCTGCGTCGTGCAGAGGGTGATGGGCGGTCGCGCCAAGCAATAACAAGGCGCATTGCCACGGCGCTGAGCTTGAGGTGATAGTGCCGGTGGCACTATCACGCCTCCGCGGAGGCGACGGGGGCTGATTGCCCACCGAATAAAACATAAAACTGGAGACTACATGATCAAGCCCCTGATCGCCGCGACGCTGCTCGCGACGACGGCACTCGCCGGTGCCGCCAACCCCCTCACCAGCAAGATCTTCACCGCGGACCCCGCGGCCCTCGTCGACAACGGCCGCGTCTACCTGTACGTGGGCCACGACGAAGCGCCCGTCGGCGGCAAGGACTACGTGATGAACGAGTGGAAGGTGTTCTCCAGCTGCGACATGCAGAACTGGACCGAGCACCCGGCCGGCGTGCCGTATTCCACGTTCAAATGGGCGGCCAAGGATGCCTGGGCCAGCGACGTCACGAAGCGCAACGGCAAGTACTACCTGTACGTGACGGTCGAGCACAAGACCATTCCCGGCAAGGCAATCGGCGTGGCCGTGTCGGACAGCCCGACGGGCCCGTTCGTCGACGCGCGCGGCTCGGCCCTCGTCACGAACGACATGACGCACGAGACGGAGATCAGCTGGGACGACATCGACCCGGCGATCTTCATCGACGACGATGGCCAGGCCTATCTGTACTGGGGCAATACCGTCATGAAGTACGCGAAGCTGAAACCGAACATGACGGAATTGGACGGCCCGATCCACACGGTGGGCCTGGACCAGTTCACGGAAGCGTCCTACCTGCACAAGCACGCCGGCAAGTATTACCTGTCGTACTCGCGCAAGTTCCCGGAAGAGACCGTGTACATGACGGGCCCGACGGCCACCGGGCCGTGGTCGTATGGCGGCGTGATCATGGAAAAGAACACGAACGTCGGCACGATCCACCACGCGATCATCGACTTCAACGGCAAGTCCTACATCATTTATCACAACGGCAAGCTGCCGACCGGCGGCGAATTCCGGCGCTCGGTCGCGATCGAAGAGTTGCACTACGGCCCGGACGGGAAAATCCTGCCGGTACCGCAGACGGCGCAAGGTCCTGCCGCGAATCCATCGGCGTCCTGCAAGCGATAAAAGTTTCGCGTAAATCTTGCTAACATCGATATCGATAATGATATGATTGTCTTATGGACACGACCAATCCGAACTGGTTTCTCAAGGCCCGCCTCAAGACGCGCCAGCTGCTGCTCTTGATCGCGCTGGACGACTACCGCAACATCCACCGCGCGGCGGACGAACTGCACATGACGCAGCCGGCCGCCTCCAAGCAGATCAAGGATCTGGAGGAGATGCTGGACGTCAAGCTGTTCGAGCGCCTGCCGCGCGGGATGGAGCCGACGATCTACGGCGAGACGATGATCCGCCACGCGCGCATGGCCCTGACGAGCCTGGCGCTGGCGCACGACGACATCGTGACGCTGAAGGCCGGCCTCACGGGCCAGGTCGAGGTTGGCGTGATCATGACGCCGGCCATGGCATTGCTCCCGCGCGCGATCGCCCGCGTGAAGGAAGAAGCCCCGCTGCTGCGCATCGGCGTGCAGCTGGAAACCAGTAACCTGCTGCTGGACAAGCTGCAGCACGGCACGCTGGATTTCATGATCGGCCGCATCTTCGACACCGGCGACACCTCCGGCCTGATCTACGAGGAGCTGACGGAAGAACCGGCGTGCGCCGTCGTCCGCCCCGGCCATCCGCTGCTGGAGCGCAAGAATCTCACCCTGCAGGACATCGCGCCGCTGCCGTGGATCGTGCCGCCGCACGGCAGTATCCTGCGCTACCGCTTCGACATGATGTTCCGCCGCGCCGGCCTGGAGCCGCCCGCGAACGTCGTCGACACGACGGCGATGCTGATGATCACCGCGTTGCTGCAGCAGACGGATTCGCTGCACGTGATGCCGATCGAGGTGGCGCAATACTATGCGTCGCTGAATGTGATGCGCATCCTGCCCATCGAGATTCCGTGCAAGATGGACGCGTTCGGCATCATCCGCCACCAGGACCATTTGCTGTCGCCGGGCGCGGACCTGCTGTTGCGCGCCGTGCGGGCCGCGGCCAAAGAAATTTATTGAGGCTTTTGCACCAAAATGTTGCGTGTAAACTTCATCATATAAATTTATTGCCTTGATTTAACATCTCGACATCGACTCGACTCTTTCCGCATCGTAACATTTCGTGAAATGCGGGAAACCGCAAAACGGGACATCCGTGCGGAAAGAGAGAGCGATGAACATTCGAAATTTGAAAATTGGCAAGCGCCTCGCGCTGGGCTTCGGCTTCCTGTGCGTGGCGCTGGTCTTCATGGTCGGGCAGGGCACGGTCATGCTGGGCCGGGTCAACGACGGCACCGACGAGATCGTCAACAAGCGGCTGCCGCGCATGGAGCTGACGGCGCGCATGCTGAGCGACGTGAACGACATCGCGATTGCACTGCGCAACATGATGCTGGACGACAGCGCCGACGACCGCGCGAAGCAGGTCGAGCAGATTACCGCCGCGCGCAAGGACCTCGACAACCTGCTGGTGCAGCTGGACGGCCTGCTGCGCCATCCGAAGTCCCGCGCCCTGCTGGCGCGGGAGGTGGAACTCAATGCGAAGTATACGCAGGGCCAGGTCGACCTGATCCGCCTGATCGAGAGCGGCGACGATGCCGGCGCGCGCGCCTACCTGAAGACGACACTGCGTCCCGTGCTGGCGGACTACAAGGCCGCGATCGGCCAGCAGATCCAGGTCCAGGCCGGACTCGCCGCGGAAACGGCGCAGGCCGCGCAAGCCATGTACGCCGATACGCGCCTCCTGATGATCGTGCTGGGCGTCGTCACCCTGGCCATTGCGTGCGCGCTGGCCTGGTGGATCAGCGCCTCGATCACGCGGCCGCTGCGCCGCGCGCTGGATGTGGCGACGGCCGTCGCCGACGGCGACCTCACGACGCGCGTGGACGTCGACAGCACCTGCGAAGTGGGCCAGTTGCTGGGCGCCCTGAAGCGCATGAACGGGAACCTGGTGGCCACCGTCGGCACCGTGCGCGGCGGCACCGATGCCATCGCGCTGGCGTCCGGCGAAGTGGCGGCCGGCAACCGCGACCTGTCGGCACGCACCGAGCAGCAGGCGAGCGCGCTGGAAGAGACGGCGTCGTCGATGGAAGAACTGACGTCGACCGTGAAGCAGAACGCGGACAACGCGCGCCAGGCCAACACCCTGGCCGCGACGGCATCGACCGTGGCGACCAGGGGCGGCGACGTGATCGAGCAGGTCGTCGACACGATGGCGCAGATCCACACGGCGTCGAGCCGCATCGTCGACATCATCGGCGTCATCGACGGCATCGCGTTCCAGACCAACATCCTCGCGCTGAACGCGGCCGTGGAAGCGGCGCGCGCCGGCG
>CBIHOW010000130.1:0-11735 GCA_966211695.1 uncultured Massilia sp. | reverse complement strand
TCGTCGACGACGAAGACGTCATCCGCGACGCCCTCGAATGGCTGGCGCAATCGCGCGGACTGCCGGCGCGCGGCTATGCGGGGGGCCAGGCCTTCCTCGACGCGCTCGGCGACCGCTTCGCCGCGGATGCGTCTCATGGCGACTGCGTCCTGCTGGACGTCCGCATGCCCGGCATGAACGGCATCGCCGTGTTCGACCAGCTGGTGGCGCGCGGCCTGCTGGCGCGCCTGCCCGTGATCTTCCTGACCGGCCACGGCGACGTGCCGATGGCCGTCGATTCCCTCAAGCGCGGCGCCTTCGACTTCTTCGAAAAACCGTTTAACGACAACCAGCTGATGGACCGCGTCGAGGAAGCCCTCGCCGCCTCGCGCAAGGCCGCGTCGCGCGATGCCATCCACGCCCGGCTGGCCACCCTGTCCGCACGCGAGCGTGAAGTCCTCGACCTCATCCTGGCCGGCAACTTGAACAAGGTCGTCGCCGACAAGCTCGGCATCAGCATGCGCACGGTCGAGGTACACCGGGCGCATATCTTCGACAAGATGCAGGTCAAGACGGCCGTCGAGCTGGCCGGATTGTTAAAGTAACACGCGCGCACGACTGCCCACGCGTCCTGTGCCGCGCGGGGTTCGCTTGTAAAATCAACCTGAACATGGAGTGGTCGAACTCACCACGTCGAAACATTCTTTAGGGAACGCAGATGAGCGAGAAGACGATAGCCGACAAAATGTTCTTGAGGACCGCGAAATCGATGCTGATCCTGAACGGGAACGTCCACCCAGGCATGGTGTCGCAGATGCCGCCCAACCTCATCACGCCTGACCAGGAGAAAGTGGACGTCGTGCTGCTGTTCGCGATGAATCGCAAGGAACTCGAACAGTATTTCCCGGTCGCCAAGGAACGCCTGGGCGACAAGGGGTCGCTGTGGGTCGCCTATCTGAAACAGACCGCCTCCAAGGCCACCGACATCAACCGCGATTCGATCAATGCCTATGCCAAGGAAAACGGCATCACGGGCGTCGCCATGATCTCCATCGACGGCGACTGGTCCGCGCTGCGCATGAAGCGGATCGAAATCTAGACAGTGTGTCCATGGCGCGCCAGCGCCCACGCGACGTGTTCGCGCACGAGCGCCGATGGGTGGTCCGCGCGGGCACGCAGCGCGGCAATGATCGCGTCTGACGTTGCTGCATTGCCGAGTCCGACCGCCAGATTGCGCAGCCACCGCTCGTGCCCGATGCGGCGGATCGGGCTGCCTTCGAGCCGGCGGTTGAACTCGTCCTCGCTCCAGCCGAACAGCTCGATGAGCCCCGCCGTGCCCAGGCCGTTTCTCTCGTCGAAATCCGGCACGGTCGCCCGCTGCGCGAACTTGTTCCACGGGCAGGCCAGCTGGCAATCGTCGCAGCCGTAGATGCGGTTGCCGATCTGCGGACGGAATTCTTCCGGGATCGCGCCCTTCAGCTCGATGGTCAGGTAGGAAATGCAGCGGCGCGCATCCAGCCGGCCCGGGCCGAGGATGGCGCCCGTCGGGCACACGTCGATGCAGGCGCTGCACTGGCCGCAGTGGGCGCCGGTCGGTTCGTCGACGGGCAACGGCAGGTCGACGAGGATTTCGCCGATGAAGAACGTCGAACCGGCCTCGCGGCTCAGCAATAACGTGTGCTTGCCGCGCCAGCCGAGGCCCGCCTTCTGCGCCAGCGGCAACTCCATCACGGGCGCGGAATCCGTGAACACGCGGTAGCCGTACTCGCCGACGGCCGCCCTGACCTTCTCGGCCAACGCCTGCAGCCGGTTGCGCAACACCTTGTGATAATCGCGGCCGCGCGCATAGAGCGAGACGACGGCCGCCTGCGGATCCTCCTGGCGCAGGCGTTCGCGCGCGCGCCAGTCGGCCGGCGTTGCCATCGGCAGGTAATCCATGCGCGCGCTGATCACGCGCACCGTGCCCGGCACCAGCTCGGCCGGCCTGGCGCGCTTCATGCCGTGGCTTGCCATATAATCCATCTCGCCGTGGTGGCCGGCGTCCAGCCAGGCCTGCAGGCCCGCTTCGTGGTCGGCCAGGTCGATGTCGGCAATGCGCACGTCGGCAAAGCCCAGCTCCGCGCCCCATGCCTTGATGGCCTGGGCGAGTGCGGGAAGATCGGGCTGGACGGGAAGCTGGGCGGACATTGACGGACCTACACAAACCTCATATTTTATTCGATGCACCAGCAACTGAACGCTTATCTTCCCGACGAATCGGCCACGCAAGCCCTGGGCGCCGCCCTCGCGCGCGCGCTGAGCCCGGGCCTCGTGATCTATCTGCACGGCGACCTGGGCGCCGGCAAGACGGCGCTCACGCGCGCGCTGCTGCACGCGGCCGGCCACAAGGGTGCCGTCAAGAGCCCGACCTATACGTTGTCGGAGCCGTACCGCATCGAGCTGGATGGTCAACCAGTCAACCTGATCCACTACGACCTGTACCGCATGTCCAGCCCCGAGGAATTCCTCGACGCGGGCTTCCGGGAAGATTTCGACGGCAACAACATCTGCATCGTCGAATGGCCGGAAAAGGGAGAACCGGTGTTGCCGCCGCCCGACGTTAAAGTGTTGCTTAAGGTCAGCGGTCTCGGGCGTGAGGTAGAATTGCAGGCGTTGTCCGACTTGGGCCTGCTATGCCTCGAACGCCTGCACTTCCCCCCGACTCCCTGATTCCCGGTTCCCTGAAGCGTCGCACGATCCTCAAGGCCGGCGGCACGCTGCTGCTGTCCGTCGTCGCGCCGCTGACGGCATCCGCCGCCCAGATCATGGCCGTGCGCGTGTGGCCCGCCGACGAGTACACCCGCGTCACGCTGGAAAACGACGGCGAGCTCAAGACGACGCACTTCATGGTGCCGGACCCGCCGCGCCTCGTCGTCGACATCGATGGCCTCGCGCTGAACGACACGCTCAAGAGCCTCGTCGCCAAGATCGAATCGAACGACCCGTACATCAAGCAGGTGCGCGTGGGCCAGAACCGGCCGAACGTCGTGCGTCTCGTGTTCGACCTGAAGGAAGAGGTCAAGCCGCAGGTGTTCAACCTGGATCCGATCGGCAACTACCACCATCGCCTGATCTTCGACCTGTATCCCATCAAGGCCGTCGACCCGCTCGCGAACATGATCGCCAAGGAAAACTGGAGCACGGACGCCGCACCGGCCACGCCCACGCCGGCCGTGCAGCCGGGCGAGCCGACCGTCGGCCAGGCCGGTCCGGACGCTATCGCCAAGCTCGAAGCGGACGCGGCCCGCGCCGGCTCCACGCCCGCGCAGCCACAGCCGACGACGCCGCAACCGGCCCAGGCACCCGCCAAGGCAGCGCCGGGCCAGAAGGTGGCGCGCATGGTGACGATCGCACTCGACCCCGGACACGGCGGCGAGGACCCGGGCGCCACCGGCGCCACCGGCGTGCACGAAAAGGACATCGTGCTGGAAGTGGCCAAGCGCCTGAAGGCCAAGCTGGAAGGCTTGCCGAACACGCGCGTGATGCTGACGCGCGACGCCGACTTCTTCGTCCCCCTCGGCCAGCGCGTGGAAAAGGCGCGCAAGGTGCAGGCCGACCTGTTCGTGTCGATCCACGCCGACGCCTTCGTCGAACGGACGGCGCGCGGTTCCTCCGTGTTCGTGCTGTCGGAAAAAGGCGCCAGCTCGAGCGCGGCGCGCTGGCTTGCGGCCGACCAGAACAAGGCCGACCTGATCGGCGGCGTGAACCTCGCCAGCCACGACAAGCAGCTGGCGAGCGTGCTGATGGACCTGTCGCAGACGGCCCAGATCAACGACAGCATGAAGCTCGGCAAGGCCGTGCTGACGGAGATCGGCGGCATCAACCGCCTGCACCGCGGCGTCGTCGAACAGGCGGGCTTCGCCGTGCTGAAGGCGCCGGACATCCCGTCGATCCTCGTCGAGACCGCGTTCATCTCCAACCCGGAGGAAGAAGCGCGGCTGAAGGATGATGCCTACCAGAACCAACTGGCCGACGCGATCACGAAAGGCATCAAGCGCTACTTCGCGTACAATCCGCCGCTGGCGAAAAGCCGCATGACTTAATGGGACGCCCGCGGGCGTCCCCCTGAGGAGGATTCTCGTGAGCGCAACGACCATCAACTTCGGGCAATTGCCCGCCCTGCAACTTCGCGCGCCGGACGGCGCCGAGGCGACCATCACGTTGTACGGCGCCCACCTCGTGTCGTGGAAAGCCGTCACCACGGCCGACGGGCCGGCCCAGGAACGCCTGTTCCTGAGCAGCCTGTCCGCGCTGGACGGCCAGAAGGCGATCCGCGGCGGCGTCCCCGTCATCTTTCCCCAGTTCGCCGAACGCGGCACCGGCATGCGCCACGGCTTCGCGCGCGTCTCGACCTGGCGCGTCCTCGACCAGGGACAACAGGATGGCGCCGCGTTCGCCGTGCTGGGATTGAATGCCTCGGATCTACCGCCGCAGGTGGCGGCCGCCTGGCCGTACGCCTTCGAACTGGTGCTGCGCGTGGCCGTGCAGGGCGCCCAGCTGGACATGTCGCTCGACGTGCGCAACACGGGCACGCAGACATTCCCGTTCGCGGCCGCGCTGCACACCTACCACCTCGTCGAAGACGTGGAAGCCGTACGCATCGATGGCGTGCAGACGGAGACGCTCGCCATCACCGACAAGCTCGACCAGGTGTTCGAACGCATCGCCGGCGCGATCACGTTCGACACGGGCGCGGACAAGGTGATCCTGGAGCAGACGGGCTTCAACGACGCCGTCGTGTGGAATCCAGGCGCGGCCGATGCGGCGGCGCTGTCCGACATGGAAGACGAGGAATACCGCCGCTTCGTCTGCATCGAACCTGCCCTGCTGGGGGATGCGGCCGCCCGGCCGCAGCAACTGGAACCGGGCGGGATCTGGCGCGGGACGTACCGGGCCGTCGTCCAGGCAGGATGAAACAAACGCCGGCGCTTGCCGGCGTTTCATTTTGTAGCAAAAAATGAACGGTGCACCTCGCCACGCGGCCTAGACTACAGGCTACACGCATGGGAGGACACGCAATGACTACCTTGGTGAAACGGCTGGCGCTCGTGCTGGCGGCGGGGTCCGCCCTGTCGGGCTGCGCCGTCTATGCGCCGCCTTATGCGGCCTACGACGCGCCCTATTATCCGTACGGCTACGGCCCCACGTATGTCGGGCCGCCCGTCTCACTGGACTTCAGCTACCGCGAGTACCGCGGGGACCGCGGCTGGCACGGACACCGCGGCCGCGGCCGCTGGCGCTGAGCATGCTCAGTTCGATTCCTTGATCATGCGGCCAGCGGTCGACTGGACCGGCCGCGCATTCAGTGGATACAGGCGCGAGAACAAAGCCATCTGTGCCGGCGACGCCTGCATCGGCTGCTTGAACACCATCCACAGCACGCCTTCTGTGCACGGCGGTTCCGTCAGCGAACCCATGTAGGTGAAATACTCGCGCCGCTCCGGCAGCGCGTCGGTCGGGTCGAGCACGATCGAGGGCGACACGGTCTCGAATTTTTCCAGCGGCAGATTGTCCCAGATCGTCTGCATCAAGCGGTGCGGCTGGCCGCGCTCCAGCAGCACGGCGATGATGGCGATCTTGCCTTCGGCGCTCTTGTGCACGAGGTGAATGACCATCTCCGTGCCCTTGCCGTTGATCTTTTCTTCAGACGGCCGGTGGAAATGGAACTCTTGCAACTCGTAGACCGTGTTGCCGACCGTGATGAAATTGCCGCCGCCCACCGTCACCTGGATCGTGTGGCCGTTGTTGACCTCGCTGAACGACGACGGGTGGTAATCGAAGCTGATCTGTTCGAGGTTGACCTTGATGCCGTCGCGCAGGTCGATCGGAGACTGGCGGTTGCCGGTGCCGCACTTGGCCCAGTCGACATTGATCTTCGACCAGTTCGCCGGCCCCGTCTCGCCTTCATAGGACCACACGGTGCCGTGCTTCGGCGCGGCGGCGATGGCGGCTGCCGCGGCGGCCGCCTGCTCCTCCTGCTTGCGCTTCGCATCGGCGAGTTTTTTCGCGCGCGCGGCGGCCGTCGCGCGGGCCTGCTGGCGCTCGCGCAGCGCGGCCAGGCGCTGGGCGATCTTGGCCGACAGCTCGACCTCGGCATCTTCCTCGCTGGCGGCGGTACTGCTTGCGGCCGGTTCGGCTTTCGGTTCGGCTTTCTTTTCCGCGGGCTCGGCCTTTTTCGTCGCGGACGGCACCATGGCCGATGCCGGACGGGACACGGAAGCCGCCAGCTTGGCTGCCGCTGCGGCGGCGGGATCGTTCGCGGCGCTTGCGCTCAGGGCGACGCAGCTGCAAGCGAACAGGGCGATCAGGTTACGCATGGGAATCCAGTAGTGTTGCTCTCCCCTGCGTTATCGGCGTGACCGACAGTAAACTTGAGCCTGGGGAACAATTCCCTGCATCAATAGCCGGCGTAAACGAAAAACGCGCCGTCATGCGGCGCGCCTTCCTGATCGGTCCAGCAACGTTCAGCGGCTCATCATGCGCCGCCCGACCTTGTACAAGCCGCCCAGCGCCAGCGGCACGACGGCCGCGCCGACACCCACCAGCACGATGACCGTCAGGTGATCGCGGACCACGGGGATATTGCCGAAGAAGTAACCGCCGGTCACCAGGCTGACGACCCAGGCCACGGCGCCCGTGACGTTGTACATCTGGAAGCGGGTATGGGTCATGTCCGAAATGCCCGCGACGAACGGCGCGAACGTGCGCACGACGGGCACGAAGCGGGCCAGGATGATCGTCTTGCCGCCGTGGCGTTCGAAGAATTCGTGGGTACGCTGCAGGGCGTCCTTGTTCAGCCAGCGGTAATCGTGCGTGAACACGCGATGTCCGATCGCCCCGCCGATGTAATAGTTGAGGGTATTGCCCGTCACCGCCGCGATGATCAACAGGATCGTCAGCAAGGCATAACTCATCTCGCCGGTGGCGCAGAAGGCGCCGGCAATGAACAGCAGGGTGTCGCCGGGGAAGAAGAACAGAACCACGAGGCCGGTTTCGCAGAACACGATGGCGAACAGCACGGCATACACATACACCCCGTATTGCGCCAGCAATGTGCCCAGGGTCTTATCGACATGCAGGATCATGTCGATGAATTGCATCAGATCCATAATTTTCCTAAATGGTAGCGCCGAATCATACCATCAGTCCGACCCCGAAAATGGCTGCCGGCTCATCTTGGCCGCGAATTTTCTTGATCGGCAAAAATGTTTTAATTCTATTATTTTCGAGATTACAATCGTCATCACATCCAATGACCCGGCCCGCCACAAGCGGCCAAGGAGACGACATTGAAGAAGGCTGATTCCTCCCTCCGGCGCACGATACTCGCCGCCACTTGTGCCCTCTTCGCGGCGACCGCCGGCGCGAAGGAACTCCCCCCGAAGCCCAGCGTTGCCGACATCGTCAAGGCGTCGAAACCGTCCGACTGGCGTCCCCTCGATCCGGACAATACCTTGTACATGGAACTCCCGTTCGGCCGCGTCGTCATCGAACTGGCGCCGACGTTTGCGCCGAACCATGTGAAGAACATCAAGGCCCTCGTGCGCGAGCATTATTTCGACGGGCTGGCCATCGTGCGCGTGCAGGACAACTGGGTCGTGCAATGGGCCGACCCGAACGAGGACAACGACAAGGTCCGTCCGGTAAAAGGTGCGCAGAAGACGCTGAAGGCCGAATTCACCGTCCCTCTCAAGAACGACACGCATTTCACGCGCATGAAGGACGTCGACGGCTACGCACCGCAGGTCGGCCACTCGAACGGCTTCCCTGTCGGCCGCGATCCGAAGACGGGCGAGACGTGGCTGGCGCACTGCTACGGCATGGTCGGCGTGGGCCGCGACAACGATGCCGACAGCGGCGGCGGCACGGCGCTGTACGCCGTCATCGGCCCGGCGCGCCATCTCGACCGCAACATCACGGTGGTCGGCCGCGTGATCTCCGGCATGCCGCAACTGGCCGCCCTGCCGCGGGGCCCGGCGCCGATGGGGTTCTACGGCAAGCCGGAGATGAACGTGCCGATCGCATCGATCAAGGTGGCGGCCGACGTCCCGGCGGACCAGCGCAGCCGCTTCGAAGTGATGCGCACCGACAGCGCCACCTACCAGGACGTCCTCGACGCCCAGCGCAACCGCGGGGGCCCGTGGACCAAGGTCGCGGCCGGTCATCTCGACCTGTGCGCGGCGCCGATTCCCGTGCGGGAGCAACCCTAACCTTCAGGAGACCACCATGGACAAGCCGATCCTCAACATCGCCGACGTCACGCTGGAACCGCGCCCGCCGGGCATGGCGCCGAAGGGCGAGGCCGCCGACAGGTACGACGCGAAGATGGGCTTCATCGGCACGCGTATCGGCGCGCGCAAGCTGGGCTACAACCTCACGGCGGTACCGCCGGGCAAGCGCGCGTTTCCCTTGCATAATCACCAAGTCAATGAAGAAATGTTCTTCATCGTGCAAGGCAGCGGCGAGCTGCGCATGGGCGACGCCGTGCACCCGATCCGCACGGGCGACATCATCGCCTGCCCGCCCGGCGGCAAGGACGTGGCGCACCAGATCGTGAACACGGGCACCGAGGAATTGCGCTACCTGGCCGTCAGCACGAAAGAGTCGCCGGAACTCGTCGACTATCCGGATTCCGGCAAGTTCGGCATCCTGGCCGAGCGCCCCGGCACGGGCGAGCGCTTCGCCTTCATCGGCCGGGCGGACCAGTCGCTCGACTACTGGGAAGGCAATTAACCAAATTCGGGGTCAGAGCACATTTCGGTCCGGATTCGGGGTCAGAGCACATTTTGGGACAATAGTTTCAAGGCATGAATCGACGTTGACGCCGTAGTGAACAGATGCGCGACCACGCCGCATCGTCCCGCGTAACGCGCCATCAAAAAATGTGCTCTGACCCCAAATTTCCCCGAAAATGTGCTCTGACCCCGAATTTGCGTCGCTCGACTCTTGGGAAGGCAATTGACGGCGTCAAAGTCCGCTTTGGCAAAAATCAAACAGCGGCGTTTCCGGGGCTTGCCGCGAGCTATAATTTGCGGATGAACGCCCCGGCCCCTACCCACCGCCCCATCCAGCAGCTTCCCGACAAGCTCATCTCGCAGATCGCCGCCGGCGAGGTCGTCGAGCGGCCGTCGGCCGTGGTGAAGGAACTCCTGGAAAACGCGCTCGATGCCGGCGCCACGCAGGTCACGGTCCGGCTCGAGGAAGGCGGCGTCAAGCGCATCGCCATCACCGACAACGGCCGCGGCATCCCGCCCGAGGAATTGCCGCTCGCGCTGGCGCGCCATGCGACGTCGAAGATCGCGTCGCTGACCGACCTCGAGAACGTGAACACGCTCGGCTTCCGCGGCGAGGCGCTCGCGTCGATCGCGTCCGTCGCCGCCGTCAAGATCACGTCGCGCACGCAAGGCGCCGCGCATGCGTGGGAGATCGTCGGCTCGCACCAGGGCACGGTGTCGCCGTCGTCCGGTCCGTTCGGCACGACGATCGACGTGCAAGACCTGTATTTCAATACGCCCGCGCGCCGCAAGTTCCTGAAGTCCGAACAGACGGAATACGGCCACTGCGCCGAGGTCGTGCGCCGCATCGCGCTGGCGCGGCCGGACGTGTCGTTCAGCCTGTCGCACAACGGCCGCACGATCGACCACTGGAACACGAGCGAGGCGGCCAAGCGCAGCGCGCAGATCCTAGGCGGCGACTTCGCCGAGGCCCGCCTGCAGCTCGACGAGAGCGCCGGCCCGCTGCGCCTGCACGGCTACGTCGGCCTGCCGACGGCATCGAAGGCGCGCGCCGACAACCAGTACTTTTATGTCAACGGCCGCTTCGTGCGCGACAAGCTGCTCGTCCATGCGGTGAAGGCCGCGTACGAGGACGTGCTGCACGGCGACCGCTTCCCGTCGTACGTGCTGGCCCTCGAACTCGACCCGGCGATGGTCGACGTGAACGTGCACCCGTCGAAGATCGAAGTGCGCTTCCGCGACAGCCGCGCCGTGCACCAGTTCGTGTTCCACGCCGTGCAGCGTGCGCTGGCCCGCACGTCGGCGACGGCGCACGGCGATACACCGGCACCCGTCAGCGCGGCCGAGATCACGCCCTCGTCCACCTCGCTCGGCGACACGCCATCGTGGCGCCGTCCGCACGAGCAGACGTCGTTCGGGTCGCAGCTGGCGTCGCCCGCCTGGTCCCCGGGATCGTCCGGCACGGGCGGCGGCGGTGGCGGCGGCTCGCGCGCGTCGTCCACGTTCTCGCCGTCCCCATTCCCGCCCGGCAGCCGCTGGGATGCGCCGACGGGCGCCGGCGTCCCGCAGCGCACGGAGAACTATGGCGCGCTGTTCACCGGCGCGCCGAAGACATCGCAGCCGCTGGGCGTGCAGGAAGCGCCGCTGCCGGAGACTCCCAAGCCCGCATCCGACGACGACTACCCGCTCGGCTTCGCGCTGGCCCAGCTGCACGGCATCTACGTGCTGGCGCAGAACCGCAAGGGCCTCGTCCTCGTCGACATGCACGCCGCGCACGAACGCATCCTGTACGAGCAGCTGAAGAACGCGCTCGACGCCCAGGCCGGCGGCGAGCAGATGCAGGTCCAGCAGATGCTGATCCCCGTGACCTTCTTCGCCGACGCCATCGAAGTGGGCACCGCGCAGGAAGAACAGGAAACGCTGAAGGCGCTCGGCTTCGACATCGCCGCCGTGTCGCCGACGACGCTCGCCGTGCGCGCCGTGCCGACGCTCCTCAAGAACGCCGACGCGCAGACGCTCGCACGCGACGTGCTGCGCGACGTGCGCGAATTCGGCGGCTCGCGCGTGCTGATCGAGCGCCGCAACGAACTGCTCGGCACCCTCGCCTGCCACACGGCCGTGCGCGCGAACCGCATCCTCACGCTGCCCGAGATGAATGCCCTGCTGCGCCAGATGGAAGCGACGGAGCGCGCCGACCAGTGCAACCACGGCCGCCCCACCTGGGTCCAACTCGAAATCGCCGCCCTCGACAAACTGTTCCTGCGCGGCCAATAAAGAAACGCATGACAACGCAACACAAACCGCTGGCCGTGGCCATCATGGGCCCGACCGCGTCCGGCAAGACGGCGGCGGCGCTCGCCATCGCCAAAGAGATTCCCGTCGAGATCATCTCGGTCGACTCCGCCCTCGTCTACCGCGGCATGGACATCGGCACGGCAAAGCCGTCGGCCGAGGAACTGGCGAGCGCACCGCATCACCTCATCGACATCATCGATCCGCTCGACGCCTACTCCGTCGCGCAGTTCCGCGACGACGCGATCCGGCTCGTGGCCGAGATCCAGGCGCGCGGCCGGTTGCCGCTGCTCGTCGGCGGCACGATGATGTACTTTAAAGGCCTGAACGACGGCCTGGACGACCTGCCCACGGCCGACGCCGACGTGCGTGCACGCATCGACGCGGAAGCGGCGCGCATCGGCTGGCCCGGCATGCACGCGAAGCTGCGCGAGGTCGACCCCGCCACGGCCGACCGCCTCGCGCCGAACGACGCCCAGCGCATCAACCGCGCGCTGGAAATCCACGAGCTGTCGGGCAAGCCGATGTCCGCGCTGCTCGCGCGCCGCGAGAAGCCGGAACTGCCGTTCGACCTCGTGCCGTTCGCGCTGGAGCCGTCCGACCGCGCCGTGCTGCACGAGCGCATCGCGCTGCGTTTCGACCAGATGCTGGGCAAGCGCGACGACACGGGCATCGTGGCCGAGGTCGCGG
>CBIHOW010000129.1:0-12168 GCA_966211695.1 uncultured Massilia sp. | reverse complement strand
TGCCCAGTTCGCGCTCGCCGTCGTAGTCGCGGTAGGTGCGCTGGTCCCAGACCTTGACGGCGCTGCGGTTGCCTCCTTTGCCGCCGATCCGGATGCCCTCGGGATTCGTGCCGCCGTTGCCGAAGGGGGACGTGCCGCCCGTGCCGATCCACTTGTTGCCGCCCTCGTGGCGCTCCTTCTGTTCCTTCAATAGTTCCTGCAGGCGGTCCATCAGCTTGTCGTAGCCGAGCTTCTGCAGCTCCGCCTTCTGCTCGGGCGTCAGCTCGCGCTCCAGCCGCTTGATCAGCCAGTCGAGCGGAATGTCGGCCTTCGCATCGAACACCGTCTCGATGCCCTTGAAGAAGGCGCCGAACGCGCGGTCGAACTTGTCGAAATGGGCTTCGTCCTTCACCAGCGTCAGGCGCGCGAGATAGTAAAACTCGTCGAGCGAGGGCGCGATCACCTGCTTCTGCAGCGCTTCCAGCAGCGTGAGGAATTCCTTGATCGTGACGGGGACCTTCGCGTCGCGCAGGGTGAAGAAGAAGTCGATCAGCATCGCGCGCTCCTACTCCGCGTGGCGCGCCAGGCGATAGTGCAGGTGCGACTTGATCTCGTGCCACTCGCCGCGCACGATGCTGTACATGACCGTGTCGCGCACGGTCCCGTCGCGGCGCGGCGCATGGTGGCGCAGCACGCCATCTTTCTTCGCACCCAGCCGCTCGATGGCGGCCTGCGACGCGTAGTTGAAATTATCGGTGCGCAGGCCGACGACGGCGCAGCCCAGCGTGTCGAACGCGTGCGACAGTAGCAGGAGCTTGCAGCTCGTGTTGACGTGGCTGCGCTGGCGGCTCTTCGCGTACCACGTGTAGCCGATCTCCACGCGGTCGATCGCGGGCATGATGTCGTGGTAGCTGGTCGTGCCGATCACGGTGTCGCTGGACGCATCGACGACGGCGAAGGCGACGCGGTTGCCCATCTCCAGCGCCGTGCGGATATAGGCTTCCGTGTCCTGCGGTTCGGGCACGGACGTGATGCGCAGGTTCCACAGTTCGCCGTCGGCGGCGGCGGCGCGCAGGCCGTCCAGGTGGTGCAGCCCGAGCGGCTCCAGGCGCACGCCGTTGAATTCGAGGGTGACGGGAGCGACCTGGATCATCGGTTGTGCCTCGCCATTGCCACCAGGCGCTCGAACAGGCTCACGTCCTGCTCGTTCTTCAGCAGGGCGCCGGCCAGCGGCGGGACGATCGTCTTGCCGTCCTGGCTGCGCAGGATCTCCGCCGGGATGTCCTCGGCCAGCAGGAGCTTCAGCCAGTCGAGGAATTCCGACGTCGATGGCTTCTTCTTCAGGCCCGGCACGTCGCGCAGTTCATAAAAACTCTGCAGCGCGGCGGACAGCAGGTCGGCCTTCAGCGTGGGGTAGTGGACCTTGACGATCTCCGCCATCGTGTCCCGGTCGGGGAATTTGATGTAATGGAAGAAGCAGCGGCGCAGGAAGGCGTCCGGCAGGTCCTTCTCGTTGTTCGACGTGATGATGACGAGCGGGCGGTGCTTCGCCACGACCATCTCGCGCGTCTCGTACACGTAGAACTCCATGCGGTCCAGTTCGCGCAGCAGGTCGTTCGGGAATTCGATGTCGGCCTTGTCGATCTCGTCGATCAGCAGCACGACCGGCTCGGGCGCCGTGAACGCCTGCCACAGCACGCCCTTGACGATGTAGTTGTGGATGTCGCGCACGCGCTCGTCGCCCAGCTGCGAATCGCGCAGGCGCGAGACGGCGTCGTATTCGTACAGGCCCTGCTGGGCCTTCGTCGTGGACTTGATGTGCCACTGCAGCAGCGGCATGTCCAGCGCGGCCGCGACCTCTTCGGCCAGCATGGTCTTGCCGGTGCCGGGTTCGCCCTTGATCAGCAGGGGGCGGGCGAGGGTGAGGGCGGCGTTGACCGCCAGTTTCAGGTCGGCGGTGGCGACATAGTTGTCGCTGCCTTCGAAGCGTCGGGGTGCGTGCATGGGCCTGGGCTATCGTATGGGAACGCCAACGAGTATATGCCAGAACGCCGCGGCGGGCAGGGCGTCCATGCTGCGCTGCCCAATGGACTCGACTATATTCTTCGGATAGAATCGATTGGATCGTGGCAAAAATGCCATTGCAGTCGCAGTACCGGGGGTCTAGAAAACCTGCTGCCGCCGCACGGGTCGCAAGGCGCCCTATCGATTCAACCCAACGATAGGTCATCCATGAAAATTTCAACAGCTTTACTCGTGCTTGCCGCCGGCGCCTCGATGGCCGGCACGGCCGGCGCGGCCGACATCGTCGGCAATCCGAAAGCAGCACCCAACAAGATCGAGCAGTGCATCGGCTGCCACGGCATCCCGGAGTACAAGGGCACGTTCCCTGAAGTCTATCGCGTACCGAAGATCGGCGGACAGTCGGCCAAGTACATCGAAGCCGCGCTGCAGGCATATAAAAAAGGCGACCGCAACCACCCGTCCATGCGGGGTATCGCGGCCAGCCTGTCCGACCAGGACATCGCCGACATCGCCGCCTATTATTCGCAACAGACCCCGTCCAGGTAAGGAGCGCGCCATGAATAAACTGATCGTCGCGCTGACCCTGGGCGCTTCCGCGCTGGCCCTGTCCGGCCAGGCGCTGGCTTCGGGCAATGCCGCCAACGGCGCCGAGCTGGCGAAAAAATACAACTGCGCGTCCTGCCACGGCGCCGACTACAAGACCCCGATCGATCCCAGCTACCCGAAGCTGGCCGGCCAGCATGCCGACTACCTCGTGCACGCGCTGACCGCGTACAAGCGCGGCACCAAGGCCGCCAACGGTCGCAACAACCCGATCATGGCCGGCATGGCCCAGCCGCTGTCCGACCGCGACATGGCCGACATCGCCGCCTACCTGGAAAGCCTGCCCGCGGCGCTCGTCACGAAGCGCTGACGGCCGCGGGCCGTTACAATAACGGCTTCTTCGGTTTGTCCGAATCCCTCCAGCCGCCTGCCGGCCGGGGGGATTTTGTTTTTTTGGAGGCCCGCCATGCCCGACGTATCCCCTTCCCACATCAAGACCAATGTATTGAGCGGCCTGACGGTCGCGCTGGCGCTGGTCCCGGAAGCCATCGCCTTCGCGCTCGTGGCCCACGTGTCGCCGCTGACCGGCCTGTATGCCGCCGTGCTGGTGTCGTTCATCACCTCCGCGTTCGGCGGCCGGCCCGGCATGATTTCCGGCGCGGCCGGCGCGTTGGCCGTCGTCATGGTCGCGCTGGTCGTCCAGCACGGCGTGCAATACCTGTTCGCCGCCATCGTGCTGATGGGCGTGCTGCAGATGCTGTTCGCGGCCGCGCGGCTGGGTAAATTCATCCGCATGGTGCCGCATCCCGTGATGCTGGGCTTCGTCAACGGCCTGGCCATCGTGATCTTCGTCGCGCAGTTCGAACACTTCAAGGTGGGTGGCGGCTGGATGGCGGGCGCGCAACTGTGGACGATGCTGGGTCTCGTCGCGTTGACGATGGCCATCGTGTATGTCACGCCGCGCATCACGAAGGCGGTGCCGGCCACGCTGGTCGGCATCCTCGCCGTCGCGCTGCTCGCGCACTTCATGGACATCGAGACGAAAACCGTGGGCGACCTCGGCTCCATCGCGGGCGGCCTGCCGGCCTTCCGCGTCCCGGACGTGCCGTTCGACCTGCAGACGTTGCAGATCGTGTTCCCGTATTCGCTCGTGCTGGCGGGCGTGGGGCTGATCGAGACGCTGCTGACGCTCACCCTGATCGACGAGATCACGGACACGCGCGGCCAGCCGAACCGCGAAAGCCTGGCGCAGGGCGTGGCCAACGTCGTCACCGGTTTCTTCGGCGGCATGGGCGGGTGCGCGATGATCGGCCAGAGCATGATCAACGTGGGCAATGGCGCGCGCGGCCGCCTGTCCGGCATCTGCGCGTCGCTGTTCCTGCTGTCGTTCATCCTGTTCGGCGCGAGCGTGATCGAACGGATTCCGCTGGCCGCGCTCATCGGCGTGATGTTCGTCGTGTGCGAAAAGACGTTCGAGTGGGGCACGTTCCGCCTGTTCGGCAAGGTGCCGCGCGCGGACGCGCTCGTGGTCGTGCTGGTGGCCGGCGTGACGCTCGTGTTCAACCTGGCGACCGCCGTCCTGGTGGGTGTGATCGTCTCAGCGCTGGTGTTCGCGTGGCAGCATGCGAAGCAGATCCGCGTCGCGACGGCGCGGGACGCGAACGGCTGGAAAGTCTATGAACTGGAGGGGACGCTGTTCTTCGCGTCGGTGGCCGGTTTCCAGGCGCTGTTCACGCCGCAGGACGATCCGCAGGACGTCGTGGTCGAGTTCCGCCGCGCCCGCGTGGCGGACCACTCCGCGATCCAGGCCATCGACGGCCTGGCGGAACGCTACCGCGCCCTCGGCAAACGGCTGCATTTGCGCCACCTGAGCCCGGACTGCCGGGCGCTGCTCGAGCGCGCGAAGGACATGATCGAGGTGAACCTGCCGGAAGACCCGCGCTACCGGGTGGCGGACGATAAACTGGATTAACGGACGCGCTTGCGCACGCACTCCACGTACGCGTCGGTATCCGGCTGCGTGCCGTGGCGCTGCGCCGACCAGATCATCTCGCCGAGGCATTCCATGATGCCGTGGTGCGCCTCGTGCTCGCCCACGCGCGCGGCCAGTGCCTCGTAGGCGGCGCGGATGCCGCGCGGCTGGTCGATCGACACCTGTTCCGTGATCGACAGATGCATCGACAGGTGCAGGAACGGATTCGGCTTGCCGCCTTCGACGGAATAGTCGCGCGCCACGGCCGCATCCGCGTCCGTCAGCTCGTCGTGGTATTCGGGATGCTGTTCGATCCAGTCGGCGGCGATGGCGTCCATCGGGGTCAGGATCTCGCCGGCGCGGCGCTTGCGGTAGGCCTCGCAAAAGAAGCGGCGGACGTCGTTGGAGGAAGGCGTGAACATGGGCGTCATTGTAGCGCGATGGCGCACACCCTGCCCGCGCGGTCACGGGTCCGGCAGTTCCAGCTCGAGCGTGCCGTGCCAGGGCACCTGTTGCCAGCGCGCGTCCAGCGCGAGGACCGCGTCGAACATCCGCCTGCCCGCGTCCGCGGGGAGCGTCGGCACGGTGCGGCCGCGGCTCGTGCACGCCGTGCGCACGCCTTCGTCGAACATCGCGGCGTCGAACGTGCCGCTCCACAGCTGCGCCTGCAGGCTCTCGACGACGGCTTCCGCATGGATGGCCTGGTCCACCAGCGCCGCGTTGCCCGGGTCGTGCGCCTGTTCCATCGCGGGGCCGATATCGACGCCCGCCGCGATCATGCCGAAGAAGGCGTGGCGCCAGCCGAGCGTGGACTCGATGACGTAGTGCACGAGGTCGTGCGGCAGGATGCCCTGGCGCGGCATCGCGCAGCCGGTCGTGCTGCCGTCGCGGCGCGCGCAAAGCAGGTCGTCGTATTTATCGGTGCGGCCACGGCGGATGACGATCAGTTTCATGGTGTTTCCTCGGGCGGCTCGCAGTGCGTCGGCGGCGTCGCCTTGAGCGCGCTCGCTTCGGCCGCGTTGCCGCGCGCATCGTACCATTCCGCCATGTAGGCTCGCGCCATGCACGTGCGCGCAGGCGCGAGTTTCGCGTCCTTGCCCGCTTGTTCCAGCAGCCGTTTCGCGTCGGTCTTGCCGAGGTAGAAGTCGGCGATCGGCGCGGGCCAGTCGTTTTCCTTCTGACGTTTCATGGCCGCTTCCAGTTCGGTCCGCGCCAGGTCGGCCTCGCCATGGCGCACGCGCGCGATGTACAGCCACAGCGAGCCCAGGCGGTCGGCCGGCAACTTGTCGAGCGCACGCCGCAGTTGCGGGATGGCGGTGTCCAGCTGCCCGTCCAGCATCTGCTGGCGGCCGAGCAGAAGGCCTGCGTTCGGCTGGCCTCCGTTTGCCGCCTTGTCCAGCCAGACGCCGGCCTGGACCGCATCGCGCGGCACGCCGCGTCCGTTCGCGTACCGCTGGGCCAGCACATACTGGGCATGCGCGTTGCCGCCGTCGGCCTCGGCACGTATCCACGGTTCCGGCCCCTTGCTGCGCGTGAACACGTCGCCGCCCAGGTAGGCGATGTACAGTTTTTGCTGGCTCATCGCGAACAGCACGCGGTGGGCGCGCAGGAAGTCCTGGCCCAGGATCAGGTCGAAAGTGCGCACACCCCGCGAATCGATGACACCCAGTTCGACGTCGCGAATGGTTTCGCCGCCGAATTGCACGGTCTTGACCGGCACGACCCAGTGCGGCGCGAGGTCGGGGCCGGTCCCGCCGATGTCGCCCGCGCGGACTGCGCCGGGTCCGTTGACGTCGATGCCGGCCTTTTTGGCCGCGTGCAGCATCATGACGCTGTGGTGCGCGCCGGTGTCGATCAGCGCGTCCATCTCCTTGCCGTTGACGACGACCGTGAAATGCGGATTCGGACTGTCGTCGTCGTCGCTCTCGAACGGCAGCACGACCGTGTTTTCCTTCCACAGGAACAGCTCCGTCTTGCCGCATTCGCGCGGGCGGTAGAACTTCATCCGCTTGGCGCTCAGGTCGAGTTCGAGGTCCGCCTGCAGCAGGAACGGGGCGCCGGCGATGGCGTCGTAGGTCGGCGTGAACGACGTGCTGCCGTCCACGGACAGTTCGGGACGGCTCACGTGCGCCGGACCGATGGTGAAATCCTTCAGCCGTACCCCGTACAGGCGCGACTCGCCGCCGACGCCTTCGACGTAGCGTCCCGTCGTGAACAGGGGCAGGTCGAGCCGGGTGGCGGCGTTCATCGTCAGGTAGGTCCGGTCGGCGCCCGTGTCGACCAGCATCGTGGCCGGCGTGCCGTCGATCGTGCCGTCGACCGCGGGCTGCAGGTCCGCGCCGGCGTAGCGGATGGGGAGGCTCGCGATTTCGATGTAGGTGCATTTGGGCGGCGTGTCCCCGGCATGGACGCGCGTCGAGACACACAGCGCGGCCAGCAGGAAGGGGAGGGCCCGGAAGAAAGGTTGCGTAGAGGTCATCATGAAATGATTCTATCGCGCAATTTTGTGAAAATTACATTGACAAAATGCAAAAAAGGCAAAGACAGCCGTTCGCACGGCTGCTTTGCCTTTGTTTTGTTGCATCCGCGCTACTTGCGCAGATCACTCCTTGCGCGTCACACCCTGTTGCGCCAACACCATCTTGGAGCTCCCGGCCGCGTCGGCGATGGCCTTGCTGGCCGCCGCCACCGCCTTGCTGGCATTGGCGCCATTCGCTGCGGCCTTGTTGCCGCCGCCGTTGCCACCCTGGCCGCGCCGCTCGTGCGGCTGGCGCAGGTAGCGCGAGTTGTGGCGGCGCTCGCCGTTCGCGGGCCACGTGATGAACCGCGACAGCTCCTGCAAGGCGCGCTGGTACACTTCGCGCTTGAATTCGATGACCACGTCCAGCGGGACCCAGTAATCGTGCCAGCGCCAGGCGTCGAACTCGGGATGGTCGGTCAGGCGCAGGTTGACGTCGTTGTCGCGTGCCACCATGCGCAGCAGGAACCAGATCTGCTTCTGCCCGCGGTAGTGACCGCGCACTTCGCGCTTGATGAAGTGATCCGGCACTTCATAGCGCAGCCAGTCGCGGGTGCGGCCCACGATCTTGACGTGCTCCTGACGCAGGCCGATTTCTTCCTCGAGCTCGCGGTACATCGCCTGTTCCGGCGTCTCGCCGTATTTGATACCCCCTTGCGGAAATTGCCAAGAATGCTCACGCACCCGCTTGCCCCACCACACCTCGTTGTTGGCGTTCAGCAGGATGATGCCGACGTTGGGGCGAAACCCTTCACGATCGAGCATAATTCACCTCGAAACTTTCTGCCGGCCGATCTCTCTTACTTACGTTTTTACCTAGCAATCCAGATACGTCTGTCGCGCAACCTGCACAGGAACAACAGCATGCACCACGTGTTTCGGATCCATTTGTATAAAGATTGGATGCATCAGCCAGCTAATCCTTTAAAATTAGGTCGATTATAACCCTCTCTTTTTAAAAAGAATTCACCGATATGCGCGCCTCACGATTTTTTATTTCAACGCTCAAAGAAGCGCCCTCCGACGCCGAGATCGTCAGCCATAAACTGATGATGCGCGCCGGGATGATCAAGCGACTTGGCTCCGGCATCTACACGTACATGCCGCTGGGCCTGCGTGTGATCCGCAAGGTCGAGGGCATCATCCGCGAAGAGATGAACAAGGCAGGCGCGATCGAACTCTTGATGCCGATGGTGCAACCGGCCGAGCTGTGGCAGGAGACGGGCCGCTGGGACAAGATGGGGCCGGAACTGCTGCGCCTCAAGGATCGCCACGGCCGCGACTTCGCGCTGCAGCCGACGTCGGAAGAAGTCGTGACCGACGTCGTGCGCACCGAAGTCAAGTCGTACCGCCAGCTGCCGTTGAATTTTTATCACATCCAGACCAAGTTCCGCGACGAGCGCCGTCCCCGCTTCGGCCTGATGCGCGGCCGCGAGTTCACGATGAAGGACGCGTACTCGTTCGACCGTGACGTCGAAGGCATGCAAAAGTCCTACGAGACGATGTTCAACGCCTACGTCAGCATCTTCAACCGCTTCGGCCTGAAGTTCCGCGCGGTGGCGGCCGACAATGGCGCCATCGGCGGCACGGGCTCGCACGAATTCCACGTGATCGCCAGCACCGGCGAGGACGCGCTCGTCTACTGCCCGAATTCGGACTACGCCGCGAACATGGAAGCGGCCGAGGCGCTGCCGCTGATCGCCCAGCGCGGCGCGGCCACGCAGCCGCTGACGAAGGTGTCGACGCCGAACACGACCAAGTGCGAGCAGGTCGCCAAGATGCTCGGCATCCCCCTCGAACAGAACGTCAAGTCGATCGCGCTGACGGTCGAGAAGGACGTCGACGGCAACAAGGTCAAGGAAAACTGGCTGCTGCTGCTGCGCGCCGACCATGAGCTGAACGAAGTCAAGGTCACCAAGGTGCCGGGCCTGAAGGACTTCCGCTTCGCCACCGAAGCCGAGATCCAGGACGCCTACGGCACCGTGCCGGGCTACCTGGGCCCCGTCGGCACGAAGCAGCCGGTCAACATCGTGGCCGACCGTACCGTCGCCAACATGGCCGACTTCGTGTGCGGCGCCAACGAAGCCGAATACCACCTGACCGGCGCCAACTGGGGCCGCGACCTGGCCGAACCGATCGTCGCCGACCTGCGCAACGTCGTCGAAGGCGATGCCTCGCCGGACGGCAAGGGCACGCTCGCGATCGAGCGCGGCATCGAAGTGGGCCACGTGTTCCAGCTGGGCACCGCGTACTCCGCCGCGATGAACTGCGTCTACCTGGACGAGAAGGGCCAGCCGGCCCCGATGCAGATGGGCTGCTACGGCATCGGCGTGACCCGCATCCTGGGCGCCGCCATCGAACAGAACTTCGACGACAAGGGCATCATCTGGCCGGACGCCATCGCGCCGTTCGAGCTGGTGCTGTGCCCGATGGGTTACGACCGCAGCGATCTGGTGAAGACCGAGACCGATCGCCTGTATGCCGAGCTGCAGGCGGCCGGCGTGGACGTCGTCGTCGACGACCGCGGCCTGCGTCCGGGCGCCATGTTCGCCGACTGGGAGCTGGTCGGCGTGCCGCACCGCGTCGTGATCGGCGAGCGTGGCCTCAAGGAAGGCAACCTGGAATACCAGGGCCGCCGCGATGCCGAGGCGACCGCCATTCCCGCCGCGGACATGGTCGGCTTCATCAAGGGCAAGCTGGGCAAGTGATGGCACGACGGTTGATTCGCCGGGCAGCCGCCCGGCTCGGCCCGGTCTTGCTCGCCGCTGCACTGATGAGCAGCGGCGCGGCGCAGGCCGGCAACCAGAAGGAAGAAGCGCTCGCCGATTCGGTCCGGCTCGCGCTCGAAAACGCCATCCGCGACGGCCGGCCGCCCAAGCCGGCGTTCCGCGACGAGGTCGCGCGCGTCCGTTACCAGCAATGGTTCGACGCGATGTCGGCGCGCCTCAAGCGCCGCGTGCCGGACGACCAGACGCGCACGGAATTCCTCGAATCCGCGTGGTACGAAGCGACACGCGCGGGCCTCGATCCGGGGCTCGTGCTGGGCCTGATCCAGGTCGAGTCGGCGTATCGCAAGTACGCCGTATCGATGGTCGGCGCGCGCGGCTACATGCAGGTGATGCCGTTCTGGACGAAGGTGATCGGCGATTCGAACCGCCGCGCGCTGTTCGACATGCAGACGAACCTGCGCTACGGCTGCTCGATCCTGCGCATGTACATCGACATGGAAGGGGGCAACCTCTATCTCGCGCTGGGCCGCTACAACGGCAGCCGGGGGAAGCCCGAGTATCCGAATGCGGTGCTGGCGGCGTGGAAGAACTGGGAGTTCAAGCAGGACGTGATGGTGTCGAGCCGCTGATTGCGAGACGTTCGGTGGGCTCGGGGAGCCCACCCTACGGCATCGTCTCAATCGTAGGGTGGGCACCCCGTGCCCACGCTTACGCGCGGATTTCCTCGATCAGCTGCTGCGCATGCCGCGGCAACCCCTCGAAGCTGCGCATGCACAGCGACAGCTGGCGCAACGCCCACGCGTCCGCCAGCTGCAGCACGGCGATGTCCATCGTGCGGGCGCAGCGCCGCGCGGCCAGTTCGGGCACCATGCCGATCCCGACCCCGTTCTCCACCATCCTGCACACGGCGTCGAAGCTGCGCAGGCGCACGCGCGCGCGCAAGGTGCGGCCGATGCGTTCGGCCTGCTGGCTCAGGTAGCGGAACAGGGCGCTGTCGCCCGTCAGCGCCACGTGGTCGAAGTCGACGAGCCGCGCGAACGGCACCGCCTGGCCTTCTTGTTGCGTGACGAGCATGCGCGCCAGCGCCGGCTGCGCGACGGCGACGATGCGGTCGGTGCAGAACGGGAAGGTCTCGAGGCCGGACAGGTCGACCGTGTCGGCCAGGATGCCCAGGTCCGCGCCGCCTTCGCGCACGGCGCGCGCGATGTCGCTGGACGTGCGTTCTTCCAGGTCAATGTCGACGTCCGGATGGCGCGCCATGAAGCCGGCCAGCCGCTCCGGCAGATACTCCGACAGCGCCGCCGTATTGCACAGCAGCCGGATCTGGCCCTTCAGGCCGGCCGCGTGCTCGCCCAGTTCCGCGCGCAGGCGCGCCAGTTGCTGGAACACGAGGCGGGCGTGGCGCTGCAGGGCGAGGCCCGCGGCCGTCGGCTGCACGCCGCGCCGGCCGCGCACGAGCAGGGGCACGCCCAAGGTCTCTTCCATGTGCTGGATACGTTCGCTCGCGGACGCCAGCGCCAGGTGCGCACGGGCCGCGCCGCCCGTGATGCTGCCGGCGTCCAGCACGTGCAGGAACAGCTGCAGGTCGGTCAGGTCGAATCGCATATGAGACATGTCATGCAAAGCAAAAAGCCCCGGCTCGCCGGGGCTTTTCGTATCGGGGCCAGTGGGGCAGCCAGCCAGATGTTCTTATTTGAGGTGATCCGAGATCAGCTTGGTCATTTCGAACATCGACACCTGCGCCTTGCCACCGAAGACGGCTTTCAGCTTGTCGTCGGCGTTGATCATGCGGCGGTTGGCCGCGTCCTGCAGGTTTTGCGCCTTGATGTAATCCCAGACCTTCTTGGTCACTTCGGTGCGCGGCAGCGGTTTCGCGCCGACGACGGCGGCCAGCGGTGCCGACGGGGTCATCTCTTTCATGAAAGCGGCGTTGGGCTTGCGTGCCGCGGCCGGCTTCTTTGCCGCTGCGGTTGCTTTCGGTGCTGCTGCTTTGGCAGGAGCTGCTGCCTTTTTCGCTGCCGGCTTCGCCGCCGCAGCAGGCTTGGCAGCGGCTTTCTTGGCGGGCGCTGCGGTGGTTTTTTTGGCTGTTGCCATCTTCGAGCCTCCTAAACGGAACACATGGAAATTTGCGCGTGAGCGCACCCGGCTTATATTGGTAGGGTTTTAGTGTTCGTGCAAGTCTTTTTCGAAATTTTTTCACTCTTACAAGCCCTAAAATGGCCCGTTGTGTTACCCGGGCCTCTCTAGAGCGAAAAAACAGGCGTCCCAAGCATAAAAAAGCCGTGCGGGAGGCTTATTCCCGCACGGCTTTTTGGGTAGATCAATGGTCAGCGATCAGCGCAGGCCGGGCATCATGCCCTTCATCCCGCGCATCATCTTCATCAGGCCGCCGCCCTTGAGCT
>CBIHOW010000128.1:0-12187 GCA_966211695.1 uncultured Massilia sp. | reverse complement strand
GGTTCGGTGACGCACATCTGCGGCGCCTTGGCGATCATCGGCACCGGTTCGCCGAAGTGCGTGCTGATGCGATTGCCCCAGGCGCCGGCCGTGACGAGGGCCACGGGCGCGCGGAAGGTCCGGCCATCCGCCGTGGTCGCGACGAAGTCGTCGCCGTCCTTGTCCAGGCTCGTCATCTCGGTGTTTTCGAACACCTGCGCGCCGGCGCGTGCCGCCGCACGGCCGATGGCCGGCGCCGCCAGGCGGGGATTCGCATGTCCGTCGTGAGGCGCGTAGCACCCCGCGGTGATGTCCGGCCCGAGGTAAGGAAAGCGCTCGTGCAGCGTTTTCGCGCCCAGCATCTGCATGCCGATGCCGAACGACCTGGCATCCTCCGCATACTTCACCATGCGCTCCTCGTGCACCGGCGTGACGCCCACGCGCAGGTGGCCGTTCAGCAGGAGCTCGACATCCGCCCCGAACAATTCCTTGAACTTCAGCCAGATCTCGCGCGACCGGTTCGACAACGGCAGTTGCTCGATGGGGCGGCCCATCCGGCGCGTGTTGCCGAAGTTGACGCCGCTGGCCTGCTGGCCGATCAATCCCCGCTCGATCAGGATGACGGACATCCCGCGCTGACGCAGGAAGAAGGCGCTGGAGGCACCCATGATGCCGCCGCCGACGATGATGACATCCGCTTTCAACGCGCTCATTCCACTTCCTCCCGCACCGCCATCGACAGCGGCTTGACCGGCGCCTGGCCACGCAGGCGCCCGACCTGTTCCAGCGGTACGCCGGCCGCATGCGCGATGATTTCCGCGCCGGCGTGCCCGCAATACCGTCCCTGGCAGCGTCCCATGCCGACGCGGCACAGCGCCTTGGCGCGGTTCGCTTCCTGCGCCCCCATGTCACGCACCGTGCGGCGCAGATCGCCCGCAGTGACGACTTCGCAGCGGCACACGACGGCATCGTCCGGCAATGCAGCCGCCTGCTCCGCCGGCCACGGGAAGGCTTGCGCCAGGCCCTGGCGGAAACGGTCCATCTTCGCCTGCTCCGCCCGGAGTGCCTGCAATTCGTCCTCCGACACCTTGAGTTTGAAATCCTTCAGCACGGCCAGCGCCGCCAGGCGTCCGCCGATCTCGGCGGCGTCGGCACCGAGCACCTTCATGCCGTCGCCGGCGAGATAGACGCCCGGTACCGACGTGCGTCCGTCCTCGCCCACTTCGGGCAGCCACTGGCGCGTCTCCTGGTCGAAGCGGAAAGCGCAGCGCGCCAGGTCGGCCAGCTGCGTCTCGGGACGCAGGTGGTAACCCATCCCTACCGCGTCGCAGTCGAAGGCGCGCTCGTTGCCGCGCTTGTCGCGCACGACCACGCCCCGCACGCCGTCCTCCGCCGAGCCCGTGATTTCGACCGGCGTGATGCCGGTCAGGACCTGCACGCCCGCACGCTTCAGGTACGACACCAGTGCCAGGCCATTGCGCAGCACGGCCGGACGCGCCAGCAGCTTCGGCAGCGCGGCGACGCGGCGCATCAGCGGCGACGTGTCGAGCACGGCCGCCACGTTCGCGCCTGCCTTTACATATTGCGACGCGACGAGGTACAGCAGCGGTCCGGTTCCCATGAACACGACCTGGCGGCCGATGGAGCACGCCTGCGCCTTCAACGCGATCTGCGCCGCGCCCAGGCTGTAGGTACCGGCGTAGTGCCAGCCCTTGACGGGCATGAGGCGATCGGTGGCACCGGAACAGATCACCAGGGCGTCGTACGGCAAGGCTTTGGAACGCTGGTCACGCACGACGTGCAGCTTGCCGCCGAAGATGTTCCATGCCAGCGTCTCCGGCATGTAGTCGATCCTGCCGCGCAGCGCGTCGAAACCGGCGTGCAGCGCCTGCGCGCGCTCGGCCTCGGTGCCGTACAGTTTCGCGTACGGACGGGTGAAATTCTCCGGCTGGCGGCGGTAGATCTGGCCGCCGTCGCGCCGGTTCTCGTCGACGACGATGGGGCGCAGCCCCGCCGCCACCAGGGTTTGCGCGCAGCGCACGCCGGCGGGGCCGGCGCCGATGACGATTACGCGAGGTTGGCCCATGTCGCCTCCGGTTGTCTGGTTACGATGTTCATGCCTTCCGCCACGACGGTGGTGCAAGCGCGCAGGCGCGTGCCGTGCGTCGTCCACACCCAGCAGTCCTGGCAGGCGCCCATCAGGCAGAAGCCGGCGCGCCGGCCGTCGCCGAATTCGGATTCGCGCAGGCTGCGTACGTTGCTCAGCAGGGCCACCATCAGCGTGTCGCCGGCCAGCGCATCGACGGGCTCGCCGTCGACGACGATGCGCACGCGGACGCGGGCGGTTTCCGCAAGGCGGACAAAGCGGTGGTTCATGCGACGTCTCCTTCGACCAGGCGCAGCGGCGTCTGTGCCGCGCGCAGGTCGGATTCAAGGTGATGGCAGAGGATGCTGCCGCCGTCGGCGAGCGCCTGGCGCGGCGGCGGCACGCTGTTGCATACGCCATCGATGCGCAGCGGACAGCGGTCCAGGAAGGCGCATATGCCGCGCGCCGGCGCCGCCTGCCGCAACGGCGGCAACGCGGCGGGATCGCGTCCTTCGACCTCTTCCAGCCAGCCGCGGCGCAACGCCGGCACCGACGAGATCAGCAGGTTCGAATACGGGTGGAATGGCGGCAGCGCCAGCGCTTCGCGTTTGCGCGCCTCCACCTTCTGGCCGGCATACAGGACGACGATCTCGTCGCAGATCGCGCGCACCGTGCTGATATCGTGGCTGATGAACACGTACGACACGTTCAGCTCCTTGCGCAGCTCCGCCATCAGGTCGAGGATCGCGGCGCCCACGACGGTGTCGAGCGCGGACGTGACCTCGTCGCACAGGATCAGGTCCGGCTGCGCGGCCAGCGCGCGGGCCAGGTTGATGCGCTGCTTCTGGCCGCCGGACAGTTCGCCGGGCAGCCGGTCGGCCACGGCGGCCGGCAGGCGCACCAGGTCCAGCAGCTGCAGCACGCGCCTGCGCCGTGCCTCGCCTCTCATGCCGTGATAGAACTCCAGCGGGCGGCCCAGGATGCGTTCGATCGTGTGCAGCGGATTCAAGGCCGTGTCGGCGTTCTGGAACACGAACTGGATGCGGCGGAACTGTTCGCGCGTCCGGCCTTCCAGCGTGGGCGCCAGCCGTTTGCCGTCGAGCAGGATCTCGCCTTCGGACGGCGCCACCATGCCGGCGATCGTGCGCGCCAGCGTCGTCTTGCCGGAACCCGATTCGCCGATGACGCCGATGGTGGCGCCGCGCCGGATCACGAGGTTGATGTCGTCCAGTACGCACTTGACGGGTGCGCTGCCTTTCGCCGCACCATATGACGCATACAGGCCGCGCACTTCCAGCAGCGGATGCGCCTCCGCCTGCTTCGTCTCGGCACCGCTGACCTGGCGCTCCTTCGGCGCGATCGCCGCCAGCAGGCTTTTCGTGTACGGATGCGTGGGCGCGGACAGGATCTGCGTCGTCGTCCCCGCTTCCTGGATGGCGCCGTCGCGCAGCACCACGATGCGGTCCGCCATCTGCGCCACGACGGCCAGGTCGTGCGACACGTAAACCGCCGTGCTGCCCCGCTCCTGCACCACTTTCTTGAACGCGCGCAGCACTTCGATCTGCGTCGTCACGTCCAGCGCGGTCGTGGGCTCGTCCAGGATCACGAGGCCGGGATCGGTGATCAGGGCCATGGCCGCCATCAGGCGCTGCAGCTGGCCGCCAGACACCTGGTGCGGATAGCGCTTGCCGATGCGTTCCGGGTCCGGCAGCGCCAGCGCGCGGAACAGGTCGACGGCCTTCGCTTCGGCGACGGCGCGCGGCATCAGCTTATGGATCAGCGCACTCTCGATCACCTGGTCCATCAGGCACCTGGACGGGTTGAACGAAGCGGCCGCGCTCTGTGCGATATAGGCCACGGTGCGTCCGCGCAGGCCGGCCAGCTGGCGCTCGCCCAGCGCCAGCATCGGATGGCCGGCGATGGTGACCGACCCACCGGCGAGGCGGCAGCCGGACCTGGCATAGCCCATCAGCGCCAGCGCGATGGTGCTCTTGCCGGAACCGGACTCGCCGATCAGCGCCAGCACTTCGCCCCGCTTGATGGAAAAATCCGCGCCGTGGACGATGGGCACTTCCTCGCCCATGTCGTTGCGGGCCGTGACACGCAGGCCCTTCACGTTGACGATGTCGTTCATGTCACACTCCGTTTCCACGGCGCTTGCGGCCGGCAAAGCCATCGATGGCCATGTTCACGCCGATCGTCAAGGTGGCGATCGCGATCGCCGGGACGATCACGGCGGGGGCGCCCTCGGAGAGGCCGATGATGTTCTCGCGCACCAGCGAACCCCAGTCGGCCGCCGGCGGCTGCACGCCGAGGCCCAGGAAACTCAGGCCGGACAGCAGCAGCACGATGAACAGGAAGCGCAGGCCGAAGTCGGCCAGCACGGGCCGCAGCATGTTCGGCAGCATCTCGCGGCACGTGATGTACAGCAGGCCCTCGCCGCGCGCCCGCGCCGCCTGGACGTAGTCCATCGCCTGCACGTTCACGGCCAGGGCGCGGGCGATGCGGAAGGCGCCCGGCATGTAGCCGATGCCGGCCGTCAGGATCAGGAACGGCACCGAGGAACCGAAGGCGGCGACGATGATCAGCGCCAGCAGCTTGTGCGGAATGCTGAGCATCGTGTCGACGATGCGGCTGACGACGGCGTCGAACCAGCCCCCCGCGGCGGCCGCGAACATGGCCAGGATCGTGCCGCCGACGCTGGCCACCAGCACGGCGGCCAGCGCGACGCCGATCGTGTACGGCGCGCCGTGCAGGATGCGGCTCAGCATGTCGCGTCCGAGGTAGTCGGTGCCGAGCGGGTATTGCGCGCTCATGGGTGCGAACACGGCGTCGCCCGCCTCGCCGCCCACGTCATGGGCCGCGAGCCACGGGCCGGCCGCCGCCATCACGAGCCAGAACACGACGATGCAGGCGCCGACGAGGCCCGCGAGCGGCAGGCGGCGGCGCGGCTTGCGCCGGATTTCGGAAAGGGAGCTCATTTGCGTAACCTCATTTGCGTAACCTCGGATTGGCAAGGATGGCGATCACGTCGGCCGTGGTCAGCAGCACCAGGTAGGCCGCACAGAACAGCATGGCGCAGGCCTGCACGACGGGCATGTCGCGCATCGTGACGGAGTCCACCATCAGGCTGGCGATGCCGGGATAGTTGAAGATCGATTCGACGATGATGACGCCACCGATCAGGTAGGCCAGCGACAGCGCCACGGCGTTGGCGATCGGCCCCACCGCGTTCGGCAGCGCATGCGTGAGCACCATGCGGACCGGCCGCACGCCCTTCAGGCGCGCCATCTCGACGTACGACGACGTCAGCTGGTCGATCACGGCGGCGCGGGTCATGCGCGCCATCTGCGCCACGATCACGCAGCACAGCGTCATCACGGGCATCGCATAGGCCCGCACGAAGTCGCCGAACGTGACGACGTCGTCGATGCGGGACAGCGCGGACAGCCAGCGCAGCTTGACGGCGAACACCAGCACCGCCACGGTGGCGATGAGGAATTCCGGCACCGACACGACCCACACTGTGGCGACGTTGACGATGCGGTCATACAGGGAGCCGCGCACCATCGCCGTCGTGATGCCGATCGTCAGCGCCAGCGGCACGGAGACGGCGGCCGCGGCCGCGGCCAGCACCAGCGAATTCGGCAGGCGCGAACCGATCAGCTGCGCCACCGGCAGGCCGTTGGCCAGCGCATTGCCCGGATTCCCGACCAGCAGCCCGCCCAGCCAGTGCAGGTAGCGCAGGTGGGCCGGCTGGTCGAGACCGAATTTCTGGCGCAGCGCGGCCAGCAGTTCCGGCGTGGATTCCTGGCCGAGCAGGGCCTGCGCCGCATCGCCCGGCAGCAGGCTGGTGATCGTGAAGACCACCACGGACACGGCCAGCAAGGTCAGGACCGCGATGCCGAGCCGGTTCGCGACGAGTCGTAAGGTTTGCCCATTCATGATCGGCCTTTCAGCTCTCGAGCCACACGTGTTCGGCGAACATGTAGCCCATCAGGCCGGCCAGCGGATGCGCGCCGTAGCCTTTCAGCTTGTTCGTGAAACCGTCCAGCGAATGGTTGAAGATCGGGATGCCGACGCCGCATTTGTCGTGCACCAGCACCTGCATGTCGGCATACATCTGCTTGCGCTTCGCGTCGTCCGTCTCGCCGCGCGCCAGGTCCAGCAACTGGTCGAACTTCTCGTTCTTCCAGCCCGACTCGTTCCACGCCGCGTTCGATTTGTAGAACAGCGTGAAGATCAGGTCCGCCGTGGGCCGCGGGTTGACGTTGCCGAACGAGAGTGGATGCTTGGCCCAGTGGTTCGACCAGTAGCCGTCCGCCGGCATGCGCTTGATGTCCAGGTTCAGGCCGATCTTCTGCGCCGCCAGCTGCATGATCTGCGCCGTGTCGACGGAACCGTTGGCCGCGGTCGACGCGACAAGAGGCACGGTGCTGCCGGCCATGCCCGATTTCTGCAGGTGGTACTTGGCCTTGTCCAGGTCGAACGTGCGCTGCGGCAGGCCGGCGAAATAGTAGCGGTTGTTCGGCTGGATCGGCTGGTCGTTGCCGATCGTGGCGAAGCCGCGCATCGACACCTTGCGGATCTGTTCGCGGTCCTGCAGGTATTTCATGGCCAGCACGAAGTCCGGGTTCTTCAGCGGACCCAGGTTGTCGCGCATGATGATGTCGGTGTAGTGCCCCGTCTTCGATTCGAACAGCGTGAAGCCGCGCGCGGCCTGCAGCATCGGCGCAGAACGGGGATTGAGCGCATTGATGAGATGCACGTCGCCGGACAGCAGCGCATTCACGCGGGCCGCCTCGTCGGCGATGGAAAAATATTCGATCTCGTCCAGGTAAGGCTTGCCCGGCTTCCAGTACGCCTTGTTGGCCACGCCGATCGAGCGCATGCCGGGCCGGAATTCCTTGCACGTATAGGGTCCGGTGCCGTTCGCCGTGCTGAAATCCGTCGTGCCGTCCCTGATGATGGCGAAGTGCGAGGTGCCGAGGATGGCCGGCAGGTCGGCGTTGGCGGAGTCCAGCTTCACGGTGACTTCGTCCGGCCCCGTCGCCTTGATCTCGGCGAATTCGTCGGCGACGGCCTTGGCCTTCGATGCGGTAGCCGGGATCTTGTGGCGCTGCAGCGAGTACACGACGTCGGCCGGCGTCAGCGGCTTGCCGTCGTGGAAGCGCACGTCCTTGCGCAGCTTGATCGTCCACGTGACCGCGTCCTTCGTGGTGATCGATTCCGCCAGTTCCATTTGCGGGACCAGCTTGTCGTCGATCGTCGTCAGGCAGTTGTAGAACATGAAGTGCCGCACGAAGTCGGCGATGCTGCCGCCCCGGGCCGGGTCCAGCGTGTCGGCGGTCGAACCGGCACCCACGGCCACGCGGATGCGTCCGCCCTTCTTCGGCGTCGCGGCAAGGGCCGCGCCGGTGTGCGTCAGCAGGCCGCCGGCGGTGGTGGCCAGCATGCCGCCGGCCACCAGGGTGCGCAGGGCGTCGCGGCGGGTCACGCCACGGCTGGCGTCGCCCGGCAGGATGATGTCGTTTTTTGTCTCGCTCATTTCTTGGCTCCTCCTTGGTTTTGTTGAATGCTTTGCGCGTCAGTGCAGCCAGTCCTGCAGCCGGTAATACGCACCCACCGCCGGCAGGAACCAGGGCGTGCCGAAATGCCCCGGCACGGCCGGCCATTCCAGGTGGCGCCACGGATTCATTTCGGCGCGGCCGGCCATGACGTCGGCCATCACCTGCCCCATGTGCACCGACATCTGCACGCCGTGTCCGCTGTAGCCCGTCGAGTAGTACATCCCGCGGTGTTCGCCCGCACGCGGCAGGCGGTCCGCCGTCATGTCGACCAGTCCGCCCCAGCAATAGTCGATGCCGACGCCGCGCAGGTCCGGGAACATCTTTTCCATCGCCGCGCGCAGCACGACGCCGCTCTTTGCATCCGAGCGCGGATTCGACAGCGCGAAGCGCGCCCGGCCGCCGAACAGCAGGCGGTTGTCCGGCGAGATGCGGAAGTAGTTGCCGATGGTTCGGGAGGTCACGTAGTTGCGGTGCCGCGGCAGCAGGCGGTCGAGCAGGGCCGGATCCAGCGGTTCGGTGGCGATGATGAAGCTGCCCACCGAGATCATGCGGCGGCGGAACCAGGCGAACGGCCCCTGGCGCGAATTGCCGGTCGCCAGCAGCACCTGGCCGGCCTGGACGACGCCGCGGCTGGTGGTCACGCGGAACCCGCCCGCGGGCAGGCGGTCCAATCCCGTCACCGGGGTGTGTTCATGGATGCGCGCACCGGCGTGGGCGGTGGCCCGGGCCAGGCCGACGCCGAATTTCCCCATGTGCATCTGCGCGCTGGTGTTCTGCAGCAGCCCGCCGTAGAACTGGCTTGATGCGACCTCGTCGCGGATACGCGCCGCGGACACCATCTCGACGTGCGGATCCACCTCGCGCCGCAGCACGTCGCAACTGCGCGCCAGCTTGTCGTAGTGCTCCGGCTTGGCGGCCAGCTTGAGCTTGCCGACGCGCGCGAAGTCGCAATCGATGCCCTCCTGCGCGACCAGGCGTTCGACCGTGTCGACCGCGGCGTTGTACGCCTGGTAGAACGAGCGCGCCGTGTCGACGCCGAGGCGAGCGGCGAGCGCGCCGAAATCGTGCGCCGTGCCGCTGTTGCAGTGGCCGCCGTTGCGGCCCGACGCTTCGCCGACGACGCGGCCCGCTTCCAGCACCGTCACCGAGGCGCCGCGCCGGGCCAGCGTCAGCGCCGCCGACAACCCGGTAAAGCCGGCCCCGACCACGACCACGTCGGCGTGCCCCGCCACCGGTTCCGGTGCGCCGTCGGCAAACGCGGGTGCCGTATCGAGCCAATAAGATTCGAGCTTCATGATCGTGTCCTGTCCGGGTGGCTTTCCGGGTTCATGGGCATGCCGCTTACAGGCCGACCAGCGCCGGCAGGCCGCCCAGGTCCGTGACCTGGTGCGAACCCCACACGGGCCACGCCGGTTCGTGGCCGCGCGCCACGAAGACCCTGTGCTTGATGCCGACGTCGTCGGCCGACAGGTGGTCGTAGCGCATGCTCGACGACACGTGCAGGATGTCCTCCGGATTGCAGCCCAGCTGGTCGATCATGTACTCGAACGCGCGCAGGCGCGGCTTGTAGGCTTGCGCCTGCTGCGCGGTGTAGACGCGGTGGAACGGCGCGCCGAGCTTGTCGACGCTGGCCTGGATCTGCGCATCCATCGCGTTCGACAGGATCACCAGTTGGTACTCCTTGGCCAGGCGCGCCAGCGCGGCCGGCACGTCCGCGTGCGGGGCCCAGGTCGGGACGGCCCTGTAGAAGTTCAGGCCTTCGTTGTCGCGGTATTCGACGCCCCAGCGCTTGCAGGTGCGCTCGACCGAATTGCACAGCAGCTGGTCGTACGGGCGCCAGTCGCCCATCACTTCGTCCAGGCGGTAGCGCGCGAAGTCCGTGGTGAACTGCTGCATGTTCTCGGGTGCGATGCGGTCGGCGAACAGTTCGCGCGCCAGCTCCGCCATCTGGAAGTTGATCAGCGTGCCGTAGCAGTCGAAGGAAATGTATTTGGGCCGCAGGTTGGTAGTCATGGTTCGGGTTCCTTGGATGATTGATGTTGGCGGTTCGGGTCAGGAAGCGCGTTCGTAGGGCGATTCGCGGTCACTGCAACGTCGTCTCCTGCATTCATTACACCACCGCCCCCCTGCACGAAAATCCCGTTCTGACCCTGGCAAAACAGAAGAAACCGTGGCATTTGCGGGGCCCTTCAGCACACTATGCGGCGCCCCCAGGCGTCAGTCTTCCAGCGCGAAATCGACCAGCACGCTCTTGTGGCGCAGGTTCGCTTCGTAGGCCTGGCGGCCGAGGTCCTTGCCGATGCCGGAGCGCTTGTAGCCGCCGGTCGGAATCACGTAATCGGCGGTGCGGCCATAGCGGTTGATCCATACCGTGCCGGCCTCGATGCCGCGCGCCAGGCGCAGGGCGCGGCCGATGTCGGCGGTATGCACCCCGGCGGCCAGGCCGTAGTCCGGGTGGTCGGCCAGCGCCAGCGCCTCTTCCTCGTCGTCGAACGCCTGCACCGTGATCACCGGTCCGAAGATTTCCGACTTGACGGCGTCCATGGCGGGATCGGCGCCGGCCAGGATGGTCGGCCGGTAGTACGCGCCGTCGTTGCCGCAGTCGATGGGGGCCCCGCCCGCGACCAGCCGGGCGCCCGCGGCGATCGTGCGCTGCACGATGCCGTCGATGCGTTCCATCTCGCGCCGCGCAATGATGGGGCCCAGCGTGGCCTCGGGGTCCCACGTGGCCCCGGCCCTGAGTTCGGCGAAGACCGCGGCGAGGCGCTCGACGACACGCTCCGCCACCGCGCGCTGCACGATCAGGCGCGAACCGGCCACGCACACCTGGCCGGCATTGAGCGTGATGGCGCGTGCGACGGTGCGGACGGTGCGTTCGAGGTCGGGCGCGTCGGCGAACACCACTTGCGGGCTCTTGCCGCCCAACTCCAGCGTGACCGGCTTGGTGCCGCTTTCCGCGCAGGCGGCCATGATGGCGGCGCCGCTCCTGGTCGACCCGGTGAACGTCACTTTCGCGATGCGCGGATGGCGGCACAAGGCGGCGCCGGCGCCCTGGCCGTCGCCCTGGACGATGTTGAAGATCCCCGCCGGCATGCCGGCCTCGATGGCCAGTTCGGCCAGGCGCAGCACGGAAAACGGTGTCATCTCGGAGGGCTTGAGGACCACCGCGTTGCCCGCCGCCAGCGCCGGCGCCACCTTCCACGAGGCCATCACCAGCGGCAGGTTCCAGGGCGCGATGGCGGCGATCACGCCATAGGGTTCGGCGATGGTCATGCCCAGATGGTCGGTACGGGTCGGCGCGACGTCGCCGCCGATCTTGTCGGCCCACTCGGCGAAGAAGCGGATGCCGTCCGCGGTGAACGGCACGTCCCAGCCGGCGGCATCCCTGAACGGGCGGGTCGAACCGACCGCCTCTAGCCGCGCCAGGACCTGCGCATCGGCCTCGATCAGGTCGGCCCAGCGGCGCAGCACGCGCGCGCGCTCGCGCGGTGCGCGGCGCGCCCAGTCGCTCGTCTTCCACGCCCGCCACGCATCCTGTACCGCGCGGTCGACCAGGTCGGCGTCGGCCAGCGGCACGCCGGCATACACCCGGCCATCGGACGGGCGCCTGACGTCCAGCGCGTCCGTGCCGCCCGCCACATACTGCCCGCCGATGAAGTGGGCGCTGCGTACCGCCACCCGGTCGGGGTCGAAACGTTCCATCGTGTGTCCTTTCAGTGTTGCGTCATGTGCGACTCTGAAAAGATTGTAGGAGCGTTCCCCAAGCATTTTATGCGGTCCGGCCGGCCGCCGACGGCACAAGCTTTCGTATTGGCGCGGCAAATGGTGGATCGTTTCGAATTGCATGGACCCTGTCGCGGGACGCGTCCGTGTGTGGCATGATGCGGCCCGATAGCCACTCGGCGAGGAGCATGCACATGAAAGATCGAAACACGAAAAGCCAGGTGCGGTACCGCAGGATGACGGCCGCCGACCTGCCGGCGGCGCACAAGCTGTCGCTGTCCGTCTTGTGGCCGCACCGCCTGGAAGACTGGCAGTTCATCCACGCGCTGGGCGAAGGCATCGTCGCCGAAGACACGTCCGGCATCGTCGGCACCAGCATGTGCTGGCTGCACGGCCCGGACTACGCGTCGCTCGGCATGACCATCGTCGCACCCGACCACCGCAGGCAAGGGATCGCGAGCGAGCTGCTCGAGCGCATCCTGAAGGAGATCGGCGACCGCACCATCCTGCTGCATACCACCGCGACCGGCGTGCGCTTCATCGAACACCGGGGTTTCGTCCAGACGGGCTGGGTGCACCAGCACCAGGGCAGCGTGTTCCGCGCCCCGTTCGTGCCGCTCGCCCCGGGCGAACGGATCCGGCCGGTCGGTCCGCGCGACGAGGCGGTGCTGGCCGACCTGGCCGCGCGCTCGACCGGCGTTCCGCGCGCCACCGTGATCAAGCACCTGTTGACGGTGGCCGATGTCGTCGCCATCGACCGCTACGGCGAACTCGTCGCCTTCGCGGCGCTGCGCAAGTTCGGCCACGGCTATGTGATCGGCCCCGTCGT
>CBIHOW010000127.1:0-12514 GCA_966211695.1 uncultured Massilia sp. | reverse complement strand
CGTCCGGCGTGGCGACCATGGCGCGCAGGTGCAGCGTGTCGCCGTCGACGGTCGCGTGCGCCGCCAGCGGAATCTGGCAGCTGCCGCCGAACACTTGCGAGACTTTACGTTCGGCCTGGACGGCTTGGGCGGTCGCCGTATGGTTCAGCGGGGCCAGCAAGGCCTTCACGTCGAAGCCGGCAGCATTGCCCGACAGGATCTCGATCGCCATCGCGCCCTGGCCCGCGGCCGGCAGGCTGTCTTCCGGCTCGAGGTAGGCGCGGATGCGGCGCGTGAGGCCCAGGCGCTTGAGGCCGGCGGCCGCGAGGATGATGGCGGCATAGTCCCCACGGTCGAGCTTGCCGAGGCGGGTGTCGAGGTTGCCGCGCAGCGGCTTGATCACGAGCTGCGGATAGCGCGCCGCGATCAGGGCCTGGCGGCGCAGGCTGCTCGTGCCGACGATGCTGCCGGCCGGCAATGCGGCCAGGCTGTCGAAGTCGTTGGAGACGAAGGCGTCGCGCGGGTCTTCGCGCTCGAGGATGGCGGCCAATTCAAAGCCTTCCGGCAATTCCATCGGCACGTCCTTGAGGGAGTGCACGGCCAGGTGGGCGCGGCCATCGGCCATCGCGACCTCGAGCTCTTTCACGAACAGGCCCTTGCCGCCCACCTTCGACAGCGTCTTGTCGAGAATCTGGTCGCCACGCGTGGTCATGCCGAGAATGTCGATTTGGCACTGCGGATATAATGCTGCGAGCCGGTCGCGCACATGCGTGGCCTGCCACATGGCCAGCCGGCTTTCGCGCGATGCGATAATCAGTTGCGCGGGAACGTGCTGCGTCGTGTCGTTGGAGTTCAAAACGGTTTCTTTCACTGTCGTTGCGCCCGGATCGGGCAGCGCCGGTTAAGCCCATACCTGAGATCACAAATTCTAGCATGGGCCCACCCGCAGGCCGTGGCAAACCGCCAGCGCGCCCCGCAGGACCTTTGGTAATACCGATTCGTTGTATCTGCAGTTTCAACAATTCAACCATGGTCGATATGGACAATCCCGCTGCACTTACCACCCAACCGCCCGGCAACGTCGACAAGGACGCGCCGCTGAAAGAAGACATCCGCCTGCTCGGCCGCCTCCTCGGCGACGTGCTGCGCGACCAGGAAGGCGAAGCCGTGTTCGACGTCGTCGAGACGATCCGCCAGACCGCCGTGCGCTTCCGCCGCGAAGACGACGAGGAAGCGGGCACCGAACTCAAGACCCTGCTGGCGAAACTGTCGCGCGAAGAGACGAACTCCGTCGTGCGCGCCTTTTCGTACTTCTCGCACCTCGCCAACATCGCGGAAGACCAGCACCACATCCGCCGCCGCCGCGCCCACCTGCTGGCCGGCTCGAAGCCGCAGCCGTCCAGCGTCGCCTACGCCCTCACCCGGTTGAAGGATGCCGGCGTCGCGCAGGATACGGTGGAAGGCTTCCTGCGCGAGGCGCTGATCGCGCCCGTGCTGACCGCGCACCCGACCGAAGTGCAGCGCAAGTCGATCCTCGACGCCGAGCACGACATCGCGCGCCTGCTGGCCGAGCGCGACCTGCCGCAGACGCCGAAGGAGCGCGCGCGCAACCTGCAACTGCTGCAGGCGCGCATCGCCACGTTGTGGCAGACGCGCATGCTGCGCTACGAAAAGCTGACGGTGGCGGACGAGATCGAAAACGCCCTGTCCTACTACCGCACCACGTTCCTGCGTGAGCTGCCGGCCCTGTACGACGACGTCGAGGAAGAGATCGCGGCGCACTATGGCGGGGGAGCGTCCGGCCTGGACGACGCGGCCTACATGCAGATGGGCAGCTGGATCGGCGGCGACCGCGACGGCAACCCGAACGTCAACGCCGCGACGATGCAGCGCGCCCTCGTGCGCCATTCCACGACCATCTTCGATTTCTATCTCGACGAAGTGCATGCGCTGGGCGCGGAACTGTCGCCGTCCACGCTGCTCGTGTCCGCAAGCCCGGCGCTGCTGGCGCTGGCCGACGCATCGCCCGACCACTCCCCGCACCGCAGCGACGAGCCGTACCGCCGCGCGCTGATCGGCATCTACGCACGCCTCGCGTCGACGGCGCGCGAACTGGGCGCCACGAACATCCTGCGCAAGGAAGTGGGCCATGCGGACGCCTACCGCGACGCGTCCGAATTCCGCGCCGAGCTGCAGGTGCTCGTCGATTCGCTGAACGAAAACCATGGCGCCATCCTCGCCGTGCCGCGCCTGAACGGCCTCGTACGCGCGGCGCGCATCTTCGGCTTCCACCTCGCCTCGCTCGACATGCGCCAGAGCTCCGACGTGCACGAGAAAGTGCTGGCCGAACTGTTCGCGCGCGCCGGCGTGGAAAGCGATTACGCGGCCTTGGACGAAGACGCCAAGGTGAAGCTGCTGCTGGACGAACTGGCGCAGCCGCGCTTGCTGTACACGCCGTACGAAAGCTATTCGGACGTCACGAATTCCGAACTGCAGATCCTGCGTACGGCGCGCGAGATCCGCAAGCGCTACGGCACGCGCGCGATCCGCAACTACATCATCTCGCACACGGAGACGGTGTCGGACCTGCTCGAAGTCCTGCTGCTGCAAAAGGAAACGGGGCTCTTCCGCCCGAGCGAGAAGAAGAGCGACGCGATGGTGATCCCGCTGTTCGAGACGATCCCCGACCTGCAGCGCGCCAGCGACATCATGAACACGTGGATGGCGCTGCCCATCGTGGCGGACGTGATCGAGCACCAGGGCCGCCTGCAGGAAGTCATGCTGGGCTATTCGGACTCGAACAAGGACGGCGGCTTCATCACGTCGAACTGGGAGCTGTACCAGGCGGAGCTGAAACTGGTGAAGGTGTTCGCGGACGCGAACGTCAAGCTGCGCCTGTTCCACGGCCGCGGCGGCACGGTCGGCCGCGGCGGCGGCCCGAGCTACGACGCGATCCTTGCGCAGCCGCCGGGCACCGTGAACGGCCAGATCCGCCTGACGGAACAGGGCGAGATCATCTCGTCCAAGTTCAGCAATCCGGAGATCGGCCGCCGTAACCTGGAACTGCTCGTCGCCGCGACCCTGGAAGCGGGCCTGATGCCGCACGACGCGGACCGCGACCAGATCGAGCGCCTGTCGCGCTTCGAACCCGTGATGGCCGAGCTGTCGCAGCGCGCCTACAAGGCGTACCGCAACCTCGTGTACGAGACCCCGGGTTTCACCGATTACTTCTTCGCCGCGACGCCGATCGCCGAGATCGCGGAACTGAACCTCGGCTCGCGCCCCGCGTCACGCAAGTCGACGCGCCGCATCGAAGACCTGCGCGCGATCCCGTGGGGCTTTTCGTGGGGCCAGTGCCGGCTGCTGCTGCCGGGCTGGTTCGGCTTCGGCGCCGCCGTCTCCGGCTGGCTGGCGGAAGGCGACCGTGACCAGCGCCTGGCGCTGCTGCGCGAGATGGGCCAGCACTGGCCGTTCTTCGCCACGCTGCTGTCGAACATGGACATGGTGCTGGCCAAGACCGACCTCGCGATCGCGTCGCGCTACGCGGAACTGGTGCCGGATGCCGAGCTGCGCGAGCGCATCTTCAAGCGCATCGCGGCCGAGTATGCGGAGACGCTGCACTGCCTGGAACTCGTCACGGGCACGCGCGAACGCCTCGTGAACAATCCGCTGCTGGCGCGCTCGATCCAGAACCGCTTCGCCTATCTCGATCCGTTGAACCACCTGCAGGTCGAGCTGATTCAGCGGCATCGGGCGCTGTCGGCCGAGCAGAAGGTCGACGAGCGGGTGCATCGGGGCATTCACCTGTCGATCAACGGGGTGGCGGCGGGGTTGCGCAACACTGGTTGATCTAGCGCCGGAAGGACACGCCAAACGCCAGGCTGAGCCCCGGGGTTTGGCGATTCAGCCCATGCACGACCATCGCGTCGAGCATGCAATCCTTGTTCACGAGCCACGACACGCCCGCATCCACGAGCGCCTGCGTCCCGTGCCCGATCTGCGGCGCGGCCACCTCCGCGAAGCCGCGCAGCCGCTCGCTGAATGACTTGCCCAGCGCCGCGGCGAACACGCCGTACGCGTAATGGCCCCCCGCGTCGTTGCTGTCGCGCACCACGCCCGGCATCACGGCGAGCGACCAGTCATTGCCGAAGTCCCATTCGACCGGCAGGCTCAGGGAAGGCCGGAAACCCGTGCCGCGCAATGCGCGGCTGCCGGTCGGCAGCGCGACGCCCGCGATCAGGCCGACGGACGGGCGCATGCCGTCCTGGTCGGCCACATGCCATTTGACGCCCGCGGCGCTCTCCGCCCAGCCGGCGTCCACCATGTGCACACCCGTGGCCGGATCGCTCGCATGCGCGATCGTGCGGCCCTCCGTCTCCAGCCGCAATTCCAGCGTGCGGGACAGGCCGATGCGCAGCATCGTGGGCGTCGTCAGGGTGCGCACATGGGCATCGGGGTCGCGCTGGCGGTCCCATTGCAGGCCGGCTTCGAGCTGCACGCGGTGCGCGCCCACCACCTGGCTGGACTCGGTAACGTCGGGGCGGTCGGGATTGATGGTGTCGTCGTCCGCGCGCGCGGCCGCGAAGGCAAGGCTGCCGGCCAGCAGGCAGGCGCATGAAAAAAGGCGGGTAGGCATCGGCAGATAGGGATGAATACGGTTGCCGACAGTATGCCAAGGATGGCTCCGACTGGACGCATGCCAAGCCTCTTCCTGTCCAAATAGTAATAAAAAAAAGCCGCGCGGCCCATGCGGGCGGCGCGGCTTCCTGGCATCGCGTTTCGGATTACTGGTTCTGCAAGAACGTCTTGAGCTTGTCCGAGCGCGACGGCTGGCGCAGCTTGCTCATCGCCTTCGCTTCGATCTGGCGGATACGCTCGCGGGTCACGTCGAACTGCTTGCCCACTTCTTCCAGCGTGTGGTCGTTCGACATCTCGACGCCGTAGCGCATGCGCAGGACCTTCGCTTCGCGCGGGGTCAGCGAGTCCAGCACTTCCTTGATCACGTTGCGCATCGACGCGTGCATCGCGGCGTCCAGCGGGGCCAAGGTCGCGTTGTCCTCGATGAAGTCGCCCAGCTGCGAATCGCCGTCCTCGCCCATCGGGGTCTCCATCGAGATCGGTTCCTTCGCGATCTTCATGATCTCGCGGACCTTCGATTCCGGCATCTCCATCTTCGTCGCCAGCGTCGCCATGTCCGGCTCGGTGCCCGTTTCCTGCATGATCTGGCGCGAGATGCGGTTCATCTTGTTGATCGTCTCGATCATGTGCACCGGCACGCGGATCGTGCGGGCCATGTCGGCGATCGAACGCGTGATCGCCTGGCGGATCCACCACGTCGCGTACGTCGAGAATTTATAGCCGCGACGGTACTCGAATTTATCCACGGCCTTCAGCAGGCCGATGTTGCCTTCCTGGATCAGGTCGAGGAATTGCAGGCCGCGGTTGATGTACTTCTTCGCGATCGAGATCACGAGACGCAGGTTGGCCACGGTCATTTCGCGCTTCGCCGTGCGGGCACGCTTTTCGCCGGCCGCCATCTGGCGGTTGATGGTGCGCAGGTCCGCCAGCGGCAGCGCCACGCGCGCCTGCAGGTCGATCATGCGCTGCTGCAGTTCCTTGATCGCCGGCGCATTGCGGCCCAGGACGGCGCTGTACGGATACGCGCAGTCGACTTCGCGCTGCACCCATTCCAGGTCCGTCTCGTTGCCCGGGAAGACCTTGATGAAGTGGGCGCGCGGCATGCCGCAGCGGTTCACGCAGATATCCAGCACGGAACGCTCGATAGCGCGCACTTCGTCCATCTGGTGGCGCAAGGTGTCGCACAGCTTTTCCACGACCTTGGCCGTGAAGCGGATGCCCAGCAGTTCCGACGAGATCACTTCCTGCGCCGCGGTGTAGGCCGGCGAGCCGTAGCCCTGCGTCTTGAACGCGTGGCCCATCTTGTCGAACTGCTTCTCGATGATCGAGAACTTGTCCAGCGCGCCCTTCTTCAGCGCGGCCAGCTGCTCGGCCGAGTAGCCCGCCGCGGCGCTGCCGCCGGCACCGCCCTCGTCCTCTTCTTCCTCGACGTCGTCGTCTTCCTCGTCCTCGTCCTCGTCGCTCGCGCTGGACACCGGCGCGGTGGCGGCGGCGCCTTCGTTCGGGTCGATCAGGCCGTCCACGACGTCATCGATCTTCAGCTCGTCCGCGGCGATCTTGTGCGACAGCGCGATGATCTCGGAGATCGTCACCGGGCAGGCCGAGATTGCCTGCACCATGTCCTTCAGGCCTTCCTCGATGCGCTTGGCGATGGCAATCTCGCCTTCGCGCGTCAGCAGCGACACGGCGCCCATCTCGCGCATGTACATGCGGACCGGATCGGTCGTGCGGCCGAAGTCGGAGTCGACGGTCGACAGCGCCGTGGCGGCCGCCGCTTCCACTTCGTCTTCGCTCGTCGGCGTGACGACGGCGTCCGACAGCAGCATCATTTCCGCTTCCGGCGCGCGCTCGTAGACGGCGATGCCCATGTCGTTGAAGGTCGCGATGATGCCTTCGATCGCTTCCGGATCGATGATGTTTTCCGGCAGGTGGTCGTTGATCTCCGCATGGGTCAGGTAGCCGCGCTCCTTGCCCATGTTGATCAGGTTCTTCAGCTGCTGGCGGCGCTTTTCCAGTTCCTCGCCCGAGAAGCCTTCCTCGGTGCCGAACAGGCCGGCGGCGCCCTTGGCCTTGCGCTCGCGGAGTTTCGACGCGGCCTTCAGCTCGGCGCGTTCGACGGCGTTCAGCGCCGCGATCTCGTCGTTCTCCGGCACGAATTCGCTCGGCTTGCGGCCGCGGCGGCCCGGCACCTTCACCTGCGGCAGCAGGTAGCCGGACGTGTCGATCGCGGCCAGCGCGGCGGCGTCCGTCGTCGTGCTGACGGTGCCGGTCGGCTGGGTGGAGGTCGTCGTCGCGGCGGACGGCTCGATGCGGCGCGCGGTGCGGGCGCGCACGACGCGGGCGGCCGACTCGGTGGCGGGCGCTGCGGCGGACGCGGCAACGGCAGCAGGCACTGCCGGCGCGGCGGCGACCGGTTCCGGGGTGGCGGGGGCTGCCTCGGGCGCGGCGTCGGCCTTCAGCGCGGCCAGGCGCGAGACGCGCTTCTTGACGATCACCGGCGGCGCGGCGGGCGCGGTCGGCGTCGGGATCGCGTCGTCCGTCTCGTCCAGGGCCACGGCGGCGACCGGCGCGACCACGGGCTCGGCAGCGGGTTCCGTTGCCTGCACGTCGGCGGCGACGGCCTCGGCCTGCGCTTCACCCGCGGCGGCGGCTTCGTCGAACTGTTCCGGCTGCGGACGCGACGCTTCCTCGGCCTGCACAGCCTTCAGCGACGCCAGGCGCGAACGCGTCTTCACCACCGTCACCTTGGCTGCCGCTTCCGTTTCGAGGAAATACGAGGTCGCGGTCTTCGGCACCGACAACTGGGCCGTGCTCTTGGCCGGCGCTTTCTTCGCTGTCAGTGTCAGGGTCTTGGCGGTGTTTTTCATATAACTTTCTCCAGTCGAGGCGTGGCGCGGTGCCTGCGAAGTCAATAACCCACCTGGCCTGCGGTGCAGGCCCCGTGGGCGGGGATGAACGGGAAGGCCCTAGCTAGGGTCGGAAACCCCGATATCAAGCACTCCTGCCGCGGCCCGGCGGGCGTCCAGGCAGCCGGGACGGGCTGCGGCGCACACACAAAGGGTTCAGGCGGAACGGAACGTGGTCGAAATCGCGGGTTAGCATGTCGGAACGAAAAAAAGCCCGTCAGACAACGGGCTTGAATCTATTTTCCAGAGGAGAAATAGAGGAGACAGCGGCATTATGCCTTAAGGAAATGTTTAGCGATAATTGAAATATCCGATAATGGATATCACTCAGACGCATATTTCCTTTTCCTCTTCCCGACCCTGGCTGCGTCGGCGCAAACCGTGCGCAAGGAAAGGGGCGGATCATACACGATTTCTTGGCCACGCGCCGCTACACATGCATGAAATCACAGTCATCTAGTCAATAAAACGATCCGTTACATGGCTGAGCGGCACGCGCGTCGCCCGGCCATGCTATCCTTCAGCTTCCCGTTCTTACCATGAAGTCAATGAATACGATGAGTCCTGTCGCCGAGCTCCCCGAGGCCACCGAAACCGCCACCCACGTCACGCCCGCCGCGCCCACGAACGACGCGCCGGCTGCGACCCCGGAAGCCGCCCAATCGCCGCGCGCCCTGCTCAAGCAACTGCAGCAACAGTTCAAGGCGTTCCGCGACTGCCTGCCGCTGGCGATCGGCATCGACAAGCAGGTGCTGGCCCGCATGCCCGGCCTGAACCGCAAGACGATGCGTGCCGCGCTGGGCATCCACACGGGCTCGATGCGCTACCTGCGCGCGATGGAAAAAGCCACCGTGCGCTACGACCTGGACGGCAATCCGGGCGCCGAAGTGACGGACACCCACCGCCAGCACGCCAAGGAACTCCTGCAGGAACGCTTCAAGAAAGAAGCCGAGCGCAAGAAGGCCGAGCGCGAGGCCGCCGCGCAGGCGGAAGCCGACCGCAAGCGCCAGGAAAAGCTGCAGCAGCTGGCTTCCAAGTTCTCGAAACGCTGATCCGGCTGCACGGATGAGCGAGGCCGAGGACGCCCTCCCCCCTTACGAAGGCATCACCCTGGCGGACGTGCGCCTCGTGCGCACGCGCCAGGATGCGGATGGCGCGCTGGCCGCGCTGCTGGCGTCCGACGTCATCGGCTTCGACACCGAATCCAAGCCCACGTTCCAGAAGGGCGAGCAATCGACGGGGCCGCACCTCGTCCAGCTCGCCACCGACCAGCACGCCTATCTGTTCCAGATCGGCACGCTCAAGCCGCGCGCGCCGGACGCTGCCGCCGACATGCCGCCCGGGGTCGACGTGCTGCGCGCCGTGCTGGAATCGCCGGCCATATTAAAAGTCGGCTTCGGCCTCGGCGACGACCTGCGCCGCCTGCGCGCCAAGCTGGACATCGAGACGCGCAACGTGCTCGACCTGTCCACCGCCCTGCGCCGCGGCGAGCGCAACGCGCTGGGCGCTAAGACGGCCGTCGCGCGCTTCTTCGGCAAGCGCCTGCAGAAGTCGCGCAAGATCACGACGACCAACTGGGCGCTGCCGCGCCTGTCCGACAAGCAGATCCTGTACGCGGCCGACGATGCCCACGTCGCCCTGCGCATCTACCGCCACTGGCGCGCGAACCCACCGCCGCCGTTGCCACCGAAACCCGTCGCCGGCGGACCGCGGCGGGCCGCGCAGCCCAAGCCGCGCACCTGACATGCGTTCGAGTGTCGTCCTGTTGGTCCTGCTGGCCGGCTGCTCGCGCCACGAGGGTCCCATCGACGGCGCCTCGGTCTTCAAACCGTGCGCGTCCTGCCACCAGGTCGGCCCGAACGCGCGCGGCGGCTTCGGGCCGCAACTGAACGGCTTGTTCGGTCGCCGCGCCGGCAGCACGCCCGATTTCAAGTATTCCGATGCGATGAAAGCGTCGGGCATCGTGTGGGACGAACGCACGTTGGCCGCCTTCCTGCGCGATCCGGACAAGGCCGTGCCCGGCACGAAGATGCGCTTCTGGGGCATCCACGACGAGAAAGAAATGGCCGCGTTGCTGGCCTATTTGCGCACGTTCCAGGACGCGCACTGAATTAGCGTTTTCAAAAGATTGCGTGAAGTTCAAGTCGGCGCGGTATGATGCCGTTTGTACTTTCTCGTCGATCACAGGAACGTCATGCGTTTGCGCCCCGTCCCGCTGTTGCTGCTCGCCCTGCACAGCGTCCCGGCACTGGCCCGGCAAGCCGTGCCGGACACGCTGGAACGCCGCGTGGCCGCATGCACGTCGTGCCACGGCAGCCCGTCCGCGCCGCCGCCGTCGGCGGGACCGAATTACTACCCGCGCATCGCCGGCAAACCGGCCGGCTACCTGTACAACCAGCTACAGAACTTCCGCGCCGGACGCCGCCAGTATCCGTTGATGACCTACATGGTCGAGCACATGACCGACGACTACCTGCGCGAGATCGCAACGTGGTTCTCGGCCCAGCACGTGCCCGCGCCCGTGCTGGCGCGCGGGAGCCTGCCGGCGGGCCAGCTGGAACGGGGCCACGAACTCGTCACGCGCGGCGATGCCACGTTGAAGGTGCCGGCCTGCGTCGCGTGCCACGGCCAGCGCCTCACGGGCGCCCTGCCCGCCATCCCGGGCCTGCTGGGCCTGCCGCGCGACTACATCAACGCCCAATTCGGCGCCTGGCGGAACGGCACCCGCCGCGCCCACGCGCCCGACTGCATGGCGACCATCGCGGGGCGCCTGTCGCTGGCGGACGTGGCCGCGATCTCCGGCTGGCTCGCAAGCGAACCGGTGCCGGACGACGCGACGCCCGCGCCGGACGTTCCCCATCCGATGCCGCTCGCGTGCGGTAGCCAGCCGGAGCGGCCATGAAGCGCATCGTCGTGCTCGTGCTGGCCGTGGCGGCGCTGCTGGCCGTGTTCATCGCGTGGCCGCGTGCCGAATTCATCCCGTCGCGCGCGCAGGATGCGTGGGCTGCGACACCGGCCAACATCGCCCGCGGCGCCTACCTCGCCCGCGCGGGCGACTGCATGGCGTGCCACACGGCGCGCGGCGGCACGCCGTATGCGGGCGGACGCGCCCTGGCCACGCCGTTCGGCACCGTCTACGCCCCGAACATCACGCCGGATACGCAAACGGGAATCGGCGCCTGGACGGCGGACGACTTCTGGCACGCGCTGCACAACGGCATTCGCCGCGACGGGCGCCTGCTCTACCCGGCGTTCCCGTACACGAACACGACCAGGGTCACGCGCGACGACGCCGACGCGCTGTACGCCTACCTGCGCAGCCTCGCGCCGGTCCATCAGCCCAATCGCCCGCACGCGCTGCGCTTCCCGTACGACCAGCAGATCGTGCTGGCCGGCTGGCGCCTCCTGTACTTCAAGCCCGGTGTGTACGCGCCGCAGCCTTCCAGGGGCGCCGAGTGGAACCGCGGCGCCTACCTCGTCGAAGGCCTGGGTCATTGCGGCGCCTGCCATAGCCCGCGCAACGGCCTCGGGGCGACGGGCGCGCGGCTGTCCGGCGGCCACATCCCGATCGTCGGCTGGTACGCGCCCGCGCTGGACGCCGACCACGAAGCGGGTCTCGGCAACTGGGACCAGGCGCACATCGTCCAGCTGCTGCGCACGGGCGTCGCGCCGCGCGGTGCCGTGTTCGGGCCGATGGCGGAAGTGGTCGGGCAAAGCCTGCAATACCTGACGGACGCGGATGCGGGGGCGATGGCGGCGTACCTGAAATCGCTGCAGGCCGATCCGTCTCCGCGCCGCCCGTCCACCACCCCGCCCGAAGAGGTCATGAAGGCTGGCCGCAAACTGTACGAGCATCATTGCGCGGACTGCCACGGCGCCGACGGCCGCGGCACGAGCGTCGCCGGCCATCCCGCGTATCCGCCCCTGGCGGGCAATGGCGCGCTGACGATGGAGGATCCGGTGAACGCCATCCGCATCGTGCTGAACGGCGGCTTCCCGCCCACGACCGCAGGGAATCCGCGGCCGTTCGGGATGCCGCCCTACAGCCCCGTGCTGGACGATGCGGAGGTGGCCGCCGTCGTGACGTATGTGAGGAATAGCTGGGGCAATGCGGCACCGGCCGTCACGCCGCCGGAGGTCAACCGGTGGCGGGCGGTGCCGCTCGATTGATCACAGGAGATTGATATGCCAAGTTATCGCGTCTGGTACCGCAACAACGAGGAGCCGCTGGCGTTCACCACGCCGGGGCGCATCAGCGAAGCGGAGATCCTCGACCAAGTCCTTGCGCACGAAGGCATCGAGCCGGCAGGCCCGACGACCGTGCCGGCGCTCATCGCCAGCCACGGCCTCGCGCCGGTGCGCTATACGGAGGACGAAAGCGAGATGAACGTCATCGGCTAGCCGTAGTCGGCCGGGAGCGGAAAGCGGTACTGCATCGCGATCATTTTTTTTTGCTCCGCCAGCGGCGCCGCGATGCCGTTGCTGAACGACCAGTCCGCGTGGTCCGTCGTCTGGACGATGACCATCAGGTCCTCCGGCCGCAGCCCCGGCGATCCGGCGAGCAGCTCGGCCAGGCGCCGGTAAAACGCCTGCTTGGTCTCGGCATCGCGCGGCTTGCCGCCGGTGACGCAGACGAGCAGGAAATCGTCGCTGCGCGGGCCGCCGAGGTAATCGCGGTCGAAGATCAGTTCCTCGGCGTCGTGTTGATGGATCGCCTGGAAGCGGTCGGCGGCCGGGATGCGGAAAGCGTCGACCAGCGCCTGGTGCACGGCGTCCGCGACGGCGCGCAGGTATTCGCGCGGTTTGCCGCGGCGCAGGGAAATGCGAACGAAGGGCATGGCGGTCTCCTCAACGCAAGTCGCCGAGGAGGCGCGCGGCGGTGGCGGCGGCAGGCCAGCCCGCATAGAAGGCCAGGTGCGTGACGACTTCCTCGAGTTCCTGCCGGGTGACGCCGTTGTCGAGCGCGGTCTGCAGGTGGAACGGCAGCTGGC
>CBIHOW010000126.1:0-12657 GCA_966211695.1 uncultured Massilia sp. | reverse complement strand
TGCGCGGGCCGATGATGTAGCCGACGCCCAGCAGCTCCGGCGAGATCTCGGCACCGGCCGAACCGGATTTCAGGGGCGCGTCGAAGACGAAGTTGACCGTATCCTTCCACAGCTTCAGCGAAATGTTCATCACCTTGTACAGCAGGCCGAGGCCGAAGCCGCCGAAGATGATGAAGGCGCGCCGGCGCGCTTCACGCGCTTCGTCCGAATCCTCGTCGCGCACCTCGCCGGCGGCTTCGCGCGACGTCTGCGTCGCGGCCGCCTTCAGCACTTCGGCGCACGCGGTGCCTTCCGGGTATTTCAGCTCGCGGTGCTGGTCGACGATCATCGTGCGGCGCATCGGGATCATCATGAGGATGCCCAGCAGGCCGCCCAGCACGCCGACGAGCATGACGCGCGAGATCTCGAGGTCGAAGCCGAGGATCATGATGGCGGGCATGGTGCAGCCGAGGCCGAACGCGAGCGATTCGCCGGCCGAACCGGCCGTCTGCGTGATGCTGTTTTCGAGGATCGTCGATTCGCGCCCGCCCATCTTCTTCGCCAGGCCGAACAGGGTGATCGCGATGACGGCGACGGGAATCGATGCGCTGACGGTCAGGCCCACCTTCAGCACGAGGTACAGCGACGATGCGCCGAAGACCATGCCGAGCACGGTGCCCATGATCAGGGCGCGCCAGGTCAGCTCGGGTAACTGCGCCGATGCCGGTATGTACGGCTTGACCGCGGGCGGATGGGGGTCGTAGGGCATGGGAGGGATTTCCTTCAGGCGTGGGTATTGTCAAACAGGACGGTCGGGATCGCCGGACGGCCCTTGAAAGCGTGACTATCTCACATGCCGTACGGGAAGAAAAGCGGATTATAATTTCCCGAACCGCCCGTGTTTACGGCCTCAACGGGGTTTTACGACCCGCATCAAGAGAGTTCAGTTTTGGCAACTATCCCCCGCCGCCAGCGCGGCTTCCTCCTCCCCATCCTGGCCGTCGCGGCCGCCATCCTCGTCCTGTTCATCGCCGGCGTCGCCGGCTACGTCGTGTTCCGCGTGCTGCCCAATGTGCCGGCGCTGGATGCCGTCACCGACTACCGGCCCAAGATCCCGCTGCGCATCTATACGGCAGACAACGTCCTGATCGGCGAGTTCGGCGAAGAACACCGCGATTTCGTCCCGATCAACAAGATCCCGGACCTGATGAAGAAATCGCTGCTCGCCATCGAGGATGCCCGCTTCTACGAGCACGGCGCCATCGACTACAAGCGCATGATGGGTGCCGTCGGCTCGAACCTGCGCGGCGGCTTCGGTTCCGGCGGCGCGTCGACGATCACGATGCAGGTCGCCCGCAACTTCTTCCTGTCGCGCGAAAAACGCCTGTCGCGCAAGATCAACGAGATCGCGCTCGCGTACAAGATCGAGACCGCCCTGTCGAAGGACGAGATCCTCGAGCTGTACATGAACCAGATCTACCTGGGCCAGCGCGCCTACGGCTTTTCCAGCGCCGCGCGCATCTATTTCAACAAGACGCTCGACCAGCTGTCGGTCGCCGAGATGGCCATGCTGGCGGGCCTGCCGCAGAACCCGGCGCGCCACAACCCTGTCGCGAATCCGAAGCGGGCGCGCGACCGCCAGCACGCCGTGCTGGGCCGCATGCGCGCGCTGAACTACATCACGGAAGCGCAATACCAGAAGGCGCTCACCGAACCGCTGCGCGTGAACCAGCGCGGCGTGCAGGAATTCGGCACGCACGCGGAATACGTGGCCGAACTGGCGCGCCAGGCCGTGTACAGCCAGTTCAAGGAAGACGCGTACACGAAGGGCATCAAGGTCTACACGACGATCCTGAAACCCGAGCAGGACGCCGCCTATGCCTCCGTGCGCCGCAACGTGCTTACCTATGACCAGCGCCACGGCTGGCGCGGTCCGGAAGACCGCATGGAACTGCCGTCCGACCCGGTCGAGCGCGAAGACGCGATCGGCGACGCGCTGGGCAAGCGCCCGGCCAGCGATGGCCTGATCCCGGCCGTCGTGCTGTCGGCCACGAGCAAGACCGTGCGCGTGGAAACGGTCGACGGCGACACGGTCGATCTCACCGGCGCCGGCCTGAAATTCGCCCAGGCCGGCCTGTCGTCCAGCGCCAAGGAAAAGATGAAGCTGACGCCGGGCGCCATCATCCGCGTGGCGAAGGACGGCAAAGGCAACTGGAGCGTCACGCAGGTGCCGCAGGTGGCGGCGGCGTTCGTTGCGATCGATGCCGACACGGGCGCCTATCACGCGCTGGTCGGCGGCTTCGACTACAACTTCCAGAAGTTCAACCACGTGACGCAGGCGTGCCGCCAGCCCGGTTCCGGCATGAAGCCGTTCATCTACTCGGCCGCCATCGACAAGGGCTATTCGCCGGCCACGCGCATCCTCGACGCGCCGCTCGACATGCCGGGCGAGGACGCCGGCAAGACGTGGTCGCCGCAGAACGACGACGGCAAGTGGGACGGCCCGATCACGATGCGCCGCGCGCTGGCCGAATCGAAGAACGTGCCGTCCGTGCGGCTGCTGCGCGCGGTCGGGGTGCCGTATGCGCATGAATTCATCGCCAAGTTCGGCTTCGACCTGGCGCGCCAGCCCTCGAACTACACCCTGGCGCTGGGCACCGGCGCCGCGACCCCGCTGCAGATGGCCGGCGCGTACGCCGTCTTCGCCAACGGCGGCTATCGCGTGCAGCCCTACCTGATCGCCCGCATCGAGGATGCCGACGGCAAGATCATCCAGGAGACCAGGGCGCCCGCCGAGCACACGGACGAGCAGCGCGTGCTCGATCCGCGCAACGCCTTCATCACGGACAGCATGCTGCGCGACGTGACCCGCTACGGCACCGGTGCCGAAGCGACCAAGGCGCTGGGGCGCACGGACATCGCCGGCAAGACCGGCACGACGAGCGACGCCGTGGACGGCTGGTTCTCGGGCTACGGCGGCAACGTCGTGGCCGTCGCGTGGATGGGCTTCGACGATCCGAAATCGCTGGGCGGGCGCGAATTCGGCGCCACCGTCGCGCTGCCGATCTGGATCGACTACATGCGCGTGGCGCTGGCCAAGCGGCCGCAGCAGGAAGAGCGCCTGGCGCCGGAAGGCGTCGTGCGCGAGAACGACGACTGGGTCTATGCCGAGTTCGCGGAAACGCCAACCCTCGGCGGCATCGACCTCGACCAGGCGCCGGATCCGAACGCCCTGCCGGCCGACGGGACGGTTCCGCCGGGCACGCCGGGCCAGCCGGCGCAGCCGGCACCGCAGCAGCAACAGCAGCCGTCGAACACCCTGTTCTGACCCGCTGAGCAATGGACGAACGGGCCGCCGCGTGCGGCCCGTTTGCATTGGCAAACCGGCAACCGCATTTCCACAAATCAAAGAGATCGTACGTCCAGTCCTACATGTCTGTACGAACTCATCCTATTTCGAACGCAAAAGTGTGCCCCCATGATGGCGTCACTTTTACAACAGGAGTGAACATGAAAAAGTACCAAGCCCTTCTGATCGGCGGCCTGATGGCCATGTCCCTGGCCGCATGCAGCTCGACCGGCACCAGCGGCAGCGACAGCAGCAGCGCGAGCGGCAGCTCCTCGTCGGGCGCGATGTCGAGCAGCAGCACCGGCTCGAGCTCGACCGGCACGTCGGAATCCGGCACCACCGGCACCTCGTCCAACGCCACCAGCACGACGCCGACCGGCATCTCCGCCGGCGGTACCGGCAACTCGAACGCCACCGGCCAGGGCACCAACCCCGCACCGGCCCAGACCACCGGCAACCAGTGATCGCCTCGTCCTCCGGCCACCCCGGGCCGGAGGACTCTGGCCGACCGGGGCCGGACGTACGTCCCCGCGCAAGGGCAAGCGCGACGTTGTTCGACTATAATGGACGCTCGTCCTGACGAACCCGAACAGCACCGCGTCAATGCCCTTCGACCTCACCAAGCACCTTCCCAAGCCCGGAACCCGTTTCGCCCTGCCCCAGCTGCACGGCTCGGCCGATGCCTATGCGCTCGCCGTCGCCGCCCTCGCGCTGAAAGCCAAGAAGCAGATGTTGACCGTGATCGTCGCGAACGCCAGCGACGGCCAGCGCCTGCTCGATGAAATTCCCTGGTTCGCGGAAGGCAAGCTGTCCTGCCACCTGCTGCCGGACTGGGAAACGCTCCCGTACGACGCGTTCTCGCCGCACCAGGACCTCGTGTCCGAACGCCTCGCCACCCTGCACGAAGTGCGCAACGGCCAGTGCGACGTGCTCGTCGTGCCCGCGACGACCGCCCTCGTGCGCCTCGCGCCGCCGTCGTTCCTCGCCGCGTACACGTTCTTCTTCCGCCAGGGCGAGAACCTGGACGAAGCGAAGCTGAAGGCGCAGCTGACGCTCGCCGGCTACACGCACGTCACGCAGGTCATGTCGCCGGGCGAGTACTCCGTGCGCGGCGGCCTGATCGACCTGTTCCCGATGGGCTCCGCGCTGCCGTACCGCCTGGACCTGTTCGGCGACGAGATCGAGACGATCCGCACGTTCGACGCCGACACCCAGCGCTCGCTGTACCCCGTCAAGGAAGTGCGCCTGCTGCCGGGCCGCGAATTCCCGATGGACGAAGCGGCGCGCTCCGCCTTCCGCGGCCGCTGGCGCGAACGTTTCGAAGGCGATCCGTCCCGTTCCACGATCTACCGCGACATCGGCAACGGCATCGCGTCGGCCGGCATCGAATACTACCTGCCGCTGTTCTTCGACGCGACGGCCACGCTGTTCGACTACCTGCCGGACGAATCGAGCCTGGCCCTCGTCGGCGACATCGAAGCGTCCATCCAGCGCTTCTGGCTCGATACGGAATCGCGCTACAAATTCCTCAAGAGCGACCGCGACCGCCCGATCCTCGAACCGAAGGAGATCTTCCTCGGCGCCGAGGATTTCTTCGTGCAGGCCAAGCCGCACGGCCGCTGGGCCATCGCGCGCGACGCGAACGCGGGCGCTTCCGAACTCTCTGCACCGATCCCCGACATCGCCGTCAACCGCCGCCTCGACGATCCGCTCGCGAACCTGCGCTCGTACCTGATGCAGGCCGCTGGCAAGCGCGTGATGATCTGCGCGGAATCCGCCGGCAGGCGCGAGACCCTGCAGCAGTACTTCAGCGAATACAAGCTGGACCTCGCATCGGTCGAAGGCTTCGACGGCCTGCGCGCGACGGATGCGCGGGTCGCGCTGGGTGTCGCGCCGCTGCAGGCCGGCTTCGAGCTGATGGAAGAAGGCGCCGGCCACCTCGTCTTCATCACGGAGACGGAGCTGTACGCGGGCACCGGCCGCCGCGCGGGCAAGAAGAAGCAGGAAGCGGGCTCGCAGGTCGAGTCGATGGTGCGCGACCTGTCCGAACTGAAGATCGGCGATCCGGTCGTCCACATCAACCACGGCATCGGCCGCTACCTGGGCCTCGTCAGCATGGACCTGGGCGAAGGCGAGACGGAATTCCTGCACCTCGAATACGCGAAGGAATCGAAACTCTACGTGCCGGTGTCGCAGCTGCACGTGATCTCGCGCTACTCGGGCGCGTCGCCGGACGACGCGCCGCTGCACACGCTGGGCTCCGGCCAATGGGACAAGGCGAAACGCAAGGCGGCGGAACAGGTGCGCGACACGGCGGCCGAGCTGCTGAACCTCTACGCCCGCCGCGCCGCGCGCCAGGGCCACGCGTTCGAATACTCGGCCACCGACTACGAGAACTTCGCGCAAAGCTTCGGCTTCGACGAGACACCGGACCAGCGCGCGGCGATTGCCGCCGTCATCCAGGACATGACGTCGGGCCGGCCGATGGACCGCCTCGTGTGCGGCGACGTCGGCTTCGGCAAGACGGAAGTCGCCCTGCGCGCTGCGTTCATCGCCGTCATGGGCGGCAAGCAGGTCGCGATCCTCGCGCCCACGACGCTGCTCGCGGAGCAGCACGCGCAGACGTTCTCCGACCGCTTCGCCGACTGGCCCGTGCGCATCGCGGAACTGTCGCGCTTCCGCACCGGCAAGGAGATCAACAACGCGATCAAGGGCATGGCCGACGGCACCGTCGACATCGTGATCGGCACCCATAAACTGCTGTCGCCGGACGTGAAGTTCACGCGCCTGGGGCTAGTCATCATCGACGAGGAACACCGCTTCGGCGTGCGCCAGAAGGAAGCGCTGAAGGCGCTGCGCGCGGAAGTCGACGTGCTCACCCTGACCGCCACGCCGATCCCGCGTACGCTGGGCATGGCGCTGGAAGGCCTGCGCGACTTTTCCGTCATCGCGACGGCGCCGCAGAAGCGCCTCGCGATCAAGACGTTCGTGCGCAGCGAAGACGGTTCCGTCATCCGCGAAGCCTGCCTGCGCGAACTGAAACGGGGCGGCCAGATCTACTTCCTGCACAACGAGGTCGAGACGATCGAGAACCGCCTCGCGATGCTGCGCGAACTGCTGCCGGAAGCGCGCATCGCCGTCGCGCACGGCCAGATGCACGAGCGCGACCTGGAAAAGGTCATGCGCGATTTCGTCGCCCAGCGCTACAACATCCTGCTGTGCACGACGATCATCGAGACCGGCATCGACGTGCCGACCGCGAACACGATCATCATGCACCGCGCCGACAAATTCGGCCTCGCCCAGCTGCACCAGCTGCGCGGACGCGTCGGCCGTTCGCACCACCAGGCCTATGCCTACCTGCTCGTGAACGACGCGCTCACGCTGTCGAAACAGGCGCAGCGCCGACTGGACGCGATCCAGCAGATGGAAGAACTGGGCAGCGGCTTCTACCTCGCGATGCACGACCTGGAAATCCGCGGCGCCGGCGAAGTGCTGGGCGAGAACCAGTCGGGCGAGATGCTGGAAGTCGGCTTCCAGCTCTACTCCGACATGCTGAACGAAGCGGTGAAGGCGCTGAAGGCCGGCCGCGAGCCGGACATGAGCGCGCCGCTGTCGTCGACGACGGAAATCAACCTGCACGTGCCCGCCCTGCTCCCGTCGGACTTCTGCGGCGACGTGCACGAGCGCCTGTCGATTTATAAACGCCTCGCGAACTGCGAGGAGCAGGGCCGCATCGACGACATGCAGGAAGAACTCATCGACCGCTTCGGCAAGCTGCCCGATGCCGTGAAGGCGCTGATCGAGACGCACCGCCTCCGTATCGCGGCGAAGTCGGTCGGCATCGTCAAGATCGACGCGCATGCGGATGCCGCCAGCCTGCAGTTCATGGAAAAGCCGCCGATCGATCCGATCAGGATCATCACGCTCATTCAAAAGAACCGCCACATCAAGCTGGCCGGCCAGGACAAGCTGCGCATCACGGCCAACATGCCGGACCTGGCCGCGCGCGTGAACCAGGTCAAGCAGACCATCAAACAACTCCTCGCTTAAAACAGAACACATCATGTCCAAGAAGCTCGTCCTCCAGGGTCCATCGGCCGACCAGGCCGCACTCGCGCAAATCGCCGCCCTCGCCCGTCCGGCACGCACCACCGAACTCCACGCGCACGCGCTGCGCTGCGACGGGTTCGACTTCACGCCGGAACTGAAAGCGCAAGTCGAGACGGCCGCCCACGCCGCCGGCATCGATGCGACGTTCGTCGACGCCGGCCTGACCCTGGCCGACTTCAGGCTGGTCGCGATGGACATGGATTCCACCTTGATCACCATCGAGTGCATCGACGAGATCGCGGACATGCAGGGCCTCAAGCCGCAGGTGTCCGCGATCACGGAAGCCGCGATGCGCGGCGAGCTGGATTTCTCGGAAAGCCTCACGCGCCGCGTCGCGCTGCTGGAAGGCCTGCCGACGGAAGCGCTGGAGCGCGTGTACGAAGAACGCCTGCGCATCTCGCTCGGCGGCGAAGCGATGCTGCAGGCCGTGCAGGCCGCGGGCCTCAAGACGCTGCTCGTCTCGGGCGGCTTCACGTTCTTCACGGAGCGCCTCAAGACGCGCCTGGGCCTCGACTACACCCACGCGAACGTACTGGAAGCGGCCGGCGGCGTGTTGACCGGTAAGGTCGTCGGCGGCATCGTCGATGCCGAGGAAAAGAAGCGCACCGTGGAGCGCGTGTGCGCCGAACTGGGCATCGCCACGAAGCAGGCCATCGTGATGGGCGACGGCGCGAACGACCTCAAGATGATGGGCGTGTCGGGCCTGTCCGTCGCGTTCCGCGCCAAACCCGTCGTGCGCGCACAGGCCGACGTCGCGCTGAATTTCACGGGCCTCGACGGCCTGCTCGCCGTCCTCGCCTGACGTCACGCTTTCCTGATCTGGCGCAAACGCCATGCTGCGTGCATGCGACGGCGCGCGTGCGTGACCGGCGTAGATTGATGGGGTCCGCCTCGTCGATCACGTCCGGGAGCCCGCGATGCCGTCACGCCGCACCTTTCTCCACACCTTGCCGGCGCTGGCCGGCTGCCTGACCCTGCCGGCGGTCCGCGCCCAGTCCTCCAGCGCCTGGTGCGCCACGTGGGGCACGGCGCCGGCCGGCCCGCCGCCTTCCGCCAGCCTGCAGACGTTCAGCAACCAGACGCTGCGCCTGATCGTCCACACGAGCATCCCCGGCAACCGCGTGCGCGTGCGCCTGTCCAACGAAATGGGCAGCGCGCCGCTGCGCATCGGCGCCGCCCACATCGGGCTGCGCGCGAGCGGCGCGAACCTCGTCGCCGGCAGCGGACGCGACCTGACGTTCGGGGGATCGCCCGCTGCCACCGTCGCGCCGGGCGATCCGCTCCTGTCCGACCCCGTCGACCTCGCCGTGCCGGCGCTGGCCGACCTGGCCATCAGCCTGTGGCTGCCGGCCAGCACGCAGGCGACGTCGATCCACGACCTTGCACTGCAGACGAACTACGTGTCCGTTGCCGGCAACTACGCGGGCGCAAACGCCCTGCCCGTGCAGCGCACGCTGGGCGCGTGGCCGTTCCTGGCCGAAGTGGACGTGACGAGTCCCGCCGGTACGCCGGCCGCCATCGTGGCCATCGGCGACTCGCTGACGGATGGCCTGCGCAGCACGACCAACGCCAACCGCCGCTGGACCGACTGGCTGGCGCGCCGCCTGCGCACGGAGACCGCGCCCGGCAGCCCGCCCATCGCCGTCGTCAACCGGGGCATCAGCGCCAATTCGCTGCTGACGGACTACCCGACGGCGCTGCTGTCAGGCCGCGACGTGCTGGAACGCTTCGATCGCGACGTGCTGGCGACGGCCGGCGTGCGCTGGCTGTTCGTCCTCGCTGGCATCAACGACATCCTCTACAGCAGCGCGTCCAGTCCCATCCCGGCGGAAACCCTGCAAGCGGGCTGGCTGCAGCTGATCGCCCGGGCGCGCACGCGCGGCCTGCAAGTCATCGGCGCGACCTTGCTGCCGTACGAAGGCCATCCGTATTACTCGACCGCGCGCGACGCCGTGCGCCAGCGCGCCAACGCGTGGATCCGCACGTCCGGCGCCTGGGATGCCGTGGCCGACTTCGACGCCGTGCTGCGCGATCCGGGCCGTCCCACGAGGCTGCTGCCGGCCTACGACAGCGGCGATCACCTGCATCCGAACGATCCCGGCTACGAAGCCATGGCGAAAGCAATACCGCTGGGCTGGTTCGGTGTATAGTTTGCTTGTGGCAACAATTCAGGTGAACACCATGGCCATCTCTTCGATCACATCGACCACCGCCTCGGCGGCACCCACGTCCACGCCGACGACGCCTCCCGCGGCGGCGACCCAGGCGCCATCCACGCAGGACCCGGCCACGCGCGTGACCTTGTCCAACCTGTCCGAACAGGCGAGCATCGTCGCGACACTCGGCAACGGCGACAGCGGCTTCCAGACGTATGACGCGACCGGCCTGCTGAACGCGGTCGCGCAGGCCGGCATGGCCCAGGCGGGCACGGTCGTGCCGACGTCGACCGACCCTGCGTCCTCCACCGATACGTCTGCAAGCGCCGGCACATCCGTGGCGGCCGCCGTGCCGGGTGACTGGGGCACGATCCTGAAATCGAATCCGGCACTGACGAGCGTGGCGGTCGAAGACGCCGTCGCGCAGGGCATCATCGACACGATCAACGTCTACGTATGACCTCGGCCGGACCAGCTATTTTGGCAACAATGTGACATTCCGCGTATATGTATATTCGGAATACTCATACTCCCCAACCGGCCTTTTGATGGCCGACAATACCGCCATCCTCCCCAGCATAGCCGCATTTCGTCTATACCAACAAGCAAGATTGCCTTGCTTGCATCAATTTCACAACAGTATAGACAGGTGACGATTGTGAATACGGCTGGGCGCTCGTTACACTGGGCCACACCCGGTCGGCACCAAATCGGTGCGTCCGCGCGTGCGTACAACAACAACCAACGACGAGAGAATCAGGATGACCCAACACCGCGCCGTACCCGTCTTCACCCGCACTTTGCTCGCTTCCTCGCTGTTCCTTGCCTTCTCTCCCGCCTGGTCCCAGGACACCCCCGCCGATCCCCCCGCCGCCACTGCCCCGCAGGCACAGCCCGTCGCGGACAAGAACATGGCATCCGTCGTCGTGCTCGGTTCGCGCTCGACGGCGCGTACGGCGCTCGACTCGGCCGCGCCGGTCGGCCTGATCGGCGCCAAGGACATGGCGATGGCCGGTCCGGTGGAACTGGGCAAGCTGCTGCAGACGCTCGACCCGTCCTTCAACTTCTCGACCACGTTCATCAGCGACGGCACGGACATCATCCGCCCCGCCACCCTGCGCTCGCTGGGCCCCGACCAGCTGCTCGTGCTCGTGAACGGCAAGCGCCGCCACCAGCAGGCGCTCGTCAACGTGCAGCAGACCATCGGCCGCGGTTCGGCCGGTACGGACATCAACGCGATCCCGATGTCCGCGATCCAGCGCATCGAAGTGCTGCGCGACGGCGCCGCCGCGCAATACGGCTCGGACGCGATCGCCGGCGTGATCAACATCGTGCTGAAGAACCAGACGAACGAGACGCAGCTCTCGGGCACCGTCGGCGGCACCACCGAAGGCGGCGGCGAACTGCGCCAGGGCAGCGTCAACAAGGGCTGGACGATCGGCGACGGCGGCTACGTCAACCTGACGGCCGAAGCCCGCTACCGCGGCGAGACCAACCGCGCCGGCGAGGACTCGCTGCGCGTGAATCCGCCGCGCGTCACGCAGCGCATCGGCGACAGCCTCGCGAAGGACCAGTACTTCTGGTGGAACTCGGCCGTGCCGGTGTCGAGCCAAGGCGAGTTCTACACGTTCGGCGGCGTGTCGCACCGCACGGGCGATTCGGCCGGCTTCTTCCGCTCCGCGGGCGACGGCCGCAACGTGCCGGCCGTGTACCCGAACGGCTTCCTGCCGAACATCCGCACCACCGTCAAGGATGCGTCGCTGGCCGTCGGCTACCGCCGCGATCTCGCCAACGACTGGAAGGTCGACGTCTCGCTCAACCACGGCCGCAGCGAGCTGGATTTCCACGAAAAGAGCACGATCAACGTCAGCTACTGGTACGAGCCGAAACCGGGCGGCGGCATCTACGCCGAGTCGCCGCTGGAAGCCGACACCGGCAAGCTGAAATTCAAGCAGACGACGTTCAACGCCGACCTGCGCGGCCCGCTGGACGTCCTGGGCAACAAGATCAACTTCGCCACCGGCTTCGAATGGCGCCGCGACGGCTATGCGATCGACGCCGGCGATCCGGTCTCGTACCAGTACGGCCGCACGAACAACCCGGCCATCGTGATCAAGGACCAGACGGGCGGCGCGGCCGCGTCGGGCACGCAGGGCTTCCCCGGCTACACGCCCGGCACCGCCGTCGACGATGCGCGCCACAACATCGCGCTGTACGCCGACATCGAGCACAACATCACGCCGACACTCCTCATCGGCGCCGCCGCGCGCTGGGAAAAATACTCGGACTTCGGCAGCACGACGACCGGCAAGCTGTCGCTGCGCTATGACCCGAGCCGCGAGGTGGGCTTCCGCGGCACCCTGTCGACGGGCTTCCGCGCGCCGAGCGTGCAGCAGAAGTTCTACAGCTCCGTGTCGACGAACCTGAACGGCGCCGGCGTGCTGACCGAGACCCTGACCGCACGCGAAGGCAGCGCCGTCACCAAGGCGTTCGGCATTCCGAACCTGAAGGAAGAGACGTCGAAGAACGGCAGCGTGGGCATCATCCTGCGCCCGGCCTCGAACTTCTCCGTGACCGCCGACCTGTGGCGCATCGACATCGACAACCGCATCGTGTTCTCGTCGAACATCGCACCGGAATCGGGTGCCTGCGCGACGGCCGCCGCCTGCCCGATCAAGGCGATCCTGGATCCGCTGAAGGTCGGCCAGGCGCAGTTCTTCACGAACGCGATCGACACCGAGACGAAGGGCCTGGACATCGTCGCCGAGCACACCACGCGCTGGCCGGGTTCGACGCTCGTGCTGTCCGCGCAGCTGGACTTCAACCGCACGTCCGTGACGGGCCGCCATTCGGATTCGCCGGTGCTGACGGGCGCCCAGCTGTTCGACGACTCGCAGGTGACCCTGATCGAACGGGGCCAGCCGCGCCAGCACCACGTGCTGTCGGCCGACTACACGCGCGGCCAGTGGAACGGCAACGTGCGCGCCAACTGGTACGGCGAAGTCCAGGGCCAGGGCTTCACCGCCCCGTTCGTGCAGACCTGGGACGGCAAGTGGATCG
>CBIHOW010000125.1:0-12694 GCA_966211695.1 uncultured Massilia sp. | reverse complement strand
ACCTGGGCCGTCGGGCTGAACAGCACGCCGTTCGGGTTCAGCAGGAACACGTGGCCGTTGGCATTCAGGGCGCCCTGGATCATCGATGCGTCGGCGCCCAGCACGCGGTTCAGCGCGACCGCATTGCCTGACGGCTGGACGAAGTTGACGGTGTGGCCCTGCCCGACCGAAAAGCCGGTCCAGTCGATGGCGGCCTTGTTGCTGCCCTGGTTGACCGTGAGCGTCTTGCCCGCATAGTTCAGCGTCGCCTGCCCGGCCGTGACGTGGCCGCCCGTCGGCAATGGATCCGCAGCCTGGGCGCCGGCGGCCGCCGCCGCGGCCAGCGCCATCAGCGCGAGCCGGCGGCGCCGGCGCGCACGCCCCGTCGACGATTTGGTCCGTTTGGAGCCGAGTTCCGACACGACTTGCCAAATGTTTTTCGATGCATTCCAGACGAGGCGATAAATGCGGTTCACGTGAATTCCGGGCGGCTGATGAGAATTCGCGTAGTGTAGGTTATTTCCCGAGAGGAAATCGATAGAATCAATAATTTGTTCAATATAAGTCGCGCCGGGACAACGAATTAACGAAAAGAATTATCGCAACGACATGAAGCGGGAGATTCATCGACAGTTACAACGCGTTTTCAAGATTGACTCATCAATTCAAGCAGTTAGGCACAAACTGAAAAAGCATAAGATGACGCCTTTCATGCATGTAAAGATGATGTGCAAACGAATTTATTTATAAACAAAAATATTCCGCCAAATATATTCGCCAGTTATCGAATTTCGCTAATTGGGCCATAAGAGATTAAATACCGACGGCCGTTATTTCTTCCCTTGATTTGATGCGAATCAAATGAATCGCTGACGCGTGCGTCGCCATGGCTTACCCTATTCACATGATCAAGACGATTCTCATGCATGTGGACGGCAGCTCCGCGCAGGACAGCCGCCTGCGTGCCGCCGCCCTGCTCGCCAACGCGTTCGATGCCCACCTCGTCGGCAGCGCGGACACCGGCATCGGCTGGCCCGACTATGCCCTCATCGCGGGTGCCGTGGCCGCCACGACGGCGGGCATCGACTTCCAGGACCTGCGCGCCGCGGCCCGGGCGCGCCTGGACGCATTCGACGCCGCGGCTCGCCGCCTCGGCGTGGCGTCCGTCGAGACCCGCATGGTCGAGGAGGAGGCCCGCTACGCCCTGTTGCTGCAATCGCGTTATGCGGACCTCGTCGTGCTGAGCCGCGATGCCCGGTCCGATGCCGCGCTTCCCGCCCGCGCCCGTGCCCTGCCCGACTACATGGCGCTGCACGGCGCCCGTCCCGTACTGGTGGTCCCGCCGGATGGCGCCGACCCGCCTTGGCCCGGCACGGCCGTCGTCGGGTGGGACGGCAGCATGCAGGCGATCGCCGCCATCGGCGCGGCGCTGCCGCTGCTGGTCCGCGCGGACGGCGTCCGGCTGGCCCTCATCAACCCCGACATGCTCCGCGACCTGCATGGCGAGCAGCCGGGCGCCGACATGGCGCTGTACCTGGCGCGCCATGGCGTGCGGGTGGACGTGGTGGTCGAACGCACGCACAGCACGGTCGGCACGGCGTTGCTCGGCCTGGCGCGCGACTGCGGCGCGGGCCTGGTGGTGACGGGCGCCTATGGCCACGCCCGCTACCGCGAATGGATGGTCGGTGGGACCACGCGCGAGTTGCTGGAAAGGTCGCGCGTGCCGCTACTGCTCGCGCACTGAGGCGGTCCGCTGCCGACTTACCGGAGGCGGAATCCCAAGCTTTTGAGGCAGATCAAACAATAAATCGCGCGCCGCCCGGACACTGCTCGTCATCATCGACGAGAGTGAGGTAGATCATGCATTTCCATCATCCCGACGCCGACCCGCTCGCGGCTTGCGCGGCCCTGCGCACGAGCCGGGCCCGCCTGCGTGCGCGCGTCGCCGCCCTGCAGGCGCAGCCGGACGAGGTCTTCGTCCAGGATTTCCCGGCCGTGGTGGCCGCCGTCGAAACGGATTTCCGCCGCGAGGAAGCGCTGCTGGAACGCCTTGGCGACGCCGCGCTGCACCCGCGCCGGGCCGATTACGCCGTGCTGCTGTGCGCCCTGCACCGCACGCTGCCGCAGATCGAAGGCGGCGACGTGGGCCTGGGCCGCCAGGTGGCCGATGCGCTGGCGGCCGTGCTGTCGCTGCCGTGGGACGCCGGCACGGAGGTTGCGGCCGCCGCGCGCCAGGCACCGCCCCCGGGCCCGCGGCCACAACGTGTGCCGGCGCATCTCCATTAAGACAACGGCCCATGTCACGATGTTTCCGCAGGAAACTTTTATTGATGTCGAGAATCTTTACATGACGTTCGAACATTGACCGTTGTTAAAGATCCATTTCCTTGCAGAACAGATAGTTATAGTTTTTGGCACGATCCTTGCGTCAATACTTTGAGAAAAATAAAAAGTGTCACAAGACACCCTCATCGTTTGATCAACCAAAAGGAACAACTATGCTGAAGACTACACTGAATGCCGCCGTATTGGCCGCCTTGGGCGCGCTGGCCTTGGCGCCGGCCCTGGCCCACGCGTCCGTGCTGAACTACACCACCAATACGGTCGGCTTCGACGTGAGCAACACGGTCAGCGATACGCTCGGCGGCAAGACGGCAACGTCGAACGGCAGCACGCTCGGCACGGCGAACACGAACATGGACAAGGACAAGAAGGCCGCGGTCGCCCAGTTCGACAAGAGCAAAGGCGTGCTGACCGGCGCGACGGTCAACCTGAAGTCGGTCTACACGCAAACGACCACCGTCTCGGTCGGCAGTGGCGGCACGAACGCGAACGACCAGGGCACGTACACGGCCACGGGTACCGGCAGCAGCGCGATCGCCCTCGGCATCCCGACCGGCGTCACCGGGGCATCGGCAGCGCTGAACAACGTCACGGACGGCTGCACGTTCACCGGCAAGATCAAGGTGGGCTGCACCGACGCGCCCAGCACCAGCCAGGTGAACAAGACGACGACGGTGGCCGGCAACTCGCTGAACGCCTACGTCGGCAGCGGCAGCTTCCTCGCCGACCTGCTGGCCGTCTCGAACACGGCCGAGACGACGTCGAACCAGTTCGCGACCGACGCCAAGACCGAATCGCGGATCGACTGGAACGGTACGCTGAGCGCCACCTACAGCTACCTGCTGCACGCGGCCCAGTCGTTCGACGGGACCTCGGCGGTGACGGAGCTGACGCTGGATTTCGGCGACGTGTACCTGGGCGACGCGGTGACGGGCAAGGACTTTTCGATCGCCAACCTGGCCGACAAGGACCGCGTGGGCCTGAAGCTGACCGGCGTGACGGAGACGGGCGCGAACAACGTGTTCTCGACCACCGTGTCGCTGTTCGACAACCTGGCGCAAGGCGGTGCCAACAGCTACACGGCCACGTTCCTGGCGACCACGCTCGGCAAGAACACGGCGACCTACAAGCTGACGCTGGCCGACGCGAACCCGGACGTCGCGTTCGCGTCCGACAGCCTGGGCAACGGCTATAACCTGACCCTGAACCTGACGGCGAACGTGCTGGAGCACAAGGGCGACGCCGCCGGCGGCCAGGTGCCGGAACCGGCCTCGCTGACGCTGCTGGGCCTGGGCGCCGCCGGCCTGGCTGCGGCACGCAAGCGCCGCAAGGCCTGATCCTGCCGACGCCGCCCGAGCGGGCGGCGTCACCCCTTCCGATCAGCGCAGCGCGAGCTGCGCAGTCGCCGGGCGCGCGGCGGCGCCGGCCTGGACGTTCAGGCGGAACGCGCCGACCGCGGTCGCCAGGCTGTCCGCTTCCTCGCGCAATTGCTGCGCGGCCGCCGAGGCCTGCTCCACGAGGGCCGCGTTCTGCTGGGTGGCCTGGTCCATCTGGACGATGGCGTGGTTCACCTCTTCGATGCCGGCCGACTGCTCCTCGCTGGCGGCCATGATTTCCGACATGATGTCCGTCACGCGGTTGATGCTGCCGACGATTTCGCCCATCGTCGCGCCGGCCTGGTCGACCAGCTCCGAGCCGTGGTGCACCTTCTGCACCGAGTCGTCGATCAGCGACTTGATTTCCTTCGCCGCGGCGGCGCTGCGCTGCGCCAGGTTGCGCACCTCGGACGCCACGACGGCAAAGCCGCGTCCCTGCTCGCCCGCGCGCGCCGCCTCGACGGCCGCGTTGAGCGCGAGGATATTGGTCTGGAACGCGATGCCGTCGATGACCCCGATGATGTCCGCGATGCGGGTCGCCGACGTGTTGATCGCTCCCATCGTCGCCACGACCTGCGTCACCACCGTGCCGCCCTTGGCCGCCACTTCCGACGCCGACTGCGCCAGCGTGTTCGCCTGGCGCGCGTTGTCCGCGTTCTGGCGCACGGTGGAGGTCAGCTCCTCCATCGACGCCGCCGTGCGTTCCAGCGACGCGGCCTGCTGCTCCGTGCGTTTCGACAGGTCCAAGTTGCCGCTCGCGATCTGGCCCGAAGCCGAGGCGATGGTATCGGTCGACGTCCGCACACGGCCGACGATGCGCGCGAGGCCCGCGTTCATCTCGTTCAGCGCGCGCATCAGATGCCCCGTCTCGTCGCGGGCCCGGACGGAAATGTCCTGCGTCAGGTCGCCGTCCGCGACGGCGCCGGCGATGCGCACGGCCTCGTCCAGCGGACGCACGATGCTCTTGATCAGCATGGCGCCGACGAAGGCGGCCAGGATCAGGCCGGCCGCCATGCCGGACAGGCACACGAGGCGCACGATCTCGTACGTCGAGCGCGACGCCTCGTCGGCATTGGCCGCTTCGTCCAGCTGCGTCTGGATCAGCGCGTTGATCGAGGCGCGCACCGGCGCGAACTGCTCGATCATCGGACCATGCACGAGGGCCGTCGCACGGGCCGTGTCGCCCGCACGCAGGGCCGCCACGATCGGCTTCTGGGCGGTGTCGACGAATGTCGAGCGCGCCTGCATGAAGCGCTGCGCCTCCGCCTTCTCGCCCTCCGTCATCGTCGTGGCGGCGTACGTCTTCCACTGGGCGTCGATGGCGGCGTCGTTGGCGTCGATCTCTGCCAGCAGCGCCGGCACCTTGGCCGCATCCGCCGTCAGCGCGCGCGCCACGTTCAACTGGTTGAGGTTCATGCTGCGCACGATCTTGTCGAGCTGGCCGACACAGACGAGGCGGTCGGCATACATCGAATGCATCTGGCGGTTGGCATGGCCGAGGCTCACGAGACCGACCGTGGCGCCCACGATCAGTTCCAGGCCGAGCAGCGCGATCACGAAGATCAGGCGCGTCTTGATTTTGATATTTTTTAGCATGATAGGCGGGACGAGGAATGACTGGCTCTCATTATAGAAACCGATCATGCCTCACGGAAATGAACCAGATAGGTATTTACCGGTTTTCGTCCCGCCGTGGCCAATCCGCAACGAAGCGTTGCCGGATTGGCACGGCCAGCCAGGCCAGCTGCCGCGCGGATGAGCGCAGGTTGCCGGTGTGGCCGAGCGAGTAGCGGCCGGGCTGCGGCCAGACCGTCAGGCCATGCGGTTCGCCGCCGACCTTCACCTTCTGCATGTCGCCCGTCTTCGTATCGATGCGGTAGACGACGTCGTCGAAGCGGCCCGACAGCCACAGCCACTTGCCGTCCGCGCTGACGTTGCCCATGTCCGGGCTGCCGCCGCCCGGCACCGGCCAGTTGGCGACGATCTTGCCGGTGGCGAAGTCCAGCACGGCCACGCTGCCCTTGCCCTTCGGCTTGCCGTGGATGCGGTGCGTGCCGCGGCTCGCGATGTACAGGAATTTGCCGTCGCGGCTCGGGTAGAGGCCGTGCGTGCCGAGGCCGACGGGGATGAAGCCGATCTGCTTCAGGTTGTCGCCGTCGACGACGTGCACGCCGTCCGCGTCCATGTCGGCGATGTAGAAGCGCTTGCCGTCCGGAGAGATGCGCACGTCCTGCGGCATGCCCTTCTTCGACGTGCAGATCTCGCTGGCGCCCGGCGCCGTCGGGTCGACGCCTTCGCGGAAGCGCGTGGACGGCATCGTCAGCTTCAGGTAGCCGAGTACCTTGCGCTCCACGAGGTCGATCTTCGCGAGGCTGCCGTCGAATTCGCACGTGAACAGCGCGTAGCGGCCGTCGATCGAGAAGTCGGCATGGTTGATGCCGCCGCACTTCGGCACCTCGATCGCGTACTGCATCGCCATCGTGTGCGGATCGCGGAAATCGAGGCGGTGGCGCGCTTCCGCCACGACGATGGCCGACCTGCCGTCCGGCGTGAAGTACATGTTGTACGGGTCGTCGACCGGGACGTTCGCGCCCGGCTTGCCGGTGCGCGGATCGACCGGCGTCAGGCTGCCCTCGGCGGTGCGCTCGGCATTGTTCGCGACCCACAAGGTGCGCAAGTCCCACGACGGGATCACGTGCTGCGGGCTCCTGCCGACCTTGAAGCGGTCGACGACCTTCATCGTCGCCGGGTCGATGACGGAGACGTCGTTCGTGCGCAGGTTCGGCACGTACACGCGTTCCAGGTCGCCCTTCACGGCGGGGCTCAGCTGCGTGATCTCGCTGTACACGTTGTTCGGGTCGGTAACGCGCGGCATGCCGGGCACGGTGACGACGGCCGCGACGGCCGCGGGTTTCGATGCAGGTGCGGGCGCGCCGGCGGTCGCATCGACGACGCGCGAGACGACGACGCCGCCCGCGAGGACGCCCACGACCAGGACGGCACCAATGGTGGTTTTGGATGACACGATGGCTCTTTACTTTCGATGGATGGAATTCGGACTGCGACCTGGACCCGGACTGCGCGCGGCCCGGATCGCGGCCACGGACGCATCGACGATGCGCTCGACGCCGACGCGGCCCAGGTCGGCCGTGGCACGGGTCGAATCGCCATGCACGCCCGCGCGCACGCCGCCGCGCGCACCTTGCTCGACCTGCGCGGGACGCACGAGCGCCGGGTCGACGGCCAGCGACAGCGCCGTGTCCGCGAGGCCCGCGTGCGTGCCGATCTCGGCGTCGGCAAAGCCGCGCTGCTTCAGGTCGGCGTTGAACATGGTCGTGGCGGCATCGTAATAGGCGCCCAGCGCATGGGCGCGGCATCCGCCGCCGCTGCGATTGACGCGCGCGGCGGCCGTCGCTTCGTTGCTTTGATAGCCGCCGTGGTCGCCCAGGAAGAACACGTCGCGGATGCCGTGCCGGCACAGGCTCTGCGCGGTGGATTCCAGCAGCGCCTCGAACGCGGCGTCCGGGATCGAGATCGTGCCGGCGAAGCGCATGTGCGCGGCCGGCGGCGCGATCGCCCCTTCCGGCACATAGGCGACGACGGGCGCGACGACGGCATCGCCGAGCTTCGCGGCAATGCGTCCCGCGAGCACGCGGGAGCGAACGTTGTGCTTGCCGAGGACGATGTGGGGACCGCTCTGCTCGGTGCCGCCGATGGGAACGAGTGCCGTCGTGGTGCCGGCCGCGATGCGGTCGCGCAATTCGGGCGACGTCATCTCTTCGAGGTAGACGCCGGCGGATGCGGCCGCAGCCCCCGCCAGCGGCAGGGTCAGCCCCGCGATCGCCAACGCGCGCCGGACGACCGATGTGTGCAGGTGAAGCATGTGATCCGTGTTCCTGATGCTTTAGGGCTATTGTAGAGCATCCGTGCCGAGGGGGCGGAACGCGGATCGGGAATTTTTGATTACCGGACCATTACAGTTGGATCCTGGTGACAGTGCGCCTCAACCGTCGCGCCGGCTGGGTCCCCGGTCGGCCGTCGCCGCGGCATCGTCCGGCGTCTGGACCGCGCCGCTCTGGCGGTTGCCCGGATTGACGCCGGGAACGGTTTCCGTGGCGCTGCCGTGGCTGCTCTGCGGCGCGCTTGGCGGATTCACGTTGCTTTCCGGCGAGGCGGCGGGGAAGTTCGTGTGGCGCCCGGACGAGGCGCTCTGGCGGCTCGCGCCGTCTTGCGGACCCGGGTCGGGCTGCTTGCGTTTGTCTTCGTTCATCTGAGTCTCCTTGTCGACGATGTCACTCCCTTCATATGCGTCCGCCCTGGCTCGTGACCAATAGGATTTCGCGAAGTTGTCACGTAGGACCAGGACTAGGCAATTCTGCTGGCGATGAAATCCTTTTCATATGTTCAATTTCCGGCTGGGATGATGTTAGATAATTACGTAATAACAAGGAGACCTATGAGCACCACGGAAATCTTCCTGCTCGCGATGCTGATCATCTTCGTCGTGCCCTACGGCCTATCGCCGCGAGAGCGCGCTGACGGCCGGTCTCGCGCTGGGCACTCCGCTGCTGTGCGGTTGCGCGGCCGCCCTGCTGTTGATGGCGTATCCGGGCTGGATGGGGGCGAAGGCGGCACCGTGGCAGTTCACGCTGGGCACCGGCATGGCCTGCGCCGTGACGGCGCTGCCGATCCTCGTGCTCCTGATGCAGAAACTCAACATCCTGCGCCTGCCGATGGGCCAGCGCATCCTGCGCTACGGCAGCCTGGACGACGTCGCGATCTGGGGTGTCCTCGCGCTGATCCTGCTGGACTGGGAACGCATCGGCCGCCAGCTCGGCTTCCTCGCCGCGTTCGCGGTGTCGACGTTCGTGTTCCGCCGCCTGATGGCGCGCCTGGACCGGAGCGACCGCTGGTACGTGGCGCTGGCCTGGCTGATCGCCTGCGCATTCGGCGCCGACTGGGCCGGCCTGCACTTCATGGTGGGCGCGTTCCTGCCGGCAGGATCCTGAAGTGGCAGGATGGCGAGGCATCGATCATCGGCTGGCTGCTGCAGACGAAAGGCCTCATCGAGATCATCTTCGCCAACATCCTGCTCGACAAGCAGATCATCACGAGCGAAACGTTCACGGCGCTCCTTTTGATGGCCGTCGGCAGTACAATGCTGACCGTCCCGGTCGTGCATCCGAAGCTGAATCGCGTGCAGCACCGTGGACTGGTGAATCAGGCCAGTTCCTGATCGGATTCGACGAGGTAGACTTCATGGCGCGCAGCGGACTCACGAAATCACAGGTCAGGGAAGCCCGCGACCGGCTGCTGGCGGAGGGTCGCCATCCCTCCGTCGACGCCGTGCGCCACGCGCTGGGCGACAGCGGGTCCAAGTCGACCATCCACAAATACCTGAAGGCGTTGCGCGCGGAAGACGGCGCCGCGGACGCCGGGCCCGGCATGCGCCGCGAAGACACGGGCCGCGCCCTGCACGCCCTCGTCGACGAACTGGTCGACCGCCTGCACGCCGATTTCGACGAGCGCATGCGCATGCTGCGCGCCGCCCACGACCAGGCCCTCCACGAACGCGACCGCGAACTCGCGGAACTGCGCATTACCGTCGCCACCTTGACGGCCCGTGTGAAGCAGCTGGAACTGGAAGCGCAGTCCGGCGCCGACGACATGCCCCTGCGCCACTGGCAGGACCGCCCCGGCATGCCGGGCGGCTTCGGCCACTTCGACAACAGCCTGCTGAACTCGCGCTCCTCCGTGCGCGACATCTCTCCCTTCGACCTGATCCGCGCCGCCGCCCGTTCGTGATCGCCACCGCAAGGATCGACCTGGGCGCGGACGTACTGCGGGCGTGGCCGGCTTGAGCGCGGCGGCACCGGTACGCCTGTCCGTGCGCGCCCTCGGCGACGACCGCCAGCGGCTGCGCCTGGACCGTTTGCGCGGCTGATGCCGCTACACCGGACGGGCCACGATCAGGGCCGTGTCGACCGTGAAGCTGCCGTCTTGCCCGATCTGGAAATAGTCTTTCACTTCGCTCGATGCGCGCGCATGCAGCGAACGGATCGCGGCGACGTGGACCTCGGGCGTGCGCATCCGCGCGATCCACGCATCGAATTCCAGGCGCAGCTTGCAGGTGACCACGTCGTCCACCGCGAAACCGACAGCCGCCAGCGTCGTCTTCCACTCCTCCACCGACGCATTGCGCACGTGGGACGGATCGCGCAGCAGCTCCAGCGCCTGCAGCCATGTATCGAGCAGCGCCACGCCGGGCGAGACGACGTCCATGAACAACGCGAGACCGTCCGGCTTGGCGACACGGCGCATCTGCGCGAGCCCGTCCCGGAACGCGCCCCAGTGGTGCGCGCTGTAGCGGGTGGCGACGACGTCGAACGACGCATCCGGACACGGCAATGCCTCGGCCGCGCCCTGCTTCGTGACGAGGTTGTCCAGGCCGCGTTTGCGGGCTTCCGCGGCGACCGTCTCCAGCATCGCGGCGGACAGGTCGTACGCGACGACCTTGCCGACGCTGCCCGCCAGGCGGAACGCCACGTGGCCACCGCCGCAGCCCATGTCCAGCGCGACGGCATCGGGGCGGTTGCCGATCAGGTCCGCCATCCGCTCCAGGTCCGCGCCGGCCGCGTGCACGGCGCTGGTGAGGTAGGCCTCGGCGCGGGAATCGTATTGTTCGAGGACGGTGGCATCGTGGTTGTGCATGTTCGCTCCTTGTTTTTTGGTGTGGAACCATTGTCGACGAGACTTTTTCCTGTTACAAGGAGCCTGTTTATCCTAGTATAGCGAGCACCATGACGGACACGCACCAGCGCCAGATGCTCGGCGCCTTCATCCGCGCCCACCGCGCGCGCCTGACGCCCGCCAGGCCGGGCACCCGCCGCCGCACGCCGGGCCTGCGCCGCGAAGAACTGGCCGATGCGGCCGGCCTCGGCGTCACGTGGATCACGTGGCTGGAACAGGGCCGCGACGTGCAGCCCTCCGTGGCCGCGCTGTCGCGCCTGGCCGACGCGCTGCAGCTGTCCGCGGCCGAGCGGGCATCGCTGTTCGACCTCGCCGGCAAAAAAGATCCGCGCGCGGTGCACGACCACGGCGACGACCTGTCCACGGCGCTGCTGGCGCTGCCGGGCCTGATGGCCGCACCCGCCTACCTGCTCGACCACACATGGACGGCACGCGCCTGGAACGATGCCGCCGCCGCGCTGTTCGTCGGGTGGCTCGACGCGGACGCGCCCGACCGCAACCTGCTCCGCTACGTCTTCCTGCATCCCGCGGCACGCGACCTCATCGTCGACTGGGATACGCGGGCCCGGCGACTGGCGGCCGAATTCCGGGCCGACTTCCACCGGCGGCCGGCGGACGAAGCCATGCAGGCACTGGTCGAACAACTGCGCCGGGACAGCCCGCTGTTCGCGCAGTGCTGGGACAAGCAGGACGTGCTGCACCGGGAGGGCGGCGAGCGGCGGTTCCGGCATCCCGTCAGGGGAGAACTCGGGTTCGTGCAGACCACATTGCTGGTGGCATTACAGATGGAGATCAAGCTGGTATGCCTGGCGGGGGAACCCGGCGCGTCGAAGGCGGTCGATAGCCAGGTGTGATCGACGGCTGGGAGGACGGCATGGACGGCTACGCCACGGATACGTTCGACGTTGCCCGACTGGTGCCCGGCTTCCGCCCCCCGGCCCAAATCGCGCCAACTCACGACGACGCGCAACTGGCCGCGGCGGACACGCACATGCGGCACTGGCGTGAACCGACCGACGGCCCGCTGGTCCCCGGCTCGGACCGTCATGCCGATGCCGCGTGCCGCATGTTCCGCGACACCTTCAATCCCTACCGCCCCGCCGTGCTGGACTGGCCTGTACTGGAACCTGCGGTGCGCGACCGCATCGTCGCGCTGCCGATCTGGGACATCGCCGTCCAGACGGAAGGCAAGGCGCGCCTGCGCATGGCGGCCTATGCCGGTACGCTGCGCGATCGCGGCATGCGCGACGCGCTCGCACTGAACGCGTGGGAAGAACAGCGCCACAAGGACGTGCTGGCGCGCATGGTCGCCGCCTACGGCATCGAACTCGCGCCCGAACCCGTCCAGCGCCCACCCCGGGATCCGGAATGGGCCTACCTCGTCACCGGCTACAGCGAATGCATCGACAGTTTCTTTGCGTTCGGCCTGTTCGCGCTGGCGCGGCGGTCCGGCCTGTTCCCGCCGGCCCTCGTCGCCACGTTCGAGCCCGTGATGCAGGAAGAGTGCCGGCACATCCTCCTGTTCGCCAACTGGGCCGCGTGGCACCGCGCCCGCCTGTCGTTCCTGCGCCGCGTGCGCTTCGAAGCGAAGGTCGCCGCGGTCTGGACATTCCTCGCGTGGGAACGCATCGGCCTGGCACGCACCATCGACGGGGACGGTGGCGCGCGTACGCAGGACAATAATTTCACGCTGCACGGCGCGCAAACGGTCGCGGATGACGCCGTGGGTGTCCGCGACCTGCTCGCCCTCTGCCTCGCCGAAAACGACCGGCGCTTTGCCGGGTACGACGAACGGCTGCTCCGTCCCCGCACGGTGCCGCGCCTGGCCCGGCTCGTGCTGCGGCTGTCCAGGCCGTTCGGCCGGCGCCGCTGAGGGCTGCGCCGTTTGTGGAAACATGGCGTTCGGGCATCGCCGGGGCGGGCACTGGCATCGGCACCGGCACGGGCACTGGCACCGGCCCCGGCACTGGCAACGAGCATCCGCATCCGCATCAGCATCAGCGTCAGCATCAACGACGGCGCCGCACGTTACCGCGCGCCTAATCGAGATAGCCTTCCCGCCGGAACCAGCCGACCGCCGCCCGCACGCCGGCAACGTACGGCCCTGGCCGGTAGCCGAGCTCACGTTCCGCCTTGTCCGACGAGAAAAACATCCTGTTGCGCGACATCTTCAAACCGTCCACCGTCAGGAACGGCTCGCGCCCGCGCAGGCGCGCGACCGCCTCGGCCGCGTGCGCCAGCGGCAC
>CBIHOW010000124.1:0-12881 GCA_966211695.1 uncultured Massilia sp. | reverse complement strand
CCGCGGGCCGGATCGTCGCCGCGGGCACGCCGGACGAGATGCGCCGCTCGACCGATCCGTATGTCAAACAGTTCGTGAACGCCGAGCCGGACGGTCCCGTGCCGTTCCACTATCCGGGCAAATCGCTGGCCGAGGACCTGGGCCTGGGAGGCAAGCGATGACCAATATCCTCGGCTTCATCGGAGGCTTCGTCCTCGACACCATCGCGCGCATCGGCTTCGTCACGCGCTCGTTCGGCGGCCTGCTCGGCAAGTCGCCGGGCGCGCTGCGTCGTCCGACGCTGATCTCGGAACAGATCCACTTCATCGGCAATTACTCGCTGCTGATCATCACCGTGTCCGGCCTGTTCGTCGGCATGGTGCTGGGCCTGCAGGGGTATTACACGCTGAGCCAGTTCGGCGCCGAGGAAAAGCTGGGCCAGCTGGTGGCGCTGTCGCTGCTGCGCGAGCTGGGCCCGGTCGTGACGGCGCTGCTGTTCGCGGGCCGCGCCGGTACGTCCCTCACGGCGGAAATCGGCCTCATGAAGGCCGGCGAGCAACTGACCGCGATGGAAATGATGGCCGTCAACCCGATCCAGCGCGTGCTGGCGCCCCGTTTCTGGGCCGGCCTGATCGCCATGCCGGTGCTGGCCGCCGTGTTCTCCGCCATCGGCGTGATCGGCGGCTACCTGGTCGGCGTGCAGCTGATCGGCGTGGACGAGGGCGCGTTCTGGTCGCAGATGCAGGCGAACATCGACGTGCGCCGCGACATCATGAATGGCGTCATCAAGAGTTTCGTGTTCGGCATGGCCGTGACCTTCACGGCCCTGTTCCAGGGCTATGAAGCACAGCCGACGCCGGAAGGCGTGTCGCGCGCCACCACGCGCACCGTCGTGATCGCGTCGCTGATGGTGCTGGGGCTGGACTTCATCATGACCGCCTTGATGTTCAACAAGTAATCTGAAGAGTTGGGAAAAACTTATGCATCGTAAATCCATTGACGTCTGGGTCGGCCTTTTTGTCCTGTTGGGTGCGCTAGCGCTCCTTTTCCTGGCACTCAAGGCCGGTAACATGAGCACGATCTCGTTCACCAAGACCTACTCGATCACGGGCAAGTTCGACAACATCGGCGGCCTGAAGCCGCAGTCGCCGGTCAAGAGCGCGGGCGTGGTCGTGGGTCGCGTGGGCGACATCGCGTTCGACGACAAAAGCTTCCAGGCCATTGTCCGCCTCGATCTGAATCCCGCTTACAAGTTCCCGAAGGACAGCTCCCTGAAGATCCTGACCTCGGGCCTGCTGGGCGAGCAATACATCGGCATCGAGGCCGGCGGCGACACGAACAATCTCGTCGAAGGCGACCGCATCACCCGTACGCAATCGGCCGCCGTGCTCGAAGACTTGATTAATCAATTTATCTATAGCAAGGCAGCCGAAGGAAAGGACAGTAGCAAATGACGAACCGCAATGACTCCGCCATGCCGCGTAAGCAACGCACTGGCCTGGCGCTGGCACTCGGTGCAGCCGTATTGCTGAGTGGCTGTGCGACGACCGCCAACCCGAAAGACCCGTTCGAGAAGTTCAACCGGGCCATGTTCAACTTCAACGACACGGTCGACCGCGTCGCCCTGAAGCCGGCCGCCACCGCCTACAAGAACGTCACGCCGAGCTTCGTGCAGACGGGCGTGAACAATTTCTTCGGTAACTTGACCGATTTGTGGAGCTCGCTGAACAATTTCGCCCAGTTGAAAGGGCAAGATGGCTTGAACGATTTCATGCGTTTTGCCGTGAACTCCACCTTGGGTCTCGCCGGCGTGCTGGACATCGCCACCCCGGCCGGCATGCGCAAGCATAACGAAGACCTCGGCCAGACCCTGGGCTATTGGGGCGTGCCGAGCGGTCCCTACTTGATGTTGCCGCTGCTGGGCCCATCTACGGTGCGTGACACCGCGGCCCTGCCGGGCGACTGGTGGGGGGATTCGTGGACCCACGTGAACGACGTGCCGTGGCGCACCGGCGGCATCGTCCTCCGTGCGGTCGACCAGCGCGCCAGCGTGCTGGACGCGTCGAACCTGCTGGAAGACGCGGCCCTCGACCGTTACGAGTTCATCCGTGACGGCTACATGCAGCGCCGCAGCAGCAAGGTGCTCGACACCGACAAGGCGCAGGAACGCGCCGACAAGGTCCACGAAAAGCTGGAAAAGGTCCAGGAGAAGGTCGAATCGAAGCTGGGCGTGAAGCTCGGCCCGAAACCGGTGCCGGAAGACGGCGCGGACGAGCCCGCAGCGGCGCCGGCCCCCGTGTCATCCGAACCGGCCAGTAAATAGTTAACTACGGTACAGCCAGGCCGTCCGCGCAGCACGCGGGACCGCCCGGTCAGACCCAACCAAGATAAAGGAAGCGTATGAAGCCCATCGCAAAACTGATCGTGACCGCCGCCGCCGTGGCGATGTCCACCGCCGTTCTCGTCGCGCCGGCCCGTGCCGCCGTCGAGGCACCGGATGCCCTCGTCAAGCGCGTCTCCACCGACGTCATCGAGAGCGTCAAGGCCGACAAGGACATCCAGGCCGGCAACAGCAAGAAAATCATGGATCTGGTCAACAGCAAGATCCTGCCGTACGTCGATTCGGACAAGATGACCGCCCAGGCCGCCGGCCGCTTCTGGCGCCAGGCGACGCCGGAGCAGCAGAAGCAGCTGTCGGCAGAGTTCCGCACGCTGCTCGTGTACACCTATGCCGGCGCGCTGTCGCAGATCAAGAACGAAACCATCGAGTTCAAGCCGTTCCGCGCCGACCCGGCCGATACGGAAGTCGAAGTGAAATCGCAGGTCAACCTGACCCGCGGCGAGCCGATCACCCTGAACTACCGCCTGGCCAAGGGCCCGCAGGGCTGGAAGATCTTCGACCTGAACGTGCTGGGCGCGTGGCTGGTCGAGACCTACAAGAGCACCTTCGCCTCGGAAATCGGCAAGGGCGGCATCGACGGCCTGATCAAGAAGCTGCACGACCGCAACGAGCAACTGGCCAACAAGCCGCTGGCCAAGTCCGCGCAGAAGTAAGCATGGCGGAAGCGAACCCCATGCTCTCGCTGGAAGCCCTGACGTTCGACAACGCGCAAGCGGCGTTGGCGCAGGGCTGCGCGGCCGTGACCGCCGGCGAAACCGTGTTCGACCTCGGCGGCGTCAAGGCCGCCGACTCCTCGGCCCTGGCCCTGATGCTGGCCTGGCAGCGCCGCGCGCAGGGGCAGGGGCGCAGCCTCAAGTTCATCAATGTGCCGGCCAACGTCGATGCGTTGGCAAAGTTGTACGGCGTCGACGGCCTGCTCGGCCGCGCCTGACCACCTCCCCGAAAACGCCACGGCCCGGAACGCCGTGGCGTTTTCTTCTATAATGGCTCGTTTCCCCCGCACGGTTCCGGTCCTTCGGATCCCCAACGCATGACAGCAGCCATCCAGATCGACAGCGTCGAGAAAAGCTACAAGGGCTTCAAGGCCCTCAAGGGCGTTTCACTGAATATCGAGCAAGGCGAATTCTTCGGCCTCCTCGGCCCGAACGGCGCCGGCAAGACCACGCTGATTTCGACCATCGCCGGCCTCATTCGTCCGGACGTGGGCAGCGTGCGCATCCACGGCCACGACGTCGTGCGCGACTTCCGCGACGCGCGCATGAAGCTGGGCGTCGTGCCGCAGGAACTCGTGTTCGACCCGTTCTTCACCGTGCGCGAGACCCTGCGCCTGCAATCGGGCTACTTCGGCCTGAAGAACAACGACGCCTGGATCGACGAGGTGATGGAAAACCTCGACCTCACGCCCAAGGCGGACGTCAACATGCGCGCCCTGTCCGGAGGCATGAAGCGCCGGGTGCTCGTCGCCCAGGCGCTCGTGCACAAGCCGCCCGTGATCGTGCTGGACGAACCGACGGCCGGCGTGGACGTCGAACTGCGCCAGACGCTGTGGAAGTTCATCTCGCGCCTGAACCGCGAAGGCCACACGGTCGTCCTGACGACGCACTACCTGGAAGAAGCGCAAGCCATGTGCCAGCGCGTGGCCATGCTCAAGACGGGCAACGTCGTCGCGCTGGACACCATGTCGCAGCTGCTGCGCCGCGTGTCCGGTTCGTCGCTCGTCGTGCACCTGAAGCAGGGCGGCCTGCCGGAAGGCCTGCGCCACCTCGTCGCGCACGATGAACACAATGGCGGCAACAAATACACCCTGCGCGTGAACGAGTACAGCGAAGTGGAAGGCATCCTTGCGCGCCTGCGCGAATCCGGCGCCGAAATCGACGAGATGCAGTTGCAGCAGGCCGACCTGGAAGACATTTTTATCCAGATCATGGAAGGGAGCCCCGTACGATGAGCGTGTTTTCCGTAGGCTTCCGTACCCTGTTCTACAAAGAGATCCTGCGCTTCTGGAAGGTCGCCACGCAGACCATCGCCGCGCCCGTCGTCAGCGCGATGCTGTATCTGCTGATCTTCGGCCACGTGCTGGACGGCCGCGTGGAGATGCTGGACGGCGTCAGCTACACGTCCTTCCTCGTGCCCGGCCTCGTGATGATGAGCGTGCTGCAGAATGCGTTCGCCAACTCGTCGTCGTCGCTGATCCAGTCGAAAATCACGGGCAACCTCGTGTTCATCCTGCTGCCGCCGCTGTCGCACGTGGAGATCCTGTCCGCGTACGTGACGGCCTCCGTCGTGCGCGGGCTGGCCGTCGGCCTGGGCGTGTTCATCATCACGGCGTGGTTCGCCCACCTGTCGTTCGTCGCGCCGCTGTGGATCGTCGTGTTCGCGCTGCTGGGCGCCGGCATCCTGGGTACGCTGGGCGTCATCGCCGGCATCTGGGCGGAAAAATTCGACCAGCTGGCCGCATTCCAGAACTTTTTGATCACGCCTGCAACATTTTTGGCCGGCGTGTTCTATTCCATTAAGAAACTTCCACCGTTCTGGCTTGCAGTCTCGCATTTCAACCCGTTCTTTTATATGATTGACGGGTTCCGCTATGGTTTCTTTGGCCAGTCCGACGTGTCGCCCTGGTTAAGCCTGGCCATCGTCGCCATCTTCTTCGGGCTTCTTTCCGCTATCGCAATCAATCTGCTTCGCCGCGGCTACAAGCTGCGTCACTGACAAAACATGGTTACTACACCCGAACTGATCCACGGCTACATCCAAAAGGGCCTGGAGTGCACCCACCTGGAAGTGGAGGGCGACGGCCAGCATTTCAGCGCCGTCATCGTCTCGCCCGCGTTCGCCGGCAAGAGCCGCATCCAGCGTCACCAGATCGTCTACGCCGCCCTGGGCGACCGCATGCGCGAGGAAATCCACGCGCTGTCGATGAAGACGCTCACTCCCGAAGAGTACCAAGGATAATCGATGGACAAGCTCCAGATCGTCGGCGGCAAGCGCCTGAACGGTGACATCCCCATCTCGGGCGCCAAGAACGCGGCGCTCCCGATCCTGTGCGCGGGACTGCTGACGGCCGGCGACCTCGCCCTGTCGAACGTGCCGCGCCTGCACGACGTGCGCACGATGCTGCGCCTGCTCGAACAGACCGGCCTGAAGGTCACGCAGGATGACGAGAACGTCGTGCTGAACGGATCCGCCATCAACACCCTCGTCGCACCGTACGAACTGGTGAAGACGATGCGCGCATCGATCCTCGTGCTGGGCCCGATGCTGGCGCGCTTCGGCGAAGCCAAGGTGTCGCTGCCGGGCGGCTGCGCGATCGGTTCGCGTCCCGTCGACCAGCACATCAAGGGCCTGCGCCAGATGGGCGCCGACATCACGATCGAGGGCGGATACATCTTCGCGAAAGCGGCCCGCCTGAAGGGCGCCCGCATCCACACGGACATGATCACCGTGACGGGTACCGAGAACCTGCTGATGGCCGCCACCCTGGCCGAGGGCGAGACGATCCTGGAAAACGCCGCGCGCGAACCGGAAGTGACGGACCTGGCGAACATGCTCGTCGCGATGGGCGCGAAGATCGACGGCATCGGCACCGACCGCCTCGTGATCCAGGGCGTCGACAGCCTGCACGGCACCGAACATTCGGTGATCTCCGACCGCATCGAAGCGGCCACGTTCCTGTGCGCCGTGGCGGCGACGGGCGGCGACATCCGCATCACCCGCACCCGCACGGACATCTTCGACGTGGCCATCGACAAGCTGCGCGAGATGGGCGTCCAGTTGACGGTCGAAGGCGACAGCATCCGCGCGCGCATGGACGGCCGGCCGCAGCCGGTGTCGTTCCGTACCACGGAATACCCGGGCTTCCCGACCGACATGCAGGCGCAATTCATGGCCGTGAACACGATCGCGAACGGCCCTAGCCGCGTCACCGAAACCATCTTCGAAAACCGCTTCATGCACGTGCAGGAACTGAACCGCCTGGGCGCGCAGATCTCCACCGAGGGCAACACGGCCTTCATCAAGGGCGTCGACCGCCTCGTCGGCGCGCCCGTGATGGCGACCGACCTGCGCGCCTCGGCATCCCTCGTGATCGCCGGCCTGGCCGCCGAGGGCACGACCCTCGTCGACCGCATCTATCACCTCGATCGCGGGTATGACCGGATGGAGGCGAAGCTGTCGGCGGTGGGCGCGGACATCGTACGCATCAAATAAGACAATAGCTGGCAGATGAACGTCGTTCCCGGGCTAGGCGCCCCCCTCGGCGGGAACCTAATTTCGCCAGCGCTATCGGCATGCAAACAAAATTGGGTCCCCGCCTTCGCGGGGACGACGGAAACGAACGCAGTCACATGAACGACACTACTCGGGACAGCTCGCAGCTGATCCTCGCCCTCTCGAAGGGCCGCATCTTCGAAGACACGCTGCCGCTGCTGGCGGCAGCCGGCATCGAGGTGCTGGAAAATCCGGAAACCTCGCGCAAGCTGATCCTCGCCACCAACGATCCCGGCATCCGCGTGCTGATCGTGCGCGCCACCGACGTGCCGACGTATGTCCAGCATGGCGCCGCCGACTTCGGCGTGGCCGGCAAGGACGTGCTGCTCGAGCATGGCGGCGAAGGGCTGTACCAGCCGATCGACCTGCGCATCGCCTGCTGCCGCATGTCCGTGGCCGTGAACGCCGGCTTCGACTACGAGAACGCCGTGCGCCAGGGCGCGCGCCTGCGCGTGGCGACCAAGTTCGTGCACACGGCGCGCGAGCATTTCGCCAAGAAGGGCGTGCACGTCGACCTGATCAAGCTGTATGGCTCGATGGAGCTGGCGCCGCTGGTCGGCCTGTCCGACGCCATCGTCGACGTCGTGTCGACGGGCGGCACGCTGCGCGCCAACAATCTCGTTGAAGTCGAAAAGATCATGGAGATCTCGTCGCGCCTCGTCGTCAACCAGGCCGCGCTGAAACTGAAGCGCGAGCGCCTGCAACCGATCATCGACGCGTTCGAACGCGCGTCCAAGCAGCAGAAGGGCTAACGACCATGTCCATCACGATCCGCAAACTCGATTCCACCGCCGCCGGTTTCCAGCAGACGCTGAATAACCTGCTCGCGTTCGAAGCCGAGACCGACGACGCCATCGAATCGGCCGTCGCGAAGATCCTCGCCGACGTGAAGGCGCGCGGCGACGCCGCCGTGCTGGAATACACGAACAAGTTCGATCGCCTCCCGAACGGCGGCGCCACGAGCATGGCTGCCCTCGACGTCAAGCAGGCCGAGCTGGACGAAGCGCTGGCGTCGCTGCCCGAATCGCAGCGCGCCGCATTGAAAACGGCCGCGGAACGCATCCGCGTGTTCCACGAGCGCCAGAAGCAGGAACTGAACGGTTTTACGTACACGGAAGCCGACGGCACCGTGCTGGGCCAGCGCGTGACGCCGCTGGACCGCGTGGGCATCTACGTCCCGGGCGGCAAGGCCGCGTATCCGTCGTCCGTGCTGATGAACGCGATCCCGGCGCAAGTGGCGGGCGTGAAGGAAATCGTGATGGTCGTGCCGACGCCGGATGGCGTCAAGAACCGCATGGTGCTCGCGGCCGCCGCGATCGCCGGCGTGACCCGCGTGATCACGATCGGCGGCGCGCAAGCCGTCGGCGCACTGGCCTACGGCACGGCGACGATCCCGCCGGTCGATAAAATCGTCGGCCCGGGCAATGCGTACGTTGCCGCCGCCAAGCGCCGCGTGTTCGGCACGGTCGGTATCGACATGATCGCGGGCCCGTCGGAAATCCTCGTGCTGTGCGACGGCACGACGGACCCGGACTGGGTCGCGATGGACCTGTTCTCGCAGGCCGAGCACGACGAACTGGCGCAGGCGATCCTGCTGTGCCCCGACGCCGACTACATCGCGCAAGTGGAAGCGAGCATCCACAAGCTGTTGCCGACGATGCCGCGCAAGGACACCATCGCCACGTCGATGACGGACCGCGGCGCGCTGATCAAGGTGCGCGACATGGATGAAGCGTGCGCGATCGCGAACGCCATCGCCGCCGAGCACCTGGAGATCTCCGCCGAGGACCCGCAGCAGTGGGCCGACAAGATTCGCCACGCCGGCGCGATGTTCCTGGGCCGCTTCTCGTCCGAATCGCTGGGCGATTATTGCTGCGGCCCGAACCACGTGCTGCCGACGTCGCGCACGGCGCGCTTCTCGTCGCCGCTGGGCGTGTACGATTTCCAGAAGCGCTCGTCGATCCTGTTCGTGTCGCAGGCCGGCGCGCAAACGTTGGGCAAGGTCGCGGCCGAACTCGCGTACGGCGAAGGCCTGCAGGCACACGCGCGCAGCGCAGAGCTCAGGATTGAATCGAAATCATGACGGCCTGGCTCGATCAGGTCTTCTGCGAGGATGCGCTGGCCGGCATGGCGCGCATCCCCGACGGCAGCATCGACCTGATCCTGACGGACCCGCCGTACAATCTCGGCAAGGATTACGGCAACGGCTCGGACCAGCAGAGCGTGGAGGATTACCTCGCGTGGACCGAGCGCTGGATCGATTGTGCGCTGCCAAAACTGAAGGACAACGGCAGCCTGTACATCTTTCTCACGTGGCGCTTCGCGCCCGAGATCTTCGTCATGCTCAAGCGGCGCATGACGATGATGAACGAGATCATCTGGGACCGCCGCGTCCCCTCGATGGGGGGTAGCACCAGGAGCTTCAGCTCGGTGCACGACACCATCGGCTTCTTCGTGAAGCGCAAGGATTATTATTTCGACTTGGACTCCGTGCGTATCCCGTACGACGCCGAGACGAAGAAGGCGCGATCGCGCTCGATCTTCGTGGGCGCCAAGTGGCTGGAAGTGGGTTACAACCCGAAGGACCTGTGGAGCGTGTCGCGCCTGCATCGCGAACATGCGGAACGGGTCGACCATCCGACGCAGAAGCCGCTCGAGATCATCGAGCGCATGGTCAAGGCGTCTTGCCCGCCGGGCGGCGTCGTGCTCGACCCGTTCATGGGCAGCGGCACGACGGCACTGGCCGCGAAACGCCTCGGCCGGCATTTCACCGGTTTCGAACTGAACCCCGCCTACTGCGCGACCATCGCGGAACGCTTGTCCGCCCCCGCGCAGCCGGCCACGAAAAAACGCAAGGGCGTCCGAGCGGGCGCCACCATCGAAGGAGTGAACCAGGAATGACCAGCATCGACAACCTCATCGCCAACACGATCCGCGAGGACGTCCGTGCCGGCCATATCTACAACGTGCCGGATTCGAGCGGCTACATCAAGCTGGACGCGATGGAAAACCCGTACCAGCTGCCGGATGCGCTGCGCGCCGAGCTGGCCCAGCGCCTGGCGGACGCCGTCCTGAACCGCTATCCGGTGCCGTCGTACGCGGGCATCAAGGAACGCATCCGCGCCAAGCTGGGCGTGCCGGCCGGGTTCGACGTCATCCTCGGCAACGGCTCGGACGAGATCATCTCGATCCTGTGCACCGCCACCGCGCGCCAGGACCGTCGCGCCGTCGTGCTGGCCCCGATTCCCGCATTCGTGATGTTCCAGCGCTCCGCCCAGTTCGCGGGCATGGACTTCGTCGGCGTGCCGCTCAAGGCCGATTTCTCGCTGGACCGCGCCGCGATGCTGGCCGCGATCGCCGAGCACAAGCCGAGCCTCGTGTTCCTAGCCTACCCGAACAACCCGACCGGCAACCTGTACGCCGAGGCCGACATGGTCGCCATCATCGAAGCGCTGGGCGAGAACGGCATCGTCGTCGCGGACGAGGCGTACCACCCGTTTGCCCGCACGAGCTTCATGGACAAGCTGCCGCAGTATCCGAACCTCGTCGTGATGCGCACGCTCTCCAAGCTGGGCCTGGCCGGCATCCGCCTGGGCTACCTCGCCGCCGCGCCGGCGCTGCTGGAGCAGTTCGACAAGGTGCGCCCGCCGTATAACGTCAACGTATTGACGCAGGTGGCGGCCGAATTCGCGCTCGACCACGTCGAGGTGCTGGACGAGCAGGCCGCCCGCCTGAACGCAGCGCGCACGGAACTGGCCGCCGCCATGGCCGCGCTGCCGGGCGTGACCGTGTTCCCGTCGAGCGCCAATTTCATCACCTTGCGTGTGCCTGACGCGGAAAAGACCTGCGCTAAACTGTTCGCAGAACGGGTGTTGATTAAAAATTTGAGTAGAATGCATGAATTGCTGGCCAATTGCATCCGTGTTACGGTCAGCACCCCGGAAGAGAACTCCGTATTCCTGAATGCCCTGAAGGCTTCGCTGCAAGCCTGAACACCGCCGAGCACCTTGCAATGACCCGCACCGCAGAAATCACGCGCAACACCAGCGAGACGCAGATCCGCGTCGCGCTCAACCTGGACGGCACCGGCCGCCAGAAACTCAATACCGGGGTGCCGTTCCTCGACCACATGCTGGACCAGATCGCGCGCCACGGCCTGATCGACCTGGAAGTCGAGGCCGTCGGCGACCTGCACATCGACGACCACCACACCGTCGAGGACACGGGCATCACGCTGGGCATGGCGGTGGCCAAGGCCATCGGCGATAAAAAAGGCATCCGCCGCTACGGCCATGCCTACGTGCCGCTGGACGAGGCGCTGTCGCGCGTCGTGATCGACTTTTCCGGCCGCCCGGGCCTGGAATGGCATGTGCCGTTCACCCGCGCGACGATCGGCCGCTTCGACGTCGATCTCACCATCGAGTTCTTCCGCGGCTTCGTCAACCACGCCGGTGTGACGCTGCACGTGGACAACCTGCGCGGCGTGAACGCGCACCACCAGTGCGAGACCGTCTTCAAAGCGTTCGGCCGCGCGCTGCGCATGGCGTCCGAGCTGGATGACCGCGCCGCGGGTACGATCCCGTCCACCAAGGGCAGCCTGTAAAGAGAATCATGAACAAGATTGTTGTTGTCGACTACGGCATGGGCAACCTGCGTTCGGTTGCGCAGGCCCTGCGCGCCGTCGCGCCCGAAGCCGACGTCCAGATTTCCGGCGACGTGGCCGCCATCGACGCGGCCGATCGCATCGTCCTGCCCGGCCAGGGCGCCATGCGCGACTGCATGCGCAGCCTGCGCGAATCCGGCGTCGAGGACGCCCTGCTGCGCGCGGCGAAAACCCGTCCGATGATGGGCGTGTGCGTGGGCGAGCAGATGCTGTTCGACTCGAGCGACGAGAACGGCGGCGTGCCCGGCCTGGGCCTGCTGCCGGGTAAAGTCGTGCGCTTCGAACTCGACGGCAAGCTGCAGGCCGACGGCTCGCGCTTCAAGGTGCCGCAGATGGGCTGGAACCGCGTGCACCAGAAGCGCGCCCACCCGCTGTGGGAAGGCGTCGCGCCGGACAGCTATTTTTATTTCGTGCACAGCTATTACGCCAAGCCCGCCGATGCGCAGGACGCCATCGGCGAGACCGACTACGGCGGCAACTTCTGCTGCGCTGTCGCGCGCGACAACATCGTCGCCACCCAGTTCCACCCCGAGAAAAGCGCGGCCGCCGGCCTGCGCCTGTATCGCAACTTCGTCCACTGGAATCCCTGAATTACCTAATCAACCGACTACGACCATGCTGCTGATCCCCGCCATCGACCTGAAAGACGGTCACTGCGTTCGCCTGAAACAGGGCGACATGGACCTCGCCACCGTGTTCTCCGAAGATCCCGCCGAGATGGCGCTGCACTGGCTCAAGAAGGGTGCGCGCCGTCTGCACCTGGTCGACCTGAACGGTGCGTTCGCGGGCAAACCGAAGAACGAAGAGGCGATCAAATCGATCCTGCAAGTCGTGCAGGAATACGCCGAAGACAACGACCTGGACGAGATCCCGGTCCAGCTGGGCGGCGGCATCCGCGACCTGGACACCATCGAGCGCTACCTGGACGACGGCATCACCTACATCATCGTGGGCACCGCGGCCGTCAAAAACCCGGGCTTCCTGCACGACGCCTGCGGCGCCTTCCCGGGCAGCATCATCGTCGGCCTGGACGCCAAGGACGGCAAGGTCGCGACCGACGGCTGGAGCAAGATGTCCGGCCACGAAGTCATCGACCTGGCCAAGAAGTTCGAAGGCTACGGCGTGGAATCGATCATCTACACCGACATCGGCCGCGACGGCATGATGGCCGGCGTGAACATCGAAGCGACCGTGCGCCTGGCGCAGGCCGTCAAGATCCCGATCATCGCCTCGGGCGGCCTGCACAACCTGGCCGACGTGGAAGCCCTGTGCGCCGTGCAGGACGAGGGCATCGAAGGCGTGATCTGCGGCCGCTCGATCTACGAAGGCACGCTCGACCTGGCCAGCGCGCAGGAACGCGCGGACGAACTCACCGAGGGCGCGCAGGCTTAAAGGCCGCCACCCCTAAAACCGTCGTCCCCGCGAAGGCGGGGACCCAAGTTTTGCGCGCATATCGATTGCGCGTGCAAATTGGGCCCCTGCCTGCGCAGGGGCGACGAGCTAACTTAGTAATTTTATGCTCGCAAAACGCATCATCCCCTGCCTGGACGTCACCGGCGGCCGCGTGGT
>CBIHOW010000123.1:0-13509 GCA_966211695.1 uncultured Massilia sp. | reverse complement strand
GCAGTTCGGACAGCCGGAGCCGCAGCAATCTTCCAGCGCGGGTTCGATGGGCGGCAGCGGCCGCGGGTCGGGCAGGGGTGGGACGGGATCGGACATGCGGGCCAGCATACCCCAAACGCGCCCCTTGCGTCGAGTATGCCTACCCGTTCAGCTCATAGCTGCGCAGCACGAACACCGTCTTGCCGTTGCGCTTTGCACAGACGCCTTTCATGATTTCGCCGCCGCCCAGGTCCCACGTGAGCGCGCTGCCGGCCGGCTTGGCCGCGCAGGCCGCATGTGCCCCAGCCGGGACCGGCGGCAGTTTCGGCGGTGGCGGCGGTGCGGGCACGGGCGGGACGCCGGGCACGCCCGGGATCGCCGGCAGGGCGGGCGGCACGCCGGCTTCCTGCGCGTCCGGTGCGGGTGGCGCGGGCGGTGCGGGCGGTGCCGGTGGCGCGGGCGGGGCAGGAGGCACGGGCGGCGGCTTGCACTTGCCGGTGGTGGTCTTGCAGTGGATGTTCACGTGGACGTGCGGGTCCGCGGAATCGTCCGCGTTCTGCGCCAGCGCGGGCAGCACGATGGTGCCCAGCAGGATGCCGAGGATGGTGGCTTTCATGTCTTCTCCTTGTCGCGGCCCGCACGACGCGGCGGGCCATGTCGGTATCGTGCATGCCGATTGTGGAGAAAAAATGAAGATGCGCAGTTCAGAGATCGAAGCGGTAGCCGAGCCCGTAGATCGACCGGATGGCGTCCACGCCCGGCAGCGCGGCGTCGAGCTTGCGCCTGAGGTTCTTGACGTGGGTGTCGATGGCGCGGTCCGTCACGTCGAGGCTCGCGTTGCCCTCGCGCGCGAGGTCGAGCAGCTGGGCGCGCGAAAAGACCTGGCCGGGGCGGCGCGCCAGCGCGGCCAGGATGCCGTATTCGGTCGGCGTCAGGTCGAGCGCCTTGCCGTGGACGGCGATGCGGCGGGCCAGCGTGTCGACGGCGACGGCCGGCGCGGGACGCCCCGCGCGGCGCAGGATCGCCTTGATGCGGGCGATGAGTTCGCGCGGGCTGAACGGCTTGCACAGGTAATCGTCGGCGCCCGCGTCGAGGCCCAGCAGGCGGTCGATTTCTTCCACGCGCGCCGTCACCATCACGACGGGCAGGTCGGCGAGCACCGGGTTCGTGTCGGCGCGCAGCGCGCGGCACAGCGACAGGCCGTCGAGCCCCGGCAGCATCAGGTCCAGCACGACCAGCGCGGGCGGATCGCGGCGCACGGCATCCAGCGCGGCGGCGCCGTCGCCGAACACGTCGGCCGTGTAGCCGGCCGCGCGCGCATAGTCGGCCACCAGCGCGGCCAGTTCCGGCTCGTCCTCGACGATGACGATGCGCCCGCTCATGCCTGGCCTCCCGCGCGCGGCAGCGTGATCGTGGCGCGCAGGCCGCCCAGTGGCGCATGCGCGAACGCGAGGGTGCCGCCCTGGGCTTCCACCAGGCGCCGGCACAGCGCGAGCCCGAGGCCGGCGCCGCCATGGGCGCGGCTGCGCGACGCGTCGACGCGATAAAAGCGGTCGCCGAGGTGCGCCAGCGCGGCGTCCGGCACACCAGGCGCGCTGTCATCGAGGTGCAGGTAGATGCCGTGGCTGTCCGCGTCTGCATGCAGGTGGACGCTGCCGCCGGGTGCCGTGTAGCGCAGGCTGTTCTCGAACAGGTTGGCGAGCACCTGGCGCATGCGGTCGGGATCCGCCATGGCCTGCGGCGCCGCCGGGCCCGGACCGAGTTCCAGCGCGAGGCCGGCTTGCGTAAAGCGTTCTTCGAAGCCGCGTGCCTCGGCACATGCGAGCGTCCACAGGTCGAGCGCGACCGGCTTGCAGTCGAGCGCGCCGACGTCGGCTCTGGCCAGCGCGTACAGCTCGTCGATCAGTTTATTGAGCGCGAGCACCTGGCGCAGCATGGCGTCGAGGGTGTCCGGCGTGGCGCTGCGCACGCCGTCCTGCAGGGCTTCCAGCTGGGCGCGCAGCACGGCCAGCGGCGTGCGCAGTTCGTGCGACGTGTCCGCGACCCACTGGCGGCGCGCCTGTTCCGCGCCGGCCAGCCGGGCCGCGAGGGCATTGAAGTGGCGCGCGAGGTCGCCCAGTTCGTCGCTGCGCTGCGCGGGCAGGCGCAGGTCGAAGTGACCTTCGGACAGCGCCCGGCTGCCTGCGGCCAGTTGCCGGATCGGGCTGCGGAAGTGGCGCGCCAGCAGCACGGCGGCGAGGGCGCTGAGTCCCACCGCGAGCGCGACGATCTGCCACAGGCTGCTGGTGAGCTGCTGCAGGAAGGCATAGGCCAGCGCGTCGCCGGGGCGGGCGTCGCGCGCGACGGCCAGGTAGCCGACCGTGCGGCCGTCCACGTCGAGCGCGCGCCGGACCGTGGCGGCGTCCGGGCCCGGATGGCGTCCCGCGAGCCAGGCGCCCTGCGCATCGAGCAGGGAGACGCGGCGCGCCAGCGGCAGCGGGCCGGGGGCGGGAAGGTCCGGGACGATGGGGGCGTCCGGCACGCGCGGGCCGGGCAGCGGCGGCAGCGGCGGAGCCGGCGGCGCTGGCGGGGCGGGTGGTGCGGGCGGCACCGCCGCCGCCGGCGCAACCGGCGCACCTGCGGCGCCCCCGTTTTCGCGCACGCGCTGCAGGCGCGCGAGTTCCCCGGCGATCCAGTCCTGGCGGTCGGCGTCGGGAATGAATCCCCAGCCATTGCCGGCGCGGTAACGGCGCGCGAGGGCGGTGGACAGCTCTTCCAGGCGGTCCAGTTCGATGCCGGCGGCGTAATCGCCGAAGCCGGCCAGCACGTTCTGGCGCAGCAGGAACACGGCACAGGCGGCCACGGTCAGGATCGCCAGCAGGACGGATGCGAACAGGCGGTGGCCGATGGAGAATTTCAAGACGTGAAAGACCGGGAATTGACGAACTAGCATTCTAGGCCATATTCGTGTGGTAAATACGACGTGATAGCGAGCGTCTACCCGATTTGGCTGGACAGAGTCTTGATTTTTCGCGAATGATGACATGTGTCCAGAATGCAGCTATATTTTCCTCAAATAAAAATATCGGCCGTCGAACTAATAGAGCCGACTATCCGGGAGACAAGTTATGTTGAATTGGTTGAAAACGACGCTGGTGCCCTCCGCGTCGGCGTTCGCGCCGACGGGACGATCCGGCATGACGGCCCGTGTGCGCAGCCTCGTGCTCAATGCGCGCGACGGCAGCATCCGCACGGCGATCAACGCGGCGCGCCTGCGCAAGGAGGTCGACCAGTCGCTCGACAAGGCGCGCCAGCAGTACACCGCGTCGCGCGAGCTGGCGGCGTCGGCGCGCGAGGTGACGGCGCTGTCGGCCAGCGTCAAGGCGGGCACGGACGACATCGCGGGAACGGCGGGCCGTAACCTCGCCGTGGCGCGCGCGTCGATGGACGAGTTGTCGAACCTGGAAGCGCGCATGCGCGCCATCGAGGAAAAGGTGGATGGTTTCGCCCGCACCGTCGGGCAGCTGGATCACCATGCCCGTTCGATCAGCGAGTTCGGCGGCATCATCCAGCGCATCGCGAACCAGACCAACCTCCTGGCCATCAATGCCGCGATCGAAGCGGCGCGCGCGGGCGAGGCCGGCCGCGGCTTTGCCGTCGTGGCGGCCGAGGTGCGGCGCCTGTCGCAGCTGGTCAACGAAGAAACGACCAAGATCGCGGGCGTCAACAGCGAGATGCGCACCCTGGTCGAGTCGACCACCGGCGCCACCCAGGCGATCCTGGAAGGCGTGAACGTCTCGGCGCGCGAAATCGGATCGGCGGCAGGCCACTTCAAGACGTTCGTCGCGGATTTCGAACGCATGACGGGCACCGTCAACGAGATGGCGGTGGCGATGCAGTCGCTGGACAGCATCAGCCAGTCGATCGGCCGCCAGGTCACGGACATGGCGACGAATGCGTCGGAGACGGGTAAATCGATGGCCGATGCGTCGCGCCGCGTGGACGAGGTGCGCGCGACCACCGAGGAAATGCAGGGCGTGCTGGCCGAGTTCCGCACGGGCGGCACGACGTTCGACGGCCTCGTCGAAGCGACGACGCAGCTGCGCGACGCCGTCGGCCGCTGCCTCGGCGGCCACCTGGCGCGCGGCGTGGACATCTTCGACCAGAAGTACCGGCCGATCGAAGGTTCCGACCCGCCGCGCTTCACGACGGGCTACGACCGCACCGTGGAGCACGACCTGCAGGCGCTGTTCGATCGCGTGCTGTCGGACCTGCCCGGATGCACGTACGCGCTGGCCGTGGACAACCGCGGGTACGCGCCCACGCACAACAGCAAGTTCTCGCAGACGCCGACCGGCCGGCGCGAGCACGATCTCGTCTACTGCCGCAACAAGCGCATCTTCGACGATCCCGTGGGCGCGAAGCTGGCCGCCAACCGCAAGCCTTTCCTGTTCCAGACCTACCTGCGCGATACGGGCGAGGTGATCAACGACCTGTCGATGCCGCTCGAGATCGGCGGCCGGCATTGGGGCGCGGTGCGGGTCGGGTTCGATTCGACGAAGCTGTAATAAAAAAGCCGGCACCCTTGTGAGGTGCCGGCCTGTCATCCGCGCACGTCGCGCATCAGCGAACGTAGATCGTGGGCACCCCGTGCCCACGATCTACGTTAGAACTTGTAGTTGTAAGCGAGGCCGATCAGCTGCATGCGGGTCTTCCACGTCCCGCGCGTCGTCTCGCCGTTGCCGGTGCAGCCGGTCATCACCGGATTGCAGTTGTTCGTGTAGTTGCCGCTCGCGTCGTTGAAGTGCAGCCAGCTGTAGGCCAGGTCCAGCGACGAGGCCGGGGTCAGCTTCCAGTTCGCGCCGAACGACAGTTGCAGGCGGTCGGCATCCGGCAGCGCGGCGTGGCGCAGCGTGTCGCCGCGGACCGGGGCGTCATCGTGGGCGATGCCCCCGCGCAGGGTCACGGCATCGTTCAGCGCATAGTTCGCGCCCAGCGCCACGCGCACGGTGTTCTTCCACTGCTGGCGGATGACGAGGTCGCCCGCGTTCGTGCCGACGAACTGGATGTTGATGTCCTGCATGCGCGAATTGCGCGTCCAGGTCACGTCGGCCATGCCGGCCCATTTCGCGTCGAACTGGTGGAAGGCGTTCAGCGACAGCGTCTCCGGCGTGCTGATGTCGACGCGCGCGGCGGAATTCACGTGGTGCGACGCGCCCTGCAGCACCTTGTTGATGACGGCGTCGCTCGTGACGGTCGAGAAGTCCCACACCGCGCCGCCTTTCAGTTCATGCTTGATCGACGAACGGTAGGCGATGCCGAAGCGGGTATCCGGCGTCGGCGAGTACAGGTAGCCCAGGTTGAAGCCATAGCCCCAGTCCTTGCCTTCCACGCCCGCGTGCGCGTCGCCGGCCTTTGCCAGCGCGGCCGGGTTGCCGCCCAGCGCGGCGATCTGGCGCACCAGCGCGGCACCGCTGCCGACGGCCTGCGCGGCGGCGATCGAGCCCGGCACGTCCACGCCCTGGCGCAGGCTGGCCTTCATGTGTTCGATGTCGATGCCGAAACCGAAGCTGTGCTGCTCGGAGAGCTTGAACGCCACCGACGGGTTGATGTTGATGGACTCCAGCTTGATGTTGGTGAGCGAGTAGCGGCCCGACCAGTTGTCGTCGTAATCCAGCTTGGTGCCGTACGGGACGAATACGCCGACGCCGGCCGTCCACCGGCTGTCGATTTTCTGGCTGTAGTACAGCGTCGGGGCGGCGACGACGCTCGGTGCGTAGTCGTCCTGCGACTTGATGCCGCCGGTGGAGGTCTTCGTGAAGCGCGTCGAGCCGGCATCCTCGAAGGTCGAATGCGGGACGACGGCGGTCACGCCGCCGACGATCTGGCGGCCTTCCAGGCGCGACAGGCCGGCCGGGTTGGCGAAGATGGTGGAAGCATCATTGGCTTCGGCGCCGTTGGCTTCCGCCGTGCCCTGGGCGGACACGCTCTGGGAGCCGAAGCGGTAGCCGGAGGCGGTCGCGTCGAGCGACGTGCCCAGCGCCAGGGCGACGAGCAGGGTCAGGTGTTTCTGGTTCATCGGTCTCACTCCAAGTATCGATTCGTAGCCCGCCCCCGGGTCGAAAGGCCGGGGGAGGCGGGAGCCGAAGCATACACTATTTCGTACGACCGTTCTATTTCTGTTGTGTGATGAATACTGATCAGGGACGCAACAGGCGCAGGTCGACCTGCTGCGCCATCACGCGGTAGCCCGCTTCGTTCGGATGCAGGTGGTCGCCGCTGTCGTAGGCGGGGTTCAGGCGCGCCGGGTCGGCCGGGTCGCGCAGGGCGGCGTCGAAATCGATGACGGCGTCGAATACGCCAGCGGTGCGGATCCATGCGTTCACGGCCTGGCGCTGGCGTTCGACCGTCTCCGAATAAAAGCCCTTCGTGCCCGCCAGCGGCGTCAATGTGCCGGCCCAGATGCGGACGCCGCGGGCGTGCGCACGGTCCGCCAGCGCGCGCAGGCCGGCTTCGATCTGTTCGACCGTGACGTGCTGCCGCGGATCGGCCAGCAGTTGCGAGGCCGTGATGTCGTTCAGGCCCTCGTGCACGAGGATCCAGCGCACGCCGGGCTTGTCCAGCGCGTCGCGTCCGAAGCGGGACAGCGCCCCGGGTCCGACATACGGATCCGATTCGTCATGCAGCAGGCGGTTCCCCGCGATGCCGCCGTTCGCGATGCCGATCGTCGCCAGCGCCGGCTCGGCCTGCAGGCGCGCGGCCAGCGCGTCGGGCCAGCGCGCGTCATGGCCGGCCTTGCTGCCGACGCCGTCCGCGATCGAGTCGCCGACGATGGCCAAGGTGCGGCCTTCGCCCGGCCCGAGAACCTCGACGTCGCTGAGGAAGTAGCGGCTGTCGTCCGTGGCGGAAGAGGGGAAGTCGGCGGCGCAGGTGGCATCCCCCGGCGCCTTCAGGTAGGCCGTCTGCAGGCCGAAGCCGTGGATCGTCGACACGGCGACCGGCGCCGGCAGGTACAGGCTGACGGCCAGCGGCTGCAGCGCGGCGACGGCAAGATCGACGGGATCGGACAGCGCGCTGCCGCCGGCCGCGATCGTGACACCGGGCCGGCCGCCGAACAGCAGCGGACGATCGCTGCCGGCCGCCACGCGCGATCCGCCCGCGGACAGTCCCACGTGCGCGGCGCCCACCGTCAGCGGCTGCGTGCCGAACAGGTTCGAGAGGCGGATGCGCACGCGGGTGCCGTCGGTACTCGTGCGCACGACCTGGCGCAGCGTCTGCGCAGGAAGCGCCGGGCCCGCGGAATCGGGCGCGGACGACCAGGCGGTGCGCCAGCCGTCGATCGGTGCGGCCATGGCGGCGAGGGAGGAGGAGAGCAGCAGGGTGGTCAATACGCGTTTGAGCATGGCCGGGCCGTCACAGGGAAAGGGGATTCGCATGGTCACATTTTGTTGGTGAGACAGTAACTATTACATGTGCACATTGACGAACTGCCATCTCGTCATTAGCATCGGAATGCGCCGATCCCTCATTCCCGGCCGCATCCCCATACCAAGACAAGGAGACAGTTTCATGCACCGACCACGCGCGCTTCCCCTCATGATGTTAGCGGTAACTTCGATGTTGGCCGCCGTCCCGGCCGGCGCGAGCGGCGGTCCCGTCGTGGTCACCGATACCGGCAAGGTGCAAGGCGCCGTCGACAAGGGCGTGGCCAGGTGGAAGGGCATCCCGTTCGCCGCGCCGCCGGTGGGTGCCCTGCGCTGGCGCGCGCCGCAGCCGGCCGCCGCCTGGTCCGGCGTGCGCGAGGCAACCGCGTACGGCCACGACTGCATGCAGCTGCCTTTCCCCAGCGACGCGGCGCCGCTCGGCACGCCGCCAGCGGAGGACTGCCTGTACGTGAACGTGTGGCGTCCGGCGAAGGCGAAAGCCGCCGCCAGGCTGCCCGTGATCGTGTGGATCTATGGCGGCGGCTTCGTCAACGGCGGGTCGTCGCCGCCGACGTATGCCGGGGCCGCGCTGGCGAAGCAGGGCGTCGTGCTGGTCAGCTTCAACTATCGGCTGGGCCGCTTCGGCTTCTTCGCGCATCCGCAACTGACGCAGCAGATAAATGAGCAAATGAGCGGCGAGCCGCTGGGTAACTACGCTTACATGGACCAGATCGCGGCGCTGCAGTGGGTCAAGCGCAACGTGGCGGCGTTCGGTGGCGATGCGTCCAACGTGACGATCATCGGCGAATCGGCCGGCGGCATGTCGGTCAACGCGCTGCTGACGTCACCCCAGGCGCAGGGCCTGTTCGCGAAGGCGGTCGTGCTGTCCGGCGGCGACGGCAAGTCGGCCGATCCGGGGCTGGCGGCCGTCGAGCAGATCGGCGTCAACTTCGCACAAGCCAAGGGCATCGCGGCGGACGATCCGCAGGCGCTGGACAAGCTGCGCGCGCTGCCGGCCGAGCAGGTCGTCGACGGCATGAACCTGGCCAGCCGCGCGCCGCAGAATCCGGCGACGTATTTCGGTCCGTTCGCGGACGGCAAGGTGGCCGTCGAGACGGGCGCCGCGTTCGCGTCCGGCCGCTTTGCGAAGGTGCCCGTGATGATCGGCGCGACGAGTGCCGACATCGGCGGCAAGACGGGCTTCATGGTCGCGGGCGCGCGCAGCCTCGCGGGCCGCCTCGCCGCGCAGGGCGTGCCCGTGTACGAATACCGCTTTTCGTACGTGGCCGACAGCATCGGCAAGCCGGGCGCGCAGCACGCGAGCGACATCCCGTATTTCTTCGACACGGTGGACGTCAAGTACGGCGATGCCGTCACGAAGAAGGACGTGGCGATGGGCCGCGCCATGAGCGCCTACCTCGTGAACTTCGCGAAGAAGGGCGACCCGAACGGCCGCAAGCTGCCCGCGTGGCCGCGCTATGCGGGCGACAAGGATGTGATCATGGATTTTGCCGCCGACGGCAAGCCGGTCGCGCTGCGCGATCCATGGGGTTCGGACATCGACGCCACGACCGTGGCGGCGGGCGGTCAATAAACGCTCAGTACACGTCCCTGCGGTAGCGGCCCTCGGCCGCAAGCTGCTCCAGCCGCGGCGCGCCGAGGATACTTTGTAGCGCCTCGTGCACGCCGCCGGCCATGCCCTGCAGGCTGCCGCAGACGTAGATGGCGGCGCCGCGCTCCACCCACTCGCGCAGCCGGTCGGCCCGGTCGCGCAGCACGTCCTGCACGTAGCGGCGCTCGGCCTGGTCGCGCGAGAACGCGAGGTCCAGGTGGGCCAGCTGGCCGTTGTCTCTCCACGCCTGCAGTTCGTCGCGCAGCAGGAAATCGTGGATCTGGTTGCGTTCGCCGAACAGCAGCCAGTTGTCGTGCCGCCCCTCGCCGATGCGGGCCTTGAGCAGGGCGCGCAGGCCGGCCAGGCCGCTGCCGTTGCCGATGGCGACCAGGGGCCGCTTTGCATTCGCGCCAAGGCGGAAGCGCTCGTGCGCGCGCAGGCGCAGGCGTACAAGGTCGGCCTCGGCGGCCTGCCCGCACAGCCAGCCGGACGCCGCGCCGACGGTCCCATCTTCGCGCCGTTGCACGCGCACGAGCAGTTCGAGCCGGCCATCGATCGGCAGCGAGGCGATCGAATATTCGCGCGGGTGGTCCGGGTCCGCCGGCGGGCTGACCTGGGCGAGGTCGCCCGCTTCCCACCCGGGCAGCGCACCGCGGACGGGGGCCAGCGCGATACGGTACAAAGGCGCGCCCGCGCTGCCGGGATTTTCCAGCGTGCGCGCGACGATGCGCCAGTCGCCATAGGCCGGGGCATCCCAGTCCGGTGCGTCGTCCGTGCCGGCCAGGCGGCCCACGTGGTGCTGCCATTCCGCCAGCGCTTTCGCATCGCCGCGGTCGACGTCGATGCGGTCGAACAGGCGCGTGGCGCCCTGTTGCGCGAGCCAGGCGTCCAGCGCGCGGCCGAAGCCGCAGTAATTCGCGTAGTTCCGGTCGCCCAGCGCGAGCACGGCATAGTGGAGGTGGGACAGGTCGAGTCCGGCCGCCATCAGCCGGCCCGCGAACTGCGCGGCCGTGTCGGGCGCGTCGCCTTCGCCGTACGTGCTGGCGATGAACAGCACGCGCGTGGCGGATGCGAGCCGCTCGCGGTCGAGCGCGGAGATGCACACGGCGCGCGCGGCCAGGCCGCCCATCGCCAGCAGTGCCGCGCTGCGTTGCGCGAGCGCCTCCGCGCTGCCCGTCTGGCTCGCGTGGACGACGAGCCAGTCGGCATCGTTCGTATCGAGGATGTTCCCGTTGCGGTGGGCACGCCACATGCCGAACGACAGCCCGAGCCAGCCCAGGGACAGGGCGAGCGCGCCCGCGAGGCGCAGCGGTTCGGTCGTCATTGCAGCAGCGCTTTCCACGCCGGCGTCGCGATCTCGTCCAGCATTCCCGCGCGGCGCACGAGGAGCCGTGCGGCCAGCGCGCGCGCCTCGGCGAACGCGAGGCCGTCGACGGGACCCAGCACGGCGAGGACGGTCGACAACGCATCGGCCTCCATGCACGTGCGTGCCAGTACGGTGACGGACGCGATGTCGTGGGCGACGGGCCGGCCCGTGCGCGGGTCCAGCGTGTGCGACGCGCGGCGCGCGCCGTGCTCGAAATACTGGCGGTAGTCGCCGGAGGTGGCAATCGATAAACCGTGCAGTGCGACGACGGCCTGCGGCGCCGCGCTATCGGGAACGCCTTCGATCTCGACCCACCACGGATGCCCGTCCGGCTTCACGCCCGCGCCGCGCAACTCGCCGCCCACCTCGACGAGGTAGTGGCGGAGTCCCCGCCGTTCGAGGCACCGCGCGAGGCGGTCGACGGCGTACCCCTTCGCGATGGACGACAGGTCGAGCCGCAGGCCGCCCGGCTGCAGCAGCCGACGGCCCTCGCGGTCGAACGACAGGCGCGCCGCGGCGCGTGCATCCAGCGCGCGTTTGATGGCGGCATCAATCGGCGCATAAAAGCCCGTGTGGTCGTAGCGCCGCGCGGCGCCGAAGCCCCACAGGTCGACGAGGGCGCCCGCGGCCGGATCGTAGGCGCCGCCGCTGGCCATGTGCGCCCACAGCGCGTAATCGATCACGTCGAAGAATTGCGCGGGCAGGTCGACCCACGTGCCGGCCGGCGCGCGGTTGTAGCGCGACAGCAGCGAATCCGGTTCCCAGTGGCTCATCTGGGCGACGACCGCGTCCAGTTCCGCCTGCAGCGCGGGCCGCAGGTCGTCGATGCCGTTCGCCGCGACGCGCGCCGACCACGTCGTCCCCATGCTCGCGCCGTCGAACGTGTGGACCCGGCTGCCCGGCGGCGGCACGGCCGGATCGAGCTCGAGGGGGATGAGGACGGCGCGATCGGTCAAAGTCATTCCGGCAGGATCTCGAACGTGGCCGAGTAGCTGTAGCGCTTCGCCGGGCCATCCATGCCGCGCGGCGCGTTGGCGGGATACGCGGCACTCAGCCAGTACATGTTCGGCGCGGGCAAGGTGAAGCTCGCGTCGCCGTTCGCGTCCGTGGTGAGCCGCACTTCGTTCAAGGTGCCGCGGTATTTCACGCCGCCCGGGATCAGGCTGAACGGGAAGTTCGCGAGCGGCTTGCCGTCCAGCTGGAAGCGGAATTTCGCCTTTTCGCCGGCGCGCAGTTCGGTCGGATTCGTCAGCGCGACCAGTTCCAGGCCCGAGCCGGTGGGCTTCAGTGCGGTCGCCGTCGGCTTGTTCAGGGTGATGAACGTGTCCTGGCGCTGCACCATCGTCATGCTGCGCACGTCGGTGGCGCCGGCCGGGACCTCGTCCTTGACGGTCTGCTCGGTCGCGCGGAAGCGTTTCATTTCGCCGTTCAGTTTATAGGAGCCCATCACGTTCACCGCCGCGAGGGTGACGCGATAGGTGCCGTCCTTCGGCAGGCGGATGTCGACGGTGGAGCGGTGCTTGCCCAGCGTCGCGGCCGGCGCCGGGGCCGTGTTGCCGTCCGGGTCGGTGACCGTGAGGCCGTCCAGCTTCTGCGGCATGAAGTCGTCTTCGAACAGGGCTTCCGAGATGGCGGCGTCGATGGTCGCCCAAGCTTCGCCGCGGTCGGATTCGATGACGCTCGTGTTCGGGATCATCCACGGGCGGTGCGCCTGCGCGGCGCAGGCGATGCCAGCCAGGGCAATGGCGATGGCGATCTGCTTGATGTGCATGTCCGTCTCCTTACTGGATGGCGACCGAGACGGCGCCCAGTTCTTCCTTGCCGGCGGCGGATGCCGTCACCTTGCCGTTCGGCTGCCACGTGAACGGCACGCGCACGAGTTCGCGGCCGCCCGCTTCGCGCGCCGCTTCGACGACGAGCTTGTAGTCGCCCGCCGGCAGCTTGTCCAGGCCGGCGCGGGCGGCCGGGATGGTCAATGTCTGCACGCCCGCCGTGCGCGTCGCGCCGCTCACGCCGTCCATCGGCAGGGTGACGTCGCGGCCGGCTTTTCGCCACCACGTGCGCAGGTCCTTGACCCATTTGGTGCCCGCGTTGTCGCGCTTCTTGACGTCGTACAGGACGGCCAGCGTGTTCGCGACGCTCTGGTCCGCGCGCTCGATCCAGATCGCGACGTAGGGCTTGTGATACTCCGCCACGTTCAGCTGCGGCAGTTCGAACTTGACGGTGAGGTCGGCGGCCATCGCCCAGCTCGAGGCGAGCGGCAGGGTCAGGGCGAGCGAGTGGGACAGTTTCATGTGGGCTTTCGGGAAGGTTGATCAGTGGACGAACAGCAGGGCCAGCACGACCGGCAGCACGATGCCGAAGCCGATCACGGGCCACGTCGACGGCCGGTTGGCCGCGTGGTATTTCAGGATCAGGAAACCGGTGACGCAGAAGACGACGCAGGCGATGGCGAAAATGTCGATGAACCAGCCCCACACGGGACCGGCGTTGCGGCCCTTGTGCATGTCGTTCAGCCACGAGATCCAGCCGCGGTCGGTTGTTTCGAATTCGGCATTGCCGTCCACGCCGATGCGCAGCCAGGCGTCGCCGCCGGGGCGGGGCAGGGCGACGTAGGCGTCTTCCTCGCTCCATTCGGCGCGCACGCCGCGCACTTGCACGGGGAACGCCTGCTCGGCCCAGTCGGCCAGCGGGGCCGGCAGCGGCAAGTTCGCGTCCGCATGGCCGGCGGCGAATTCCTCGATCTGCGTGCGCAGGGCAGGCGGCAAGGTCGCCTTCTCGCGCGTGACGGCCGGCTTCGCCTCGATCTGGGACGCGTGGTTCAGGGTGAAACCGGTGATGGCGAACAGCAGCATGGCCATCAGGCACAGGGCAGAACTGATCCAGTGCCATTGATGCAACTGGCGCAGGAAGGTTGCGCGGCGCACGCCGGGCAGCGCGGTGGAAGTGGGGGAGGAAGAACCGGACGGGAGCATACTCAAATGATAACGATTATCATTTAGGTGGTCAACCGTTGGTTCATGATTTAGTTGACAAGGTGAAAAAAGTAATTTTCACATGAATAAAATGTCCGTGTGGAGTCCGCCGCTGCCCGATCCTTGCGTTACAATACCGTGCGCAAATGGGCAGGTCGGCCGCATTGATTTGCC
>CBIHOW010000122.1:0-13720 GCA_966211695.1 uncultured Massilia sp. | reverse complement strand
GCGCAGATTATAATGCGATAGCCACGCGAACTCCATCACCTACAACCCGTCATGCTATCCCCTTTAACTTCCGGTAACGACGCCGGACCGGGCGCGCCCGAACGCGCCCGCGTCGCCTGCGCGAGCATCGTCGGCTCGGTGGTGTTCTACCTCGTCCTGGCGCGGCTGCAGGACTGGGTGTTCCCCAACGTCGAGTTCGTGCGCGGCGTCGGCTGGATCTACCTGCCGGCGGGCGCGCGGCTGCTGTGTCCGCTGCTGCTGGGCTTGCCCGGCGCCGTGGGCGTCCTGCTGGGGTCGTGGTGCGAGTCGTTCTTCAACCTGTATCCGGACGACCCCGTGCGCTCCTTCGTCGGCGGCATCAGTTCGGCCCTCGCGCCTTACCTCGTGTACCTGTTCGCGCTGCGCGTGCTGGGCATGCAGGCGTCGCTGGCCAACCTGACGTCGCGCCGCCTGCTGCTGCTCGTGCCGCTGTTCGGCGTCGCCAGCCCGCTGATGCACCACCTGTGGTTCTGGATCCATGGCGACCAGGTCGACCTGGCGCAGGGCTTCGCCGTCATGGCGGCCGGCGACATGCTGGGCGCGCTGGTGGTCCTGTACGCGCTGAAGGGCATGCTGGGCCTGCTGCCCGCGACGCCGGTACCGCGCCGTTGAAGGTGTCGTGACGCTGGCTGTTTTCTGCTTGGATTTTTCGTGCGTACCATATCTCCGAAGAGGCCGGCGCACGGTTGAATCGCATATCTGAACGGATGGCCGGGATGTTCTAGAATGGGTCGCCTGCGGTGCCTGTCGCACGCCGCATGGAGGACCGCATGGACCTGCTCGAGGCAATCAACGACCCGGCCGCATTGCGCGCGCTGCCCCGCGCACGCCTGGAGACACTGGCGCGCCAGCTGCGCCGCTTCCTGCTCGACACGGTGGCGCGCACGGGCGGCCATCTCGCGTCGAACCTGGGCACGGTCGAATTGACGATCGCGCTGCACTATGTGTTCGCGACGCCGCGCGACCGCATCGTGTGGGACGTCGGTCACCAGAGCTATGGCCACAAGGTATTGACGGGCCGCCGCGCACAGATGCACACCCTGCGCCAGGCCGGCGGCCTGTCCGGCTTTCCGCGCCGCTGCGAGAGCGTGTACGACTGCTTCGGCACCGCGCACTCGTCGACGGCGTTGTCCGCCGCGCTCGGCATGGCGCTGGCCGCGAAGCTGCAGGGCGACGACCGCCATGCCGTGGCCGTCTGCGGCGACGGCGCGCTGTCGGCCGGCATGGCATTCGAAGCGCTGAACAACGCGGGCATCGACCCTTCTCTCCGGCTGCTCGTCGTCGTCAATCACAACGGCATGTCGATTTCTCCCGCCGTGGGCGCGCTGGACCGCCATTTGTCCGATCTCGCGTCCGGCCGCGTGCGCCCGGGCGCATCGCTGTTCGAGGCGTTCGGCCTGGCGTATTCGGGCCCGGTCGATGGCCACGACCTCGACGCCCTGATTCCCGCGCTGGAGGCCGCCCGGGGGCGTCCAGGCCCGCAGGTGCTGCACGTCGTCACGCGCAAGGGCAAAGGCTATGCGCGCGCGGAGGCCGCGCCCACCCAGTACCACGGCACGGGCCGCTTCGACCCCGCGCAGGGCCTGGCGGAAGGTAGCCGCGGCCGGCCCGCGTACACGGACGTGTTCGGCGACTGGCTGTGCGACATGGCCGCGCACGATCCGCGCCTCGTGGGCATCACGCCCGCCATGCGCGAAGGCTCCGGGCTCGTGCGCTTTGCCCAGCGCTTCCCCGACCGCTACGTGGATGTCGGCATCGCCGAGCAGCACGCGCTGACGTTCGCGGGCGGCCTCGCCGCCGAAGGCATGAAGCCCGTCGTCGCCATCTATTCCACGTTCCTGCAACGTGCCTACGACCAGTTGATCCACGACGTCGCACTGCAAAACCTGGACGTGACGTTCGCGATCGACCGGGCCGGCCTCGTCGGCGCCGACGGCGCCACGCATGCGGGCAACTACGACATCCCGTATCTGCGCTGCGTGCCGAACATGGTCTTGATGGCAGCGTCCGACGAGGCCGAGTGCCGGCGCATGCTGACGACCGCCTACCGCCATCCGGGGCCGGCGGCCGTGCGTTATCCGCGCGGACCGGGGCCCGGAATCGTGCCGGCGGCCGAGCTGGACGCCATCCCGCTCGGCCGCGGCGAGGTACGCCGGCGCGGGTCCGGCATCGCGATCCTCGCGTTCGGACCGATGCTGGCGCCGAGTCTCGAAGCGGGCGCGGAACTGGGGGCGACGGTGGCCAACATGCGGTTCGTGAAGCCGCTCGATGCCGACCTCGTGGCGGCGCTGGCGCGCGACCATGCGCAACTCGTGACGGTGGAGGAGGGCGCCGTCATGGGCGGTGCGGGCGCGGCCGTCGCGGAAGCGCTGGCCGCGGCCGCCATCCAGCGCCCGCTGTTGATGCTGGGCCTGCCGGACCTGTTCATCGAGCATGGCGACCCTGCCGCGCTGCTGGGTGCCGCCGGCCTCGACGCGGCCGGGATCGCGGGCGCCATCCGCCAGCGCTTTGTGGCGGATGCGCCGCTGCTCGTCGCGAACAGTCACTGAACTCAACCGAGAGAGGTGCCCCATGCTTCCCGAAACGGATGCCCTCGCCGTGCCGGTGCACACGCCGGCCAGTTCGTTCGGCCTGGCCATGCGCATGCTGCCGGCGGCGCGGCGCGCGGCGATGTTCGGTATCTACGCGTTCTGCCGCGCCGTCGACGACATCGCCGACGGACCCGCGCCACCGCTCCAGCGCCGCGCCGCCCTGGAGCGATGGCGGGCCGACGTCGACGCGGCGTATGACGGCGGCTGGTGCCCGCGCTTTGGCCCGCTGGCGCCGCACATCGCGGCGTACGGTCTCGCGCGCGCCGACTTCCACGCCGTGATCGACGGCATGCTGATGGACGCACAGGACCGCCCGATCTGCGCGCCGCCGGCCGACACGCTCGACCTGTACTGCGACCGCGTGGCCGCCGCCGTGGGACGGCTGTCCGTGCGCGTGTTCGGCCTGCCGCAGGACGACGGCATCCTGCTCGCCCACCACCTGGGCCGCGCGCTGCAACTGACGAACATCCTGCGCGACATCGACGAAGACGCCGCCATCGGCCGCGCCTACGTGCCGCGCGAACTGCTGCTCGCGGCCGGCGTCGACGCCCGCGTGTGCGCCGCCGGCGCGGACGGCATCGCCGCACATCCGGCGCTGCCCCGGGCGTGCGCCGACCTGGCCGCGCAGGCGCGCCGGCATTACGCCGCCTCCGATTTCGTCCTGTGCCGTCACCGGGGCAGCGCCGGGCGGGCGCCGCGGCTGATGGGGGCCGTCTATGCGGCGCTGCTGGCGCGGCTGGCGGCGCGCGGCTGGGCCCGTCCGCGCGCGCCCGTCCGGCTGGGCCGGCTGGCCAAGGTGGGCATCCTGCTGCGGCACGCGCTGCGGTAGGCAGGGGGACGCCATGCGTTACTCGTCATTCCGGTCCACGGCGCAGGCCGGCGCCGTCGAGGCGGCGCGCACACTCACCAGGCGGGCGCGCCTGGAACCGGCCATCGACCTCGCGCTTGCGGCCGTGCTGGCCGACCAGCGCGACGACGGGCACTGGGTCTACGAACTGGAAGCGGACGTCACCATCCCGGCCGAATACGTCTTGCTCGTGCACTACCTGGGCGAGACGCCGGACGCCGGCCTGGAACGCAAGATTGCAACGTATTTGCGCCGCCGCCAGGGCGAGCATGGCGGCTGGCCGCTGTTCCACGGCGGCGCCTTCGACCCGAGCGCCAGCGTAAAGGCGTATTTCGCGCTGAAGATGATCGGCGATCCGCCGGACGCGCCGCACATGGCGCGGGCGCGTGCGGCGATCCGGGACCACGGCGGCGCCGAGCGCAGCAATGTGTTCACGCGCATGTTGCTGGCCCTGTTCGGCGAGATGCCGTGGTCGGCGGTGCCGGTGATGCCGGTGGAGATCGCGCTGCTGCCGCGCTGGTCGCCGTTCCACCTGTCGAAGGTCTCGTACTGGACGCGCACCGTGCTGACGCCGCTGCTCGTGCTGGGCGCGCTGCGGCCGCGGGCGCGCAATCCCCGCGCTGTCGGCGTCGCCGAACTGTTCCTCGCGCCACCGTCGACCCTCGGGCTGGCACCGCGCGCGCCGCACCAGGACCGCATGTGGTTCGCGCTGTTCCGCACGCTGGAGTCGCAGATGCGGCTGCTGGCGCCGCGCCTGCCCGCGCGCCTGCGCCGGCGCGCGGTGGAGCAGGCGGCCGCGTTCGTGCGCGCGCGCCTGAACGGCGAGCACGGCCTGGGCGCCATCTTCCCCGCGATGGTCAACGCCGTGCAGATGCTGGACGTGCTGGGCCACCCGCCGGACGCGCCCGAGACGTCGGCCGCGCGTCGTGCCATCGACCGGCTGCTCGTCGACCATGGCGAGGAGGCATATTGCCAGCCGTGCCTGTCGCCCGTGTGGGACACGGCGCTGATGTGCCACGCGTTGCTGGAGACCGGCACGCCGCCCGCCCTGGACGCGGCACGCCGCGGCCTCGACTGGCTGCTGCCGCTGCAAATCCTCGACGAGCCCGGCGACTGGGCCACGCGCCGCCCCGGCCTGCGTCCCGGCGGCTGGGCGTTCCAGTACGAGAACGCGTGCTATCCCGACGTCGACGACACGGCCGTCGTGGCGATGGCCATGCACCGGGCCGCGCACCTCGAACCGCAACCGTTGCCGGACCGGTACGCCGACGCCGTCGCCCGTGCCCGCGAATGGATCGTCGGCATGCAGGGCAAGGGCGGCGGCTGGGGCGCGTTCGAGGCCGACAATACGCACCACTACCTGAACCACATCCCGTTCGCCGACCACGGGGCGCTGCTGGATCCGCCGACGGCCGACGTGTCCGCGCGCTGCCTGTCGATGCTGGCCCAGCTGGCGCCGGGCGCCTGCGTGCAGCGCCGTTCGCCCGCCGCAAGGGCGCTGGGGTGGCTGTTGCGCCGGCAGGAAGCGAACGGCAGCTGGTACGGACGCTGGGGTGTGAACTATGTGTACGGCACGTGGTGCGCACTGTGCGCCCTGGCGGCCGCCGGTCTGCCGCCGGATGCGCCGCCCGTCGCGCGGGCCGCCCGCTGGCTTGCGTACGTGCAGAATCCGGACGGCGGCTGGGGAGAGGGGGGCGACAGCTACCGGCTCGACTACGCCGGCCACGCGTGGGCACCGTCGACGGCGTCGCAAACGGCGTGGGCCCTGCTGGGCCTGATGGCGGCGGGCGCCGTCGATACGCCCGCCGTCGCGCGCGGCATTGCCTGGCTCGTCGACCGGCAGCGCGCGGACGGCCTGTGGGACGAACCGCAGCACACGGCCACGGGCTTCCCCCGCGTGTTTTACCTGCGCTACCACGGCTACGCCCGCTATTTCCCGCTGTGGGCGCTGGCCCGCTACCGCAACCTGCGGGCGGGCGGCAGCGGCCGGGTCGCGTTCGGGATGTAGACCGTGCTCGAGGTGCCGGGCGTGCTCGCCGTCTGCGGCATGCCGTTCGAGGCGGCGATCGCGGACGGGCCGGGCGTCGTGGCCGTCCACGGACCCGGGCCGTGGCGGGTGGCGCAGCGGCTGCATGGGATGCTGGACGGCGCAGCCTCCTGGGCCGGTATCATCAGTTTCGGTTGCGCGGGTGGTCTCGACCCGCATCTCGCCACCGGCGACTGCGTCGTGGCGACCGGCGTGCTGACGCCGGACGGCGTCGTCGCGACGGACCCGGACTGGTCGCGCGCATTGCTGGACCGTCTGCCGAATGCCCGGCCGGGGCTGCTCGCCGGGGCGGACGCACCCCTCGCCACGGTTGCCGCCAAGGCCGCGCTGTGGCGTGAAGCGGGTGCCGCCGCCGTGGACATGGAAACGCACGCCGCCGCCTTGGCCGCCCGGCGCCACGGCTTGCCGTTCGCGGCCTGCCGGGTCGTACTCGATCCGGCCTGGCGCAGCGTGCCCGCGGCCGCGTTGGCCGGCCTCGACACGGGCGGCGTCTGGCCCGTGCTGCGCGGCCTGGCGCGTGCACCGGGGCAGATCGCCTCCGTGTGCGCGTTGGCGGGCGAGGCGTGGTTGGCACGGCGGGCCCTGCTGCGGGCGCGCGCCGTGCTCGGGCCCGCGTTGGGGCGCTATTTGGCGCCATCCTCCTTGCCGCCGTCGACGTCGTCGTAACGCGGCAGCGGCGTCTCCTTGTTTTCGTCAAGCAGCGCGCGGCGGCGGCCCAGGTAGGCGTCGCGCACGAACAGGTAGCGGTCGAGCGCGGCCTGTTCCAGCAGGTTGGTCGCGTTCAGGTAGCGGGCCCGGGTACTGACGAAGTCGACGCCCCACAGCGTGTTGCGCAGCGCCGGCTTGGCGTACGTAGTGGGCGAGCCGTACTGGTCGACGGCGAAGCCGGTCGCGTCGCGGAAGGTGCTCGGGCCGAACAGGGGCAGCACGAGGTAGGGCCCGGTCGGCACCCCGTAATGGCCCAGCGTGAGCCCGAAGTCCTGGTCGCGCCTGGCGATGCCGGCCGGCGTGGCGATGTCGAGCACGCCCAGCAGGCCGAACGTGGAATTGACGGCCACGCGCATCAAGTCGTTCATGCCGTCCATCAGGCGCAACTGGGCGAAATCGTTCAGCATCACGGTGACGTCGCCCAGGTTGGAAAAGAAGTTGTCGACACCGGTGCGGATGGGCCGCGGCACGGTGCGGTTGTACGTGCGCGCGACCGGCTGCGCGATGTGGCGGTCGAGCGTGTCGTTGAAGCGGAACGTGGCGCGGTTGAGCGGCTCCAGCGGATCGGCCGGATCGCGCTCCGGTCCCGTGGCGCAGGCGGACAGGAAAATGAGGCAGATGACGCACATGAGCGGCATGAGCGGCAGGGCGGCGACGCGCCGGCGCGGTGGCGGGTGGGTCATGGCGGTCCTCGTTCGGCAGGCGCCGGGGCGCGGGGCTGCCCCAGCAGGACGGGCTGGAAGAACACGGCGCCGATCAGCGTGCAGACCAGCGCCAGCACCAGCAGCTTGCCCATGCTGGCGGTGCCGGGGTGGTGCGACAGCCACAGGCTGCCGAACGCGGTGCCGGTGGTCGCCGCGCTGAGGACGATGGCTTGCGTGAGCGGATGCTCCAGCCGGGCGGGCTGCCCCGCGCGCCACGCCATGATGTAATAGATCTTGAAAGCGACGCCGACACCCAGCAGCAGCGGCAGCGCGATGATGTTGGCGAAATTCAGGTGGATGCCCAGCAGCACGCAAGCCTCCAGGGTGACCAGGCTCGACACGAGCAGCGGCACCATCGTCAGCAGCACGTCCCCCACGCGCCGGAACGCGATCCACAACAGCAGCGTGATGGTGGCGACGGCCAGCAGCGCCGCCTGCACGAACGCGGCGATGATCAGGTCGGCCGCATGGCGCACGGAGATCGGGCCGCCGGCCGCATCCGGTGCGACGCGCAGGACGGCGTCGGCGAAGCGGCCCAGCCGGCTGTCGTCGCCGAGGCTCGTCCCCGTGGGCCGCTTCGGGCTGATGTCGACGAGCGCCCGGCCGTCGTCCGCGATCCAGTTGCGGCGCATCGCGGCGGGCAGGGTTGCCAGGGTGACGGGTTCCGGTCGCAACGCCAGCCGCAGCCCATCCAGCGCAAGCCGCAGCGTGCCGGCCAGTGCCTGGTCGGCGCGGTCGCGGGCGGCCGGTCCCGCGCGCGCCAGCGCGGCCAGTGCCCGCGCGAGCCGCGACGCCTCGGCCGCACCGGGCCCGGGATGGTCGAGCGCGGCATTGTGCAGCGACTGGGCAGCCGTGCGCAGCGCCGCCGCGCGCTGTTGGTCCGACGCCGGCGCGACTGCCGGTGCCGGCCGCTCCAGCACGGGCAGCAGGCGGGCGGCGGCTGCCGCGATGGCGTCCAGTTTTTCCGCCTGCCGGTCGGGGACGAGGCTGGCCGCCGTCAGCGCATTGGCCACGTCGGGCAGCCGTTCCAGGCGTGCCGCCAGGGCGGTGGCCTGCGCCAGCGACGGGGCGAGCACCTGCACGTTGTCGAGGCCGATGTCGGTGCCGCGCGCGAGCGAGGCCAGTGTCGCCATCGATTCGCTGCCGGGATTCTTGAGGTGCAGCGGATCGAAGTCGAACTCGAGGCGCCACAGCAGGGGAATGCCGGCCGCGACGAGCGCCAGCGTGGCCGCCAGCACGGTCTTGCGGTGGGTCTGCAGCGCATGGTCGATGCCGGCCAGCCACGGGTAGCCGGGCGCGCGCAGCCCCGCCGGCGGATCCATGACGCGGATCAGCGCGGGCAGCACCGTCACGCAGGCGGGCAGGGCGACGCACAGGATGCCGACGCCCGCGATCTGTCCCAGCTCGGCCACGCCGCGGTACGCCGTGGGCAGGAAGGCGAGGAAGCCGAACGCGGTGGCCGTCGCCGCGAGGGTGAGCGGCAGCGCGAGCGCGCGCGCCGTCGCCAGCAACGCCGTGCCGGTGCCCGGCCGCACCCGCCGCAGTTCGCGGAAGCGCATGCCGAACTGGATGCCGAAATCGATGCCGAGCCCGACGAACAGGATCGCGAACGCGACGGAGATCAGGTTCAGGGCGCCCACCATCATCAGCCCCAGCGCGGCCGTGAGCGCGAGGCCGCCCAGCATCGTGACGCACAGCGCCAGCACGAGCGGGGTCGAACGCACCGCCCGCCACAGCAGTACGAGCACGATCACGACGGGAATGCTGCCGACGAGCGGCGACCCTTCCTGCAGCGACGCGAATTCGTCGTCCGACAGCGGCACCGGCCCCGTCAAGGTCACGTGCGCGCCGTAGCGCGCGGCCAGGCGCAGGTCGGCGGCGGCCGCGCGGATCGCGTCGCTGGAAGCGGCGCCCGGCAGCAGGGCCGTGTAGTCGAGCACGGGCCGGACTTCCACGAGGCCGGGTTCGGCCGCTACGCCGGCGCCGGCGAGATCCTGCCAGGACAGGGCGGCGGGACGCCGGGCGAGCGCGTCTTCGACCGTGGCGGCGCTGCGCGCCAGCAGCGGCGCCATCCGCGCGAGCGTGACCTGGCCCGTCAGCAAGGGCGTGCCCAGCGTGACCGCCAGCAGGTTCGCCACGCCCCGCAGCGACGGGTCGCGCGCGAGCGCATCGAGCAGGGGGCGCGCGTCGACGAGGCGCGCCGTCAGGTCGCGGACCGCGTGCACGTCGAGGTACAGCAGGCCGTTGCGGCGGAAGAAATCGGCGCCCGCGCCCAGGTCCACCGCGCGGAACAGGCCGGGCTGGCGGCGCAGGCGGTCGGCCAGTTCGCGGGCCGCCTGCGCCGCGAATTCCGGTGCCGGGGCGCGCACGACGGCCAGGGTCGTGTCGCCCCGGCTCGGGAACGCGGCGGCGATGGCGGCGTCGCGCCGGGCCCACGGGGCATTCGCGTCGATCAACTGCCCGACGTCCGTATTGATCGCAAAATGGCCCGCGACATAAAGCCCGGATGCAAGTACCAGCAGGGCGAATGTCCCGAGCACCGCCCACGGGTGGCGGCACGACAGGTGGACGAGCCTGGCGATCTGGTGGGTGAGCATGGTGTCATCCTTGAGGCAGCAGTTATTAGACCGGAGATGGCCCGGATGGCCGTATGATCTGGCGCAGCCGTGCGCGGGAACACGGACGGCGCGACGGCGGTCATATGGATGTGCCGATCGAGAAACCCATGAAACCGTCGCCATTTTTGCTTGCCCTGGTCTTTTCCATGCCGCCGCCGGCCTGCGCCCAGCAGGTGGCCGAGCGTACGCCGGAGCAAGTGTTGAAGAGCACGATCGACAAGGTCATGGCCGCCATCCGCAGCGATCCCGGCGCGCGCGCAGGCGACCCCGAGCGGACATTCGAGATCGTCCGCCGCGACTTCCTGCCGTCCACCGATTTCATGCTGACGACGCAGTACGCGGTGGGCAGCGCGTGGGCGCAGGCGACGCCGGCCCAGCGCGAGGCGCTGTTCCGCGAATTCCAGACGCTGCTGGCGCGTACCTACGCGATCCAGCTGACGCAGATCCAGCTTGGGAACACGGAGTTCCGCTATTCGTCCGCAACCCGGCCCACGAGCCGCCCTGCCGCGAACGCCACCGATGCCGTCGTGAAGACGACCGTGATCACGGGCGGCGACACGATGCCGATCGACTACCGCATGCACAAGACGGCCACGGGCTGGAAGATCTACGACATCAACATGATGGGCGCGTGGATGATCCAGGTGTATCGCCGGCAGTTCGCGGCCCGGCTGGCGACGGAAGGCATCGACGGCCTCATCCGATACCTGGCGGAACATAACAGGGTGCACTAAGCAGGGTGCACTAAGCAGGGTGCACTAAGCGGGGACCTTGAGCGCGTTGCGCAGGCGGCGCACTTCGAACCAATGCCACGAGAGGAGGGCCGGCACCCCGGTCGCGACCTCGCGCATCCGCTTGACGAGCGCCAGCGACAGCGCCACGTCCCCGGCCACGCCGGCCAGCTGGCCGAACAGCAGCACGGCGGCTTCCTGCACGCCCAGGCCGGCCGGCACCAGGAAGCCGGCGTGGCGCACCGCCTGCGTCAGCGCCTCGATGGCGAGCGCGGCCTCCAGGTCGACGGGATGGCCGAGCAGGGCCAATGCATACCACGTCTCGAACGTGCCGAGCACGTAGGCCAGCAGCGACCACGCCCCCGCGCGCGCAAGGCGGCCCCGTTGCCGGAACAGGCGCACGACGGCCGCGTCGATGCCCGCGCCGTCCAGGTGCAATGCCATGACGTTCTGCGGCCCCAGCAGGCGCGACACCCACCGCTCCATCCGCGTGAACGGTGCGCCGTGGCGAAGCAGCCACCAGGCGAGCACGGGCAGCGGCAGCGACAACAGGAGCGCCGCCGCGACGATCCCGACGAGGCCGGGCCCGGCCGCCAGCTTCAGCATCAGCAGGGCGCCGGCGCCGCAGAACAGATACAGTACGATCATCGTCAGCAAGACTTCCACGACGACGCTGGCCGCGACGCCCGCCGTGTCGGGCACCCGCACGCCCGCGAGCCGCACCCCGGCCACTTCGCCGCCGATGTTCGCCACCGGCAGCAGCCGGTTGACGGCCTCGCGCACGAATGCGACCCACAACAGGAACAGCGGGCCGGCCGCGCGTCCGGGGTCGAACGGCGCGAGCAGCACGCGCCACGCGCGGGTGTCGAACGCCTGCGTGACAACGCGTGCCGGCACGACGAGCAGCAGCGCCCAGCCGGCCCGCCCGAACGCGGCCGCGATGCCGGACCAGCCTTCGGCGACGACGAGGGCGACCAGCAGTGCGAGCCCGGCGAGCGATGCCGTCCAGGCCAGCCGGCCCATCGTGCGGGCGTGGCTCATGGGCCGTCGCGGCTGTCGCTGGCGCGATCGGCGGCGGCGTGCGCGCGCAACGATGGCGGCAACCCGGCCGCGTGCCTGTCCGGCGGCGCGTCCGCATGGCATGGCGGCTGCCCTGCGGCGGCAACGAGGTCGGCAAATCCACCGAAGCGCCAGCCCAGCGCGCGCAGGGCGCCGCACACCGCACGCACACGCGGCGAGACGAGTGCAGCGAACTCGTCGGCGTGGCGGTATCCGCGCATCGATGGCGCGATCGCCGCGCCGGAACAGAGCGCTGGATGCAGGTACAGCTCGCCGATGCCGGACGTCGGCAGGCTGCACAGTGCACCCAGCAGGGCCGGCTCGTCGAAACGTCCGGACTGGCGGATGCCGGCCACGTAGTCGTTGTGGCCGATGCCGGCCGCGTCCAGCCTCGCTTCGAGCAGCGCCAGCCAGGGCACCAGCCAGCCCGGGGCGGATTGCCCGGGCGGCCCCGTTTCACGCGGGAACCTGATGGCGTGCAGCCCGAACTCGCGGCCGATATGGATGATGAGGGACAGGATCGTCGGATGCAGGTGGAAATGCTTGTGCGCGTTGACGTGGTCGAGCGGCAAGCCACTGGCGGCGAACGCTTCGAACTGGGCGCGGATCTCCAGCGCCAGCTGGCGGCGTACGCGCGGCAAACAGAAGATGCGCGCGCCGTCGCGTGCCATGCGCACACCGAAACGACCCCGCCCGTCGACGAGGTCGGGGATGACGCGCGCCGGCAGCACGGACGGGCCATCGGCCAGGACGACGTGCAGGCCTACCCGCAGTCCCGGCAACGCATGCGCACGAGCGATTGCATCCTCCGCGGCCGGCGCGCCCACCATCAGGCTGGCTGCGGTCAGGATGCCGTCCCGATGCGCGCGCTCGACGGCCGCGTTGACGCTCGGGTGCAGGCCGAAGTCGTCGGCCGTGACGATGAGGCCACGTTCCCGCAGCGTGCTCATGGATGGGAAGCGCCGTGGGCGCGCAGGAAATGGAAGAATTCGACGCCTTCGCGCAGGCGGCGCCGGGTCATGTCCCAGCTCTGCAGCATTTCACCGACGATTTCCCAGATCTTCGAGGGACGGAAATAAAAACTGCGGTAAAACTGTTCGACGCCATGATAGATCTCGTCGCTCGACAGGTGCGGATAGCTGAGCGCAGCCAGTTGCACGCCGCTGCCGTCGACGAGCGGAATGGTCCTGTGGGCCGGTATCCAGTCATTCTCCAGCGCCTGTTCATACAGCCGGGTGCCCGGGTAAGGCGCCGCCAGCGAGACCTGGATCGTGTGCGGGTTGATCTCTTTCGCGAATGCGATCGATCTGGCGATCGTCTCCCGTGTCTCGCCCGGCAAGCCGAGGATGAATGTGCCGTGCACGGTGATCCCGAGCGCGCGGCAGTCGGCGGCGAAGCGCCGCGCGATATCGGTCCGCAAGCCCTTCTTGATGTTCAGGAGGATCTGGTCGTCCCCGGATTCGTAGCCCACGAGCAGCAGCCGCAGGCCGTTTTCCTTCATGACCTTGAGCGTCGAATAGGGCACGTTCGCCTTCGCATTGCACGACCATGTCACGCCCAGCTTGCCGAGGCCCCGCGCGATCTCCTCGGCACGCGGGCGGAAGTCGGTGAACGTATCGTCGTCGAACATGATTTCCTTCACCTCCGGCATGTTTTCCTTGATCCAGCGGACCTCGGCGAGCACGTTGTCCGCCGAGCGGGTGCGGTAGCGGTGACCGCCGACGGTCTGCGGCCACAGGCAGAACGTGCAGCGCGAGCGGCATCCGCGTCCCGTGTACAGGGACACGTAGGGATAGTTCAGGTAGCCGATGAAGTAATTGCGGAGGTTGAGGTCGCGCCGGTACACGGGCGCGACGAACGGCAGCGCATCCATGTCTTCGATGATCGCGCGCGGCGGGTTGTGGCGCAGCGTACCGTCGGCGTCGCGCCAGCTGACGCCGTCGATGGCCGCCAACGGCCGGCCCGCCGCGACGTCGCGGCAGGTGTAGTCGAATTCTTCGCGGGCGACGAAGTCGATGGCATCGCCCGCGCGCAGCGACCCGCCGGGATCGACGGCGACCTTGGCACCCACCATGCCGATGCGTACCGTGGGATGGCTGTCCTTGAGCAACCCGGCGAAGCGCACGTCGCCCGCAAATGAAGGCGTACTCGTGTGGATGATCACGAGGTCGTATCGCCGTGCGATGTCCAGCGCCTGCGCAACGGTGAGACCGTCCGCGGGGGCGTCGAGCAGCCGGCTGCCGGGCACGAGGGCCGCCGGCTGGGCCAGCCAGGTCGGATACCAGAACGAGCGGATTTCACGCTTCGCCTGGTAGCGCGATCCGGCGCCGCCGTCGAAGCCGTCGAACGAGGGCGCCTGCAGGAACAGGGTCTTCA
>CBIHOW010000121.1:0-13822 GCA_966211695.1 uncultured Massilia sp. | reverse complement strand
TCCGCCTCGCGAACCATCATCATGCGATCGTGATCGGCACGGGCGACCTGTCCGAACTGGCGCTGGGCTGGTGCACGTACGGCGTGGGCGACCACATGTCGCACTACAACGTCAACGCGAGCGTGCCGAAGACGCTCATTTCGCACCTCGTGCGCTGGGTCGCCGACACGAAACAGATCGGTGACACGGGCTCCGATGTCCTGATCAACGTGCTGGAGACGGAGATCTCGCCGGAACTCGTGCCGGGCAAGACGGGCACCGGCAAGGAAGAGGGCAAGCCGGCGCAGGTGACGGAAACCTTCATCGGTCCGTACGAGCTGCAGGACTTCAACCTGTACTACACCTTGCGCTACGGTTTCGGGCCGCCGAAGGTCGCATTCCTGTCGTGGAGCGCGTGGCAGGATCGTGCGGCCGGTCCGTGGCCGGAAGGCGGCAGCCCGGCGCGCAACCAGTACGACCTCGCGGCGATCAAGAAAAACCTCGGCATCTTCCTGTGGCGCTTCTTCAAGACGAGCCAGTTCAAGCGCTCGTGCGTGCCGAACGGGCCGAAGGTCGGCAACGGTGGCTCGTTGTCACCGCGTGGCGACTGGCGCGCGCCGAGCGATTCGGAGGCGACCGTGTGGATGGACCAGCTGGCGAGGATTCCGGATTGACCGGGTGCCATGCGATAATCGGGCGATACTGAAAGGAGATACCATGAAACAGATTACCTGCGTGATCAAGCCGTTCAAACTGGACGAAGTGCGCGAAGCGCTGGCCGAAGTGAACGTCACCGGCCTGACCGTCACGGAAGTGAAGGGCTTCGGCCGCCAGAAGGGCCACACGGAACTGTACCGCGGCGCGGAGTACGTGGTCGACTTCCTGCCCAAGGTGAAGATCGAAGTGGTGGTCGACGACGCGCTGACCGAGCAGGTCGTGGACGCGATCATCAAGGCCGCGCGCACCGGCAAGATCGGCGACGGCAAGATCTTCGTGCAGGAAGTGGAGCAGGTGATTCGTATCCGTACGGGCGAGACGGGGCCGGACGCGGTGTAACGGCGGGGGCTAGCGCCCCACCCGCACATCGAACTTCCACGCCACCAGCCGGAACACGACGATGAACATCGCGCTGGACCACAGCGCGAAATCGTGCGGAAAGCCGTTCATCCCCAGCAGCAGGAACATCCAGTTGCCGAGGAACGCGCAGATGGCGTAGGGCTTGCCGTCCCTGAACACCATCGGCACCTCGTTGCAGACGATGTCGCGCATCACGCCGCCGAAGATCCCCGTGATCACCCCCATCATCGAGGCGATGAACAAGGGCATGTGCGCGTCCAGCGCGGACGACACGCCGGCCACGGAAAACAGGCCCAGGCCGACCGCGTCGGCGATGACGATCAGCCGTTCCGACACGATCTGGCGCAGCGTGCGGATCAGCGGCGTCGCAACGAGGGCCAGCACGAAGATCAGGATCGCGTACTCCTGGTGGATCACCCAGAACAGCGGCCGCTTGTCCAGCAGGATGTCGCGCAGGGTGCCGCCGCCGAATGCGGCGATGAAGGCGACCGTGAACACCCCCACCACGTCCATCCGTTTTCTCCGCGCCTCGATGAAACCCGAGAACGCGCCCACCAGGATCGCGACGATTTCAATGACGGTGATGAGGTGCATGCGGGGGCCGATCGTCTCCATGTTGCTAGACTAGCATGCCGGGCCCGGCGGCGTCAGCTTGCGTGCGGCGCCAGCGGCAGGCGGACCGCGAAGATCACGCGGCCATTCTCATGCCGGTAGTCGATCTCGCCCTCGTGCTCGCGCACGATCTGCTGGGCGATGTAGAGCCCGAGGCCCATGCCCGTGCGGTTGCGCGGATTGTTCAGCGAGCTGCGCTTGAACGGATTGAACAGCGCGGCCTCGGTCTCCGCCGGGATCGGCGCCCCCGCGTTCGCGATCTCCAGCACAGCAAGGCCGGCGCCGCCCTGCGGGGCGAGCCGGATCGTGATCGGCTGGTTCGGTTCCCCGTGGTGGCGCGCGTTGGACAGCAGGTTCGAGATCACCTGGCCCAGCCGGCCCGCATCCGCCAGCACGAACGCCGGACCGGCGGTGTGCATCGCGTAGACGATGGTCGGATAGGCGAGACGCGCTTCCTCGACCATGTCCTCGACGAGGGCCGCCAGGTCGACCGGCTGCAGGGCGATGCCGAGCGACAGGCCGCGGTCGATGCGGCTCATGTCCAGCACTTGGCCGATCATGCGCTGCATGCGGTTGCTGGACGACTGGATGCGCTTGCCCAGCGTGCCCTTGTTGCCGACGCCGTCCGTCTTTTCCAGCACCATGCCCGCCATGTTGATGGAGTTGAGCGGGTCGCGCAGGTCGTGGCCCAGCATGGCCAGCAGTTGCGCGCGCGTGGATTCCGTCTGGGCGCGGCGCGCGTTCGACACGCGCGCCAGCTCGCCCAGCATCATGCGCGCATGCGTGAGGATGCCGTCTTCCCATGGGTGGGCGCGGCCGCGCACCGTCTCGTGCCAGGCCTCGAACGAGCCGCGCGGCGTCAGGCGCTCGCCCAGCGGGCCGGCCTGGGTCTTGTCCGGCTTGCCGCCCCAGGCCACTTCCTCGACCTGTTCCGTGCGCAGCAGCACGCACCAGCCGCCGGACGGCGGGTCGAACGGCAGGCCCAGCATGCCGGCCCATTTGCCGAGCAGGGGCTGGATCGCCTCCGGCCAATCCTTCACGCCGGCGCGCGTGACGATGTCGTGCGGCTCGGCCGGCAGCGCCGCGACGATGGCTTCGCCCAGCGCCTGGTCGACGCCGCGGCATACGACGCGCCCGTACTGGCTGACGACGAGCGCCTGCGCATGCGTGGATTCCAGCAGGCCGTCGCCGTGCTCGACGAGGGCTTCGAGCGGGTCTTCGTCCAGCAGCAGCGACTCCACGAGGCTGGTGCGCACGTTGGCCGCGTGCTCGACCAGTTCCGCGTCCTCGCGCGCCTCGATGCCTTGCACGGTCGATGCGATCACCTGCGCCAGTACGTCGGCCGCCATCCGGACGGAGTAGGGCACGCGCTTGGGGTCCATGTGGTGGCACGCGACCAGGCCCCACAGGCGGCCGTGGATGACGATCGACACGCTCATCGACGCGCCCACGCCCATGTTCTGCAGGTACTCCACGTGGATCGGCGACACGCTGCGCAGCACGGCGAAGCTCATGTCCAGCGGCGGCGCATCGGGGGCGCCCAGCAGCGGCACGGCGTCGTAGCCGACGTCGGCGATCATGCGCAGCGTGTTCAGCACGTACAGGCGGCGCGCCTGCGGCGGGATGTCGCCGGCCGGGTAGCGCTGGCCCAGGTAGGGCACGAGGTCGTCGCGGCGCGCCTCGGCCACCACGTCGCCCGAATCGTCGCTGCGGAAACGGTAGGCCATCACGCGGTCGAAGCCCGTGAAGTCGCGGATCTGGCGCACGGCCGTCTCCAGCAGGCCGTCGATGCTGCGCTGGCGGCGCAGGCGGTCGATCGACGAGTGCGCCTTGATCGCGAACTGGGCGACTTCTTCCATGCTGACCTCGCGCGCTTCGAATTCCACGATGACGCGGCGCGTGTGCGCGTGCACGACGCAGTCGTAGTCGCGGTCGCGGATGGCGACGGCCGTCACCGTGGCGGGCGATGCGCCGTCCTCCATCGTGTCCAGGCTTTCCTGGATGAGGTCCGTCACCGCTTGCGGCAGGCCCAGTGCGCCGTACGGCTGGTCCAGGACGGGCTCGGCGTCCGTGACGGTGGCGATATTCGCGCTCCAGCCTTCGACGTGTCCCGCGTCGGTCAGGAAGAGCAGGGCGCCGTGCGGCTGGATCGAGCCGGGGATGTGGATCGGCTCGTCGGCGCAGTTCTGCAAGTCGACGCGCCGCGGTGCTGCCATCGGTACCGGGCTACTGGACTTCACGCGTTCATCCTTATGCTGGCAGCGCCGCGTCGGCACCACGAAGTCTGCATATTACAGGTTTCGTCAAATCATGGCCGTCGCCGGACCACGAACCGTGCTCAATCCAGCAGGGCGGGGCGCAGGAGGACGATCAATGCGCCATTGCCTCCATCGGCCCGGTTCGCGACGCAGAACGCGACCACGTCGCTCGTCTGCACGAGCCAGCTGTGGACCATGCCGCGCAGGACGGGCTCGCCGCCGGCCGAGCCGTAGCCCACGCCGTGGATGATGCGTACGCAGCGGATGCCGCGCCTGCTGGATTTGCGGAGATAGGCGTCGACGTGGCGCCGCGCGATGTCGCGCGTGAGGCCGTGCAGGTCCAGCTCGTCCTCGACGGGCCAGTGGCGCTTGCGCAGCTTTTTCACGACGTCCGGGCCGACGCCGGGCGCCGACCAGCTGAGGGACGGGTCTTCGTCGAGCAGGCCGTCCACGTCGAACTGGTCGGACAGCATCGATTCGCGCAGCACGGCTGCGGTTTCTTCTTCAGGGGTGCGGGGACGCGTGGGAAGGGGCTGGCCGCGCGTTTCGAATTCGTGCATCGGCCGCCACACGTAGCGGTCCGATTCGGGCATCTTGACGACGTCCGTGACGGCCGAGCGGAATTCGACGGCTTGCTCGCGCGCGATGCGCTCGCGCTTTTCCCGCTCGGCCTTTTCGATGGCGCGCAGCCGTTCTTCTTCCTTGAGCCGGTCGCGCAAGGATTTCAGGTCAGCAAAGTCCTTCATTGCCATCGATAACTTTCAAATTTACTCCAGGGCTTCCAGGTAACGCTGGGCATCCAGCGCGGCCATGCAGCCCGAGCCCGACGAGGTGATCGCCTGGCGGTACACGTGGTCCTGCACGTCGCCGGCCGCGAACACGCCCGGGACGTTGGTCGCGGTGGCCATGCCTTCGCTGCCGCCGCGGGTCTTGATGTAGCCGTTGTGCATGTCCACCTGGCCTTCGAAGATGCCCGTGTTCGGCTTGTGGCCGATCGCCACGAACAGGCCGTGCACCTTGATCTCCTTGGTCGAACCGTGGGCCGTCGACTTGAGCTGCAGGCCGGTCACGCCGCTCTGGTCGCCCTTGACCTCGTCCAGCGTCTGGTTCAGTTCAAGCACGATCTTGCCCTCGGCGACCTTGCCCATCAGGCGGTCGACGAGGATCGGTTCGGCGCGGAACTTGTCGCGGCGGTGGATCAGGGTGACTTTCGTCGCGATGTTCGACAGGTACAGCGCTTCCTCGACCGCGGTGTTGCCGCCGCCGATCACCGCCACTTCCTGGTTGCGGTAGAAGAAACCGTCGCACGTGGCGCAGGCGGACACGCCCTTGCCCATGAATTCCTGCTCGCTGGGCAGGCCGAGGTACTGGGCCGATGCGCCCGTCGCGATGATCAGCGCGTCGCAGGTGAATTCGTGCGAGTCGCCCAGCAGGCGGATCGGCTTCTCGTTCAGGAACGTGGTGTGGATGTGGTCGAACACGATCTCGGTGTTGAAGCGCTCGGCGTGCTGCAGCAGGCGCTGCATCAGTTCCGGACCCTGGACGCCCAACGGGTCGCCCGGCCAGTTCTCGACGTCGGTCGTCGTCATCAGTTGACCACCCTGCTCGACACCGGTCACCAGCATCGGACTGAGATTGGCGCGCGCGGCGTACACGGCAGCGCTGTAACCGGCGGGGCCGGAACCGAGGATCAGGACTTTGGCATGTTTGCGAGTGGTCATGTGTGAACTTCTTCTATTGGATGATGCCCGGAAAGTGGGGCCGGGCAGTGCGGGAATCAAGAGGCGTCGAACCCGGGATTATAGTCGATGATGCAAACAAGCATGAATCGTGGGGCCAACGCGGCGTTATATCGCTTAGAATGTTCATCTTTGGGGAATTGTTACCCGGAAGTACCGTTTCACACTGCAATGAGCAAGAATAGTCCATCGACGAGCACGACCTATACCCACAAGCCGCGACCGCCGCGCCAGCCGCTGCCGAACCGGCTCGTGCGCCTGTTGTCGGAGGCGCGCTGGCTGGCCACGGCCGTCGCACTGTTGTATTTCGTCCTCATTTTGCTCAGCTATAACAAGGCTGATCCGGGCTGGTCGCACGAGAACGCCGTCGCCCACGTCGCCAACCTGGGCGGCCGCGCCGGCGCCTGGCTGGCCGACTTATTGTTATTCATCTTCGGCTTTTCCGCCTGGTGGCTGTGCGTCTGCTTTACGCGCGCCGTCTGGAAGGGGTATCGGCGGCTCCATACGCGATTCATCGTCCAGGAAGCGGAACAGGAGCCCGAGCACCAGGGCGAGACCCTGATCCGCTGGATCGGCTTCGTGCTGATGTTCGCCGGCAGCGTGGGCCTGGAATACCTGCGCATGTGGTCGCTGAAAGTCGAGCTGCCGCGCGCGGCCGGCGGCGTGCTGGGCCAGCTGATCGGCCATTCCGCCCACACGGCATTCGGCTTCACGGGCGCGACCCTGCTCCTGCTGCTGCTGTTCGGCCTCGGCTTTTCCTGGTATTTCCAGGTGTCGTGGCTCGCGGTCGCCGAGCGCATCGGCGAATCCGTCGAGACGACGTGGGACTGGTTCCGCCTGCGCTACGAAGACCGCGAAGACCGCCGCTACGGCGAAGTGGCGGCGCACAAGCGCGACGAGGTCGTCGTGCACGAGCGCGCCAAGTACGTGGAAAAGCATGCCGGTTCGCCGATCCGTATCGAGACCCCGCGCGACGACGAGTTCGACGAGCCCTCGGCGCCCGTGCCGCCCGCGCCGGGCTTCCTCGCCAAGATGAAGGCGAAGGTGAAGGCGCGCGGCGAAGCGAAACTGGCGCGTGCCCGCGCCGAGCCGCAGATCGACGATGCCGAAGCGCCGCCGGCACCGGTGGCGATGGAACCGTCGTTCGACGAGCCGGACGAAGCACCGCGTGCGCCTGCACCCGTAAAGGCGCCGCTGCCGCCGGCCGCCGCACCGAACCCGTCGCCGATAAAGATCGAACCGGCGATGACGAGCGTGCCGCGCTCGGAACGCGCCGAGAAGGAGCGCCAGTCGCACCTGTTCGAAGTCCACGGCGATTCCACCTTGCCGCCGCTGGCGCTGCTGGACGACGCGCCGCCCGCGCAGGAATCCGTCGCCGTCGACACGCTGGAATTCACCAGCCGCCTGATCGAGAAGAAGCTGTCCGACTTCGGCGTCGAGGCAAAGGTCGTCGCCGCGTATCCGGGCCCCGTCGTCACCCGCTACGAGATCGAGCCGGCGACGGGCGTGAAGGGCAGCCAGATCGTCAACCTGGCGCGCGACCTGGCCCGTTCGCTGTCGCTGACGTCGATCCGCGTCGTGGAAACCATCCCCGGCAAGAACTACATGGCGCTCGAGCTGCCGAATCCGAAGCGCCAGATCGTGCGCCTGACGGAAATCCTCGGCTCGAAAGTCTATGGCGACAGCCCGTCGAACCTGACGGTCGCGCTGGGCAAGGACATCGCCGGCAAGCCGGTCATCGCCGACCTCGCGAAGATGCCGCACCTGCTGGTGGCGGGTACGACCGGTTCCGGTAAATCCGTCGGCATCAACGCGACGATCCTGTCGCTGCTGTACAAGGCCGATCCGGCCGACGTGCGCCTGATCCTGATCGACCCGAAGATGCTGGAAATGTCGGTGTACGAAGGCATCCCGCACCTGCTCGCGCCGGTGGTGACGGACATGCGCCAGGCCGGCCATGCGCTGAACTGGGCCGTGAACGAGATGGAGCGGCGCTACAAGCTGATGTCGAAGCTGGGCGTGCGTAACCTGGCCGGCTATAACGGCAAGATCCTGGATGCGGCCAAGCGCGAGGAACACATCCCGAACCCGTTCTCGCTGACGCCGGACGCGCCGGAGCCGCTCGATAAACTGCCGACGATCGTCATCATCATCGACGAGCTGGCCGACCTGATGATGGTGGTCGGCAAGAAGGTCGAGGAGCTGATCGCCCGTATCGCCCAGAAGGCGCGCGCGGCCGGCATCCACCTGATCCTCGCGACGCAGCGTCCGTCCGTGGACGTCATCACGGGCCTGATCAAGGCGAACATCCCGACGCGTATCGCGTTCCAGGTGTCGTCCAAGATCGACTCGCGCACGATTCTCGACCAGATGGGCGCGGAAACGCTGCTGGGCATGGGCGACATGCTGTACATGCCGCCGGGCACGGGCCTGCCGATCCGCGTGCACGGCGCGTTCGTGTCGGACGACGAAGTGCATCGAGTTGTAAAACATCTCCAGTCGACGGGCGAACCGAATTACATTGAGGGCATCCTCGAAGGCGGCGTGGCCGAAGACGGCGGCGGTGCCGACGGCGTGCCGGCCGGCGAAGGCGGCGGCGAATCCGACGCGATGTACGACCAGGCCGTGGCCGTCGTGCTGAAGAACCGCCGGGCGTCGATCTCGCTGGTGCAGCGCCACCTGCGCATCGGCTACAACCGCGCCGCGCGCCTGCTCGAGCAGATGGAGCAAAGCGGCATCGTGTCGCCGATGCAATCGAACGGCAACCGGGACATCCTGGTGCCGGCAACGAACGCGGAATGAGAATGCTGAAAAAAACACTGATCGCTACCACTTTTCTGATTTCCGGCGTCGCGCACGCCACCGCCCTGGATCAATTCAAAACCTTCGTATCGGGCACCAAATCCGCCCGCGGCGAATTCACGCAGACGCAGGTCACGAAGACGCCGAAGCCGGGCAAGACGTCGAGCGGCACCTTCGTGTTCTCGCGCCCCGGCAAATTCATCTGGACGTACCAGAAGCCGTACGAGCAGTTGCTGCAGGCCGACGGCGAAACGCTGTACCTGTACGACAAGGACCTGAACCAGGTCACGACGCGCAAGCTGGGCGGCGCGCTGGGCAGCTCGCCGGCCGCCATCCTGTTCGGCAGCAACGACCTGGAAAAGAATTTCACGCTGTCCGAAGCGGGCACCCGCGACGGCCTGGAATGGCTGAACGCGACGCCGAAATCGAAGGACACGACGTTCGAGCAGATCGGCATCGGCCTCAAGGACGGCATCCCGCAGGCGATGGAGCTGAAGGACAACTTCGGCCAGACCGTGCTGCTGAAATTCACGAGCTTCCAGCGCAATCCGGCGCTGGGCGCGCAGACATTCAAGTTCGAGGTGCCGAAGGGTGCCGAGGTCGTGAACCAGTAATCCACTTGCGCTTTCGACGCGTCGGCCATACATAGGCAAGATGAACAATAACAACGCTGCCCATGGATGATCTTTTCAAGACCGAACCCGCCGCTCCGCTGGCGGAAGCGCTGCGTCCGAAGACGATCGCCGAGGTGATCGGCCAGAGCCACCTGCTGGGCGAGGGCAAGCCGCTGAACCTCGTGTTCAAGTCGGGGCGCCCGCATTCGATGATCCTGTGGGGCCCGCCGGGCGTCGGCAAGACCACGCTGGCGCGCCTCACCGCGAACGCGTTCGACTGCGAATTCATCGCGCTGTCCGCCGTGCTGTCGGGCGTGAAGGACATCCGCGCCGCCATCGAACAGGCCGAGCACTACCTCGCCGGGGGCAACCACACGATCCTGTTCATCGACGAGATCCACCGCTTCAACAAGTCGCAGCAGGACGCGCTGCTGCCGTTCGTGGAATCCGGCCTCGTCACCCTGATCGGCGCGACGACGGAAAACCCGTCGTTCGAAGTGAATTCGGCATTGCTGTCGCGTTCGCAGGTGTACGTGCTGAAGGCGCTGAACGACGACGAGATGCGCCAGCTGCTGGAGCGCGCGCGCCGGCAGGGCGGCTTGTCGCACCTGCAGTTCGACGACGTCGCCGTGCAGACGCTGATCGGCTACGCGGACGGCGACGCGCGCCGCTTCCTGAACCTGCTGGAGCAGACGAAGACGTCGGCCGACACGGCGAAAACGACCCACATCACGCGCGAATTCGTCGAGAACGCGCTGACCTTGAACGCGCGCCGCTTCGACAAGGGCGGCGACAATTTCTACGACCAGATCTCGGCGTTGCACAAATCCGTGCGCGGCTCGCATCCGGACGCCGCGCTGTACTGGCTGTGCCGCATGCTGGACGGCGGCGCGGATCCGAAATACCTGGGGCGGCGCATCGTCCGGATGGCGTGGGAAGACATCGGCATCGCCGACCCGCGCGCCATCCAGCTCGCGAACGACGCGGTCGAGACCTACGAGCGCCTCGGCTCGCCGGAGGGCGAGCTGGCGCTGGGCCAGGCCGTCATCTACCTCGCCATCGCCGCCAAGAGCAATGCCGGCTACAACGCCTTCAACGCGGCGATGGCGTTCGTGCGCAAGGATAAATCGCGTGAGGTGCCGGTCCACCTGCGCAACGCGCCGACCAGGCTCATGAAGGAACTGGGCTATGGCCACGAATACCGCTATGCCCACGACGAGCCGCACGCGTACGCGGCCGGCGAAACGTACCTGCCGGACGGCATGCCCGAGCCGGGCTGGTACCAGCCGGTGCCGCGCGGGATCGAGGCGAAGATCGCGGAAAAGCTGGCGTGGCTGAGGAGTCTCGACGACGATGCGCGCGCCGGCGATCCGGGCTGAGGCGTGTTTTCCGATCCATTCGCCGGTATGTCGTCGCCGCGCCGTTTCGATCCGCGCAGGTAAGCTTCAGATGACCTTGTCACCCCGCTTGGCAGCCTTTTTGCCGGCTTCGGTGGTGGCAGTCGTCCAGCCCTGGTCGTCGACCAGGGAGGTGGGAGCACGGCTGCACAGCATCATCGGCAGGATCTGCTGGCAGTTGGCGCATGATGCATACGTCACGCCGTGCTTGTGATAGCCGTCGCTGGGGCCGACCCACATCTCGGTCATCGACCAGGACACGTAGCGGTTGAATTTATTTTGCTCCTTGAGGCCGACGGTCCCGAGAACGTTGTGCAAGACGTAGGACACCAGCTTCGGCGCTGCGCACTCGAACAACCTGGCAGGCGTGCGGTCCGTCACTTCGTTCAGGCGCACGTTGTCGATCTTGGCGCCGCCCGCGGTCTTGCGTAGCGCGGGCGCGGTCACCAGCTCGGCGGCGATGGCCAGCAAGGTACTGTCTTGTGTTGGGTGCTTCTTCAGGCCGGGCTTGGTGCGGGGCGGCGCTTCCGGCGGCGTCAGCGTGCCGTCGCAAACGACGATCATCGGATATTGTCCGCGCAGGAGCTTGGCCAGCGCTTGCGGCACCTCGCCCGACGTGGTCACGAACAGGCGGTTGTCCGCCTCCAGGACGCCCAGCATGAAGCCGCGCATCTTTCCCTTGGCGCCGTGCTTGAAGATGCCCGCCTGAAGGCACATTTCCGCGATGCGCGCGCAGGTGCTCTGCGTAATCCAGCTGACGCCCAGCGGCAGCATGTGGGTGTCCTTGTTGTCGCATGTGATGCATTTATGGTCTTCGCCATACGACCCCATGAACGGCGCTTCCAGATCGATCTGTCGTGGACGTTCGCCCTCGCCCAGGGTCGGGCCCTCGGGCGGTTCGAGATCGATGCTGCCATGGGAAGGCGACAGGCTGGCCCTGCGGTTGGACATCGTGGACGCCACATGCGTCCTGGTGGTGGAGCTGGCGCCTGGCGATGTCTTATGCGCAGTCAGGAAGTCATGCTTGGGCAGCATCAGGCTGCCGCACGTTTCGCATGCGGTGGTGTACATCGCCTCGCGCAAGGCGCTGGACTCTGCGCGGCAGCTGGAATTGGCACAAACGAGCTCAACGGGCATGATCACCTCCGGTTATTTGCATCAATGACATCGATTATGGGAGCTTGCGGCTCGCAAAGTGTAGGATGCGTGTTGGTCTAAAAGCAACCTGAAGGTTTTGTTAGGCAAGCGTGATCGAGCCGTGACAAGTGTTACAGCCCGCGCCGGCGCAGCACCGTCAACTGTCCGTCCGGCTCCAGCCACGCGCGCCGGACCTGGGCGATGTCCTCGACTTCGTGCTCGTGCAGCATGGCCCGCAATTCGTCGTCGCTGATCAGCTCGCGGCGCAGTGCGGACTCCTGTTTCACCCCGTCCTTGATGATGCAGATCGGCGGCGCCAGCGCGAAGCGGCGGAACCGGGGAAAGCGGTAACTCAGCCAGTTCAGCCCGTAGCTCCAGCCGATGATGGTGGCGATCAGGAGGAAACCGTCGACGATGGAGAGGTAGTCGCCGGCCATGGCGTTCTGGGCGGCGTCGGCGATGATCACCAGCACGAGCAGGTCGGAGAGACCCAACGCGCCGGCGTCGCGGCGCACGACGAAGCGGAACAGGCAGAACAGGAAGAGGTAGGTCAGCGTGCCGCGCACGAACAGTTCAAGTGGCGGCAAGCTGAACGTGAATAGCGTTTCCCAGTCGACGTCCATGGTCGGCCTCCTGGCCGTTGGACTGCCGTGGATGGCCAAAAGATCGGCGTGCGCGTGAGGACATGCGGCGCTTACGACTTGGTACAATTGCGGTTTCGATATCCCACCCTGCAGATTCCCGACAATGATAGACATCCAACTCCTCCGCAAAGACATCGACAACGTCGCCGCACGCCTCGCGAGCCGCAAGTACCAGCTCGACGTCGCCGGATTCAACGCCCTCGAAGCCGAGCGCAAGGCGATCCAGACGCGCACCGAGGAATTGCAGGGCAAGCGCAATTCGCTGTCCAAGCAGATCGGCATGCTGAAAGGCAAGGGCGAAGACACGAGCGCCGTGATGGCGGAAGTGGCCGGCATCGGCGACGAGCTGAAGGCCAACGAGACGCTGCTGTCGCAGGTGCAGGACAAGCTGGCCCACTTCATGGCCGCGATCCCGAACCTGCCGCACCCGTCCACGCCGGTGGGCCAGGACGAGTCGGGCAACGTGGAAGTGCGCAAGGTGGGCACGCCGCGCGCCTTCGATTTCGAAGTGAAGGACCACGTCGACGTCGGCGGCCCGCTGGGCCTCGATTTCGACACCGCGACCAAGCTGACCGGCTCGCGCTTCGCCGTGATGAAAGGCGGCATCGCCCGCCTGCACCGCGCGCTGGCGCAATACATGCTGGACACGCACACGGGCCAGCACGGCTACACGGAGTGCTACACGCCATACATGGTCAACGCGGATTCGCTGCGCGGCACGGGCCAGCTGCCGAAGTTCGAGGAAGACCTGTTCGCCGTGAAGAAGGGCGGCGCGGAAGGCGAGGGCGAGAATTTCTACCTGATTCCGACGTCGGAAGTGTCGCTGACCAACATGGTGCGCGACGAGATCGTCGCGGCGGAAACGCTGCCGATCAAGATCACGGCGCACACCCCGTGCTTCCGCTCGGAAGCGGGCAGCTACGGCCGCGACACCCGCGGCATGATCCGCCAGCACCAGTTCGACAAGGTCGAGCTCGTGCAAATCGCGCATCCGGAACAGTCGTACGATGCGCTGGAAGAGATGGTGGGCCAGGCCGAGACGATCCTGAAGAACCTGGGCCTGCCGTACCGCGTGATGCAGCTGTGCACGGGCGACATGGGCTTTTCCGCCGCGAAAACCTACGACCTGGAAGTGTGGCTGCCGGCGCAGAACACGTACCGCGAGATCTCGTCGTTGTCGAACTGCGAAGATTTCCAGGCCCGCCGCATGCAGGCCCGCTTCCGCAACGCCAAGGGCAAGCCGGAGCTGCTGCACACGCTGAACGGTTCCGGCCTCGCCGTGGGCCGGACGCTGGTCGCCGTGCTGGAGAATTACCAGCAGGCGGACGGCAGCGTGGTGGTTCCGGAAGTGCTGCGTCCGTACATGGGAGGCCTCGATCGCCTGGCGCCGGCTGCGTGATCAAATAGCTCTTCCGTTTTTGTCGGAGGCTGCTATAATACGGCCTCTCGCGATACAAGCGACCGGTTACCAGGAGAGGTGGCAGAGTGGTCGAATGTACCTGACTCGAAATCAGGCGTACGGGTGACCGTACCGTGGGTTCGAATCCCACCCTCTCCGCCAAG
>CBIHOW010000120.1:0-13927 GCA_966211695.1 uncultured Massilia sp. | reverse complement strand
ACCGCACCGAAACCGTGCGCGACTTCGTCACCATGGCCTTCCGCGGCGCCAACCTCGACGTCGAGTGGAAGGGCGAGGGCGAGCAGGAAACGGGGCACTGCGCCCGTACCGGCAAGCTGCTCGTGCGCGTGTCGCCGAAGTTCTACCGTCCGGCCGAGGTCGACCTGCTGATCGGCGACCCGTCCAAGGCGCAGCGCGAACTGGGCTGGAAGGCCGAGACGTCGCTGGAACAACTGTGCCAGATGATGGTCGACGCCGACCTGCGTCGCAACGAAACCGGTTTTTCGTTCTGATATGAACCGTTTGGTCACGGAAGATCTCGTCCGCATGATGGAGCCCCAAAGCGAACCGCAAGAGGGTGAGGGCAAGCGCGCCCTCATCACCGGACTGCGCGGCTTCACCGGCTACTACATGGCGCGCGAGCTCACCGCGGCGGGCTACCATGTCTATGGCACGGTGCTGCCGGGCAGCGAGACCGGACCGGACATCTTCACCGTCGACCTGAACGACCGTGCCGCACTGGCCGCCGTGATCGAACAGGTGCGGCCCGACGTGGTCGTCCACCTGGCCGCCATCGCCTTCGTGGCCCACAACGACGCCGCGCAGATGTACCGCGTCAACGTGGTCGGTACCCGCAACCTGCTGGAAGCGCTGGCGCACGGTGCGCACAAACCGTCCAAGGTGCTGCTCGCGTCGTCCGCCAACATCTACGGCAACGCCGCGGTGCCCGTGATCGACGAATTCGTGCCGGCCGCGCCGGCCAACGACTACGCCGTCAGCAAGCTGGCGATGGAATACATGGCGCGCCTGTGGATGGACAAGCTGCCGATCGTGATCGCGCGCCCGTTCAACTACACGGGCGTCGGCCAGACCGAGAACTTCCTGCTGCCCAAGATCGTGTCGCACTTCCGCAAGGGCGCGCGCCGCATCGAGTTGGGCAACCTGGCGATCGCGCGCGATTTTTCCGACGTGCGCACCGTCGCGAAGAGCTACCGGCGCCTGCTGGCGGCGGCGCCCGCGGGCGAAGTCTTCAACGTCTGTTCCGGCCGCTCGCATTCGCTCGAGAGCCTGATCGACATGATGAGCGACATCGCCGGCTATCGCATCGAAGTCCACGTCAACCCCGCCTTCGTGCGCGCCAACGAGGTGCTCACGCTGTCCGGCAGCAACGCCAAGCTGGCAAGCACGATCGGTACGATCGAGCCCACGCCGCTGGTCGACACGCTGCGCTGGATGTACCAGGCATGAACAGGGTGCCGACCGGCCTGGACACCGCCATGATCGAACTGGGCCTCCCCAAACGACGACCGGACGGCACGCCCGCCCTCCAGGAGCGCCTGCGCGCGATGCCGGGCACCGCCGAGGCCGCGAACGATGCGCTGGTCCAGCCGGACCTGCGCGTCGGCATCGGCACGACCATGATCGAGCCGGCCTTCACGGGCGGGCACCTGGACGGCATCGGCGTCTATACGCAGGCATTGCTGCGCCACCTGCCGCACGCCGGCTGCGTGATGCAGCCATATTCCTGGCCGCGCCTGCGCAGCGCCGGGCCCGTGACGAAGGGCGAGGCCTTGCCCCATACCTTCGAACGCGCGTCCTTCGTCGACCTCCTGACGCCGGACGCACACCGCGTGCACATGCCCGTCGACGTGTTCCACGTGACGGACTACCGCGTCGTGCGCATGGATTGCCCCGTCGTGGCCAGCCTGCACGATGCCCTGCCCGTGAAACATCCCGAGTGGTGCAACCCGCGCCTGCGTGGCCTGAAGAACTGGCTGCAGCGCAAGGCCGCGCAAAAGGCCGACCACGTGATCGCGCTGTCGCACTTCGCCATCGACGAGCTGGTCGAATGCTTCGGCATCGACGAGCGCCGCATCACCGTCGTGCCGTGCGGCGTGGACGACGAATGGCTCGATCCGCCGCCGGCGCACGCCGTGGCGACGACCCTGCAGGCCAATGGCCTGCGTCCGGGGTATTTCCTGTTCGTGGGCACGCTGCAACCGCGCAAGAACGTCGAGCGCCTGCTGGACGCCTACCTGTCGCTGCCGCCCGCCGTGCGCGCGGAGCGCCAGCTCGTCATCGTCGGCAGCGCCGGCGCGCGCTCGGAAGAGCTGCTGCGCCGCATCGCCGCGGCCGTGCAGGACGGCGCGCACGTCGTCTGGCTGAACCGTCTCAACGACAACACCGAATTGCGCCACGTGTACGCGGGCGCGGGCGTGTTCGTGTTCGCTTCGCTATACGAAGGCTTCGGCATCCCGGTGGTCGAGGCGTTCGCCTCCGGCGTGCCGGTCGTCGCGTCGAACACGACGTCGCTGCCGGAAGTGACCGCCGGCGCGGCGCTGGAGGTCGATCCGCTCGATACCGGCGCGATCGCCGACGCCATGCTCACGCTGGCGCGCGAACCCGCCGCACGGGCGCGCTGCATCACGGCCGGGCGCGCGCGCGCCGCCCAACTGACCTGGAACGCCACGGCGCGCCAGACCGCCGCCGTCTACCGCTCCTTACTCTGACCAGACCGTCTCCATGACCCAGCCCATGCGTGTCCTGCACTTCTACAAGACCTATTTCCCCGATTCGGTCGGCGGGGTCGAACAGGTCATCCGTCAGATGTGTGTGGGAACAGGGCGTCTGGGCATCACGAACCAGGTGCTGTCGCTGTCGCGCGACCGGCGCCTGGAACCGTTCGACTACGAAGGCCATACGGTGCACCGGGTGCCGCTGAACTTCGAGGTGGCGTCGAATGCCGTGTCGGTGCAGGCGATCGGACAGCTGGCGCGCATGGCGGCCGAGGCGGACGTCGTGCACTACCACTTCCCATGGCCGTTCATGGACCTGGCGCACTTCCTCGCCCGCATCGACAAGCCGACCGTCGTCACGTACCACTCCGACATCGTGCGCCAGAAGGCGCTGCTGAAGCTGTACCAGCCGCTCAAGCACCGGTTCCTGGAAAGCGTCGACACGATCGTCGCGACGTCGCCCAATTACCTGGCGTCGTCGGCCGTGCTCGACCGCTACCGCGACAAGACGCGCGTGATCACGTTCGGCCTGGACAAATCCAGCTATCCGGAACCGGACCAGGCGCGCCTGGACCACTGGCGCGCGCGGGTCGGCCCGAAATTCTTCCTGTTCGTGGGCGTGCTGCGCTACTACAAGGGCCTGCACATCCTGCTCGACGCCGTGGCCGGCACGGACTACCCCGTCGTGATCGTCGGCGCGGGGCCGATCGAAGCGGAACTGAAGGCGCACGCCGAACGCCTGGGCCTGAAACGGGTGCAATTCGTCGGCGCCGTGGACGACCTCGACAAGGCCGCGCTGCTCAAGCTCTGCTATGCCGTCGCCTTCCCGTCGCACCTGCGCTCGGAAGCCTTCGGCATCTCGCTGCTGGAAGGCGCGATGTACGGCAAGCCGATGATCTCCAGCGAGATCGGCACGGGCACCACCTACATCAACGTGCATGGCGAGACCGGCCTGGTCGTGCCGCCGTCCGACCACGAGGCGTTGCGCGCCGCGATGACGCAGCTGTGGAACGATCCGCGCATGGCGCAGGACATGGGCCAGCGCGCGGAGGCGCGCTACTGGCAGCTGTTCACGTCGGCGCAGATGGCCGACAACTATGCGCGCCTGTACCAGGAACTGGTGGCGCGCAAGGCGGAAGTCCGATTGGCTGCCGCGCCGCGGTTGGGTTGACGTTTGGTGGGCGGAGGCCGCCCACCCTACGATTGTTTCGGCCGTAGGGTGGGCTCCCCGAGCCCACCACGCATCACGCCGCCACGGCGACCGGCGCCGGCACCTCGTCCTGCTCCGCCCACCGCTCGCGGATCGCGCGGATGGCCGGCATCTGCGCGAGGAACAGGTCGACCAGCTCCGGGTCGAAATGCTTGCCCTTCTGCTTGACGAGGAAGTCGAGCGCCTCGCTTTCCGTCCACGCCTTCTTGTACGGCCGGATCGTCGTCAGCGCGTCGAACACGTCGGCGATGGCGCAGATGCGGCCTTCGAGCGGGATGTCCTTGCCGGCCAGGCCGTTCGGATAACCGCTGCCGTCCCATTTCTCGTGGTGCGTGAGGGCGATGTTGCGCGCCAGCGCCAGCACGCCGTGGTCGTGCCGGCCGATGATCTCGGCGCCGATGTGCGCGTGGCTCTGCATGATCTTCCATTCGTCCGGGTCGAGCGGTCCGGGTTTCAGCAGCACGCGGTCGGGGATGCCGATCTTGCCGACGTCGTGCATGGGTGCGGCGTGCAGCAGGTCGTCCGCTTCCGCTTCCGTCATGCCGGCGGCGAGCCCCAGGATGCGCGCGAAGTGGCTCATGCGGATGACGTGCAGGCCCGTCTCGTTGTCCTTGTATTCGGCGGCCAGGCCCAGGCGCTGGACGATCTCCAGGCGCGACGCGCGCAATGCTTCCATGCGCACGAGCGACAGGTGGGTGCGCACGCGCGCGCGCACGATCGGCGGGCTGACGGGCTTCGTGATGTAGTCGACGGCGCCGGCCTCGAAGCCTTCCACCTCGTCGCTCGTGTCGTTCAGCGCGGTGACGAAGATGACGGGGACGGCGGCCAGCGCCGGGTCGGCCTTGAGGGCGGCGCACACTTCGTAGCCGCTCATGCCGGGCATCATCACGTCGAGCAGGATCAGGTCGGGCGTCTCCTCGCGCGCCAGTTCGAGCGCGCGCGGACCGTCCTTGGCGAAGCGCAGGCGGAAGTGGTCTTGCAGGATCTGGCGCAGCAACTGCAGGTTGCTGGCCTCGTCGTCGACCGCGAGGATCAGCGGTTGGGTGACGGTGGTCATTCGGTGATCTCCTGTGCCGGCTCGTCGATGGTGGCCAGCACGGTGTCAAGTTGTTGCAGGGCGAGGTCGAACTCGAAATCGGAAATGGCGGCGTGGACTTGCGCGACACGGGCGGCGAGCGGATGGCCGCTCGTGGCGGCGGCCAGGCCGGCCAGCGCGGCGTCGTCCAGGCCACCGCGCTTGAGCGCGTCGCGCAAGACGTTGCCGGCGCGGCGTGCGCGGTCCAGGTCGGCGACCGGACGCGCGGATTGCGCGTTCGGCTTGGCGGCCGGCTGGGGCTGGGCCGCGCGGATCGCGTCCAGCGCGTCATCCAGCAGGCCGCACAGGCCGTCCAACGACGTTTCCAGCGTGGACTCGGCGCCCGGATACAGCTTGCCGCTGTCGCCGTCGACGAGGCCTTCCAGCTTGGCGAGCGCATCGGCCAGCAGTTCCAGGCCGAGGTTGGCGGCGATGCCGCGCACCTTGTGCGCCTGCATGCGCAGGGCACGGTAGTCGGCGCCAGTGGCCTGGGCCGCGAGCGTGGCGCCGAGGCCGTCGTGCTGGGCGGCGAAGTGGGCGAGGGCTTCCAGCCACGCGTCTTCCTTGCCGTTCCAGCGGCGCACGCCGGTGTGGCGGTTGAGGGTCTGGCGTTCCTGCGCCGGCAGGTCGTCCGCGCGGTGGCCGGGGCCGAGGCCCAGCACGCGCGCGATCTCGTGCGACAGCGCGAACCAGTCGACCGGCTTGCTCGCGAAGCCATCCATGCCCGCCTCGACGCTGGCGCGGCGGTGCTCGGCCAGCACGCTGGCAGTCATGGCGATGACCGGCACGCGCGCGCGGCCGGTGGCGGCTTCCTGCGCGCGGATCAGGCGCGTGGCGGCGAGGCCGTCGATGGTCGGCATCTGGAAATCCATCAGGATCACGTCGAAGCGCTCGCGGGCCGCGATCTCGACGACGGCGGCGCCGTCGCCGACGGCCGTCATCGTGTGGCCGCGGCGCGCCAGCAGCAGTTGCAGCAGTTCCTGGTTCTGCGGCACGTCGTCCGCCACCAGCACGCGCAGCGGCGGCAGGGCGGCGGCCGTGCGCACGCGCGGCTGCTGCGGCGCGAAGCGCGCCAGCACGAGCGGCAGCACCACGTGGAACGTCGTGCCCCGGCCCGGTTCGCTCTCGGCCCAGATGCGGCCGCCCATCAGCTCGACCAACTGCTTGCAGATCGTCGTGCCGAGGCCCGTGCCGCCGAAGCGGCGCGTCATCGACGCGTCGGCCTGGGTGAACGGTTCGAAGATCGCGGACAGGCGCTCCGGCGCGATGCCGATGCCGGTGTCGCTGATCGTGAAGTGCAGGTGTTCGTCCTTCGGGTCGGCGCGCAGGGTGACGCTGCCCTGTTCCGTGAACTTGATCGCGTTGTCGAGCAGGTTGGTGAGCACCTGGCGCACGCGCAGCTCGTCGCCGCGCAGGCAGGTCGGCAGCGCGGGATCGTAATGGATGTCGACGTGCAGGCCCTTGGCGCGCGCGTTCGCGGCCAGCGTCGACGACAGTTCATCGATCAGCGACAGCAGGTTGTAGTCGTTCTGTTCCAGCTCCACCGCGCCTTTTTCCAGCTTGGCGGTGTCGAGGATCTCGTTGAGGAGGCGGAGCAGGGCGCGGCCCGAGCTGCGGACCGTGTCCAGGTGGCGGCGCTGGTCGGCGTCCAGTTGCCCGTCCAGCAGCACGTCGGTGAAGCCGAGGATGGCATTCATCGGCGTGCGGATCTCGTGGCTCATGTTGGCGACGAAGCTCGCGCGCGCCGCGGCCGCCTGCTCCGCGTGTTCCTTCGCCACGCGCAGCGCGTCTTCCATCTCGCGCCGCTCCGTGATGTCGAGGATGACGCCGTCCAGCCAGCACAGCTCGCCCGCTTCGTTGCGCACGCCGGTGCCGTTTTCCCACATCCAGCGCGTGCTGCCGTCCGCATGCAACAACCGGTATTCGACGAGGTACGGCCGGTCCTCGCGCAGCGCGGTGGCGATCGTCTCCGACACGCGCACGCGGTCGGCCGCGTGGATCAGCGGCGCAAACGTGCGGCGCGGCGCCGTGCCGAGGAAGTCGCGGCCCGGATAGCCGGTGACGCGTTCGACGGCGTCGCTGATGAACAGCATGGGCGCCTCGCCGTCGACCAGGCTGCTGCGGTACGAGATGCCGGGGATGTTGCCGATCAGCGAACGGAACTGCTGCTCGCTGGCGCGCAGCGCCTGTTCCATCTTGCGGCGGTCGCTGATGTCGGTGATGAAGCAGACGAACAGGTCCTGCCCGTCCAGGCGCGCATGGCCGAGGGCGCGCCGGATCGGCACGATGCTGCCGTCCTTGCGGCGGCCCGTCACGTCGGCACCGCGCGCGCTGGGGCTGATTTCGCCCGTGTGCAGCGAGCGCAGCAGGCCGACCTCTTCGGACGAGGCCTCGTTGCCGATCACGAGGCGGATGTCGTGGCCGACGATCTCGTCGCGGCGCCAGCCGAAGATGCGTTCGGCCGAGGCGTTGAACTCGCGGATGGTGCCCTGGCGGTCGACCGTGATCACGCCGTCGACCGTGGTGGTGAGCAGCGCCCGCATCCACGCTTCGCTGCGCGACAGTTCGCGGAACAGCTGGCGGTAGCGCAGCAGGCCGTTCGCAGCCAGCACGAAGACGGTGAACGCGACGGTGATCAGGGTGATCGCCAGCGCCAGGAAGGTGCTGGTCTTGTGGGTCGTCTGCGTCACCGTGTGGCCGACGAAGCGCGCGGCGGCCATGCCCGTGTAGTGCATGCCGGCGATGGCGCAGCCCATCACGATGGCGGCCAGCAGCAGGCGGCGTTGTTCGCTCATCCGGTGCGACAGGCTGGACAGGCCGAAGCGCACCCACAGCGCCAGCGTTGCCAGCACGACGGCGACGACGATGGACAGGCCGAACATGAACGGGTCGTAGCGCAGTTCCAGGCCCATCTGCATGCCCGTCATGCCCGCGTAGTGCATGACGCCGATGCCCGCGCCGACGATCACGCCGCCGGCCAGCAGGCCCCAGCCGCCCAGGCGCTCGCGCGCGATCAGGGTCAGCGCCACGAACGACGCGCCGATGCTCGGCAGGCTGGAGAGGATGGTGGCGGACGGGTCGTAGTCGACTTCCGTGCACAGGTCGAACGCGAGCATGCCGATGAAGTGCATGGCCCACACGCCGGCGCCGAGCGCGAGGCTGCCGGTGCCCAGCACGACCCAGCGCTGGGCGCGGTTGGCGGCGGCCTGGCCGGCGATCTGCAGGCCCATCCAGGACGCGAAGATGGCGACGAGGACGGACAACGCGACCAGCTTGGGTGTGTACAGGCCGTAGCTGAGAAGCGACGGGTCGGAGGGGAGCGTGAACACGGACAGCATGAACGCGTGATTTTTAGAGAGAATGACGAAATTGAGCGCGGCCTCGCCAGTATGGCATTTTCATGGCATAAAGTCTTGCCTAAAGGAATCAAATATCAAAGTGAACACGCAGATTGTCGCAACGACGCCACCATCCGCCGCCCGGCGTTGCCGGGTTGCCACGCGTTGCCGCGTGCGCGACGTTGCTGCTATGCTAGTTAAACGGGTCGTCCGCCGGGGACGCCCGCACTGGGCGAACGTATGAAAACGACAGTTCTTGCCGCACTGCTGGCGGTGGCCTGCACGTGGGCGCGGGCGGAGCCGGCGCCGCGGCTGTACCTGACCACCGAGACCTCGGCACCGTACAGCATGCGCGAAGGCGACCGCGTGACGGGGATCGGTACCGACATGGTGCGCGAGATCATGGCCCGCTCCGGGATCGCCTATTCGATCGACCTGCTGCCCTGGAAGCGCGCCTACACGGCCGCGCTGGAACGCAGCGACGCCTGTGTCTATTCGACCACCCGCACGCCCGAGCGCGAACCGCATTTCAAATGGATCGGACCCATCGGCGAAGCCGAGTGGGTGCTGATGGGCCGCGCCGACCGCCGCTTCGACCTGAAGACCCTGGACGATGCGCGCGCCTACCGCGTGGGCACCTACAACGGCGACGCGCGCGACCAGTTCCTGCGCGCGCGCGGCTTCAACGTCGACCCCGCGCCGAACGACCTGATCAACCCCCGCAAGCTCATGATGGACCGCATCGACCTGTGGGCCGCCAGCATCCGCCGCGACAGCCTCACGCTCGACCGGCTGGGCTATACGGGCAAGGTGGTGCCCGTCCTCGTGTTCAACCGTATCCGCGTCTACCTGGCCTGCAACCGCGCCGTGCCGGACGCGCTCGTCGCGCGCATGAACGGTTCCCTGGAAGCCATGGAACGCGACGGGACATCGCGGGCGATCGTGCACAAGTACGACGACTGGGGCGTGCCGCCGCGCTGACCCGCCGCACTGCCCGTTCGTGCGACCCGGATCGGGTAGGCCCGCTATGATGCAGTTTTGCAAAAACTGTATCGAAAGGACGCCGAGTCGTGGTGGTTTCGCTGACTCCCAGCGGGGATTTTTCCTTCTGCTCGCACCGTATGCTCGGCCTGCGCGATGAGGTGATACGCGTCTGGATCGACGAGGTCCGCCACCGGGTTCCCCGCGCCGAGGGCGTGAGCGGTCCCGTGCTGATCGACACCATGCCGATCCTGTACGAACGCATGGCCGCCATGCTGACGCCCGCCCATTTCGCACGCGACGGCATCGACGTGTCCAGCCTCGCCGCCGAACACGGCGTCGAGCGCGCCAACCTGACGGACTTCCAGGCCGAGACCATCCTCGCCGAGTTCCACGTGTTCCGCAGCGTGCTGTTCGACATGCTGGACGCGCACGACGTCGCGCTGACCGGCCCCGAGCGGCGCGCCCTGCACCTGACCATCGACATGGCCGTGCGCGAGAGCGTGCGCGCCTTCGTCGCCGCCGGCGACCAGTTGCGCGAGCGCGTGGCCGGCGCGCTGGCGCACGACCTGCGCCAGCCGTTGACGAACGTGTTGCTGGCGGCCGACCTGATCCTGCAACTCGACCCGCCGCCCGCGATCGCGGACTGGACCCGGCGCATCGCAAAGAACGGCGAACGCATCGCGACCATGCTGGGCGAACTGCTGGACGCATTGGCGGTCCGGGCCGGCGACCGCCTCAAGCTGACCCTGGAACAATTCGACCTGTACGCACTGGCGCACAACGTGGCCGAACGGGCGCGCGATTACCAGGGGGCGGACGTGCGCCTGTCCGGCACGCCCGTGACCGGCTGGTGGAACCGGTCGGCGCTGGAGCGCGCGCTGGAAAACCTCGTCGGCAATGCCCACAAATACGGCGATCCGGGCGCGCCGATCGACCTGACCGTCGCGGAGGGCAATGGCCGCGTCACCCTGTCCGTGCGCAACCAGGGCAAGCCGATCCCGCCCGAGGAATTCGAGGCGATCTTCCAGCAGTTCGTGTGGGCGAAGGATGCGGGGGCGTCGACGACGGGCGGGTGGGGCGTGGGCCTGCCGTATGTCCGCACCGTGGCGCAAAGCCATGGCGGCAGTGCCGTCGTGGTCAGCGATGCGGGAACGGGGACCGTGTTCGTGATCGACATACCTGTCGATGCGCGGCCGTTTCAAACGGGGTGATGCAGGGTGGTGCTACGTGGCCGCTTACGTAATCCGTCGTCGCATGTCGGTCATGCGCACACTAAGGTTGTCGGTAAAAGAACATCGCTTTTTGCGCGTCAGCCTGACCGAAAGCGTTACTAAGAGGCTTGTTCAGATACGCTGACGCCGGCTTGTCGAGGAAGAAGCTGGCGGAGTTGGCTGCCAGGATTTTCCAGGAGCCGGACTTTACCGGCTGCCCGGGGATAACCAGGGCCACGTGTCCATGGCCGCTCGTTTTGAGCAGGGCGATGACGGGCCATCCGGCATTGGCGATGCTCTGCGCGCAAAGGTTGTTGGTTTCGTCGAAGACGGTCCCGAGCGTCTTCCATGCCGTCCCGCTTGCATTGACCGTGTCCCACATTTGATTCGCCGATTGATGCAAGGCTTTGCCGGATTTAAAGTCTGTGACTCCATAGATCGCTTCCAATCCACGACTGGCGAATGTATTGCATGGACTTTGGTCGTTCATGGGATCTTTCGCGTCGCATTTCAGAAATTGTCCCAGTTTGCTGATCGCTAAACTGTTGGCGGCTGCCGTGGGCACACTCGTCATAGGTACTGGACATTCAGCACGGGCGAGCGTCGAGGTAGCGACGATGACTACAACCAAAACCAAGCGTTTCATGATTTATCCTGTTGACGTAGCTGGTTCATGTGAAATTCGTTAGCACCAAGGCAGGCAAATGCGTTTTCCGCCAATCGAGCCAAGCTGAACCGGGCGGGGAGTGGGAAGCAGTTGCTCTGGTTTGTGGAACACGGAATTTGGACCGCCCCAGAACTGCCCAGGGTTCCGTACGAACGAGTTATTGCCGCCCCAGATCTGCCCGGGGTTCCGTACAAAGGAATTGTCGCCGCCCCAGATCTGGCCAGGATTCCTGACGACGGAGTTTCGGCCCCCGGCAACCTGGCCGAGCGTACGGCCTACCCAGCCGTTTTTTCCGACCAGGTCATTGTTATCGCCAAAGCAGCCTCTCTCGCCGCCAATCCCGTTGGCGAAACATTTGCTTAGTTCGCGGGCTGTAAGCCGGGAGGCGATACACCCTGCGGCAGCGTGGGGCTGGCCTCCGGTCGAAACGATGCACTGGACCGCGATTTGTTGTTCAGGGGTGAGCTGCAAGTTGAACATGTTGGCACCAGCGCAAGTGGCGAAACCGGTTGCATCGCCGTTCGACTGGGCTGCACATTGCACGGCGACCTGCTGTTCCTTGCTCAACTTGTCGCCAAACAGGGCGCCTGCGGAACAGCCGGCGAATTTGGAATAGTCCCCATCGGCGGAAGCAGCGCAGCCCAACACTTTCTTTTCGTTCGTCCCAAGATTGTTGCCTAGAAATGCAGAACCAGCGCAGGTTGCGAAATCATCTTCATCCCCCCTCGATTCCATCGCGCATTGCGCAAGCACACGCTGGTCATTCGACATCTTGATACCGGAATAGGGAGCCGCACAGCTTGCGAAGGCGACGGCATCATCGGACGACGATGCGCATTCCAATACTGCTTGCTGATCGTGTGAAAAAATGCGCTTTGCGGCGCACTTGCCGAATGCCTCGGCATCGGAACTGGAATCGGAGGCGCAGGCAAGAATGGCTTGCTCGTCACTCGACAACAGGCGATGGGCAGCTTCGGAGCCGAGACAGGTTTCGAAGTCCTCTTTGTTCCCACCTGACTTGATCGCACAACCAGCGACCTTTCGCTGCTCCGCTGACAGGGAATAACCGAGCTTGGGTGCGGCGCATCCTGCGAATGCCTCACTAGTCGTGGATGAGACCGCGCAGTCCAGTACGGCCTGCTGTTGTTGGGGTAAGATTACTTTCTGCCCAGTGCATGTCGCAAAGGATGCAACGTCGATCCCAGTACGCCGCGCACATTCCTGCGCCAGATTTTGCACATCCGCCATCGGGGAAGGCGTGCCGACACGACCGGGAGTCATGGCGCTGCCGCCCATCCTGTCCAGTCCGATCTGCGCAATCAGGCTGCATGGCGACGCTCCGAACGGTCCCGCGCACATGGACTCGCCGTTCGGACCAGGCTGGGGAAGCACTTGAGGGTGGCTCAAGTCCATTGCTCTCGGCGTGGCACCGACTCCGGATTGCGTCTGCATGATGTAGGCGCGAATGGCGTCACAAGGGCCCGGACCGAGCGGCCCCATGCACATCCCTTGGTTGCCAACGGTCGGAAGCACGACCTGCTGCATTCCCACCTGGCGCGTCGCAATAAAGATCTGCACCTCTCGGCAGGGGCCAGGGCCAAGCGGTCCGGCGCAAATCGGGCCGAATACGGGGTCGAAACCGACCTGTTGCAAGGTGATGGAACTTGCGACTTGCTGTATCAGGAGGAAGCGCTGTACATCCGAACAGGGACCGGGGCCATAAGGGCCTGCACAGATCGCGCCGAAATTGGGATCGTAACCAATTGGCTGAGGCATCGTTGGCGCAGCCGGCTGGGCCACCGCAGCGCTAATTGCTGGCACAACTACGACAAGGAAGCGAAGCAGAAGCCGTAGCATGGTTTCCCCCTACCCGTGTAGCTGTTCACGAACGAGTAACCGGCGGGAGCATCCTTGCCCCACCCGGACGAACCTAATGTGCCATCAGCCTATGATGCCGAAATACTCCTGGTTTGTAAATACGCATAACTAACAGTTGTGCTCGTCCTTGAGTGACGTACACGGACGAGTTGCATCACCGCTGCCGCGCCATAAGCGAAAAATCGATCCAACAACGGGGCTGGTAATGGCCGAGCCCGAACTTTGGCGCACAAAAAAACCGCGTTCCCAGAGGGAGAAACGCGGTTTCATGGATTTTGCGGGACTACTACGGATGAGTAGGTGGTGCCTCCGGCCGGAATCGAACCGGCACGCCTTTCGGCGCTTGATTTTGAGTCAAGTGCGTCTACCAATTCCGCCACAGAGGCTGCAAGCGCAGGCGCGCATATTAGCACATGGAATGCAAAACTGACCAGAGGGCGTGCGCCCGGCAGTGGGCGCAGGGGGCGTTCCGGCGTATGATCTCGCCTACTTGAGCAATCGCGCCGTCCGGCAAGGCGGCCTGTACGATGAAGAATAAGAAAATACGCGAGATCATCCTCGGCAAGCCGCTCGACCCCATGAAGAGCGAGACGCGTCACTCGATGGCCCTGGTCGCCTTCCTTGCCTGGGTCGGGCTCGGCGCAGACGGCCTGTCCTCCTCGTCGTACGGTCCGGAAGAAACCTTTCGCGCGCTCGGCACCCACACCCACCTCGGCCTGTACATGGCCGTCGCCACCGCCGTCACGGTCTTCATCATCGCGCTCGCGTACAACCAGGTGATCGAGCTGTTCCCGACCGGGGGCGGCGGCTACCGCGTGGCCACCAAGCTCGTCGGACCGTATCTCGGCCTCGTGTCCGGCTGCGCCCTGATCCTCGACTACGTGCTGACCATCGCGATCTCGATCGCGTCCGGCGTCGATGCGCTCGCGTCGTTCCTGCCGCTCGGCTTCCAGCCTTATAAACTGTGGGCCGAGGCATTCTTCATCGGCCTGCTGATCGTGATGAACCTGCGCGGGCTGAAGGAGGCGATCCAGATCCTGCTGCCGAT
>CBIHOW010000119.1:0-13979 GCA_966211695.1 uncultured Massilia sp. | reverse complement strand
GGGATGCCCATCACCGTGAACTCCACCGTCAGGACATTGCCTTCCTGGCCGGCCGGGTAATCGCCCGGCGCGCGGTGGACGGCGCCGACGGCGCTGTCGGGGAAAGTCTGCGCATAGAACGTCGCCGCGTCCAGGGCGTCGTTGTCGTACCACAGGCAAATCGTGTTCTTGCTGATCATGGCGTCTCCCTTCGTGGTCTGGAAATGGAGCGGAAACGATAGCACGGCGCGCCCGTCATGCGACCAGTTGCGCGCAACGCTCCGTCAATAACGCATGCAGTTGCCGCACGGCCGGCGAGAACTGCCGCCGGTGCGGGCACACCATCGACAGCGGCGCCGGTTCGCCCGGCTGGCCGGGCAGCAGCACGCGCAGGCGGCCGGCGCGCACGTCCGTCACTACGTCGATCCACGAACGGTAGGCGATGCCTTCGCCGGCCAGGGTCCAGCGCCGCACGACGTCGGCGTCGTCGCACGCGAGCGCACCCTTCACGTGCACGATGCGCCGCGATTTCCCGACCGGGAACACCCATTTGTCGTACACGCGCCCGTGCATCTGCCACAGCAGGCAGCTGTGGCGCTGCAGGTCGTCCAGCGACTGCGGCTCGCCGCATTGTTCCAGGTAGCCCGGCGCCGCGACGAGCACGCGCCGGTTGTCCGGGGCGAGCGGCAGGGCGATGAAGCTGGCGTCCGCGTGCTGGCCGTAGCGGATCGCGACGTCCACGGGGTCGCGGAACACGTCCGCCACCTGGTCGGACAGCTGCAGGCGCATCTCCAGGCGCGGATGGCGGCGCCGGAATTCGCCCAGCCACGGCAGCAGGATGTTGCGCCCGAAGTCGGACGGCGCCGCCAGCAGCAGCGTGCCCGTGAGCTCGGCGTCGTCGCGGCGCATGGCATCACGGCCGCTGTGCAGCAGGTCGATGATCTCGCGCGCGTACGGCAGGTAGCGTTCGCCCTCGTCCGTCAGGCGCAGGCTGCGCGTGGAACGGGCGAACAGGCGCAGGTCGAGGTCGCGCTCGAGCCGCATGATGGCCGCGCTCACCTGGCCGGGCAGCAGGTTCGCTTCGCGCGCCGCCTTGGAAAAGCTGCCGCACGCGGCCGTGCGGACGAACAGGGCAAGGTCTTCGAACCGGACCATTTTCACGCCGCGAGTGAAACTGCTGACCGATTACCCCGGTTTTTTGATTGCTCGACGCTCCATATCATGGACGCATCCTTTCAGGAAACAAAGCAGACGAGAGTCTACACAACCTTCAGGAGCAGACATGAAACGATTGATGATTGCCGCCGCCCTCGCATCTGTGCTGATGACGACTTATGCCGCCGCGCCGGCCAGGATCGAGCGCGTGGCCGAATTCAGCGGCGCGATGCCGACCGGCGTCACCGTCAGCGAAGACGGCCGCATCTTCGTCAACTTCCCGCGCTGGGGCGACGATGTGCCGTTCACCGTGGCGGAACTGCGCAACGGCAAGCCGGTCGCGTATCCGGACGCCGCGTTCAACCGCGAGGCCGCCGATCCGGCCAAGGGCCTGATCAGCGTGCAGAGCGTCGTCGCCGACGGCCGCGGCCGCGTGTGGATCCTCGACACGGCCGCCCCCGGTTTCGCCGCGCCGAAAGCGGGCGGCGCCAAGCTGGTCGCCGTCGACCTCAAGACGAACAAGGTCGTCAAGACCGTCGTGTTTCCGGCGAACGTGATCCTGCCGACGACGTACGTGAACGACATGCGCTTCGATTTCCGCGCCGGCACCGAAGGCGTCGCCTACGTGACGGATTCGTCGATCAAGGGCCCGGGCGCCATCATCGTGCTCGACCTCGCGACGGGCAAGGCGCTGCGCCGCCTGAATGGCGATCCGTCGACGTCGCCGGCCCCCGGTTTCGCGGCGAAGGTCGACGGCAAGCCGCTGCCGCTCATCGTCGCGTCGGACGGCATCGCGCTGTCGCCGGATGGTGAGACGCTGTACTTCTGCGCGCTGTCGAGCCGCACGCTGTATTCGGTGCCGACGCGGTTGCTGCGCGACCCGAAGGCCTCCGACGCGGACATCGCGAAGGCCGTGCGCAACCTCGGCGACAAGGGCGCGTCGGACGGCCTGGAAGCGGATGCGCAGGGCAACGTCTACGGCGGCGACTACGAACACGACGCGCTGCGCAAGCTGGCGCCGGGCGGTCGCTGGACCACGATCGCGCAGGGACCGGACCTGTCGTGGCCGGACACGTTATCGGTCGGCCCGGACGGCTACCTGTACGTGATCGCCAACCAGTTGCACCGCCAGGCCGGCTTCAACGGGGGCCGCGACCTGCGCCGGAAACCGTATCGCCTGCTGCGCGTGAAGATCGACGCGGCGCCGGCACCGACTCATTGATCTTTGAAGGAGAACCTCATGGACATCGTCCAAACCGCCCGCCGCCGCTACACGACCAAGGCTTACGACCGCACGCGCAAGATCCCGCAAGCGGTCGTCGACCACCTGCGCGCACTGTTGCGCCTCGCGCCGTCGTCCGTCAATTCGCAGCCGTGGCATTTTGTCGTCGCTGCGACGGATGAGGGCAAGGAGCGCATCGCGCAGGCGACCGAGGCGGGCTTCCCGTTCAACACGGCCAAGATCCGCGACGCGTCGCACGTGATCGTGCTGGCTTCCCGCGCCGCCGTCGACGAAACTCACCAGGATGCCGTGCTGGCGCAGGAAGAGCGCGATGGGCGCTTCGTCAACGACGCCGCGAAGACGGCGCAGCAGGGTGGCCGCGCCGCGTTCACGGACCTGCACCGCTACGGCCAGAAGGACGTGCAGCACTGGTACGAGAAGCAGACCTATCTCGCGCTGGGCACCCTGCTGCTGGGCGCCGCCAGCCTGGAAGTGGATGCGACGCCGATGGAAGGCTTCAATGCCGAGGTGCTGGACAAGGCACTCGGCCTGCGTGGACGCGGTTTCACGAGCACCGTGATCGTGGCCCTCGGCTACCGCAGCGCGGACGACTTCAATGCGAAGCTGCCGAAGTCGCGCCTGGCGGACGACGTCGTGTTCACCGACATCTGACGCATCAGCGCTCCGCCTGCGCGGGATGCCCCGTCAATGGCAGCTCCGGCAGGAACAGCAAGGCGATGAGCCCCGCCAGCACGATCAGCGCACCCGCGCCGAAGATGTTGGCGATGGCGTGGCGGTACACGTCCACCGTCAGCGCCTGCGCGGCGGGCATCGCACTGGCCGCGCCGTGTGCGCCGGCGCGCGCGACGTCCGCGATCCCGTGCGCGTGCACCTGGTGCGCGAGGATGGCGCCGGAGCCCGTCACGCCGAGCAGGCCGCCGAGCGAGCGGAAGAAGGTCAGCATCGCCGTGCCCACGCCGCGCCGCGGGACGGGCAACGCGTTCTGCACGGCGATCGTCATGTTGGGCATCACGAGACCCAGCCCCGCGCCCAGCATGAAGATCGCGGGCTCGATGATCCAGTAGCCACGCGCCGTGTCCATGCCCCATGCAAGCACCGCGAACGCCAGCACCGCCACGGAGAGGCCGACTACCTGCACGGCCTTGTACTTGCCCGAGCGCGACAGCACGCGGCCGTTCAACGTCGACGACGCGATCATCCCGACCATCATCGCCACGGTCATCATGCCCGAATGCGCGGGGCTGCTGCCCATCACGAGCTGGAAGAACAGCGGGAAGAACACGCTCGCGCCCATCAGGCCCATGAACGTCAGCGCCATCACGACGCTGGCGATGTTGAAGACGCGGCTGTGGAACAGGTCCGGCGGCAGCACGGGTTCGGCCGCGCGGCGCAAATGCACGATCAGCCAGCCGCCCGGCACGACGGTCAGCGCGGCGCACACCTGCACCTGCGGCGAATCCCACGCCCACTCCGTGCCGCCCAGCGCGAGGATCAGGAGCAGCGCGGTGATGCACACGGTGAGCAGCACGGAGCCCAGGTAATCGATGCGGTGCGCGTGCGTGCGCGCGGGCTTGCGCAGCGAGCGCGCGATGGCGTAGAACGCGACCGCGCCGACGGGCAGGTTGATGAAGAAGATCCAGTGCCACGACAAGAGGTCCGTCATCATCCCGCCCAGCACGGGACCGAGCACGCTGGTGACGGCGAACACGATCGCGATCGAACCCTGGCGCCGCGCGCGCTCCTGCGGCGGCACGAGGTCGCCGATGATGATCTGCGCCAGCGGCATGAAACCGCCGGAACCCATGCCCTGGATGGCGCGGAACGCGATCAGCTGGATCATGCTCTGCGCGAAGCCGCACAGCACGGAGCCCAGCAGGAACGTTGCCAGTGCCGTGAAGATCATCGGACGCCGGCCGTACTGGTCGGCCAGCTTGCCGTACAACGGCATCGTGGCGGTGGACGCGAGCACGTACGCCGTCACGACCCACGACAAATGGTTCATGCCGCCCAGGTCGCCCACGATGCGGGGCAGGGCGGTGGCGACGATGCTCTGGTCGAGCGCGCCGAGGCCCAGCACGGCCATCAGGGCCAGGTAGACGGAACGGATTTCGCGGGCGTCCGCGGGTGCGTCCTGCGCGGGAGATTCAGTCTTCATGGTCGGCGAGGAAGTTGAGGGCGTCGATGGCGCCGGCGAGCGCGGTCATCTGCCCGGGCGTCAGGCGGGCGATGCGTTGCGACAGCCAGTCGTGGCGGCGGTCGCGCAACCGGCGCAGGGCGGTGTGGCCGGCGGGGCTGACGTGCAGGCCGCTGCGGCGCCGGTCGTGTTCCTGCGCTGCGCGTTCGACGAGGCCGGCCGCTTCCAGCGCCTTGACCTGGCCGCTCATCGTCGGGCTGCGCACCTGCTGCATGCGCGCCAGCTCGGCCACGCCGATGCCGGGATGCTCGTGGATCAGGTGCAGCAGCATTGCCTGCATCAGCGACAGGCCTTGTTCCTGGCGCTCCGTGTCGCGCCGCATCTGGCGCACGATGCCCTTGAGGGCCGTGCGCAGGTCTTCCGACAGGCGTTCGACGCGTTCGTCGTGGTAAGTGTTGGTCATCGTTAATATAGGTAGCCTACCTAACTATCTTACGCTTATCGTGCGACGCATGCAAATGGTGTCTTCGTGACAATGCACGCATTTTTTCGGCGACACATTTGATAAGGTGGCGCCCTATGCATTTTCGAGCCCAACTGGACCGTTCCCTCGCCATGCTGTCGGAGCGCGGCCTGTCGCGTCGCCACACCGAACCGCTGCTGTTCCGGCTGCTGTGGACATGCGGCGTCCGCGTCCGTCCACCGCATTTCCTCGGCTTCGCCCATCTTGCCCTCGTCTACGGTACGTGGTTCGCTTGCGCCTGGGGCGTGTTCATGTGGCTGCTCGTGTGGTCGCAGCAGGGGATGGACTTCCCGGGCGTGGCGCTCAGGTCGGGCGGCGCCGGCGCGGCCTTCGGCTTGATGATGGCGTGGTTTTATACGCGCGAACGCAAGGAATTCGGGATCCCGGCATGGGAGTCGTTCGGCCGGGACGAACAGACAGGCTAAACGGGAGAGTCATGTACCACGCCATCGTGCGACGCAGGATCACCAATGCCTTCGCCGGCCTCAGCGCGGGCAGCATCGATGCCATCACGGACGAGCTCGCACCGGACGCCGTGCACTACTTCGTCGGCACGCATGCGCTGTCGGGCACGCGCCGCACGCCGGAATCCATCCGCGCGTGGTACGAGCGCCTGTTGCGCCTGCTGCAGGGCATCCGCTTCAACCTGCACGAGGTCAGGGTGTCGGGGTGGCCCTGGCGCACGCAGGTCGAGGCGATCTGGACCGAAACGAACTTCGGCACGGATGGCGTACAGACGTCCGCCGAGGGCGTCAACCTGATCGAGGTCCGCTGGGGCAAGGTGACGAGCGTGCGCATCTACCCGGACACCGCCATGCTGGAGCGGACGCTGCAGCGCATCGCGGCCAAGGGCACGGCGGAAGCGCTGGCCCCGCCCATCACGTCCTGACGGCCGTGTTGGCCGGCGTTACCGCGTCTGCCAGGGCAGTGCGGCCATCACTTCATCCACGCCGATCTTGTCGACCCAGTCGTCACGCCGCGCCACCGTGATGACGGTGCTGTTGTGCTTGTCGATGGGCGCCCATTCCGGATTCTTCTGACGCATCAGGGCGATGACGGGGACGTGCACGGCATTCGCCAAATGCATGACGGCCGTCTCGACGGAGACGATCAGCTTGCACAGGCTGAGGATGGCTGGTAGCTGGAAGAAATTGTCTTCTGCACTGAACAGATGGGTGCGCGCGAGGTCCTGGCCGGCGAACAGGGCACGGGCGCGCGCCAGGTCTTCCGGGACGACGTTGACGATGAAGCCGGCGTCGCGCCACGCGGCGTCCCGCTGCATGGTACGGATCAGTTCGATGACCCGTTCCAGCGGCCACGAGCGTTCGATCGATTTCGAATACGCATTCAGGAACACCACCCTGGGCGCCGTCGCGCCGGTGTCGCCGAAGCCCCAGGCGGTGAACTGGCCGCGCGCGTAATCCATCCACCGGTCGGGGATCGACAGCACGGGATAGCGGGCGGCCGGCGGGATCGTGATGCCGAACAGTTGCGTGAACCAGTCGGCGTAGATGTCGCTGATGTGCTGGTCCGGATGCGATGCCACGCTATACGCGGGAATGAAGGCGTCCAGCTTGCGGTAGGCGAGGTGCTTCGGCAGGTCATAGGACCGCACGCGCTTCTTCTGGCCCACGACGAAGCCGTGCGGGCTGATCTTGCGGGCCAGGCCCGCGTACTTGTGCCGGTCCAGCACGGCGAGCGAGACGACGATCGGGTAATCCTGCCGCTGCGCTTCCTGCAGCGAGGCCTTGTACAGCGCAGGGCTGTAGGTTTCGTCGTAGACCTTGTTGAAGCACGGGCACTCGGCCAGCCAGTCGTATAGCGCGTATTTTTTCAGGTGCGGCCAGTCCGCGGCCCGGCGCGTGCGGCGGCGCTCGTCGACCCACAGGTCGATCTTCAGGTGCGGGAAGGCACGCGCGAAGGCGGCGAAGCAGCTCTGCAGGTAAGTGAAATCGCCCAGCGCCAGGTGGGCGATGAACAGGATCCTGTCGGCACGCGCGAGCAGCGCGCGGTCGACCAGTGCCGTGCGGGCGGCCGTGTCCGCCAGCCAGTCGGTGTCGAATGCGCCCGGCTGTGCGCGGCCACCCCAGCTGTCCAGTTTCAGCGTCTGTTCACTCGAGATTTTCATATCAAAATTGTAGAGGGCGAATGGCCGGGGCAGAACGGGCGGTGCTGTAAAGTTGGGTAAAGCTTTTGTTAAGAATTAGCATGCTTTCATGACGTCCGTGTTGCATGCCAGTGCGCCATAAAGTGGCTGATTAGTAAATATTGCATTCCGTCAGTCTGCCAGAATGCATGGAAAAACGATGCACTGTTGAGGTTACAAGTTGTAACGACGTGTGTCGCCGGCCGGCATGACCCGCCGGCGACATCGTCCGGCGTCAGCCGAGGTTGCTGCCGCGGATCTTGCTCAGGTCCGTGTCGCTGCCGGTGGTACCCGACCGCGGATCGAGGCTCCCGCTGGTGCCAGTGGTACCGCCAGCGGCACCGCCACCGGGCATGGCACTGCCTGCGCCCGTGCCCATATCGGACGAGCCTGCATGGCCGGCGCCCATCGAGCCCATGCCGGCACCCGCACCTGTACTGGCACCGGCGCCACCGCCGACCATCCCGCGCATCGCCACGTTCGGTCCCATGCTGGGCGCGCCGGAACGCATCGGGTCGGTGCCGTAGAAGCTGTGGATGTGCTGGGCCCATTGCGCGTCGGCCATGTCCGGCCAGGCATCCTTGTCGAAGCCGGGGGCGTTCTGCAGGCGTTCCTTCTCGATGTCGAGCACGAAGCGCTTGTTGACGGTGTCCAGGTGCAGGGCTTGCCAGGGCACGGCGAACAGCTTGTCGCCCATGCCCAGGAAACCGCCGAAGGACAGCACGGCGTAGGCGACCTGGCCGGTCTGCATGTCGAGCATGATTTCCTTGATGTCGCCCAGGTCTTCGTCGGCAGCGTTGACGACGCTGTCGCCGATCAGGGTGTCGGCGCCCATCAGCGCCGGGCCGGGGCCGGCATGCTGGCCCGTGGACTTGTACATGCCGTATTTGTCGCGATCTGCGTAGCTCATCTGATCCTCCTGATGTCGATGATTGCAGGGCTGTCGGTGCGGTATCCATTCAGGGTAAATGGACCGCCTGGTACGCGTTTGTGTCCGCTCAATCGTGCGCGAACGCGATACACGCCGACGGTCCGATCCTAGTCCCAATCCGCATTGCCGTGCACCCGCTAGATGGCTGGAAAGATGCCGCCGACCCGGCGCCGGCGGAGGAGGATGGCGGCTCAGTCCAGGTCGGATGCGTCGTGCCGCTCCAGCACCTGCTCTTCCGGCTTGCCGCGCACGCGGTTGACCTTGCGCCCGCGGATCACGGCCCGGCGCGCGCCGACCTCGTCCGCCCAGCGGCGCACCTGCTGGTACTGGTGCACGGCGAGGAATTCGCCCGCATCGTACAGCTCGCCCAGCACGAGGCCGCCGTACCACGGCCAGATCGCCATGTCGGCGATCGTGTAGTCGTCGCCCGCGACGAAGCGGCGCTCGGCCAGCACGCGGTCGAGCACGTCCAGCTGGCGCTTCGTTTCCATCGCATAGCGGTTGATCGGGTATTCCAGCTTTTCCGGCGCGTACGCATAGAAATGGCCGAAGCCGCCGCCGACGAACGGCGCCGAGCCCATCTGCCACATCAGCCAGTTGAAGGTCTCGGTGCGGGCCGGGATGTCCTTGGGCAGGAAGGCGCTGCCGAATTTTTCCGCCAGGTAGACGAGGATCGAGCCCGATTCGAACACGCGCACGGGCTCCTGGCCGCTGCGGTCGACGAGGGCCGGGATCTTGGAGTTCGGGTTGATCTCGACGAAGCCGCTGCCGAACTGGGCGCCTTCGTTGATGCGGATGAGCCAGGCGTCGTATTCCGCGCCCGTGTGGCCGGCGGCCAGCAGCTCCTCGAGCATGATCGTGACCTTTTGCCCGTTCGGCGTGCCCAGCGAATACAGTTGCAGCGGATGCTTGCCCACCGGCAGTTCCAGCTCGTGGGTCTTGCCCGCGACGGGGCGGTTGATGCTGGCGAAGGCACCGCCCGAAGGCGTCGCCGGGGACCAGACCCGGGGCGGGACATAGGGGGACGTGAACGGGTTCGTGGGGTCGGACATTGCACTTCTCCTTCTGACTCGGTGGGAGAAGCGATGATGCCCGAAAAGGCATGTTCGTGCTGGCGGCACCCGCGCGAACCGCGTCAGCGCAGCAGCTTGAGCCCCGGCGGCAGCGCATCGCCGAACATGCGCGTGCTGCTTTCCTGGTCCAGTTCCACCACGTCGCGCACCTGCGCGGACCAGCTGGCCGGCGCCCCCGCGGCCGCGAGCCGCTGCAGGACTTGCGCGCGCAGGTCGTCGTCGATGTCGCGCGTGCGGTCGCCCGTCTTGCGCGCGAGGTGGGCGGCGGCGAAGCCGGCCGGTTCGATCCGTTTCCAGTCCAGCTGCATGAGTGCCGTCAGCCAGCGTCCGGCCGCATCCGGCGGCGCCACTTCGTGCGCGCTGCCGTGCAAGGGCAGGCGTGCGCCCACGCGCGCGAGCGCCCACAGGTAGCGCGCATACGTGGCCGCCGCCTTCGCGTCCGGCTTGGGCGTCACCGGAATGCCCATGATGCGGCCGACCATCCAGTCCCCGATCTCGGCCTTGTACGCGGCCGGGATGCGTTCCAGCGACGCGCCCAGGCGCAGCATGTCGTCCTCGCTGCCGTCGACGAGCGTGGCGGGACGCTGCGCGCGGTCGGCGGGCTCGGCCTGCAGGTTGAACGCGAAGTCGTCGAGCAGGCGCAGCTGCGCTTCCGTGGACAGTCCCCCGGCCACCCGCCGCCACAGGGTCCACCACTCGGCGCGGACCTGGCTGTCCTTGAAGTATTGCGCGCCGGCCGGGAACAGCGCCCACAGCTGCTGGATCCGCCAGTCGTCGAGCGGATCGCCGAACCCCGGGCGCAGGCACCAGCCGGCGAGGTTCAGCCACACGCGCTCGTGCTCGGCCGAGCGGCGCCGGCCTTTCGCGCGTTCCAGCAGCGCGTCGAACAGGCGGCGCAGCAGGGGCGTCTCCCACCGTTCGCGGCCGCCCAGCACGTGTTCGAGCGCGCCGCGCAACTGGCGCACTTCGCGCGCCTCCACCTGCTGGTTGCGCGCGCCGAAGATGCGGTCGATGCGCCTGATGGCGTCGTCGATCTGCGGATGCACGAATTCCGGCGCCTCTTCTTCGCCGCGCAGCTGGAACTCCAGGCGCCAGCGCTGGCCGCTGCCATCCTCGGCCACGCAGAACATCTCCAGCGTGCCCAGCTCGGACAGCGCGGCCGCCAGTTGCACGGGAATGGACGCCGTCCTGGCATCCTGCGCGCGCAGCACGGTGGCGATCGCCGGCAGCCGCACGACGTCGGCGGGATCGAGGTCGACGAGATCGCCCGCCGCGGCCGTGTCGGCGATGGTGGAGACGAGGTGGAAGCGCACGGGCCGTCCCACGCGCAGCGCGAAGCTGCGTTCCGCCAGCGCGATCTCTGCGCCGGCCCGGGCGCCGCGCGGCAGCACGCACACGGCACGCAGGCGTTCGCCTTCTTCCAGGATCAGGTAATAGCTGCGCGCCGACCCGCTCTCGATGGCGGGCGCGAGCCCGGCCCGCGCGAGCGAATAGGCGACGGCGCCGCGCGCGACGGCGACGTCCGGATCGGCATTGTGCAGCACACGCACAGCCGCGCCGCGCCAGGCGGACAGCACGTCGGCCAGGCGCTGCGCCAGCGCCGCGCCGCGGAATACGCCGCCGTTCAGCAGCAGCGTATCCGGCACCGGCAGGCGCTCATTTTCATCTTCGTCGTGGATGCCCAGCGCCTCGCGCGCCGCCTGCGCGTGCTGGCGCAAAAAGCCCGCCAGATGGCGCGTGATGGCCGGGTCGCTCGCATACGGCAGGCCGAATTCGACGATGCCGGCGCGGGCGCGCTGCGGACCTTCCTGCGTGTCATTAAACGGGAAAAAACCGTCCAGCACGATGCGTTCGACGTCGGCCTTTGCGATCGTCGCCGAGCGGCTGGCGCCGATGAGGCGCGAGCCGCTGCCGAGCAGCGTCACGGTCACTTCATCCGGCGCATCCGGCGCCAGCAATTGTTCTTTCGCGGCGCGGCAGCGTTCCGTCAGTTGCGCGAGCCGGCCGGCCGACAGGCGCTGGCTTTCGCCCAGGCGCGATTCCGCCAGGTGGGCGAGGGCGAGGTCCATGTTGTCGCCGCCGAGGATCAGGTGGTTGCCCACGCCGATGCGCGACAAGGACGGCTCACCGTCTTTCAGCTCGACCTTCACCAGCGTGAAGTCGGTGGTGCCGCCACCCACGTCGGCGACGAGCACCAGCTTCGCGTCCGCGAGGTCGGCCGCCAGGGTGGTGCGGTGGCGTTGCAGCCAGTCGTACAGGGCCGCTTGCGGTTCTTCCAGCAGGCGCACGTCGGGCAGGCCGGCGAGGCGCGCCGCTTCCAGCGTGAGGGCGCGCGCGCCTTCGTCGAACGAGGCGGGAATCGTGAGGACGATCTGCTGCCGTTCCAGCGGCCGCGCGGGATGCTGCGTATTCCACGCCGCGCGCAGGTGCGCGAGGTAGCTGGCGCTGGCAGCCAGCGGCGAGACTTTCGGCACGTCGTCCGGCGCACCCCACGGCAGGATCGGCGCCGTGCGGTCCACGCCCGGATGCGACAGCCAGCTTTTCGCGGAAGCGACGAGGCGCCCCGGCGATGCCGCGCCGAGACTCCTTGCGAGACGGCCGATGGCAACGCGTTCCACGCCGCCCACGTCAGTCTGTTGCCAGGGCAGTTGCAGCGCATCCGCCGCCAGTTCGCCTGCCAGCGGGTGGTAGCGGCTGGACGGCAGCAGCGGCGCCGTGCCCACTTCGCCCGGCGCCACCAGTTGCGGGATGGCGAAGGTGGCGACGTGGTCGGACCCCGCGTCGGCATGGGCCAGCACCGTGTTGGTGGTGCCGAGGTCGATGCCGACGAGGGTAGGCGTGGCGCGGGTCACTGCTCGGTGCTGCGGACGTCGAACTCGACCTTCCAGCGCTGGCCTTCACGGGCCACGGCCACCAGTTCCAGCGTGCCCGCTTCCGTCGCGACGGCATGCAGTTTCACCTGCACGACGTCGCCCGGCGTGCGGCCTTCCGCCGGCAGGGTCGCCTGGATCTCGTTCAATTCCTGCAGCTCGTCCGGGCTCCAGGACTCCAGCACGGTGCCGATCCGGTCCTGCCGACGGACAGACGAACCAAAGAAGCGGAAGTGCACGGGCTCGCCCACGACGAGGCCGAATTCCTGGCCCGGAAGTTCCAGTTCGGTGCCTTCTTCCATGCCGAACGGCGCCACGCACAGCGCTTCCAGCGGCGGTTCGAAGCCGGGGATCGCGGGCATCGAGGACTCGACGCCGACGTAGTACGACCGGGCCGTGCCGCCGCGGATGCGCACGCCGCCGCCGCGGCGCGCATAGCCGTAGTAGGCGGCGCCGCGCGCGACGGCGAGGTCCAGGTCCGCGCCTTCCAGCATGCGTGCGCTTGCCGCGCCTTCCATGTACAGCCAGTCGTTGATGGTGTCCATCACGCGCTGGGCGAGGATGTCCGACTTGAACACGCCGCCGTTGAACAGCACCGCGCTCGGGTGCAGGAAGGTGTGGGCCGGATCGACCTTGCCGTTAAAACCTTCCAGCTCCGCCGTCGCCCCGGCCTGGCGGCCGAGGAACGCGGCCAGGTGGCGCGTGATGGCGGCGTCCTGCGCGTACGGCAGGCCCACTTGCGTGAGGCCGGCGCGGGTGCGCACGGCCGGGCGCGCGGAGGCTTCGACGCGCGGGAAGAAGCCGTCCGTGATGAACGTGGTGACTTCGTCGCGCGTGAGCTCCGTGCGGATCGAACCGCCGATCAGCTTCGAGCCGCGGCTCGGCACGACGATCGGCCACGTGGTCGCGTTGGCGTCCGCCAGCAGGTGTTCCTTGGCGCCGCGGCAGGCGTAGGTGAGGGCGCGCATCTGCCATGCATCCAGCTGCGTGCCGTTCGCCTGGAGCTTGCGCGCGACGAGGTGGGCCAGCGCGAGGTCCATGTTGTCGCCGCCCAGCAGGATATGGTCGCCGACGGCGACGCGGTGCGGTTCCAGGTTGCCGTCGCGTTCGAGGATGGCGATCAGCGAGAAGTCGCTCGTGCCGCCGCCCACGTCCACGACGAGCACGATGTCGCCCGCTTTGACCTGCTTGCGCCAGCGGCCGCCGCTGCCCTGGATCCAGCTGTACAGCGCGGCCTGCGGTTCTTCCAGCAGGGTCGGGCTGCCGTAGCCGGCGCTGCGCGCCGCTTCCGCCGTCAGTTCGCGCGCGGCCGGGTCGAACGAGGCGGGGATCGTCACGGTGACGGCTTGCCGTTCGAACGGCGCGTCCGGATGCGTCGCGTTCCACGCGGCTTTCAGGTGTTCGAGGTAGCGGGTCGATGCCGCCAGCGGGGAGACGCGCTCCACTTCCTCCGGTGCGTCGGTTGGGAGGATGGCGGCGCGGCGGTCCACGCTCGGGTGGCTCAGCCAGCTCTTGGCCGAGGAGACCAGGCGGATCGGCGTGCTGGCGCCGCGGCTGCGGGCCATTTCACCCACGACGGGCGCGGCCTGGCCGTTCGTCCATGGCAGCGCCAGTTCGCCCGGCGCCAGTTCGTCCGGGTGCGGCAGGTACAGGAACGACGGCAGCAGCGGCAGCGCCTCGACGGTGCCCGGCGCGCTCAATTGCGGGATGCCCAGCACGCCCTGGTCGGCCTTTTCGCCGTCGCTGGCCTGCAGGTCGACGTACGACAGCGCGCTGTGCGTCGTGCCCAGGTCGATGCCGATGGCGTAGCGGGCATCGTTGGTCGGGGTCTGGATGTCGTTCACAGTTCCACCTCCGCCGGGGCGATGACGCTGGCGTCGTGTTTATCCGCCAGCTGCGGCAGGCGCACGTCGCGGGCGCGCCAG
>CBIHOW010000118.1:0-14158 GCA_966211695.1 uncultured Massilia sp. | reverse complement strand
ACCTGCGCAACCACATGCTGGCCGTGCTGGACCGGACGGTCAACGACCCGGGCGCACGCCGGGTGTTCGAGATCGCGACGCTGAAGGTGGAGTTCGTGGGGGAGATGGATGCGGTTCGGCAGCGGCGCCAGGACAACCTGGCCAACTGGAAGAGCCGTGCCGAGCGCCGGATCCGGCTGGCGGCCGACAAGGGGCTGATCAGCCGCGACATCGATGCGGCCCAGGTGGCGCTGGGTCTGTGGACCATGATCGATGGGTTGATTCGCAACTGGATGTTCGATCCGCAGGATTTCGATCTGCTGGCGCTGGGGAAGTGCGTGATCGATCCGTACCTGGACGGGTTGCGGACGGGACGCGCCTGAGCGGTCCCATCCGCGTACCACTCAGGCGACTTTCGTGCGCGGGTGCAGCCGCGCAAAGCTGATGCAAGCACCCAGCAGCGCGATACACGCCGCCGTCGCGAGCGCATACGTCGTGCCGCGCTGCTCCGACAGCACGAGGCAGCCCGCCACCAGTGCGGCGCCGCAGGCCTGGCCCGTCAGGCGCGCCGTCGCGACGATGCCGCTCGCGCCGCCGGCCCGTTCGCGCGGCGCGCTGCCCATGATCGCCTTCATGTTCGGCGCCTGGAACAGGCCGAACCCGATGCCGCATACGGCCATGCGCCATGCGATGGCGAGCGTGGACGGCGCATCCGGCATCCACAGCAGTGCCGCCATGCCGGCGCACAGGATCAGCAGGCCGATGCCCGCCAGCAGACCGGATTCATAGCGGTCCGACAGGCGGCCGGAGATCGGACCCATGATCCCGACCAGCACGGGCCAGGGCGTCAGCAGGAAGCCCGTCTCGACGGGCGAACGGCCGAGCACCTGCTCGAAGTGGAAGGGCAGGGCGACGAACGCGAGGCTCTGGACGGCGAACGTGCACACGGCCGTCAGCGCGGACAAGGCGAACAGCGGGCGCGCCAGCAAATCCGTCGGCAGGATCGGCGCCGCGTGGCCACGCTGGCGCCGCAGCAGCAGCGCGAAGCACGCGATCGTCGCCGCTGCCTCCAGCCCCAGGCGTGCGGGTGCGACGCCATGCGCGGCATCGCCCAGCAGCAGGATCAGGAAGCCGAATGCGCCCACGTTGCACAGCGCGGCACCGGCGTCGAAGCCGTGCCTGCCGCGCGCGTTGTCGGGCAGGACGCGTCGCGCAAGCACGAACGCCGCCGCACCGATCGGCACGTTGATGGCGAACAGCCACGGCCACGAGGCCAGCGCCAGGATCAGCGAGGCGAGCGTGGGTCCGACGGCGAACGCCACCGCCACGACGAGGGCATTCAGGCCGAAGCCCTGGCCCTGCAGGTGCGCCGGATAGATGGCGCGCATCATCGCCGTCGTGACGCCCATCAGGGCGGCGGCGCCGAGGCCTTGCAGCAGGCGCGCGCCCACGAGCAGCGGCAGGTTCCACGCCAGCGCACACAATAGCGATGCCACCGTGAACAGCGCCAGCCCGGCTGTGGCCACGCGCCGGTAGCCGACGCGCTCGCCCAGCGCCGCGAACGGCAGCAGCGTGGCGACCATCGCGAGCTGGTAGATGTTGACGATCCAGACGGAGGCGGCGGCGCCCGCGTGCAGTTGCCGGGCCAGCTCGGGCAGGGCGGTGTTGGCGATCGCGGTGTCGAGCGACGCCATCGAGACGCCCGTCATCAGGGCCAGCATCGCCCAGCGGCGGCGCGCTGCGGGCAGGCCGTCGGCGGGAGCGTGCACCGCGGCGCCGCGGGTCAGAACGGTATTCGTCATGTCAATCCTTGGCCACGCCCGACGGGCCGATGCGCTCGGCGTTCGGCACGTCCGAGATACGGATGCGGATCAGGTGGCGGCGCTCGTCCGTGTACGTGGTGCGGCCGTGCAGCATGTGGTGGTTGTTGATCAGCATCAGGGTATCGTCCGGCAGCTGTTCCTCGAAGCGCGCCGCGCCCTTTTCGACCACCTCGTTCATCAGCGCCAGCGCATCGCTCAGCGCCGGCGTGTCCAGGTCCGGGCGGGCGTCCAGGCCCTTCAGGATCGAGTCGTAGCGCCAGCGCATGGCGAACCGCGGCAACGGCGTCTTGCTGTAGCGCGACGCGGGACGCGTCACCGGGCCGAGCACCGGGGCCACGTGGACTTCGACGGTTTCTTCGCCAGCCGCGTACACGGCCGGGACGCGGAACGGCACCGGCGCGGTGCGCAGCAGGTCGTAGGCGGCGCGGCCTTCGTCCGTGCGCTGCAGCGCGTCGTAGATATCGTCGCCATCGACCAGCAGCGATTGGCCGCCGTTGCAGCGCGCAGCGTGCACGACGTACAGGATGAATTGCTCTTCGGGCATCGGGTAGAACGACGAATCCGTGTGCATGTCGGCGTTGCCGACGCGCTCGGAAAACGTCGTGAAGCGGCTGCCGCCTTCCGCGGCCGGCTTCGCGCGCACATCCCAGGCGACGCGGCCGGTGCGCTGGTCCGTCGAGGTGGGGTAGCCGAGCATGAGGGTCAGTGCGTACAAGGCCGCGTTGCGGCGTTCTTCCGGCAGGCCGGCCAGGCCGAGGTTGTACAGCACGACGCCGTTGGCGCGCAGCCCGAGCAAGCCTTCCGTCAGGTGGGCCAGGGTCGGCACCCGGGCCAGTTCCTTGCGCAATTCGACTTCGTCCGGGTGGGCATAAAAGCCGTTGCCGTTGAAATTGTCGAAACGCCTGGACAGAATCGAGAAAATCGAATCAAGGTCGTCATTCCACGAGAATCCGGATTTGGCGGAAGCGATATTGCCGATATGAGAAATCGAATAAAGCATATTTGGACTCCAAAAAAGATCGACGAAGAACTGGCAAAGTTCATTCGCCAAAATTGTTCAAGGAATGTGAAATTTCATAATGTGTGTCCGCCCGTCGTTCACGCTGACAAGAGTGAAAAGATTGGTTGATGCACTGCAACATCGTAACATTGCGATCAACATTTTCAAAAGGGCAATATGAAGTGCTTTTATCGCTCTATTTATCGGAAAAACAACCGCACTGAATCCGTGCATTGCCCGGATTCAGTGCATTTAATTGCGGAATACGATCCCGTGAAAATATGTGGTTATTTAATTCGTTTAATCGCGTGAATATTTGCGCGAAAAAAAAACGGCGGCCCGCAGGCCGCCGTTTGCATATGCCGGACCGCTAGAGCGGATCAGCGCATTTCTTCGATCATCTTCTTCAGCTTGCCGGAGTCGGCGCAGAACGCGCGGATGCCTTCGGCCAGCTTCTCGGTCGCCATCGCGTCTTCGTTCAGCATGAAGCGGAACGTCTTTTCGTCCAGCGCGATCTTCTGGATGTCGGCATCGGCGTCCGCCACCAGCTTGCGCTCGACGGTGCCTTCGGCGTCGGCCAGCTTCTGCAGCAGGTCCGGCGAAATGGTCAGCAGGTCGCAGCCGGCCAGTTCCAGGATCTGCGACGTGTTGCGGAAGCTCGCGCCCATCACCTCGGTCTTGTAGCCGAACTTGCGGTAGTACTGGTAGATGCGCTTGACCGACTGCACGCCCGGATCGTCCGCGCCCTGGTAGTCGGTGCCGGTGGACTTCTTGTACCAGTCGTAGATGCGGCCGACGAACGGCGAGATCAGTTGCACGCCCGCTTCGGCGCAGGCGACGGCCTGGCACAGCGAGAACAGCAGCGTGAGGTTGCAGCGGATGCCGTCTTGTTCCAGGATCTCGGCGGCGCGGATGCCTTCCCACGTCGACGCGATCTTGATCAGCACGCGCTCGCGGGCGATGCCGGCCGCTTCGTACAGGGCGATCAGTTCGCGGCCCTTGGCGACCGTCGCTTCCGTGTCGAACGACAGGGCGGCGTCGATTTCGGTCGAGACGCGGCCCGGCACGAACTTCAGGATTTCGGTGCCGAATGCGATCAAGAGGCGGTCGACGATTTCCTCGGTCGACGCGTTCGGGAAGTCGGCGATCGTCTTTTCCAGCAGCGGACGGTATTCCGGCTTCTGGACGGCCTTCAGGATCAGCGACGGATTCGTCGTCGCGTCCTGCGGTGCGTAGGCCTTGATCGACTGGAAGTCGCCGGTGTCGGCGACGACGGTGGTGTACTGCTTGAGCTGTTCGAGTTGGTTCATGATGCGGCAGAAAAGGGGAGTAGACCGTTATTGTATCCGGAATGTAGGGTGGGCACCCCGTGCCCACCTTACGGCATTCAACAATCGGTTGCGTCCAGAAATGCCAGAACCATGGCCTCCAGGCCGGCCTTGTCCTCATCCGAAAAGCGGTTCAGCGACGGGCTGTCGATATCGAACACGCCCACCAGCTTGCCGTTCTTGACGAGCGGGATAACGATTTCCGAATTCGACGCCGAATCGCACGCGATATGGCCCGGGAACGCGTGCACGTCCGGCACGACGATGGTTTCGCGCTTGACGGCCGTCGTGCCGCACACGCCGCGGCCGAACGGGATGCGGGCGCACGCCGGCTTGCCCTGGAACGGGCCGACGAGCAGGTCTTCGCCGTTACCCGATTTCGCGGGCACGGTCAGGTAAAAACCAGCCCAGTTCAGGTCGGCCAGCGTGTCGTACACGAGCGCCGAGAATTGCGACGCGTTGGCGGTGAGGTCGCGCTCGCCCTCGAGGACGCTGGCGACCTGGCGTACCAGCAGGTCGTAGTCGGGGCGGGTGCTGCGTTCGGGATTGATGTGCATGGCGGACGTGCTGCGTTGTCGAAAACGCGTATTTTACGGCAGTAAAAATAGATTGTGCTTGACATCTATTTTGGAAAATGGATTATGATTGACATCCATTTTGGAGGAAATCATGCGAGTCAATCGAATCCAGGCGGAGGAAAACCGCCAGGCCGTCATCGATGCGGCCAGCCGCCTGTTCCGGGAACGGGGCTTCGACGGCGTCGGCCTCGCCGAGCTGATGGCCGCCGCCGGCCTCACGCACGGCGCGTTCTACAAGCAGTTCAAGTCCAAGGACGACCTCATCGCCCAGGCCTGCGACCGTGCATTGGAAACGGGCATCGACGGCTGGCGCCGCGCGGCGGCGGACGCGGGGGAGAGCGCCTACGCGGCCCTCGTGCGCCGCTACCTGACGCCGGGTCACCGCGGCCGCACGGGTTCCGGCTGCGTCATCGCCTCGCTCGGCCCGGACGCGGCGCGCCACGGCCCGGAACTGCCGCGCCACTTCGAGGCGGGCGTCAGGACCTTCGTCGACATCCTCGGCGATGCCATGCGCAGGAAGCATCCGGACGCGACGCCGGACGACGCGCTCGCCGCGTTCGCCACGATGGTCGGCGCGCTCGTACTGGCGCGGTCCGTCGAGGACGACGCGTATGCCCATCGCATCCTCGACGCGGCCACGGCCCGTCTTCTCGACTAAGGACGCCCATGCTTTCCACGTCTCTCGCCCAGTGGATGGGCCGCCGCGGCCTGCACTACGGCTGGCTCGTCGCCGCCATCACCTTCCTGACGGCCCTGTCCTCGTCCGCCGCCCTCGGCCTGCCGGGCGCGCTGCTGAAACCCCTGAGCCAGGAATTCGGCTGGAGCGTCGACCAGATCTCGTCCGCGCTCGCCGTGCGCTTTGCCCTGTTCGGCCTGATGGGGCCCTTTTCCGCGCTGCTGATGGAGCGCTTCGGCCTGCGCAACGTGATGGTGACGGCGCTGACGGTCATCGCGGCCGGTCTGGGTCTCGTGCGCCAGATGACGGACTTCTGGCAGCTCGTGCTGCTGCTGGGCGTGATGCTGGGGATCGGGTCCGGGATGACGGCCCTCGTGCTCAACGCGGTCGTCGCCAACCGCTGGTTCGAACAGCGCCGCGGCCTCGTGATGGGGTTGTTGACCGCCAGTTCGGCGACGGGCCAGCTCGTGTTCCTCCCGGTCGGCACGTGGCTGATCGAGCATGGCGGCTGGCGCATGGCGCTGCTGCCGGTGATGGCCAGCTGCGCGCTCGTGGCCATCCTCGCGCTGCTGTTCGTGCGCGACCATCCGCAGGAACTGGGCCTTGCACCGTATGGCGGCGACACGACCGTCAAGCCCGTCGTGCCGGCCCGCGCGCCCGTGTCGATCCGCACGCCGTTCACGACGCTGGCCAGCGTGCGCGCCGACCGCGTGTTCTGGGTGCTGTTCGGGAGCTTCTTCATCTGCGGCCTGTCGACGAATGGCCTGATCCAGACCCACTTCATTTCGCTGTGCGGCGACGCGGGCCTGGGCGCCGTCCCGGCCGCGTCCGTGCTGGCGATGATGGGCACGTTCGACCTGGTCGGCACGATCCTGTCCGGCTGGCTGTCCGACCGCTACGACAGCCGCTACCTGCTGTGCTGGTACTACGGCGTGCGCGGGCTGTCGCTCGCGTGGCTGCCGTCGGCCGACTTCACGCTCACGGGCCTGTCGCTGTTCGCCATGTTCTATGGCCTCGACTGGATCGCGACCGTGCCGCCGACCGTCCGGCTGGCCGCGCAGGCCTGGGGCAAGCGCGCGCCGATGATCTTCGGCTGGATCTTTGCCGGCCACCAGCTCGGGGCGGCCGTGGCCGCGTACGGTGCGGGCCGCATCCGCACGATTGCGTTCACGTATTCGCCGGCCCTGTACACGGCGGCCGCGGCGTGCGGCGTCGCGGCGCTGATCGTGCTGCTGGCACGGCGCCGCGCGGCTGCCGCCGTGCCGGTGGCGGAGACTGTCAGCTGACCGCCACGCGTGCGCGCCCGGATGCGTCGAGCTTGACGGTCGCGAGGCGTTCGCCGATCCGCACCTTCACGGATTGACCCGGCTTGCCGCGCAGCGCGACGCGCGTGGCGCGGCCGCCGGCCCAGTCCAGGTCGACCTCGATGCCGCCGCGGGCGCGCACGCCGTGCACGGCCCCTTCCGGCCATGCGCGCGGCAGCGCGGGCAGGATGCGGATCTCGCCGCCCCACGACTGCACGAGCATTTCCAGGATGGCGGCCGTGCCGCCGAAATTGCCGTCGATCTGGAATGGCGGGTGCGAATCGAACATGTTCGGGTAGGTACGCTGCCGGTCCAGCAGGCCGCGCAGGATGCCGTAGGCACGCTCGCCGTCGCCCATGCGCGTCCACAGGGCCAGGCGCCATGCCGTGGCCCAGCCGGTGGACAAGTCGCCGCGCGTGTTCAGTGTCGTCTTGGCCGCCTCGATCAGCTCCGGCGTGTCGCGCACGTTGATCTGCTCGCTGGGGTAGATGGCGTACAGGTGCGACACGTGGCGGTGATGCTGTTCCGGCGCCTGTCCGTCCCAGTCCTCCAGCCATTCCTGCAACTGGCCGTGGGCGCCGATGCGATCCGGCGCCAGGCGTGCGCGCTTCGCTTCCACCGCCTTGCGGAAGTCCGTGTCCGGGTCGCGCAACCGGTCGTGCGCCGCGAGCGTCCATGCGAACAGGTCGCGCACGATCTGGCGGTCCATCGCCGGACCCGCGCACACGGCCACGTCCGGATGGTGCGTGTTTTCGGGCGAGAGCGACGGCGAGGTCACCAGGCCGCGGCCATGCGGGTCCTCGACGAGCACGTCTACGAAGAACAGCGAGGCGCCCTTCAGCAGCGGGTAGATGCGGGCTAGGTACGCATCGTCCGGGGTGTACTCGTAGTGGTCCCACAGCGTCTTGCACATCCACGCGCCGCCGCAGGGCCACATGCCCCAGTTCGGACCATCGATGGGCGCCGCCGCGCGCCACAGGTCGGTGTTGTGGTGCGCCATCCAGCCCCGGGCGCCGTAGCTGTCGCGCGCAACGTCGGCGCCGTTGACGGCCAGTTCCTCGACCATCCTCACGACCGGCTCCACGCACTCGCCCAGGTTGGCCGCTTCCGCCGGCCAGTAGTTCATCTCCGTGTTGATGTTGATGGTGTACTTGCCGCCCCACGGCGGATAGATGCCCTCGTTCCAGATGCCCTGCAAATTGGCGGGCTGGCTGCCCGGCCGCGACGACGAGACCAGCAGGTAGCGGCCGTACTGCAGGTACAGCGCGGACAGCCCCGCGAGCGCGGCGTCGTCCGTCTGCGGGACGGCGGCGATGCGCGCGTCGGTGGGGACGGCGGCGCCTGCGTCCGCGCGGCCGAGGCGCAGCGACAGGCGCGAGAACAGCGCGCGGTGCGCCTTCACGTGGTCGGCGCGCAGGCGTGCATACGGCTTGCGCGCGGCGGCGTCCATGCGCGTGCGCACGGCCTGCACCGGATCGCCGCTGGTGTCGCGGAAGTTGACGAAGCTGGTGGCGGCGCCGATGAGCAGCGTGACCTCGCGCGCGCCGCGCACGCGCAGGCGACCGCCTTCGACATCGACCTTGCCGTCGCCCATGGCCTGCACACGCACGGCATAGCGCAGCACGCCCTTGACGCCGGCAGCGTCCGCATTGCGGCCTTCGACCAGCAGGGCGCGCGGACCGTCCGCGCGGATCGCCAGGCTGTCCGGCCGCTTCGCTTCCTCCAGGTCTTCCTTCACGTCCCACGGCGCACCCGTGGCGGCCGAGGGGTCATCTGCGGATTTGCCATCGTAATTGGCCTTGCCGTATTCGACCTGGCGGGGATGCCGGTAGCCGATGTCGAAATCCAGGGTGCCGCCGCCGCTTGCCTGCAGGTGCAGCACGATCACCTGGTCGGGCGCGCTCGCGAATACCTCGCGCACGTGGCGTGCGCCGCCGCTCGTAAAGCGCGTCGTGGCGATGGCGGTGTCGAGGTCGAGCGAGCGGCGATACGAAGCGGCCGGCGTGAGTCCGTGGAAGTCCAGCAGCAGGTCACCGGCGGTCCCGTACGGCATCTGCGTGGCCGGCTTCGAGATCAGCGATTTCGCCACCAGGTCGCGCGCCTCGATGAAGCGGCCCTCGTCGATCAGCGCACGCACGCGCGGCAGCGCGGTCTTGAATTCGGGATTGTCGAAACGGTACGGACCGCCGGCCCACAGCGTGTCTTCGTTCAGCTGCAGGCGCTCCTGCAGCGGGCGGCCGTACACCATCGCGCCGAGCCGGCCGTTGCCGATGGGGAGCGCCTCGACCCACGGACCGGCGGGGCGCTCGTACCACAACGCCAGTTGTTCCTTGTCGCCGTCCGTGCGTGCCACGACGGTGGCACCGGCCAGGCCGGGCATGCCGGTCGCGGCGGCCGCAAGGCCCAGCGTGCCGAGCACGCGGCGTCGCGTCGGGTTGATCTGTCGATGACCTGCTTTGCCCAAAGTTGTCTCCTGGTGGTTGTAGTGAGTCACACGCATCGTCGATTGTTTATTATAAATAAAAACCAACCCAGGAGATAGTTTCGTTACCGCGTGCCGGTCCGGTAGTGCGTCCGCGCCTCGCACACGTGACGGTGATGCTCGTCGGCCCAGGCGACGAGGCCCTTCATCGGCACGAGGAAGGAGTGCCCCAGCGGCGTGAGGTCGTACTCGACCCGCGGCGGCACTTCCGGGTACACGGTGCGGCGCACGAAGCCGTCCTCCTCCAGGCGCTTCAAGGTGAGCGACAGCATCTGCTTGGAGATGTCGCCCAGTTCGCGCATGAGTTCATTGAAACGCTTCGTGCCGCCTTCGAGCGCGTCGAGCACGAGGAGGCTCCACTGGTCGCCGATGCGGTCCAGCACGTCGCGGATGGGGCAGGGTTGTTCGAAGCCGCCGTCGGCAGCCAGTAAATTCGTTTTCGCCATGATGTTCCGGAGGGTAGCGGTCAGTTCGAGCTGACCTGATCACGCCGCGCTGACTTCTTGTGCGGCATGCGCAGCCTAGCATAAGATGCCTCATTGGTCTCGTTTTTAGACCTGTTCTCAACCAAAGACTTAGGGAGTCTCACATGGCACGCATCGCTCTCATCGGCGCTTCCGGCAACGTCGGCACGCGCATCCTGAACGAACTCGTTTCGCGCAACCACCAGGTCACGGCCATCGTCCGCGATCCATCGAAAGTGCCGGCCCGCGCCGGCGTCACGGCCGCGCGCGGCGACGTCGCCGATCCGGCCGGCCTGGCCGAGGTGCTGAAGGGCCACGATGCCGTGGTCAGTTCCGTGCGCTTTCTCGACACCGACCCGGCCGCGCTGGTCGGCGCCGTGCGCGCGTCGGGCGTAAAACGTTATCTCGTCGTGGGCGGCGCCGGCAGCCTGTTCGTCGCACCGGGCAAGCGCCTCGTCGACCAGCCCGATTTCCCGGCCGCATACAAGGACGAGGCGACGAAGGGCGCCGATTTCCTGGATGCGCTGCGTGGCGTGAACGACCTCGATTGGACCTTCATCTCGCCCTCCGCGCTGTTCGTGCCGGGCGAGCGCACCGCGAAGTTCCGCCTGGCGCAGGACGAGCTGCTGGTGAGCGAGAAGGGCAGCACGATCTCTTATGAAGATTACGCCATCGCGCTGGTCGACGAGATCGAGAAGCCGGCGCATGTGCGCGAGCGGTTCACGGTCGGCTACTGAGGCAAGTATTTACCGGTGGAGCCGATAAACATCTTCAGTTATGATGCAATTTTGACATATTGCATATCATTAACTGGAGTTGCACATGATTGTCGGCATCGACCTGGGCACGACGAACAGCCTGATCGCAGTATGGCAGGACGGTGCCGCCCGCCTGATCCCCAACAGCCTGGGCGAGGTCCTGACGCCCTCCTGCGTGAGCATCGATGAGGACGATACGATCCTGATCGGACGGGCCGCGCGCGAACGCCTGCAGACGCACCCGGACCGCAGCGTCGCCGCGTTCAAGCGCCACATGGGCAGCGACCGCGTCACGCGGCTCGGGCGGCGCGCATTTCGTCCCGAGGAACTGTCGGCGCTGATCCTGCGTGCACTGAAGGAGGACGCGGAAGCGGCGCTTGGCGTGCCCGTGACCGAGGCGGTGATCACGGTGCCGGCGTATTTTTCGGATGCCCAGCGCAAGGCCACCCGGGCCGCCGGCCAACTGGCGGGGCTGAAGGTCGAGCGCATGCTGAACGAGCCCACCGCGGCGGCGCTGGCCTACGGCATGCATTTGCGCGACAGCGAAAGCCGGTTCCTCGTGTTTGACCTGGGCGGCGGCACGTTCGACGTGTCCGTGCTCGACCTGTTCGAGAACGTCATGGAGGTGCGCGCATCGGCCGGCGACAACCAGCTGGGCGGCGAGGACTTCGTCGCCGTCCTCGTCGAACGCTTCCTGCGCGACGCCGCCGTGCCGGAACGCTGCCGCGCGGACGCGGGCTTCATGCAGCGGCTCGCCGCGCAGGCCGAACTGGCCAAGCGCGCGCTCAGCGATGCGCCATCCGCGACGATGCGGGTGACCGATGGCGCGGCAGAATACACGATGACGCTGGATGAGGCGGCGCTCGAAAGCTGGTGCGCGTCCCTGCTCGCGCGCCTGCGCGATCCGGTCGAGCGGGCGTTGCGCGACGCGCGCCTCGCGATCGGTGAACTGGACAGCATCGTGCTGGCCGGCGGCGCCACCCGCATGCCTGTGGTGCGGCGGATGGTCACGCGCATGTTCGGCCGCTTTCCCGCGTGCGAGATCAATCCCGACGAGGTGGTGGCGCTCGGCGCAGCCGTGCAGGCGGGCCTGAAGAGTCGCGATGCGGCGCTCGACGAAGTCGTGATGACGGATGTCGCGCCTTACTCGCTGGGCCTGGAAGTCGCGCGGCGTTTCGAGAGCGGGGCCGTCTCCAGCGGCCATTACGATCCGGTGATCGAGCGGAACACCGTCGTGCCGGTCAGCCGGGTCAAGCGCTATTGGCCGATGTCCGAGGGCCAGCGCCTGCTCGAAATCGTCGTCTACCAGGGCGAGGCGCGCCTGGTGAAGGACAACGTCCGGCTGGGCGCCCTGCGCATCGACCTGGAACCGGGACCGATCGACGCGAATGCCGTCGACGTGCGTTTCACCTACGATGCCAACGGCCTGCTGCAGGTCGAGGCGAAGCTGGAACGTAGCGGCGAGACGCGCGCCCTTGTCATCGAAGGCAATCCCGGTCTGTTGAGCGAGGCCGAGATCGCCGCCCGCTTCGCCGCGCTGGCCGAGCTGAAGATCCATCCGCGCGACCGGATCGAGAACCGCACGCTGCTCGCGCGCGGCGAGCGTCTCTACCAGCAGTTGCGCGGCGACGTGCGCGAATTTCTGGGGCAGCAGGTGATGCGCTTCGAACAGATCCTCGACACCCAGGACGCGCGCACGATCGCGCCGGCGGCGCGCGAGTTCCGTACGCTGCTCGACGACATCGAGCGGCAGGGGCCCCTGACGACGGGCTGACGCGATGACGACTTCTACCGGATTTCTTGCCCGTCTCGGCCTGGAGGATGGCGCCGACGAACGCCAGGTCCGGCGCGCTTATGCGCGGGAGCTGAAGCAGATCGACCAGGAACGCGACCTGGAAGGTTTCCAGCATTTGCGAGCCTGCTACGAGGCGGCGCTGGACTGGGTCGCACATCGTGTCGCGCAGGCCGAACCGCCCTCGGCCCCGGAGGCGGCGGCCCCGGTTCCGGCCGAGCCGCCGCACGTCGCCCCGCAGGCGCCGGACAATCCGGAACAGGTCCACCCCGCCGTTCTCGGCGACGCCGTGTTCGCGGACTTCCGCGAACGCATGGCGGCGCTGGCCGCGCAGCCCGAACGGATGGGGCGCGACGAATCCGTACTGCTCGCACCCTGGACGGCGGCGCTGCGGGAAGCGCTTGCCGATCCGCGCCTGCTGCACCTGTATGCACGCGTCGTCTTCGAACACCGCATCGCCGCGCTGCTGGTCGACGGCTGGCAGTCCGGACACCACCTGCTGCTGCCGGCCGCCGTCGAGATTTTCGGGTGGGACCACGACCGGCGTGCGCTGGAACGCCTGGGACAGGCGGGGGCGTACATCGACGAGGCGCTCGAGCAGCGCGCCATGTTCCTGAGCCAGGACATCCTGGCGCGTACGCAGCAGCGCGAGGTGCTGCATTTGCTGCGCCAGGGCGGCGCGCCGGACGTGCGCACGCTGCGCGGTTATGCCGCACCGCTCGTCATGTTGACGAATTATTTTCCAACCTTGTTGGGCATCGTCGCGCCGGGTGAGACCGCCGCCGCCTGGCGAGCCCGGGTCACCGACGACATGTTGAGTTCGGTCGGACCGGGGGCCGGCGAGCGAACCCGGCCCTGGTGGAAAGGCGGCGCATCCCCGCGCCTGGCTGCCGGCATCGCGGTATTCTTCCTGATTCGCCTGCTGACGACGTTCGCCACGCACGAGACGCCACGGCCGGGCGCGGACCAGGCGGCCCACGGATTCCCTCGCCTCGACGACGACGCGCGGCGCGAGCGCCTGCGCCATCCCAAGCCGATCTACGAGGACGAACCGGTGACGGAAGATCGCATCGAAGCGATCCGCAAGGCCATCCACTACCGTCCCGGCAAGGATGTGCCGCCCGGGGAGCAGGTCGTGGAGTTCCAGGTCGTGCTCGACGCCGACGGGTCGGTCCTCGGGCTGAACAGGATGAAGTTGCAGGGCGACCCCGCGTATGCCGATGCCGTTGCACAGGCGATCCGCGCGACCGGGCCGTTCCCGCCGAAGACGTCCAAGGCGTTCAGACTGGTTTATCGCGCCGCGGTGATGGGCCGGTTGACGGACAAGCGCGCGCTGGAGATCCTCAAACGCGTCGATTATCGCCCCGGCAAGGGTGCTTCGGCGGGCAAGCAGCGCGTCCAGTTCCAGGTGACCCTGGACGAACACGGTGCGATCCTGAAGATGCGCACTTTGGTGACGCCCGACGATCCGGCATATGCGGAGGCCGTCGAACAGGCGATCCGCTCCGCGGCGCCGTTCGCGCCGGAGACACCCAGGGTGTTTTCCATCGGCTTTCACACGGAAATGCCGCGCAAGCGTGCTTCCGCGTCGGTGCCGCCTGCCGATAGCGAGTGATTATCGGGCCTGTGCCGATGTCCACAGGTCGAGCCGCCGGCCCTCCGCGCATGCCGCGATGAGACGGTCGAGCCGCGCGGCCCGCGTTTCCGGCCTCTTTGCGCTCGTCACGACGTGCAGCATGCGCTTGCGGGCGCCGGGCGGGCACGATTCGAAAAACGCCCACGCGGCCTTGTGGCGCTGGAAGCGGGCAAGGTCTTCGGGTGACAGTTCGGCGGGCGTCTCGCGCTCGTGCGAATACACGCGCGAGCGGTCCTCCGAGCGCTGGGCGAACGCCGCCTCGCCGGCCGGCGTCATGAGCCCTTGCTCGCGCAGCTTCGCGACCTTGTCGATGTTCACCGCGCTCCAGATCGAGCCGG
>CBIHOW010000117.1:0-14423 GCA_966211695.1 uncultured Massilia sp. | reverse complement strand
CGGACGTGCCGCCGATGACGATGATGCGCTGGTCTTTCATGGTCTGCCTTTCAACGTGGGTTGCGATGAAAGACAGTGTAGAAGCGGCGCGACCCGCTGGAAATCGTATCCGGCGATACGACCCATCGGGGCCGCCGATCACGCGGCGCAGTGGACGATCTGGTCGCGCAGCCAGGCCAGCGCAGGATCGGCGTGACAGCGCGGATGCCAGGCGGCGTACAGCGAAAATCCCCTGCTCTCGAATGGCAAGGCGAAGCTGTCGAGCGCATCGGCATGCAGGGCCGCCAGCCGCGACGGCACGGTGGCGGCGATCTGGAACGTGCGCTGCGCCGTCGCCGGATCGAACGCCGGCTGGCCGCGCACGATGCCGGCGAGCTGGTCCAGGGCCGCCCGCACGGGTTCGGCGAGGTCGAGCGCGCGCGTGGTCGGCGTCATGCCGCGGCCGTTGTCGGCAGGCAGCAGCAGCGGATCGTCGAACAACTGGCGCAGGCGGGCGAGCTGGCCGGACACGGCCGACTGGCTCAGGTGCAGGCGCTGGGCCGCACGGGTCACGTTCGCTTCCGTCAATAAAGCGTCGAGGGTCACGAGCAGGTTCAGGTCGAAGGCGCGCAGATCATTCATGCATCTATTATTGCGCACGCCCAAGCCGACGCTGTCCCGCCGCGCGAATAATGCACGGTCTTACATGGAGGGATGGGATGGGCATCGAAGACTGGCCGGAACAGACCCGGCCGCGCGAACGGCTCGTGCGCGAAGGGGCGCAGGCGTTGTCGGATCCGGAACTGCTGGCGCTGCTGCTGCGCGTGGGCGTACGCGGCAAGAGCGCGGTGGAACTGGGCCGCGACATTCTCCGACACTTCGGCTCGCTACACGGCCTGTTCGGTGCGACCCTGGACGATTGCACCGAGGTGCACGGCCTCGGCATGGCGAAATATGCGCAATTGCAGGCCGTGATGGAACTGGCCCGGCGCGCCATCGCCGAGCAGTTGCAGGCGGGCGAGGCGTTCGGCTCGCCCGACCTCGTCAAGCGCTACCTGCGCATCAAGCTGGGGGGCCAGCGTCATGAATCCTTCGTCGTGCTGTTCCTGGACGTCAAACATCGCCTGATCGCCGACCGCGAACTGTTCCGCGGCACGCTCACGCAGACGAGCGTCTATCCGCGCGAAGTCGTCATCGAGGCGCTGGACTACAACGCGGCCAGCGTGATCCTCGCGCACAACCACCCGTCCGGCCTGCCGGAGCCCAGCGACGCCGACCTGCGCCTGACGGGCGCCCTCGTCAAGGCGCTCAGTCTCGTGGACATCCGCGTGCTCGACCATTTCATCGTCGCGGGGCCGCTCGTGCATTCCTTCGCAGAGAACGGACAGATCTGAGCTAAGATGAGTCCATGCCCATCCGTATTCTTGCCCTCTGTGGCAGCCAGCGCGCCCGTTCGATGAGCGCCGGCCTGCTGCGCGCCTGCCGCGACCTCGCCCCTGCCGGCGTCGCCATCGACCTCTTCGAACACCACAAGGACTTCCCGCTCTTCAATCCGGAACGGACCGACGTGCCGCCCGGCGTCGTCGCGCTGCAGGAGGCGATCACGGCGGCCGACGCCCTCCTCATCGCCAGCCCCGAGTACGCCCACGGCGTCACGGGCACCATCAAGAACACACTGGACTGGGTCGTGAACCACGCCCCGTTCGCGGGAAAGCCGGTCGCCGTGCTGAACCCGTCCTACCAGTCGTTCCACGCGGACGAGGCGCTGAAAGAGACGCTGCGCACGATGTCGGCCGACCTCGTCCTGGATGCCTGCCTGCGGATTCCCGTCATCGGCTCCCGTGTCGACCCGGACCGGATTGCGTCCGAACCACGCTTCGCGGCGCCGATCACGGCCGCACTGCGGGCGCTCGTATTCCATGTCGGACGCGCGAATAACAGTGTGTAAACAAGCCCTTACGAAGCAAACATTGCGAAAATTCACGATTGTTAAATCTTGTTGATTTACTGTGAAACAATTTTTTTCCGCAAGTTGTTGATTACGCGACGGTTTTCAAGCTATACTCTCGTTTTTCCGATTGTGGAAGTTTACTCAAGGAGTGCGCTATGGCACGTGTTTGCCAAGTTACTGGCAAGGGTCCGATGGTTGGCAACAACGTCTCCCACGCCAACAACAAAACCAAGCGTCGTTTTCTGCCGAACCTGCAGAACCGCCGTATCTTCGTAGAATCCGAAAACCGCTGGGTCTCCCTGCGTATTTCGAACGCCGGCCTGCGCGTCATCGACAAGCTCGGCATCGACGCTGTGCTGGCCGATATGCGCGCCCGCGGCGAGAAAATCTAATTAGGGAGTCATCATGGCAAAAACTGGCCGCGACAAGATCAAACTGGAATCGACCGCAGGTACCGGTCACTTCTACACCACGACCAAGAACAAGCGCACGATGCCGGCGAAGATGGAAATCACCAAATTCGACCCGAAAGCTCGCAAGCACGTGGTCTACAAAGAAACCAAGATCAAGTAATCTGGTTCTTTTCAAAGAAAGCCGCCCACTTCATTGTGCGCGGCTTTTTTGTTTCTCTGCGCCATTGATTGGGGTCATTTGATCCACTCTGCCGCGTCGCTATAGTCGATTGTCCACTTTCGCTGGAGAATCGCTTATGTGGCCCATCCTGTGGCACAACCGCCTGTCGCTCCTGCCTGCCCTGGCCGCTCTGGCCGCCTGCTCCACGCCCTACCGTCCGCCCGCCGTCGTCCACGACAGCGCGACCTTTCCCGGCATCGCCAGCGTCGTCGCGGAAGCGGGCGCGCGGCCCGTCGACGTGCTCCTCGTCCACGGCATGTGCACCCACGATACGGGCTGGGCCGAGCGCCAGATCGACCGCATCGCGGGCATCGTCGACGACCATGCGCCCGCACCCGCCACGGCCGCCGCGCCGCCGCGTATCGAAGTCGTCGAGCGCACGCGCAGGCTCGCCGGCGGCACGGTGCGCTTCCACGCCCTCGTGTGGTCGCCGCTGACGGCCGGGCTGAAGCGCCAGCTCGACGTCGACATGACCGGCACGCCGACGGATTGCACCGCGGCCGGCGCCTGCAAGCCGAAGCGCGCCTCGCTGAACGGCTACGTCAAGGATAACCTGCTGAACGATTGCCTGTCCGACGCCGTCATCTACCAGGGAGAAAGCCACGTCGCGATCCGCGATGCGATGGTGCGGACGATCGCGCAGGTGCTCGAGAAGGATCCGGACAGCGAGGCGCCCCTCGTCGTCGTCGCGGAAAGTCTCGGCAGCAAGATGCTGTTCGATGCCCTGAGCGCCATGCTGGAATCGTGGCAACCGGAGACGCGGGCGCTGGGCCAGCAGGCGGCGCGCCGGCTCGGGCTGCTGTTCATGGCCGGCAACCAGTTGCCCATCCTGGGCCTGGCCGAGCAGCGGGCGGTCGCCACGCGCGACATGCGGGTCCTCGACGCCTTGCAACGCTTCCTCGACCTGCGCCGGCGCCAGCCCAACCGCCGTGCGGAAACCCTGCAGCGCCTGGCCGTCGTCGCCTTCACGGATCCGAACGATTTGTTGTCGTACCGGCTGCTGCCGGCCCGCTACACGGCGCCGGACGTGGCGGTGGCGGACGTGCTCGTCTCGAACGACCGGACCTGGCTGGGCCTGATCGAGAACCCGATGACGGCGCACCTGGATTACCTCACGAATCCGGACGTGGGCGCCATGATCGCGTGCGGACAACCACGCGTGACGGGGTGCAGATAAAAAAAGGCTCCCGCGCGGGAGCCTTTTGGTTCAGGTCATCGACTGCTTACGCATAGCTGCGCAGGCGCATCGAAAACTCCTGCAACGCCTTGATGCCCGACGCTTCGGCGCGGGCGCACCAGTCCTGCAGCTGATGCAGCAGCTGGTCGCGGGTCGAGTGCGAGCGTTCCCAGATCGCGCCCAGTTCCACACGCATCTGGTGCATCGTCTCCAGGGCTTTGCTGTGCTGGAACAGTTCGACCAGCTGCGCCTGTTGCGGCGCCTGCAGCTTGGCCGGTTCGCGCTGCATCAGCTTGCGCGAGCTCTTCAGGAAGCGCGCTTCCAGCTCGGCCTTGTGCTTCAGGTGCTCCACTTCTTCGCGGAACGCATGCTTCACGGACTTGGCGTATTTCGCCATCACGTCATAGCGGTTGGCGATGACGGCCTGCAAGGTGTCGAAGTCGGCTTCCAGCTTGTTCTTTTGCAATCTCGGCTTCGGAATGGTCTTCTTGACCTTCGCCAGGCCCACCATTTCCATCATGCGGATATAGGCCCAGCCGATGTCGAACTCGTACCACTTGCTCGACAGCTTGGCCGACGTGGCGAACGTGTGGTGATTGTTGTGCAGTTCTTCGCCACCGATGATGATGCCCCACGGCATGATGTTCGTGGCCGCATCGTTGCAGTCGTAATTGCGGTAGCCCCAGTAGTGACCGATACCGTTGATGATGCCCGCGGCCGTGATCGGGATCCACAGCATCTGTACGGCCCAGATCGTGATGCCGGCGACGCCGAACAGCGCGACGCTCAGCGGCAGCAGCATCGACACGCCCAGCCAGCTGTACTTCGTGTACAGGTTGTTCTCGATCCAGTCGTTGGGGCAGCCGTGGCCGTATTTTTCCAGCGTTTCCTTGTTCTTGGTTTCGGCGCGATACAGCTCCGCGCCGCGCAGCAACACTTCCTTGATGCCGTGCGTCACCGGGCTGTGCGGATCGTCCACCGTCTCGCACTTGGCGTGGTGCTTGCGGTGCACCGATGCCCATTCCTTGGTCACCTGGCCCGTGGTCAGCCACAGCCAGAAGCGGAAGAAGTGGCTCGCGATCGGATGCAGGTCCAGCGCGCGGTGCGCCTGGTGGCGGTGCAGGTAAATCGTCACACCGGCGATCGTGATGTGCGTGACGACCAGCGTGTACACGACCATCTGCCAGACCGAGAAGTCGAACAGACCGCCATCCAGGAAGGACAGCACGGCGTGCAGGGTGTTGCTGAGAAAATTCATCGATACTCCACTAAGGATGAGAGGATGCTGTTCTTTCTATGGAACAGTCGCTATGACAAGAGTGTCACGCTTTAGTGCATGACGCAAAGATGCATTTTACGCGGAACCGGTGCCGCACGGCACGTCGTGACGCAATCAGGACGCTCCCGGCTAAGAATTCTGCGCGGGCTGCGTGATTCGCGCCACAACCGATGCGATATGGGAGTCGAGGAGGCGCGTATCAACGGACGGATAGCCCAATTTGATGTCGCCCGACTGCACGAGGGCATAGATCTTTTTATTGATTTCCGAGACGACACCGCCCTGCCCGTTCTCCGGATCGTCGATCCAGAAACCCAGGTCGAGCTCATAGCCGTCCGGACCGAAACGCGACAGCGAAATGCCGGGCGCCGGCTCTTCGAGCACGCGCGGCGTGCCGACGGCCTGCGCCACCAGCAACGGCATCACCTGTTCCAGGTCCGAGCCGTAGGCCACCGTGACCTTCGTCGACGCCCGCACCCTGCGCGTCGACAGCGACTGGTTTTGCACTGGACCGGAAATCAATAGCTCGTTCGGCAACACGGTCTCGACGCCATCCAGGCCCTGCAACACCGTGTAGCGCGTGTTGATCTGGGTGACCTTGCCGGTGAACGTGCTGACCGTGATCATGTCGCCGATGGAAAGGCTTCGTTCGAGCAGGATGATGAAGCCGGACACGTAGTTGCTGGCGATCCTCTGCATGCCGAGACCGAGGCCGACGCCCAGGGCGCCGCCGAACACGGACAGCACGGTCAGGTCGATGCCGACCAGGTTCAGGCTCAGCAGCACGGCGCCGACGATCAGCAGCGCGCGGCCCAGGCGCGCCAGCGCCACCCGCAGCGAGCTGTGCAGCGCATGCACGCCCATCAGGCGCTCTTCCAGCGCGGCGCCGGCCCACAGGGCCAGCATCAGCATCACGACGACGGACGCGACGGCCTGCGCGATGTCGGCCAGGGTGACGCTGTTGGATTTCTTCGGACCGAACTGGATCTTGTAGCTATCGAGGAAATCGAAGATGTCCGGCCACAGGCCCGTGATGTACAACGCCACCGCGAGCCAGGCGACGAGCGCGAAGATCTTTTCGAACGTGACGAGCGTCTGCCCCAGCTGTCCGCGCCGCGCGAACACGCGGCGCAGCAGGTAGAACACGAGGCGGATGGCGGCCAGCGACCAGAACACGGGGATCGCCACCTTGACGATATTCGTGTGGAAATGGGTCTTGGTCAGCACCACCTGCGCCAGATACAGCAGGCCGACGACGAGCAGCGGCGCCACGACGCGCGTAAAACTCTCCACGCCCGTGTGCAGCAGGCTGCCATCCTCGCCGCGGCGGCGATTCCACCACATGCGGACCAGTTGCGCGCTGAGCCAGCCGAACAGGATCGATGCGACGATGGACCCGACCTGCCACGGCATGCCGGGGCGGCTCAGGTCATCGAACAGGTCATCGATCAGGTTGGTCAGCGGCATCGAGCCCGATTACTCCGCAGCAGCGTCGTCGTCGGCAACTTTTGCGGATGCGGCCTTGCGCTCCAGTACCGCGGCAAAGAAGCCGTCCGTACCGTGTTTGTGCGGCAGCATCTTCAGGGTGTCGCCCATTTCCAGCGGGATGCGCTGCTCGGCCAGGACCTTGTGCATCGGCACCAGTTCGAAATCCGGATGCGAGGCGAGGAAGCCTTGCACGATCGCATCGTTCTCTTCGTCCAGCAGGCTGCACGTCGCATAGACGAGGCGGCCGCCGAATTTGACGAGGCGCGCGGCGCCGTCCAGGATCGAGGCCTGTTTTTCCGTCAACTCCGCGATACCTTCCGGCTGCTGGCGCCATTTCACGTCCGGATTGCGGCGCAGGGTGCCCATGCCGGAGCACGGCGCGTCGACGAGGACGCGGTCGATCTTGCCGGCCAAACGCTTCACTTTCGCGTCACGTTCGTGCGCGATGACGACCGGATGCACGTTCGACAGCCCGCTGCGCGCCAACCGCGGCTTCAGCTTGGTCAGGCGTTTTTCCGACACGTCGAAGGCATACAGGCGGCCCGTATTGCGCATGATGGCGCCGATGGCCAGCGTCTTGCCGCCGGCGCCGGCGCAAAAGTCCACGACCATCTCGCCGCGGCGCGCGCCCAGCAGCTGGGCCAGCACCTGGCTGCCCTCGTCCTGGACTTCGATCGCGCCTTCCTTGAACAGCGGCAGGTTCTGCAGCGCCGGCTTTTTCCAGATGCGCAAGCCCAGCGCCGAGTACGGCGTCGGTTCGGCCGCGATCGGGGCGGTCGCCAGTTCGGCGATGACCTTGTCGCGGTCCGCCTTCAGCGAATTCACGCGCAGGTCCAGCGGCGCCGGCGTATTCAGCACGGCGGCCAAGGCCAGGGTCTCTTCCTCGCCGTACTGGGCGACGAACTTGTCGTACAGCCAGTCGGGCAGGTTTGCCAGCTTTTTCGGCGGCAGCAGCGAACGGTCGATGTCCTTGATCCGCTTCAGCAGGGCCGTTTCGTCTTCGGTCAGGCCGCCCAGCGAGTCCGCGCCGATGGCTTCCGCCATGCCGAGCAGCGTAAGGCGACGCATGGTCGCACCGGCGCCGGCGAAATCGGTGAAGAACGATTTATTGCGCAGCACTGAATAGACGCATTCGGCGATGGCACCGCGCTCGCGTCCGCCGAGGCGGGGGTGGTCCTTGAAGTAGCGCGACAGGGTGACGTCGGCCGGCGAAGTAAAGCGCAGGATCTCGCGCAATACCTCTTCAGCATTGCCGAGAATCGCGGGTGGCAATCTCATGGGTGTTCCTTGGAATGTTCAGGGGGTCACGGCGATCCGGACCTCGCCGTCTTCGATGCTGAGCCTGTCTTCGATGAACAGGCGCACCGCTTTCGGATAAATGACGTGTTCCTCGGCCAGCAGGCGTTCGGCCAGGCTGTCTTCCGTATCGCCCGGCAGCACGGGAATGCGCGCCTGGATCACGGCCGGGCCGTGGTCCAGCTCGGCGGTGACGAAGTGCACGGTCGCGCCGTGCTCCGCCACGCCCGCGTCCAGCGCCTGCCGGTGCGTGTGCAGTCCGGGGAACAGCGGCAGCAGCGACGGGTGGATGTTCAGCATGCGGCCCGCGTAATGTTCGACGAACGGCGCCGTCAGGATGCGCATGAAGCCGGCCAGCACGACGAGATCCGGACTGAACCGGTCGATCGTTTCCTGCAGGGCGGCGTCGAACGCTTCGCGGGTCGGGAATTCCTTGTTGGGGACGACGGCGGTCGGAATGCCGTGGGACGCTGCAAATGCAAGGCCCTTGGCGTCCGGCTTATTGCTGATCACGGCGGCGATACGGGCCGGCCAGGCTTCGGCCTGCTGCGCGCGCACGATGGCTTCCATGTTGCTGCCGCGGCCAGAAATAAGGATCACGATATTTTTCATAAGCGCGCATTGTAACCCGAGCCGCCGGGCGGACCCAAGGAAGGAAATGACGGCGACGCCGCGCTTACTTGAAGGCGTGGGGGCCCACCCACCCCACGGGTTGGGGCGATTGCGGCTCTTCGAAGGAATAAAATACGCGGAACGGGACTTTTTTCTCGGCCCAGAATTCGGCCGCGTCGCGGAACACGTCGAGCAGGGTTTCGCGTGCTTCCTTGTCGAATTTTTGTGTATTCGGCAATTGATCCAGCACGGCGATGAAGCCGGGCTGCGGGCCGGCTTCGGCGATGACTTCGGTGAGGCAGTTGCGCAGCGCGTCGAAATTCTTGCTGCACGGCTTGGGGAAGAAGAATTGCTCGCCGATGCGGGCACAGACCTGCTGCTTCGTCAGTGCATTCGTGCACAGGGCATAGAGAAAGTGATGACCCAGGCGCATCGCCTCCTTCTGCAGCTCCGATGCACGGTAAGCGCGGATGGACTGCACAAGATTCGGCGGTACTCTCATCAACAAACTCATTTTTTCCTCAAGTCACCCAGTCTGGTTCTGCTGCTCCAGCGCGCGGTGTTTGCGGAAGCGGCGGTCTTGTTCGCTTTCTCCTGGTGTGATTTCCACGCGCCAATAAACCCTAAGTCTCCTAAGGGTAACGTTTTGTGGTAAGCGAATCAACCCGAATATGGACGAGCCGCTCATATTTGTAAAAAAAGACGAGTTTTTTCATCCATTGTTGGCGCTTTTTCCACGCTTTTCTCCTCTGAACCGGGCGATTCGGCGTGTATACCTGCTGTTACATTTTGTTGCCACACGGATCGGAAATGAAGGCAAACCAGCGCTAAGATTCAGTTGTGGGCGAGACGCCTTTCGATACCAACAGATCAGAAGCACCACCAAAACGAGGTATGACCATGAACTTGAAAGCCAAACTGATTGTTTCCGCCTTGGGCGTGTGCGCCCTGCCGCTGGCCCAGGCCCAGGCCGGCGATTTCGAGGACTTCGGCCGCGTGGTGCGCGTCCAGCCGCGCATCGAGCAGGTGCGTACGCCGCGCCAGGAATGCCGTACCGACTATGTGCAGGCCCAGGTCCCGCAGCAGCGCAGCCAGGCCGGCACGGTCATCGGCGGCATCGCCGGCGCCCTGCTGGGCAGCCAGGTGGGTGGCGGCAACGGTAAAGTGGCGGCCGCCGCGGCCGGTGCGATTGCCGGCGGCATGATCGGCGACAACGTCGACAACAACGGCCGCGCCTACGGCCCGCAAGTGCAGGAGCAGGCCGTGCAGCGCTGCCGCACCGTCGACTCCATCCAGGAGCGCACGAACGGCTACGACGTGACCTACGACTACCGCGGCCACACCTACCCGACCGTCATGAACCGCGACCCGGGCAACCGCGTGCGCCTGCGCGTGTCGGTCGAACCGGACCAGTACCAGTAATACATCTTCCGGTGCCGGGGGACCGCCCCCTTCTCCGCACCGTCGGCTTCCTCCGCAGCTTCTGCTGCCAACCACAGCGCTTCTTGCGCTGTGGTTTCCCGCCCCCGATAATAGGATGCTTCTTTCGCTCATCCTATGCTCATCAAACGCAAATCCATCGAACAGGCCGAATCGTCGCGCCGTCCCGCCCGCAAGCCCAAGTTTGCGCCCGTCACCCTGTCCGAACAGGACGGTGTGCGCTACCTCCATTTCGGTACCGAATGGGTGCAAGGCGCCATGCGCATCCGCAAGCCGGACTGGCCTGAACTCGAATACGCCCAGCAGATGATGGCCTGGATGCTGTTCATCGACGACCCGCACGCCATCGTCCAGCTGGGCCTGGGCGCAGCGTCTTTGACCAAGTTTTCCTATCGCCAGTTCCCGCAGGCGCAGGTGACTGCCGTGGAATTGAATCCGTCCGTGATCGCGATCTGCAACTCGATGTTCAAGCTGCCGGCGGAAGACGAACGCCTGCGCGTGCTGGAGATGGACGCGATGGACTTCGTGCTCGACGAGGCCAACCACGACGCGATCGACGCCCTGCAGTGCGACCTGTACGACGCCACCGCGCGCGGCCCCGTGCTCGACACGCCCGAGTTCTACCAGGCCTGCAACGCGTGCCTGACGGACCGCGGCGTCATGACCGTCAACCTGTTCGGCGACCACCCGAGCTTCGCGAAGAACATCAAGGCGATGCGCTTCGCGTTCGCCCACGTGATCTGCCTGCCGGAAGTCCACGACGGCAACGTCGTCGCCCTGTGCTTCAAGACGAAACCGGATCTCGACAAGGACCGCCTCGCCGCCCGCGCCGCGCAGATCGTGGCGGCGACGAAACTGCCGGCCAAGTCCTGGGTCAAGGGTATCGCCGCGGCGAACTGACATGCACAAGCCCAAAGCCCTCGACCTGCAAACCATTTTTTCATGGCTGCTGGCCGACGGCATCGTCGAGAAATCGACCGTCAAGCCGCACTTCGCCCAGGCGCAGAGCATCCTCAAGAATGCGGTGGGGTCGATGCATCCGCTGACGGCGGTCGCGCAGTGCAAGATCGTTTCAGCAAAGCCACCGCACAAGCTGCTCACGCTGGACGTGCTCAGTGAATGGTGCGCCGGCAAGGTCGGCCTGCCCTTCTTCCGCATCGATCCGCTCAAGATCGATTTCACCAAGGTCGCCGACGTGATGTCGGCCAGTTACGCGGCGCGTTTCAATATCCTGCCGGTGGAACTGGGGCCGGGCACGCTGGTCGTCGCCACGGCCGATCCGTTCCGCACCGAATGGCAGGACGAGATCGCGCGCCTCGCGCGCCGCCGCATCGAGCTCGTGATCGCGAATCCGCTCGACATCGCGCAGTACATCTCGCAATTCTTCAGCCTCGCGAAGTCCATCCGCGACGCGAACAAGTCCAGCGGCCAGGATCTCGCCCTGCGCAACAACTTCGAGCAACTGGTCGAACTGGGCAAGACCAATAAACAGGTCGACGCGAACGACCAGCACATCGTCAACATCGTCGACTGGCTGTGGAGCTACGCGTTCGAGCAGCGCGCGTCCGACATCCACCTGGAACCGAAGCGCGACGCCGGCGCGATCCGCTTCCGCATCGACGGCGTGCTGCACCAGGTGTACCAGGTGCCGGCCGTCGTGATGATCGCGATGACCGCCCGCATCAAGCTGCTGGGCCGCATGGACGTGATCGAAAAACGCCGCCCGCAGGACGGCCGCATCAAGACGCGCACGAACGACGGCCAGGAAGTCGAGCTGCGCCTGTCCACGATGCCGACGGCGTTCGGCGAAAAACTCGTGATGCGCATCTTCGACCCCGAGGTCGTCGTCAAGACGCTGCCGGAACTGGGCTTCCCGCCCGACGACGCGGCGCGCTGGGATGCGCTGACGAAGCGCGCGCACGGCATCATCCTCGTCACCGGCCCGACCGGCTCCGGCAAGACGACGACGCTGTACACCACCTTGAAGGCGCTGGCCACGAGCGAAGTCAACGTGTGTACGGTCGAAGACCCGATCGAGATGGTCGAGCCGTCGTTCAACCAGATGCAGGTGCAGCCGGGCATCGACCTGTCGTTCGCGGACGGCGTGCGCGCGCTGATGCGGCAGGATCCGGACATCATCATGGTCGGCGAGATCCGCGACCTGGAGACGGCCGAGATGGCGATCCAGGCCGCGCTGACCGGCCACCTCGTGCTGTCGACCTTGCACACCAACGACGCCCCGTCGGCCGTCATGCGCCTGCTGGAGCTGGGCGTGCCCTACTATCTTCTGGAAGCGACCCTGATCGGGATCATGGCCCAGCGCCTCGTGCGCACGCTGTGCCCGCACTGCAAGGCGCCGGACGGTGAGCTGTCCGACGACGTCTGGCGCGCGCTCGGCGGCGCGTGGAACCTGCCGAAGCCGGCCACCGTCTACCGGCCGATCGGCTGCCCGGAATGCCGCCAGACGGGCTTCCGCGGCCGCACGGGCCTGTACGAACTCGTCACCGTGACGGAAAGCTTCTCGCAACTCCTGCAGGAAAAGACGGACCTGGCCGCGCTGCGCCAGCAAAGCATCGCCGACGGCATGAAGCCGCTGCGCATCGCCGGCGCCTACAAGGTGGCCGAGGGCGTGACGACGGCGGAGGAAGTCCTGAAATCCACCGTGTCGCACTGATTTACGTTACCTCTGGCGTAAATCAAAACGGCCCGCTATAATGCGTGCCTTCTTCGGGTCGTTAGCTCAGTTGGTAGAGCAGCGGACTTTTAATCCGTTGGTCGCTGGTTCGAGCCCAGCACGGCCTACCAAGATTCAACGAAAACGCCAGCTTTCACGAGCTGGCGTTTTTGTTTTACCCTTCGGCATAGTTTGTTGCCCTTCAGCAACCAAATGACCTCCCGCGCTACCTATACTTGGTAGCGTCAGTTCGGAAACCGAACATCGCAATCGCCGGGAGCCATCATGCGTACCTTGTCGACCCTGTTTGCCGCCACGTTTGCCGCCGCCTTCGTGCTGGGCAGCTTCGCGATCACCGCCGCCACGCCGCCGGTCCGCGCGGGACGACGGGGACGCTAGCCGGACGGCGGCCGAGCCGCTATAATGCTGCCTCTTCGGGTCGTTAGCTCAGTTGGTAGAGCAGCGGACTTTTAATCCGTTGGTCGCTGGTTCGAGCCCAGCACGGCCTACCACGAATACTCAGAAAGCCCACGAACTTCGGTTCGTGGGCTTTTTGTTTTCCGGACCTTCAGTCGCGCATACCCTTTCCGCATTGGCAACACAGCACTGTTGCCATAACATGGATAACCACCGTAACCGGAGATGGTTATCGTGCGAACCCACACTGCATTCGATCGCCCGCGACGCGCGCTGTCCAGGCTTGCCATCGTCCTCGCCCTCCACGCACTGGCCCTGTTCGCCTTCGTGTCCCGCGACCGCATCGAGCGCGCGAGGACGCCGCAAACGGTAATGCTGGTGACCGTTCTCCTAGACCTACGCAAAGCTAACCATAGTTAACTTTTGCCGCTGGGTTCCTGCTTCAGCGGGACCGGTTTCGTCCTGTGCTTGCGCACGGGGCCAGAGCCGTTCCCTCCACAGGCAGTTGCGATGGAACTCATCGCCATATTCTTCAGGTTGACGGCCGCGTTGACGTCGCGGTCGTGCTGTACCCCGCACCCGGGACAAGTCCAATGGCGCGTCCCGAGTGCGAGTTCTTTCAGCCGATGTCCACAGCACGAACATGTCTTGCTGCTCGGGTACCACCGGTCGACCACGACGACATCCCCGCCACGCCACGCGGCCTTGTAACTCAACTGCCGGCGCAGCTCGTGAAAACCCATGTCGGCGATTGCGCGCGCCAGGCTCGGGTTCGCCAGCATGCCCCGCACGTTCAGATCTTCGATCCCGATCGTATGAAAGCGCCGGGTGACGCTGGTCGTGAGCTTGTGCTGACTATCGCGGCGCATGTCGACGATCCTCGCGTGCAGCCGGGCCACGCGCCGTTTCGCCTTATCCCGGTTGCGGGAGCCCTTCACCTTGCGCGACAGCGAGCGCGACAGCCGCCGTAGCCGGTCGAGGAGCGAACACAGTGCCTTTGGGCCAAGCCACTGTTCCCCCGTCGACAGCGTAGCCAGTACCGACACCCCGAGATCGATCCCCACCACACCTTGGTTTTCGGCCGGTGGCAGGGATGCTTCGGTCGCGTCGATGGTAATGCTGACATACCATCGGTCCGCGCGGCGGGATACCGTTGCCGAGACGATCCTGCCAGTAAAGCGCAATGCTTCGCGCATGCGGACAGGGCCCAGCTTGGGAATGTAAAAGCGCTTGCCGTCCACGCGAAACTGGTCGTTCGTGAGGGTAAAGCGGTCATCGACGCCCTTGCGGCGGAACCTGGGATAGCGTGCACGATGCGCGAAGAAATTCTTGAACGCGTCCCCCAACTGAATGATCGCCATTTGCGGCGCGTTCTTCGTTACGTCCAGCATCCAGGGGAATTGTTCGCGCTTGATTGCGTTCAGCTGGCGCCGCAGTGCCAACTGCGACGGCGCCGGCAGCTTCGGATCGGCCTGAT
>CBIHOW010000116.1:0-14880 GCA_966211695.1 uncultured Massilia sp. | reverse complement strand
CGTCATGGTGAGTTGGTGGGCAGGCAGGTTCATGGCGTCGAGCGTAAAGATGAAGGATAGGGACGATGTTGCCTGAGAAACCCGGTTGCAGCAACATCCTCCCTATCGCCGGTCAGAACGATTCCCAGTCCGCATCCACCGTGGCGGGTGTCTTGCGGACAGCAGCCGTACGCGACGGCTTGGCTGCCGGTTTGGCGGCAGGACTGGGCGCCGCCCGGCGTGCCGCCGGCAGCGCGGGTTTCGGCGCCGGTTGCGGCTTCGCCTGGACACGGAATACCTCCACCCGCCCGGCCAGCGCCTGCGCCTGCTCGTGCATCGACCGGGTCGCGGCCGCCGATTCCTCGACGAGGGCCGCGTTCTGCTGCGTGACGCCGTCCATCTGCACGATGGCCTGGTTGACCTGGCCGATGCCGCTGGCCTGTTCGCGGATGGAGGCGACGATCTCGTTCATGATGCCGGTGACGCTGCCGATGCTGTCGACGATGTCGCGCATCGTCTGGCCCGCCTGGCCCGCGAGGGTCGCGCCGTCGGCCACGCGCTGGGTGGATGCATCGATCAGGTCCTTGATCTCCTTGGCCGCGGCGCCGGAACGCTGGGCGAGGGCGCGCACTTCGGCGGCGACGACGGCGAAGCCGCGTCCCTGCTCGCCGGCGCGCGCCGCTTCCACGGCGGCGTTCAGGGCCAGGATATTGGTCTGGAAGGCGATGCCGTCGATGACGGCGATGATGTCGACGATGCGCGCGGACGACGCGTTGATGGCGCCCATCGTGTCGACCAGCTGGCCGACCATCGCGCCGCCCTGCTGCGCCACGCGCGCGGCGTCGCCGGCCATGCGGTTGGCTTCCTCGGCGCTGGTCGCGTTCTGGCCGACGGCCTGCGTCAGTTCTTCCATCGACGACGCCGTCTCTTCCAGCGCCTGCGCCTGGCTTTCCGTGCGCTGCGACAGGTCCCGCGCTTCGCCGGCCATGGTCGTGGCGGCGGCCACGATCGTGTCCGTGCCCGTGCGCACGTCGGCGACGATGCCCGCCAGGCTCGCGCGCATGCGTTCGAGGGCGGCCATCAGGCTGTCCCTGTCGCCGGCGGCGACCGGCACGGCCACGCACAGATTGCCGCCCGCGATCTCGGCCGCCACGTGCGCCGCGGCCGCCGGCTCGCCACCCAGGCGCCGGAACAGGACGCGTGCGCACAGCGTGCCGGCGCCGATGCTGAAGACGAGCGTGGCGAGGCAGAGCGCGGTCAGGACGTGGCTGCTGCGGTCCGCGGACGCGAGTACGGCGGCCACGCGCGAGTCGATTTCCTTCTGCTGCAGCTCCAGCAGTGCCTTCACCTGGCCGAGATACGCGGTCACGGCCGGAACGAATTCGTCGTCGAAATATTTGCGCGCTTCGGTATCGTTGCCCGCCTTCTTGAGCGCCATCACGCGGTCGCGCGTGACGATGTAGCGCTGGCGCGCCGTGCCGATCCGCTCGAACACGGCACGTTCGTCAGGCGTGTCGAGCAGGTCGCCGACCTGCTTCTGCAACGCCGTGGTGCGCGTCGTCGAGTCCTGCGTTTCGGCGGCATAGTAGGTCGCGAGCTCGGGGTCGGCGGAGCGGGCGATGGCGCCGGTGCGCTTGGCGGCGACCGACGTGTTCAGCAGCCAGCCGGAAATCAGCCGTTCCTTCACGAGCGGACGCTGCGTGAGGGCCTGGGTGTCGTCCGACAGGACTTGCAGGCGCCAGATGGCGATGGCCGTGGCGAGGAACGACAGCACGATGACGACGGCGAACGCGAACCTGAGCTGGTTGCGCACGCCGATGGTGGCGAAGGGTTTCATGGGGCTCCTTGTTTTTTCCGGGCAACAAGAGCCAATGAAAATCGGAACAGGGCGGGTCCGCCTTGAGGCGACTCAGGACAGTGCCGGATAATGGCATGCCCATCCGGCGCGGGTGAAATTCCGTTAGGATGCCGCCATGGCTATCCTCCTTGTTCCCGGCTTCATGGCCGACGCAACCCTGTGGGACGACATGGTGCCGGCGCTGGCGCGCTTCGGCCCCGTCGTCCATGCCGACCTGCGCCACGACACGTCGGTCGAGGCGCTGGCGCGCCGCGTCCTCGAGACGGCGCCGCCGACCTTCCTGCTCGTGGGTTTTTCGATGGGCGGCTACGTCGCGCGCGCAATCGCGCGCCAGGCACCCGACCGCGTGCGCGCGCTCGTGCTGATCTCGACCTCCACCCGCGGCGACACGGCCGCGCTGCAGAAGCGCAAGGGCGCGATCGGCCACGCGGCCCCGTCCATCGCCTTCAGCGGCCTCAGCCGCACGGCCGTCGCGACGTCGCTGCATCCGAAGCAGCGCGACAACGAGGCGCTGATCGAGAGAGTCCGCGCGATGGGCATGCGTCTCGGCGGCGACGTGTTCCGGCGCCAGTCGCTGCTGGACCGGCCGGGCGATCTCGAACGGTCAGGCGAAATCCGCTGCCCGACGCTCGTCGTGGCCGCGGAAAACGACCAGCTGCGCAGCCTCGCGGAAGCGCAGGAGATGGCGGCCGCCATCCCCGGCGCGACGCTCGCCGTCATCGAGGACACGGGCCACATGATCCCGCTCGAGGCGCCGCAGCGCCTCCTCGACGTGATCGTGCCGTGGCTGGCGGCGCACGCGCAAGGCTGACGCTTACGCCTTGTCCTGCAGCGCGCGGATCGCCTCGGCCACGCCTTGGCCGTACGCGGTATCCGCTTTCAGGAAATGCCCGATCTGGCGGTCCTGCGTGGCGGCATCCGCGCCGGACAGCGACCCGGCGATGTTGGCGACCAGGTTGCGTTTGCCGTCTTCCGTGAGCAGGCGGAACAGGTTGCCGGCCTGGGTGAAGTGGTCGTCGGTGGCGCGGGTATCGTAGCGGCCCGCGTTGCCTTCGACCGGCCAGCCGGCGTCGCCGTGGCCGAAGCCGCCGACGGCCGGGACATCCGCATGCACCGGATCATAGTTCGGCGCCGCGCCGCCGTTGGCGATCGCCATCGCGCCGTCGCGCTGCTGGTTGTGGAACGGGCAGCGCGGGCGGTTCACCGGCAGGTGCTGGTGGTTCGTGCCGACGCGGTACAGCTGGGCGTCGTGGTAGGCGAACAGGCGTGCCTGCAGCATCTTGTCCGGGCTGTAGCCCAGGCCCGGCACGATGTTCGACGGCGACAGGGCGGCCTGCTCGACGTCGGCGTGGTAGTTGTCCGGGTTGCGGTTCAGTTCCAGGATGCCGACCGGGATGCGCGGGAACTCGCCCTGCGGCCACACCTTGGTCAGATCGAATGCGTCCCAGCCGGTCTTCGCTTCCCAGGCGGCGCGCTGGGCGTCGTCCATCACCTGGATCTCCACGCTCCAGCGCGGGTAGTCGCCCCTGGCGATGGCGTTGAACAGGTCGCGCTGGGCATAGTCCGGATCGACGCCGGCCAGGCGCTGGGCTTCCGCTGCGCTCAAGTTCTTGATGCCCTGCAGGGTCTTGAAGTGCCACTTGACCCACACGCGCTCGCCCGCATCGTTGACCAGGCTGTAGGTGTGGCTGCCGAAGCCGTCCATGTGGCGGTAGCCGTCCGGCGTGCCGCGGTCCGAGAACAGGATCGTCACCTGGTGCAGGCTTTCCGGGGTCTTGCTCCAGAAGTCCCACACGTTCTGCGCGGATTTCAGGTTCGTCTGCGGGTCGCGTTTCTGCGTGTGGATGAAGTCGGGGAACTTGATGCCGTCCTTCAGGAAGAACGTCGGGGTGTTGTTGCCCACCAGGTCCCAGTTGCCTTCCTCGGTGTAGAAGCGGACGGCGAAACCGCGCGGATCGCGTTCCGTGTCGGCCGATCCCTTTTCGCCGCCGACGGTCGAGAAGCGCAGGAACGTTTCCGTCTCCTTGCCGATGGCCGAAAATAATTTCGCCTTCGTGTACTTGCTGATGTCGTGGGTGACGGTGAACGTGCCGTATGCGCCCGAACCCTTCGCGTGCACGACGCGCTCGGGGATGCGCTCGCGGTTGAAGTGCTGCAGTTTTTCGATCAGGTGGAAGTCCTGCAGCAGCACGGGGCCGCGCGGACCGGCCGTGATCGAGTTCTGGTTGTCGGGGACGGGAATGCCGGAGGCGGTGGTCAGGTGGGTCATGGCGGCTCTTTCATGGTTAAGCTATCGATGAATAGTAATCGATAGCTGTGATCTATTCATAACCATGGTAGACCTTGACCGGTATTCGTGCAAACTATCCGTTTATATGGAGCTAATAGATAGAATTAATCGCTTTGCTCCTTAGTTGTGAGAAAGACTATTGTCTGACGCAGGTCTACGGTCACGGCCTGATGAATGTTTAAGCGTGCTCATCACAATCGCATTCAATCATTGCTGACCTGGGAAAAGCCACGACAGGCGTATGGCGCATCGGTCGACCATGCCTTCCAGACCGCGTTCGATCTGGTCGGCGAACAAGGCTACCTGGTGCAATGCCTGCAGAAGATGCACATGGACCCGGCGCTGGCGGACCGGATCCCCGACCTGCTCAGGCAGGGACGGTGACTGAAAGGCGCCATCTCATCACGAGTGGCGCCTTTGTTCTACTTAGATCAGGCTCAGCTTGACGTCGATATTGCCGCGGGTCGCGTTCGAGTACGGGCACACGATGTGGGCCGCGTCGACCAGGTCCTGCGCCGCGGCGCGGTCCAGGCCCGGCAGGCTCACGGCCAGTTCCACGGCCAGGCCGAAACCGTTCGGGATCGGGCCGATCGAGACGCTGGCGTCGATCGATGCGTCGGCCGGGACGACGACTTTCTTCTGGGCGGCGACGAACTTGATGGCGCCCATGAAGCAGGCCGAGTAGCCGGCGGCGAACAGTTGTTCCGGGTTGGTGGCGTCGCCCTTGCCGCCCATTTCCTTCGGCGGTGCCAGGCGGACGTCCAGCAGGCCGTCGTCGGTGCGGGAAGTGCCTTCGCGGCCGCCGGTGGTGTGTGCCTTGGCGGTGTACAGGACTTTATCGAGTTTGGTGGTCATCGCGTTACCCTTTCAGTGGTTGAGTTCGTACTGCACATGAATCGAATTTTCAAATTGCGCCGGCGAGCCTGTCGCGCATCGCTCTGATTTCGCCGGCGAGTCTTACAACGTCCCGCACGTCGCAACCGGTCGCGCCCAGGATGCAGGCCGGGATGCCTGCCGCTTGCTCCTTCAGCGCACGCGCCCCGGCCGTCAGCCGGATCACCACGCGGCGCTCGTCCTGCGGATCGCGGGAGCGGTCGACCAGGCCCTGGGCCTCCAGCCGCTTCAGCAGCGGGGTCAACGTCCCGGAATCGAGGTACAGGCGCTCGCCGATGTCCGACACGCTCAAGCCGTCGCGCTCCCACAGCACCAGCAGGACCAGGTACTGCGGATACGTCACGCCCAGCTTGTCCAGGTGCGGCTTGTACACCTTCGTCATCGCCAGCGATGCCGAGTGGAGTGCGAAGCACAACTGGTTGTCGAGCAGGAGCGCTGCGTTTGCGTCGTTCGTTTCCATGGGTTGAACTATAGCGCGCAATTAAATTGTGCGCAATATGTTTATTTTTATGAACGCCATAGCCTGGAGCAATGATCAACGCGGCGTGCCGAAGACTTGCGTCCAGTACGCCGTGCGGTTGCGGTTCTGCGGATTGATCGCGTACGCCGCGCCCATCTCCGTGAACGTCGGATTCATGATGTTGGCGCAGTGCCCGGGACTGTCCAGCCAGGACGCGACCGCTTCCTCGGGCGTGCGCTGCCCCGACGCGATGTTTTCGCCGACACGCAGCCAGCGGTAACCGGCGGCCGTCGCCCGGTCGGCGGGCACGCTGCCATCCGGTTGCTTGTGGTTGAAGTAGTGCTTCTGCGCCATGTCCGTGCTGTGCACGAGGGCGGCCTGGCCCAGCAGCGGATTCCATGCGAGCGGACCGGCCGGGCCGAACGCCTGCGTCCCGCACGTGCGCGGCTGCGCGCGCGCCGCGTTCACGAGCGCGAGGATGTCCCGGCCCGCGTCCGGCCACGCGGGCAGCGGCGGAATGACGACCGGACGCGCCAGCACGACCTGCCAGTCGTTGCCGATGTGCGCCGTGCCCACGGCCGCGAATTCCGCGGCGCGCAAGGTGCGGCAGTATTTTTGCGCGATGACCTCCATCGCCGCGCGCGCGTCCGGCGGCCCCGTGACCGTGATCGCCTCGGCATGCGCGGCTTCGTAGCCGGCGCGCTGCAGGGCGGATTCCAGGAAGGTGCCGGGACCGATGCGGATGCGGGTCAACGCCGGTTCGACGTTCAGCACCGCAACCGGCGCGGCGGGCGCGCCGTCGCAGGTGCCGGGCGCGGCGCGGTACGCATTGATCAGATTGGCGAGCTCGTCCGCACGCGCGGGCGTGGCGGCGAGGGATGTTGCGGCCAGCGCGGCCGCGAGCGGAATGAAACGGGTGAGGGCAGGCATGGTCGTCATCCAGATGGGGACGCCGGTGCGGAATTCCAGCCTGCCGTGGACGGGGCGCCCAGTGGCGCCGGTTGCCGCGGGCAAACCCGACAGGCTTTACAATCGGGCATCCAACTGAAGGAATGCCCATGCGCCAGACTCTCATCGCCGCCGCCCTGTCCATCCTCGCCGCCTTTTCGGCTCACGCCCAATCAGAAGTCAAGATCGGCAGCGCCTCGCCGCTGTCCGGTCCCAGCGCGCACCAGGGCAAGGACATCGAGAACGGCGCGCGCCTGGCGATCGACGACCTGAATGCGCAGGGTGCGACGATCGCGGGCAAGAAGGTCAAATGGGTGTTGCAGGCCGAGGACGACGGCAGCGATCCGAAGCTCGGCACGGCCGTCGCGCAAAAGCTCGTGGACGGCGGCGTCGTGGCCGTCGTGGGCCACCTGAACTCCGGCACGACGGTGCCGGCCTCGAAGATCTATAACGGCGCCGGCATCCCGCAGATTTCCCCGGCCGCCACCACGCCGCTGTACACGCACCAGGGCTATAAAACGGCGTTCCGCATCGTCGCCAACGACGACCTCGTGGGCCGCGTGCTGGCCAACTATGCGATCGACACGCTGAAGGCGAAGAAGATCGCCATCATCGACGACCGCACCGCGTTCGGCCAGGGCCTCGCGGACCAGTTCGCGAAGGACGTCAAGCGCCTGAAAGGCGCGGAGATCGTCAGCCGCCAGTTCACCAACGACCGCGCGACGGATTTCACTGCCATCCTCACGCAGATCCGCGCGCGCCGGCCGGACGTGATCTTCTACGGCGGCATGGACGCGACGGCCGGCCCCATGCTCAAGCAGATGCAGGCACTGGGCATCGCCGCGACATTCGTGTCGGGCGACGGCGTGTGCTCGGAAAAGCTGCCGCAGCTGGCGGGCAGCGCGCTCGGCGACGACAAGGTGGTGTGCGTCGTGGCGGGCGGCGTCGATGCGCCGCTGGAGGCCGGCATGGCGGCCTTCGCGGAGCGCTACAAGAAACGTTACGGCATGGGCTTCCAGACGTATGCGCCGTACGCCTACGACGCGACGATGACCTTCGCCGCCGCCATGCGCGCGGCCGGATCGGCCGATCCGGCCAGGTTCCTGCCCGCGCTGGCGCAGATCAAGTACCAGGGCATCACGGGCACCATCGCGTTCGACGCGAACGGCGACCTGCGCGACGCGGCCCTGACGCTGTACACCTACCGCAAGGGCCGGCTCACCAAGCTGCGCGTCGTGCGCGACAGCGTCGATTAATCCGTCACCACGTGCCAGACGTTCATCTTCTTGTCGCCTTCGCGGTCGCCCGCCTTCTTGTCCTTGACGAACGTGTAGAGCGGCTTGCCCTGGTAGGCGAGCTGCTTCGTGCCGTCGTCGCGCACGACGGTGGAGTACGGCGCGGACAGGGGCGCGTCGCCGGCCTTCACGGGCGGCCAGTTTTCCGCGCACGAGCCGTTGCAGGCGCTCTTGCCGCTGCCGGCGACGTCCTTGTCGAACGTGTAGACCGTCATGCCGTGGGCGTCGACGAGGATGCCGTCCACCTTCTTGACGGGCGCCGGATCGGCGGCGTGGGCGGACAGGGCGAAAAGGGCGGACAGACAGGCGATACCGAGGTTCACAGCTTTCATCGAAGTTCTCCTTGGAAGACATCGGTTGTCGGGACTGCCCGGACATTCTAGTCCAGGATGCGGGCTATAATGCCGTTCCTTCCTGAAGAGTTTCCCATGTCCCTCGACTGGTTCGCCCCGGCGCAATGTGTCGGCTACATCGCGTTCGTCCTCGGCGTCGCCTGCGCGATGCAAAAGGACGACCGCCGCTTCAAGCTGTTCATGGCCGGCGAATGCCTGGCCTACATCGTCCACTTCGCCCTGCTCGGCAACCCGACGCCCGTCGCCAGCACGACCATGTCGCTGCTGCGCTCCGTACTGTCGCTGTACACGCGCTCGCTGTGGGTGGCGGTCGGCGTCGTCGCGGTGAATCTCGCGCTCGGCCTGGCGCTCGCCACGCGCGCGGCGGACTGGCTGCCGCTCGCCGCATCCTGCATCGGCACGCTCGCGCTGTTCCTCTTGCGCGGCGTTCCGATGCGGCTCGCGATGCTGTGCGGGACCTTTCTATGGATCGCGAATAACATCATCGCCGGCTCGATCGGCGGCACGGCGCTCGAGATCGTGATGGCGGTCGTGAACGGCACGACGATCTGGCGCATGGCGCGCGCGGCGCGGGTGGCGCAGCCGGCCTGAGGTCCGTCAACGCCGCACGTGGGACGCGGCAACCCGATCGGGGATAATGACGCCTCCGTTCATTCACTACCCATCGATCCATGGAATTCACGCGCGCCGACGTCCGCCGCCAGTTCGATCCCGGCACCTTTGCCCGGGGCGAAGCCTATTCCCGCGAAGGCCGGGTCGTCGCGCTCGACCTCGACGGCACGACGATCTACGGGGAAGTCAAAGGCAGCGGCAACAGTTTCTACGAGCAACGGATTCGCGTGACGAACGGCAAGCGCGGCGTCCAGTTCAAGGGCGACTGCGATTGCCCGATGAGCTACAACTGCAAGCACGTCGTGGCCGTGCTGCTGGCGCTGCTGGACCGCGCCGCGCCAGATGTACCGCTCGCGGCCGAGCCCTGGCTGATGCTGCTGACCAAGGTAAAGAGCCATGTGCGGAACGCGCATGACGCGTCGGCGCAGGCCTTCAGGATCGAGTACGTACTCGTGCCCGATCGCTTTGGCAAGGCGCTGAGCCTGCACCCGTACATCGTGCGCCTGGGCGAGGGCGGCCGCTTCGACTCGGCGACCATCGTGAACGACCCGTTGCACCTGCTGACGCACCGGCCGCCCTACGTCCGGCGCGAGGACGAAGAGACGCTGCTCCTGCTTGCCGCGCTGCGCATGGGCCAGAGCGCGCCCAAGCCGACGGGGGCCGTCGGCGCGCGGCTGCTGGGAGAGCTTGCCGCCACCGGCCGGCTATGGCGCGCGGCTACGCCGTACAAGGCCGCGCGCGGCGAATTGGAGCGGATGGCGCCGGGGCCGCGGCGCGCCATCGGCACCGCATGGCATGCGCATCCCGCCAGGCGCGAGGCCGTCGTGCTGGGCTGGCAGCTCGTCGACGTCGGCAAGATCGAGCAGATCCTGCCGACCGATCCCATGTACTACCTGGACGATCTGTTCGTGGGCGAACTGGAGGTGCCGGCGCCGCTCGCCGGCGTCCCGTCGGCGGTTTTGATGGACATCGTGGAACAAGCGCCGGTACTGATCGCGGAACAGCGCGGCGGAGTCGCGGGCCGCCTGCTCGCTCTGGGCCTGGACGAATTCGTGCCGGTACCCGCCAGCATGGAAGTGCGCGAGCGGCATGACGTCGTGCCGGTACCGCGTCTCGTGCTCGACAGCCAGGACTTGCCGGGGCGGCGCGACTGGGTCGTCTGCGACCTCGCGCATTTATCGTTCGATTACGACGGCATGTCGACGGACGGCGTCGCCGAACCCGTTCTGCGCATTGCGCGCGAGGACGGCGTCGACGTGATCGTGCGCGACCGGCAGGCCGAAGCGGCCGCCGGCGACATGCTGGCCGCGCTCGGTTTCATGCCAGCGCCGGCGAACTCGCCCATGCGCGAGTACTGGCCGGAGGCCTTGTACCTGCCGGACGAAACGGCCTGGCTGGGCTTCGCGCGCGACGGCCTGCCGCGCCTGCGCGAAGCGGGATGGCTGATCCAGATCGAGCCCGATTTCCGCTTCGACTTCGCCCAAGTGGACGAGTGGTATGCCGACCTCGACGAAAGCGAGGGCGACGGCAACGGCTGGTTCGACCTGGAGCTGGGCATCATCGTCGGCGGTACGCGCCACCCGCTGCTGCCGCTGCTGGTGGACATGATCCGCAAGACGCCGCTCGAATTCGGCGCCGACGCCCTGGCCGCACGCGTCGATACCGACGACTTGCCGCTGACACTGTCCGACGGCACGCGCGTGGCCCTGCCTTGGGGGAGGATCAAGCCGATCCTGGCCACCTTGGGTGAGCTGTATTTCGGCGACCGCATCGGCGCGAGGATCCACCTGCCCGCCATGGATGCGGCGCGCCTGGCGGAACTGGAGCGGGCCGCGCGCCTGCGCTGGCTGGGCGGCGACCGCCTGCGCGAACTGGGCCGCAAGCTGCAAGATTTCGACGGTATCCGCCCCGTCGACGTGCCGGCCGGCCTGACGGCACAGCTGCGTCCCTACCAGCGCGCTGGCCTGAACTGGATGCAATTCCTGCGCGAGTACGGCTTCGGCGGCATCCTGGCCGACGACATGGGCCTCGGCAAGACGATCCAGACGCTCGCGCATATCCTCGCGGAAAAGGAAGCGGGACGCCTCGATGCGCCGGCGCTGGTCGTGGCGCCGACGAGCCTGATGGGCAACTGGCAGGCGGAAGCGGCGCGCTTCGCGCCCGGCCTGCGCGTGCTGCTCCTGCACGGCAAGGACAGGAAGGCGGCGTTCGACCTGATCGGCAGCGCCGATCTCGTGCTCACGACGTACGCCCTGCTGGGCCGCGACGAGCCGGCGCTGCGCAAGCACCGCTACCACCTCCTGATCCTCGACGAAGCACAGTACATCAAGAACAGCCGGTCGAAGGCGGCGCAGACTGTGCGCCTGCTCGACGCCCGCCACCGGCTGTGCCTGACCGGTACGCCGGTGCAGAACCACCTCGGCGAATTGTGGTCGCAGTTCCACTTCCTGATGCCGGGCCTGCTGGGCGACGACAAGCAGTTCAACACGGTGTTTCGCAAGCCGATCGAGCAGCGCGGCGACGTCCAGCGCAAGGATTTGCTGGCACGCCGCGTGAAACCGTTCATGCTGCGCCGGACCAAGGACAAGGTCGCCACCGAGCTGCCGCCCAAGACGGAAATCGTGCTGCCCATCGAACTCGACGGCGCCCAGCGCGACCTGTATGAAACCGTGCGCGTTGCGATGGACAGGAAAGTCCGCGACGCGATCGACACCAAGGGCCTGGCGCGCAGCCAGATCATCATCCTCGACGCCTTGTTGAAGTTGCGCCAGGTCTGCTGCGACCCGCGCCTGCTGGATGCCGCGGCCAAGGCCGGTTCGGCCAAGATGGACGCGCTGCTGGAACTGCTCGACACATTGCTGAGCGAGGGGCGCAGCGTCCTCGTGTTCTCCCAGTTCACCAGCATGCTGGCGCTGATCGGCGCCGCGCTGGACGAACGCGGCATCGCCTTCGTGCGCTTGACGGGCGATACGGGCGATCGCGACGCGCCCGTCGCCGCGTTCCAGCGGGGCGACGTGAAGGTGTTCCTGATCAGCCTGAAGGCGGGCGGCGTCGGCCTGAACCTCACCGCGGCCGATACCGTCGTCCATTACGATCCCTGGTGGAACCCGGCCAGCGAAAACCAGGCGACCGACCGCGCCTGGCGCATCGGCCAGGACCAGCCCGTCTTCGTCTACAAGCTGATCGCACAGGGTACGCTCGAAGAAAAGATCCAGGACATGCAGCGCCGCAAGGGTGAGCTGGCCAATGCCGTGCTGGATGCGGAAGGGGGCCTGGCCGCCGCCATCGGCGCGGACGATCTGCGGGGGCTGTTCGCGCTGCCTTGAGCCGGTACGTCCTCAGGGAATTTCGTTCGACCCGCCGCGCACCTCCGCCACCAGCACGCGCAGGTGCCGGTTGTCCGGCTTCGCGAACGTGGCTTCCAGCTTGCGCAGTTCGTCCAGGGCCGCCTTGCGGTCGGCACCGAAGTGCAGCGCGAGGCGCAACCCTTGCCGGGCCAGGACCGGTTCGTCGTTGGCGCACCAGATCGTGGCGAGGGCCAGCCACGCGGCGGCGGCGTCCGGCGCATTGCGCAGGGCCGCGATGGCGGCGCGCTCCGCATTGCCGCGCTTTCCCGCATTGCCGCGCTTTTCCGCTTTGGCGGGCGCATGCGGTGCCTTGCGCGCCAGCGCATCCACGGACGTCCAGTCGTCGCGGGCGGCCATGAGGAGGATCGGTTCGATGTTCGTGCCTGCGACCTTCTGGCCCGGGACCATGAGGTGCCGGACGTCCGCTTCCGCCCTGTCCCGTGCTTCCAGCAGCTGCTGCGCCGCGCGCGCCTTCCGCTCGGCCAGCACGAGCTGCCATTTCTCTTCCCGCTGGACATCCACGACATGCGACTGCGCCGTCCAGAACAGGACGGTGGCCAGGCCGACCAGCGCGATGTCGGCGAACCGGTTCGTGGGCCACAGCCGCCAGGTCCGGCGCGCGGACGGGGCGCCGTGTCCTGCTGTCCTTTCCGCCAGGCGCGCCGCGCGTGCCCGGCGCGAGCCGGACAGGATCAGCGAGGCGCGCACGCCGGTGAACAGCCAGGCCCCCGCGACGATGCCGGCCGTGGACCAGGACGCGGCCGCGAGCGGACCTCCGCCGGGTTCGGTCAGGATCCCGGCAAGGAACAGCTGCACGCTCGCGGCCACGGCCGGCACGTAGCCCAGGTTCACGCTGCGCTTGCGTTTCTGGTCCTGGGGCAGGGGATCGGCCGCCTGCCGGCGCAGGTCCGCGCCGTCGAACCACACGTGGTAGGCCTTGGCCTCGTATTCGTAGACGACGTGGCAGACGGGCAGCAGGACCCGCGTCGCCGTCCGCTCCGTGATGCGGGCGGTCCAGTGCCAGTCGCGCTGGCTGGTGCCTTGTCCATGCGCCTTGACGTTGCGCTCGATGAGCGCGTCGACCCGCGTCCGGGCGCGCCGCGCGAACACGTCGTCGTCGCCGCCCTGGAACGCTTCCACCTCCAGGCCGCTCGTGAACGACGGCTGATACGCCCGCGTCCGGCCGAACACGGTGCCGGTTTCGACCAGTTCCGCCGCCTTGCCCGCCAGGCGCCCGCCCGCATAGCCGTTCACCGTGAAGTCGCCCGCGTCGTTGCCGTTCGCGGGCACCCAGTCGGTCACGGTACGGGTGCGCGTGACGGGCACGGTGCGCGTCTGGCCGTTCTCCGTGCGCGTTTCGTGTTCCGTGTAGTGCTCGTTGCGGTCGTAGCCGAACGAGGCCGTCCAGACGGCTTCGTAGCTGCCTTCGAACACGTAGACCGGCACGTAGAGATGCTCGCGCCGGGTGACGACGGCCCGGTCGAGCAGGTCGTCGGGCGTGTAGGCGCCGCTGGCCAGCAGCGTGTCGACGGCGCGGGTCACTTCGCGTTCGCTCACGGCCAGCGGCACGATCAGGCGGGGCGCGCCGTCCTCCGGCTCGCCGTCCTGCGCAATCGGCGTGACCGTGTCGCAGTAATCGCATTTCAGGGCCTGGTCGGCGGCGGAATAGGCCAGGCGCGCGCCGCAGCCGCGGCAGGTCGGTTCTTGCATGGCGGGTCAGCTGGCGAGGATGCGGCGCTTTTCGTTCTCGAATTCGGTGTCGCTGAGGATGCCCTGCGCGCGCAGCTCCCCCAGTTCCTTCAGCAGCCGGATCCGTTCGGCGGGCGCAATCGCCGGCGCGGCCTGCACCTGCTGGGCCGCCTGCGCGAACGCCTGGCCCAGGGCGGGCGCCAGGCCGAGCCCCACGCCCGCGCCCATCAAGGTGCCGGCGCCGCCCTCGTTGCCGGCCGCCGTTTCCAGCACGTCGAAACGGCGTTGCTGCTGGTAGTCGAAGCCGACGATCCCCATCTCGGCACGCCGGGCCAGCGCGGACTTCAGTGTCTGCACCGCCGGGTCGTCTTCCGGCATGTTGATCGAGTGGATGTTGAACTGGGTGAGTGCGATGCCGTATTCCGCGATCTCGGCGGCCAGCGACGCTTCCAGCGCGTTCGACAGGTCGTCGAGCCGCGGGGCGATCTCGAGCACGGACAGGCCGCTGCCGAGGATGGCGTTGGCGATGTCGGTCTTGATGCGGGTCGTCAGCAGGCCGCGCAGGTAGTCCGACAACGTGTCGGTATCGAAGCCGGGCAGGGTGCCGACGAGCTTGAGCAGGAAGCGTTTCGTATCGTCGACGCGGATGCCGTACTGGCCGAACGCGCGCACCGGGACCATGATGCCGTATTTCGGATCCTGCAACTGGATCGGGTCCGGCGTGCCCCAGCGGATGTCGAGCCGGGTGAGCTTGTCGACGAACCAGACTTCGGCACTGAACGGCGACGCGCCGCCGAACGGCAGGCCCATCAGTTCGCGCAGCAGCGGAATGTTTTCCGTGGACAGCGTATGGCGCCCGGCACCGAACGGGCCTTCGTACACGCCGCCGCGGACGAGGAAGGCTTCCTGCGATTCGTTGACGATGAGCTGGGTCCAGGTGGAAAGTTCTTCCGAGGGATATTTCCAGGCGAGGACATCGGGACTGCCGTCCCATTTGACCCGGTCGATGATGGCCACGATCTTCCTTTCAAAATGTCAGAAAGGATTGTAGCGCCAAATCATTGCATTATTGAAACTTGGTGGTATCGCCCGACACGGCCGCACTCCGTGCATTAGCGTACGGACGCCCGTGCCCGCCTGCGGCATCCTGAACCC
>CBIHOW010000115.1:0-15037 GCA_966211695.1 uncultured Massilia sp. | reverse complement strand
AGAACGAAATTCTAACAGCTTTTCAAGTTCTGTGCGAAGTTTTTCATCAGTGTGCGATTTGCCACACGGCTACCGTTTTCACTCGATCGCCCTGCCCGCCGCGACGCCGGAAGCCCATGCCCACTGGAAGTTGTACCCACCCAGCCAGCCCGTGACGTCGACCGTCTCGCCGATGAAATACAGGCCGGGGACATTGTTCGCCATCATCGTCTGCTGCGACAGTTCGCGCGTATCCACGCCGCCCAAGGTCACCTCCGCCTTTTTATAACCTTCCGATCCGGTCGGGACGATGGCCCAGCGGTTGATGGCATCGCCCAGCTTGCGCAATTTCGCATCGGCCATGTCCGGCAGGCGCGCATCCGGCACCAGGCCATTGCCGGTCAACAGGCCTTCCGCGAGGCGCGTGGGCAGCCATTGCGACAAGACATTGCCCAGCTGCTTTTTCACGGTCGTCTTCATGCCGATCAGCTCTTCCGCTACATCCATTTCCGGCAGCAGATTCAACATGATGGGCGTGCCCGGCTGCCAGTAGCTGGAAATTTGCAGGATGGCCGGGCCGGACAGGCCACGGTGCGTGAACAACAGATCTTCGCGGAAATAACCGTGCTTCGCGTTCTTGCCCTTTTTGGATCCCGTCGTCACGTCCACTTCGAGCGCGATGCCGGCCAGCGGCACGAATGGTTGCCAGCTGGGGCCGTCGAACGTCAGCGGCACGAGGCCGGGGCGCGTGTCGACGATCTTCAAATCGAAATGCCTGGCGATGCGGTAGCCCAGGTCGGTCGCGCCGATCTTCGGGATCGACAGGCCGCCCGTTGCGACGACGACATTGCTCGCGAGGATGGGTTCGCCATCCGTGTCGATGCGAAAAGCCTCCGCGTTCTTCGTGACGCCGGCCACCTTGCACGGCATGCGCCACTGCACGCCGCCGGCGTCGCATTCGGCCTTCAGCATGGCGATGATCTGCTCGGACGAGTCGTCACAGAACAGCTGGCCGCGGTGTTTTTCGTGGTAGCCGATGCGGTGCTTTTTGACGAGCGCAAGGAAATCCTGCGGCGTGTAGCGCGACAGCGCGCTGCGGCAGAAATGCGGATTCTCGGAGAGAAAATTCTGCGGGCCGGCGTTGATGTTGGTGAAGTTGCAGCGACCGCCGCCGGAGATGCGGATTTTTTCCGCCAGCTTGGCGGCGTGGTCGACCAGCAGGACGCGCTTGCCGCGCTGGGCCGCGGTGGCGGCGCACATCATGCCGGCCGCGCCGGCGCCGATGATCGCCACGTCGTAGTGTTTTGCCATGCCTCTTCCGTGAATGCTACGCGCAAAAGGCGTGATTGTACGGGATCAGGCAGCCTGACGTAACGCCCGCGCCACCTGCACGCACTGCGCCACCTGCGCCGCGATCGGCGGCGGCACGGGCTGTTCGCCGCGCAGCGCACGGGAGATCCAGTCGGCCGTGGCGGCCGCGTCGCGGCCTTCCGGCGCCGGGGCCAGTTCGTCGGTCGGCGCGTCGCGCTCGACCAGCAGCGTTTTTTGCCCGGCGTGGAACCAGTTGATTTCCTGGGCGCGGTTGGCGTTCGCCACCGTCTCGCCTTCCGTGCCGCGCATGAGGAAGGTGTCGCCGCGCGCGTGCGGAGCGGAAGTTGCGAAATACTCGGTCAGCATCGCCAGGTATTCCGGGTGCGTGTACGACACGAGACGCAGCGCGGGACCTTCGAACGGCTGCAGGATCTTGACGATCGTGTGCGTGGAATTGCGCACGCCGAGGATGCGCCGCAGCGACAGTTGGTGCGCCAGTTCCGGCGCGAGCCGTTCGATCGGCATGAAGCAGGGGCGGCCGGCGGCGAAGGCATCCAGCATGTCGGCCGTGGAGCCGCTCGGGCCGATGCCCATCTCGGCGAAGATCTCGGCCGTCGTCACGCGGCCCGGGTCTTCCTGCACGCCGTGCACGAGCACCGGCACGCCCTCGCGCGCGAGCAGCAGGGCCAGCAGCGGCGTCAGGTTGGCCAGCTTGCGCGCGCCGTTGTAGCTGGGGATCAGCACCGGCGCGAACTCGCCGGGCGGCGCGGGCAGCGGCGCGAACGAGCTTTCCGCCGCGTCCATGAAGCCGGCGATTTCTTCCACGGATTCGCCCTTGATGCGCATCGCGAGCAGGATGCCGCCCAGTTCCAGGTCGGACACCCGCCCATCGAGCATGGCGCCGTAGAGCAGTTTCGCATCCTCGCGCGTCATGCTGCGCGCGCCTTTTACGCCGCGGCCGATCTCCTTGATGAAGCGGGCGGCCGGGAAAGGATTTTGGGAGGTGTTGGTCGTGTCCATGATGACAGGATACCATGCAACATTTTTGAGCAGGACGATGCAAGGTGTAAGATTTCAGGCTAGACTCAACGATCCCTCCGGAATACATACACTTGCCATGCTGATCACGCCCGATATCGAAAACACCAACGTCACCTCGTTCGCGACCATGCCGACGCCCAGCGAGCTGCATAAAAAACTGCCGCTGACGGACAAGGCCTTCACCACCGTGATGAAGGGCCGCGAGACCCTGCGCAACATCCTCGACCGCAAGGACAAGCGCCTGTTCGTCGTCGTCGGTCCCTGCTCGATCCACGACCCGGTCGCGGGCCTCGACTACGCGCGCCGCCTGAAGGCGCTGCAGGCCGAAGTGGAAGACACGATGGTGCTCGTGATGCGCGTGTATTTCGAAAAGCCGCGCACGACGACCGGCTGGAAGGGCTATATCAACGATCCGTTCATGGACGACTCGTTCCGCGTGGACGTCGGCATGGAACGCGCGCGCCAGTTCCTGCTCGACGTGTGCGAACTGGGCCTGCCGACCGCCACCGAGGCGCTCGATCCGATCTCGCCGCAATACCTGGGCGACCTGATCGCCTGGACCGCGATCGGCGCGCGCACGACCGAATCGCAGACGCACCGCGAGATGTCGTCGGGCCTGTCGACCCCGGTCGGCTTCAAGAACGGCACCGACGGCGACGTCAGCATCGCCATCAACGCCGTGCTGTCCTCGTCGAGCCCGCACTCCTTCCTGGGCATCAACGGCCAGGGCGGCGTGTCGATCGTGCGCACCAGCGGCAACGCCTACGGCCACGTCGTGCTGCGCGGCGGCGGCGGGCGTCCGAACTACGATTCGGTCTCGGTCGCCATCGCCGAACAGGCACTCAAGAAGGCCGGCCTGCCCGCGAACCTCGTCGTCGACTGCTCGCACGCCAACAGCTATAAAAAGCCGGAGCTGCAGCCGCTCGTCATGTCGGACGTGATCCAGCAGATCAAGCACGGCAACCAGTCGCTCGTCGGCGTGATGATCGAGTCGAACATCGTCAGCGGCAACCAGCCGATTCCGAGCGACCTGTCGCAGCTGAAGTACGGCTGCTCCGTCACCGACGGCTGCATCGCCTGGGACGACACCGAGACCATGCTGCGCAACGCGCACAAGGAATTGCTGCAGCGGCCGTGATGCGCTGACTTCAGCCGTTGCAGGTACAATGGCGGATTGCGCGCCGCTCCGGCGCGCCGATCTTGTCTTCCTCATACTGTTCCTGCTTGCCCATGATTGTCCTCGGCGTCGAATCCTCCTGCGATGAAACCGGCCTGGCTCTGTACGATACGGAGCGCGGCCTGCTGGCCCACGCACTGCACTCGCAGGTCGCGATGCACGAGGAGTACGGCGGCGTCGTGCCGGAGCTGGCGTCGCGCGACCATATCCGGCGCGCGCTGCCGCTGCTGGAACAGGTGCTCGCGAAGGCCGACCTGCCGATGGAGCGCATCGACGCCATCGCCTACACGCAGGGCCCGGGCCTCGCGGGCGCACTGCTCGTGGGATCGTCGGTCGCCTGCAGCCTCGCGCTCGCACTCGACAAGCCGGTGCTGGGCGTGCACCACCTGGAAGGCCATTTGCTGTCGCCGCTGCTCGCGACCGAGCGCCCGGAATTCCCGTTCGTCGCCCTGCTCGTCTCCGGCGGCCACACGCAGCTGATGCGCGTGGATGGCGTCGGCCGCTACACCTTGCTGGGCGAGACGCTGGACGACGCGGCCGGCGAAGCGTTCGACAAATCGGCCAAGCTGCTGGGCCTCGGTTATCCGGGCGGTCCGGCGATCTCGCGCCTGGCGGAATTCGGCGATCCGGAAGCGTATAAGCTCCCGCGCCCGATGCTGCACTCGAAGGATTTCAACTTCAGCTTCTCGGGCCTGAAGACGGCCGTGCTGACGGTCGTGAAGAACAACGCAAGCGACATCGCCAACGTGTGCGAGCAGGACAAGGCCAATATCGCGCGCGGCTTCGTGGATGCCATCGTCGACGTGCTGACGGCCAAGTGCCTGCTGGCGCTGAAACACACCGGATTGAAACGCCTCGTGATCGCGGGCGGCGTGGGCGCCAACCGCCAGCTGCGCGCCTCGCTGAACGCGGCGGCCGCGAAGAAGCGCTTCAAGGTCTACTACCCCGAACTCGAATTCTGCACGGACAACGGCGCGATGATCGCCTTCGCGGGCGCGATGCGCCTGGAGCGCAATCCGGACGCGGCGCAGCGCGACTACGCATTCAACGTGCGTCCGCGCTGGCCGCTGGACGAGATCGAGCCGGCCTGATTCGATGGTTCGTGGACACGGGGTGCCCACCCTACGGCAGGCCCTATATCGTAGGATGGGCACCCCGTGCCCATCACTCGTCACCGGTTCAGGCGGCCTCTTTCACCGGCCTCGCCTGCCGGTGGTACAGGAACTCCAGCACCCTCGTCCGATACTCGTTATAGAGCGCATCGTGCGCCAGCGCGACGCGCTCGCGCGGCCGCGGCAGGCGCACGTCCACGATCTCGCCGATGGTCGCGGCCGGCCCGTTGGTCATCATCACGATGCGGTCGGACAGCAGCACCGCCTCGTCCACGTCGTGCGTGACCATCACGACCGTGGACTCCGTCTGGGCGACGATGCGCAGCAGCTCGTCCTGCAGATGGGCGCGGGTCAGCGCGTCGAGGGCGCCGAACGGCTCGTCCATCAACAGCACCTTCGGCTCCATCGACAGCGCGCGGGCGATGCCTACCCGCTGCTTCATGCCGCCCGAGATCTCGCTGGGCCGCTTCTGCGCCGCGTGCGTCAGGCCCACCAGCGCCAGCGCGTCGGCCGTGCGCGCGCGCAGCCTGTCCTTCCCTTCGCGGGCGCCGAACACGCGCTCGACGGCCAGGTAGACATTCTCGAAACAGGTCAGCCACGGCAGCAGCGAATGGTTCTGGAACACGACCGCGCGCTCCGGGGCCGGTCCGGCGATCTCGCGGCCGGCGCAAATGAGCACGCCCTCGGTGGCGCGCGTCAGGCCCGCCAGCAGGTTCAGCAAGGTGGACTTGCCGCAGCCCGAGTGGCCGATCAGCGTGATGAATTCGCCGCGCGCCACTTTCAGGTTGACGTCGGTGAGGGCGTGGAAGCGGCCCTTGCGGGTGTCGAACAGCATCTCGACCTGCTGGACTTCGATGAATTTTTGTTCGCTCATGATCCACTCTCTTCGTAAGTGACGGCACGGGCCAGTGCGACCAGCGCCTGTTCCAGCACCAGCCCGACCACGCCGATGACGACGATGGCGATGAGGATGTGCGGCACGTTCAGGTTGTTCCACTCGTCCCACACCCAGAAGCCGATGCCCACGCCGCCGGTCAGCATCTCGGCCGCGACGATCACCAGCCACGCCGTGCCGATCGCCAGGCGCACGCCGGTCAGCATGTACGGCAGCACCGACGGCAGCAGGATCTTCGTGAAGACCTTCCACTCCGACAGGTTGAGCACCCGCGCCACGTTCATGTAGTCCTGCGGCACGCGCTGCACGCCGACGGCCGTGTTGATGATCATCGGCCAGATCGAGCAGATGAAGATGGCCCAGATGGCGGCCGGGTTGGCGGCCTTGAACACCAGCAGGCCGATGGGCAGCCAGGCCAGCGGCGACACGGGGCGCAGCAGGCTGACGATGGGATTGCACATCCCCGCCAGGAAGCGCGAGCGCCCGATCAGGAAGCCGAGCGGGATGCCCGCCGCGGCGGCCAGGCCGAAGCCCAGCGCCACCCGTTGGAGCGACGCGAGGATGTTCCAGCCGATACCCTGGTCGTTCGGCCCGTTGCTGTAGAACGGGTCGGCGAACAGTTGCACGGCAGCGTCCCACGTCACGGCCGGCGACGGGAAGTTGCTGTTGTTCGCCGAGACGAGCTGCCACACGAGCACCAGCATGGCGAGGCCCAGCACCGGCGGCAGCAGCGCCGCCAGCAGGGCGCGGCCGTTCGGCGCGGGCAGCCGCAGGGTACGCCGGGCAGGCACGGCGCGCGCGCCCGATGTCGAGTTCACGACGGTATTCATGATGTCCTCCGAATCACACCTTGATCTTGAATGCGGCGGCGTACGCGGCCGGGTTCTTCCCGTCCCACACGACGCCGTCGATGAGCTTCGCGGACCGCATGGGCGACTTCGGCACGTCGGCCTTGGCCATGGCGGCCGCCTCGCGGTACAGGCCGACCTGGTTGACGCTCGACGCGACGGCCAGGTAGTCCGGATCGGACTTGAGCAGGCCCCAGCGGCGGTGCTGGGTCATGAACCACATGCCGTCCGACAGGTACGGGAAGTTGACCGTGCCGTCGTTGTAGAACTTCATGTAGTTCGGATCGTCCCAGGTCTTGCCCAGGCCGTTCTGGTAGCGGCCCAGGATGCGCTGGTTGATCACGTCCACCGACGTGTTCACGTACGACTTGTCGGCGATGGTCTCGGCCATCTTGACCTTGTTGGACAGGCTCGCGTCGATCCACTTGCCCGCCTCCAGCACGGCAGCCACGAGGGCCCGCGCCGTGTTCGGATATTTTTTCACCCACTCGAGCGAGGTACCCAGGGTCTTTTCCGGATGGTCTTTCCAGATGTCCTGCGTGGTCACGGCGGTGATGCCGACGCCGTCGGCGATGGCGCGGTGGTTCCACGGCTCGCCCACGCAGAAGCCGTCCATGTTCCCCACCCGCATGTTCGCCACCATCTGCGGCGGCGGCACGGTGATCACCTTGGCGTCCTTCATCGGGTTGATGCCGTAGCTGGCCAGCCAGTAGTACAGCCACATCGCGTGGGTGCCGGTCGGGAAGGTCTGGGCGAAGCTGTACTCGCGCTTGTCCGTGCTCATCACCTTCGCCAGCGACGGACCGTCCACGGCCTTGGCCTCGGCCAGCTTCTTCGACAAGGTGATGGCCTGGCCGTTCTGGTTCAGGTTCATCAGCACCGCCATGTCCTTCTTCGGTCCGCCGATCCCCATCTGCACGCCGTAGATCAGGCCATACAGCACGTGGGCGGCATCCAGTTCGCCGTTGACCAGCTTGTCGCGCACGCTGGCCCAGGACGATTCCTTGCTGGGGACAATCCTGATGCCGTACTTCTTGTCGAAGCCCAGCACGGACGCCATCACGATGGAGGCGCAGTCGGTCAGGGGAATGAAGCCGACCTTCACTTCGGTCTTTTCGGGCTTGTCGGAACCGGCGGCGAAGACCCCGCCGGAGACGAGTCCGGTGAGCGAGGCCGTGGCACCGGCGGCCAGCAGGCGGCGGCGGGTCAGGTTGGTTGTATCGGTCATGTTGGTCCTTGTAGAAGGCAATCGAAAGAAGAGACAACGCTGCGGCGGCGGAGTGGCCAGCTCCGGCGCCCACGCAGTCAATACAGCAATTGCCGTGCCAACACGCCAAATGGTGCACCGGCACCGCGGTTGTGCCGACGCACCATGAAAAACGTGCGCACACACCGATTGCGTGCAGCGGTGCGCACGGGTATGCCAGACGGCGGCGCACGCCCGCCCGGAACCGTGCAGCGTGCGCCGGTGTGGCGCAGGGCTGTCACAGCGTTGTCATCCCATCAAGCTAGAGTGGCGCCCGGTTTACACAACTCCAAAACGGGACCCATCTTGAAACGCAACCACGCACTGCTGGCCGCCCTGGCTGCCGTCGGCCTGACCGGCTGCGGCGAGCCCTCCACGCCCGCCAACGTCATCCCCGAAGGCACGACCGTCACCCTTGCCCTGCTCGAGACCACCGACATCCACTCGAACGTCCTCGGCTATAACTATTACTCGCTGGCCGACGACGCGACCCTGGGCCTGGACCGCACGTCCACCCTGATCCGGCAGGCGCGCGCGGAAAATCCGAACAACCTGCTGTTCGACGACGGCGACGTCATCCAGGGCACCCTGCTCGCGGACCTGCAGGCCGTCACGTCGCCGGTGAAGTGCGCCGACACGCTGGCCGTGCACAAGGCGATGAACGCGCTGAAGTACGACGCGGGCGGCCTGGGCAACCACGAATTCAACTACGGCCTGCCCTTCCTCAGCCAGGTCACGAACACGGACTTCGGCATCCCGGGCGTGAGCAAGCCGGCCGGCGCCTGCGGCGGCCCGAACTTCCCGCTCGTGCTGTCGAACGTGACCGCGGTCGCCACGAATAAAACGATCTACGAGCCGTACCGCATCCTGGCCCGCACCTTCACGGCGACGAAGCCGAACGGCGAGACGATGCCGGTCACCGTCAACGTGGGCGTGATGAGCTTCGTGCCGCCGCAGATCCTCGACTGGGACCAGAAGAACCTGGCCGGCAAGGTGGCCGTGGGCGGCTCCGTGGAAGCGGCGCAGCGGTACGTGCCGGAGATGCGCGGCAAGGGCGCGGACCTCGTCGTCGCGCTGTCGCACGGGGGCCTGGACACGGGCGCGTACAGCCCGAAGATGGAAAACCAGAGCTACCACCTGAGCACGACGGGCATCGACGCCCTCTTGATCGGCCACTCGCACCTTATCTTCCCGAAGGGGAAGGAGACGGGTGCTCCCGCGCTGGATCCGTCGTTCGCGGCGATCCCCGCGTCGGCCAAGGTCGATGCGGTGAACGGCTTCGTCAACGGCGTGCCGACCGTGATGGCGCAGAGCTGGGGCCGGCGCCTGGGCATCGTCAGGATGACGCTCGCGTACCAGGCCGGTAAATGGGTCGTGCAGCCGGCGCAGACGACGGTCGAATCGCGCGGCTTCAAATACAAGGACGGCACGACCGGCGTGGCGGCCGATCCGGCCATCGCGGCGGCCGTGCAGGCGGAGCACCAGGCCACGATCGCGTATGCGAAGCAGCCGCTGGGCGTGGCGACGGACTTCGAGATGTCCTCGTACTTCGCGCTCGTCGGCGACGTCTCGGCCATCCAGCTCGTGAACCAGGCACAGATCGACTACGTCAAGAATGCCATCGCGACGAGCACGGACGCCACGCTGGCGAGCTACAAGAACATCCCCGTGATCTCGTGCAGCGCGCCGTTCAAGGCGGGCCGCAACGGGCCGTCCGACTTCACGGACGTGGCGCCGGGCGCGACGCCGGCGGCTCCCGTCGGCCTGCAGGTGCGCAATCCGGGCGACCTTTACCTGTACAGCAACAACAACCTGCAAGCCGTGAAGATCAAGGGATCGGACCTCAAGAATTGGCTGGAGACGGCCGCCAGGCAGTTCGCGCGGATCGATCCGGCGGCCACCGGCGAGCAGGACCTCGTCCCGTCGTACGGCACGATCTACAATTACGACGTGTTCTATGCCGAGAACAACGCGCTGCAATACCAGATCGACGTGACGCAGCCCGCGGGCAGCCGCATCGTCGACCTGACGTACGAGGGCAAGCCGGTGGCGGACACGGACGACTTCATCGTCGCCACCAACGATTACCGCGCGGGCGGCGGCGGCAACTTCCCCGGCATCGACGGCAGCAAGACGATCATCAAGTCGCCGGACGCGAACCAGTCCGTGGTCAGCAACTACCTGCAGAAGCTCGGCGCGGCGACCGGCAAGGTCACCCTGGCGGCGAACGGCGGCGCGCGCAGCTGGCGCTTCGTGAAGACCGCGACCGCCGGCCCCGTGATCCTGCGCTCGGCGCCCGGCCACCTGGCGCTGGCGCAGGCCGCGGGTCTCGCCACCGTCACGGCCGAGGGCGGGCTGGACGCGAGCGGCTTCGCCAGGTACGCGATCGACCTGTCGAAGTAAGCCGGCATGACGATTCGTATCGCCTCCGCGCTGCTGTTCGTCCTGCTCGCCGGCTGCGGGCGCGCGCCGCTGCCGGCCGAGATCGAGTCGGTGTCGATGGACGCGTCCCAGCGCGGCGACGAGGCGGCCGAGCGGCGCCTGCTGGCTTGGGCCATCGACGGCCTGCCGGTGGCCGAGCGCGAACTGGCCCTGCTGTACCGGAAGCGCCATCGCGACGACCAGGCGCGCGCCCTGTTCCTGCGCGCGGCGCGCCAGGGCGACGCGGAGGCGGCTTTCCAGCTGGCCGAGCTGGATCGCGATCGCGCGCGCGCCGCGCAGTGGTACCGCCAGGCCGCGCAACAGGGGCATGCGAAGGCAGCGCTGAGGCTCGCGCTGCTGCTGAAGAACGGCGACGGCATCCCCACCGATAAGACGGCGGCCGCGCACTGGCTCGGCGTGGCCGCGCAGGCGGGCGATGCGCATGCGATGTTCCTGTTGTCGAATGCGTATGCGGACGGCGACGGCGTGCCGCTTGATCCGCGTCGCGCGCGCGACCTGCTGGAGCGCGCCGCCGACCGCGAGTACCCGGCCGCGATCCAGGAGCTGGCGCTCGTCAAGCAGACGGGCGACGGCCTCACGCCGAAGGATGCCGCGGAGGCGGACCAGTTGCTCAAGGAGGCGGCCGAACACAGGCGCAGCAACGCGCGCCGCTTCTAAATGGGTCTCGCCCCGGTGAACTTGTAACCTTGACATCGATCCTACCGTGTGACCGTCATTCTCCAAAGAATGGCAAACTCTGGCAGTTGAGTTTTACGGAGGTATCGAATGCGCGTGGTTAGCTGGAATATTCACTGGGGCTGTGGGAGGGACGGGCGCATCCGGATCCACGCAATCATCGATGTGCTGCGCAAGCTGAATCCCGACGTGATCTGCCTGCAGGAAGTGGCCGCCAACCATCCCGAACTGGAGGGCAGCGCCAGTGCGAGCCAGTTCAAGCAACTGGCAGGCGCGTTCGGCGGGTACCATATGATCGAGCAGGCGCCGAGCGAAATCTACCGGAACAACCTGCCCCGCCAGTTCGGCAACATCCTGCTGTCCAAATACCGCATCACCCAGGCGCAGCGCCACATGCTGCCCTGGCCCGTCGATCCGGAACACCCGGCCGGCATGCCGCGCGGGATGATCGAGACCGTGCTGGAAGCGCCCGGCGGCAAGCTGCGCCTGCTGACCACCCATCTGGAATATTATTCGCCCGCGCAGCGCCGCGCGCAGGTGCGCCGCATCCGTGAGTTGCACGAGGAAGCGTGCGCCCGCGCCGCCGTCTACCAGCCCGAGCCCGATCTCGAGCCGCCGTTCCAGCTCGGCTTCCGGCCCGGCACGGCGATCTACTGCGGCGATTTCAATTTTGGTCCGGATTCGGAAGACTATCGAGCCCTGCTGGCGCCCGCGTCAGGCGGCACGCTGGGCCTCGTCGACGCCTGGCGTGTGCGCCACGGAGACGCTCCGCGCGCCCCGACGGCGGGCCTGCACGGCTTCAAATGGCCGGAGAGGCCGGACTGCTACGATTATTTCTTCGTCACGGAAGACCTGGCGGGGCGCGTGTCCGACATGAGCGTGCAGTCCGAGACGTCGGCCTCGGACCACCAGCCCATCGTGCTCGACCTCGCGTGAGAGCCGCGTCTCAGGCGGCCGGTTCCTCGTCCTGCTCGAGCTCTTCGTCCTGCTGGGCGATCTGGCGCAGCGCCTGCTCGAACACCTCGGGCGGCTGGCCGCCGGAGATCAGGTGGCGCTGGTTGATCACGATCGCCGGCACCGAGCGGATACCGGCGCGCTGCCAGTAGTACTCGAGCTGGCGCACCTCGTCCGCGTACGCGTTCGATGCCAGCACCTGGCGCGCGGCCTCCACGTCGAGGCCGACCTCGCCCGCCACGCGCAGCAGCACGTCGTGCGCGCCCGGGTTCTCGCCCCTGGTGAAATACGCCTCGAACAGCTTTTCCTTCAGCGCCTGCTGGCGACCCTGGCCTTCCGCCCAGTGCAGCAGGCGGTGCGCGTCGAAGGTGTTGTAGATGCGGCCGCGTTTGCTCATGTCGAACGTGAAGCCGACGGCCTCGCCGCGCTGGCGGATCATCTCGCGCGACTGTTCCTGTTGGGCGGGGGTGGAGCCGTATTTCTCGGTGATGTGTTCGAAGATGTCCTGGCCTTCCGGACCCATGCCTGGGTTCAGCTCGAACGGCTGGAAGTGCATGTCGACCGTAATGTCACCGCCCACCCGCTCCAGCGCCTGCTCGAGCGATTTCAGACCGATCGCGCACCACGGGCACGACACATCCGACACGAAATCGATTCTCATCTGCTTGCTCACGTTTCACCGCCTTTCATATTGTATTCACTGACGCCACATCGTTTTTGCAGCGGATGGCATATGGTGACACATCGAACGAATGGGAGCAGCGCGCCAAACAAATTCGGTAATTCGGGGTCAGAGCACATTTCCCGCGAAATTCGGGGTCAGAGCACATTTTAGAGAAATGTCGCTGCGGTAGCGCCCTGACCTGCGGTGGCGAAGCGCGCGTTGCGAGCACCATGGTAGTTGGACAGCGGCCGGGTCGCCGCGTGAGGAAACGTACTCGGGAGCTATTGTCACGAAATGTGCTCTGACCCCGAATTTTGGAAAAAACGTGCTCTGACCCCGAATTGGAGCAATAAAAGGGGCCGGTTTGGCCCCTGTGCTTACTTCTTCTTGACTGCCGGCTTGGCGGCCGCGCCGCCCTTGGCCTTGCTGCCGATCTTCGATTCCTTGCCGGCCATGAGGTTGCTGATGTTGCCGCTGTGGCGGTACAGCAGCAGCAGGCTCATCACGATGACGGCGAACAGTTTTTCATCGGCGCCGAACAGCAGGCCGTAGTAGAACGGCGCGAAGATCGCGGCCACCAGCGCGGCCAGCGACGAGTAGCGGAACGCGTACGCGACGACGAGCCAGGTGACCAGGGTCGCCAGGCCCAGCCAGACGTTCAGGCCCAGCAGCACGCCCAGTGCGGTCGCGACGCCCTTGCCGCCGACGAAGCGGAAGAACACGGGCCACAAATGCCCCAGGAACACCGCGATGGCGACCAGCGCCACGCCGCCATCCTCGACGCCGAAGCGCTCGCCGAACTGGACCGCCAGCCACACTGCCAGCCAGCCCTTGGCACAGTCGCCGACGAGCGTCGCGATGGCCGCTTTCTTGCTGCCCGAGCGCAGGACGTTGGTCGCGCCCGGATTCTTCGAGCCATAGGTCCGCGGGTCGGCCAGGCCGAACAGGCGGCTCGCGACGACGGCGAAGGAAATCGAGCCGATCAGGTAGGCTGCGATGGTGAACAGAATTGTGTACATGAGTCTCTTTTATGAATCCCCGTCCAGGAACCTGGCGCGCGTGAAATATACACCATCGGCCGAGCCCGGCGATAGTCAGTCGGCCAGCGCGCAGTTCACCGGCCGGGCTTTCAGCACGTCCACGAGCACGCCGGGCGCGATGCCGACCAGGAAACCGCGCCGGCCGCCATTGATATAGATCTTGTCCAGTTGCAGGATGCTTTCCTCGACGTAGACCGGCATCGCCTTGCGCACGCCGAACGGCGACGTGCCGCCGACCAGGTAGCCGGAATGGCGCTGGGCGACGTCCGGCTTGCACGGTTCGACGGATTTGCAGGGGATGGCGCGGGCCAGGTTCTTCGTCGAGACCTTGCAGTCGCCATGCATCAGCACGATCAGCGGCTTGGCCGCCTCGTCCTGCATCACGAGGGTCTTCACGACGGCGTGTTCTTCCACGCCCAGCTCGCGCGACGACACGGCCGTACCGCCGTGTTCCTCGTATTCGTAGGGGTGCTCCGTAAAGGCGACCCCATGCTTGCGCAGGAACTGTGTCGCCGGGGTTTCGGAGATATGCTCTTTCTTGGCCATGCGTGTTACGCTAAATGCAAACGGAGGAGTTGCTTATTATGCAGCAAGAGATTCGCTTTGCCACCTTCAACGTGTGTAACCTCGCCCCGCCGGGCGCCAGACTGTACGACAACCTGGAACCCAGCACCCCCGAGGAATACGAAGCGAAGATCGCCTGGACCGCGCACCAGATCGACATGCTCGGCGCCGATGTGATCGGCTTCCAGGAAGTGTTCTCCCAGGCCGCGCTGGCCGAGGCGCTGTCGCGCACGCGGCGCTTCCGCGACGCCGTCCACGTCGGCTTCGATCCCGACCCGGACGCCGAGAAGCTGACGCCCAGCGTCGCCCTCGCCTCGCGCCTGCCCCTGGCCGATGCGCCGCGCCAGCTGCCCTATTTTCCGCCCGGGATCGCGATGCCGCCCGGCAACCGCGACCCGGAACGGTTCACGCGCGCCCCGCTGCACGCGGCGATCCAGCTGACGCCGGAGCTCGTCGCCGACGTGGTGGTCGTGCACCTGAAATCGCGCCGCCCCGACTACCGCGCGGGCGACACGGGCGACGACCCGCAGCTGTACGCGCTGGCGTCGCTGCGCTCGCTGATCCGGCGCGGCACGGAAGCGGCCGCGCTGCGCGTGCTGCTGACCGAGCTCGGCCGCGCGCACCACCGCCCGCGCGTCGTGCTGGGCGACTTCAACGACGTGGCCGACGCGGTCACGACCGGCATCGTGCTGGGCCTCGGCGCGCCCAGCGGCGACCGTTTATATGATGCCTGCCAGCTGCAGGGCCGCCAGGACCACCTGCGGCACGTCGGCTTTTCCAACGTGCATGATGGATACCATTCCACGATCGACCACATCCTCGTGTCGGCGGAATTCAATGCGGCGCTGCCTGGGGCGCTGGGCGAAGTCATCGACGTCGTGTACCTGAACGACCACCTCGATCTCGGGTTGCCGGAAGCGTCCGATCACGGGCAGGTGCTGGCCAGGGTGCGTCTGTTCGAGCAGGCCGGGACACCAGCCGGGGATGGTTGACCAAACACGTCGTTCCCGCGCAGGCGGGAACCCAAGTTTGCATGCGTCGCGATAACGCAAGCAACTTGGGCCCCTGCCTTCGCAGGGGCGACGTTGG
>CBIHOW010000114.1:0-15391 GCA_966211695.1 uncultured Massilia sp. | reverse complement strand
CCGTCACGCCGTGGCAACTGGCGCTGGCCGCCATCGAATGGCTGCCCCGCTGGCACAGCGAATTGCGCGCCGCCGTGCCGGGCCGGCTGGCGGCCGACGTCGACGCGTCCATCGCCGCCCTGGTGGCGCAGGCGCGCGCCCTGCCCGCGGACGCGCACGCGCACGACGATGCCGACCGGCGCCGCCTGCGCCAGGCCCTGGAACGGGTCGAGCAGCGCGTGCAGCCGTGCGCGCTCGCCGGCGCCCGCGTCATCGACGACGACGGGACGCGGCGCGCACTGATCGCGCTGAACGTCACGACCACGATCCTGCGCGGCATGCTGGCCGACGGCGTTTTTACGCGCGGCTTCGACGCGGTCAACGGCGAGGACTTGCGTGCCTGGCTCGCGCGCCATGGGGGCGACCAGGCACTGTGCGTCGACGCCGTGCCCGTGATGGGCCTGTATTCGCTGCTGTTCGCGTTCGAGGACGGCGACCCGGCACGCCCCAGCCTGGACGCGGGCACGGCGCTGCGCGCGCTGCTGCGCCTCGGCTTCGCCTACCGGGGCAGCGTCATGTACCGCATGCAGGCGGGCATGGGCGACGCCGTGTTCGCGCCGATCTACGAGTTGCTGGCGCGGCGCGGCGTCCGCTTCGCGTTCTTCCACCGCGTCGAGGAGATCGTGCCCGAAGGCGGTGCGGTCGGCGCGATCCGCATGACCGTGCAGGCCGCGGTGCCGGGCGGCGACTACCGGCCGCTGGTCGACGTGAAAGGCCTGCCGTGCTGGCCGAACGAGCCGGACTACGGCCAGCTCGACCCCGGCCAGGCCGCGCTGCTGCGGGCGCACGGCGTCGACCTGGAATCGTGGTGGAGCGACTGGCCCGCGCTGTTCCGCCAGGCGACGGGCAAGGACCTGCCGCAAACGACCCTCGTGCGCGGCCGCGACTTCGACCACGTGATCTCGGGCCTGCCGGTCGACGCGCTCGCGCTGGCCGCTCCCGCCCTGCTGGACACGAGTCTCCCGCTGCGCGCCACCGTCGCCACCCTGCGCACGATCGCGACGCAGGCCTGCCAGGTCTGGCTCGACCACGACACGCGCGCGCTCGGCTGGACGGTTGCGCCCGGCGGCCAGGAACCGATCCTGACGACGTTCGCGAAACCCTACGACACGTGGGCCGGCATGACCCAGGTGCTGGCCAGCGAGGCCTGGCCGCCGGACGCTTCGCCCGCCAGCGTGCAGTATTTCTGCGGCCCCATGCCGCAGGCCGGCCTGCCGCCCCGGTCCGACAGGGGCTTTCCCGCGCGCGCGGCCGCCCGCGCGCGCGACGACGGCGTGGCGCTGCTGCGCGACCGCATCCGGGCGCTGTGGCCCGCGGCGGCCGGCGGCTTTCCGTGGCACTGGCTCGTCGATCCGGACAATGCCGAGGGGCCGGCGCGCTTCGACCGCCAGTACTGGCGTGCCAACGTCGATCCGGCCGAGCGCTATGTCCTGTCCGTGCCGGGCAGCACGGGCCGGCGCCTCGTCACGGACGGCACGGGCCTCGCGAACCTGTACCTGGCCGGCGACTGGCTCAAGACGGGTCTCGACTGCGGCTGCGTGGAGGCGGCCGTCATGGGCGGCATGCAGGCCGCGCGGGCGATATCCGGGTATCCGAAAACGATCCTGGGCGACAACGACGGCGTGTAGCCGTCAAAGCCGCGCCAGGCGCGCGCCATCGACCCGCAGCGACGCGCCGTCGACGAAGCGGGCCTCGTCCGTGAGGAGGAAGGCGATGGCGGCGGCGAGGTCCTCGGGCGCGCCCACGTCGGCCTTGTCGATCACTTCGACGCCGGCCTTCACGTTCGGGTTATCCCACAACATGGGCGTGTCGACGGCGCCCGGCAGCACGGCGTTCACGCGGATGCCCTTGGCCTTGCCCTCCAGCGCGGCGGAACGCGTGAGCGACAACAACGCCGCCTTTGCGGCCGCGTACGGCGCGACGAGAGGCTCCGTCTCGACGGCGTGCACGCTGGAGACGTTGACGATGGCCCCGCCCCGGCGCATGCGCAGGAACGCTTGCTTGGTGAAGAAAAACGCGCCCAGCAGGTCGACATCGAGGATGCCGCGCCAGTCCTGCTCCGTCTGTTCCTCGATCCTTTTGAACAGCATCGTGCCCGCGTTGTTGACGACGTAGTCCCAGCCGCCGAACTGCCTGATCGTGGCGTCCACGGCGGCGATGACCTGGTCTTCGCGCGCCACGTCGCAGGCGACGGTGCCCATGCGCGCGGGATCGAACTCGCGGCCCAGTTCCGCGCGGGCGGCGTCGAGGCGGTCCAGGTGCAGGCCCGCCAGCATGACGCCGGCCCCGTCCTGCAGCAGGCGCCGCACGGTGGCCCGGCCGATGCCGCCCGATGCGCCGGTGACGATGGCGATGCGCTGGTCGAAACCCATGGTCCTCTCCTTTGCACGTCCTTGACACTGCCCGACGATACCACGGGCGGCCGGATGGGCGGCGCATCGGTCATAATCGCGATCGTTGCCAACCATTGTCCAGGACACCCATGTTCGAGATCAGCCAGCTCCGCTGCTTCGTCGCCGTCGCCGAGGAATTGCATTTCAGCCGCGCGGCGGAACGCCTGAACATGACGCAGCCCCCGCTGAGCCGCCAGATCCGCCTGCTGGAACACCACGTCGGCGCCCAGCTCCTGGAGCGCAACAGCCGCACGGTCAGGCTGACGGCCGCCGGCAAGGCTTTTTTCCCGGAAGCGGCGCGCATCCTGCGGATCGCGGAGGAAGCGATGTTCACCGCCCGCCGCGCCGCGAAAGGCGAACAGGGCAGCCTCGCCATCGGCTTCACGTCGGCATCCGGCTACAGCCTGCTGCCGGAAGTCGTGCGGCGCCTGCGCGAGCGTTCGCCGGGCGTGTCGCTGACCTTGAAGGAACTCGTCAGCACCATGCAGGTGGAAGCGCTGAACGCGGGCGAGCTGGACCTGGGCCTGATGCGCCCGCACCCCGTAAGCGGCGACCTGGACAGCCAGCTGATCGCGACGGAAGGCCTGATGCTGGCCATCCACGAGCGCGACGCCGACCTGTGGCCCCTCGAACCGACGCTGAAAGACCTGCACGGCCGCCCGTTCGTCATGTATTCGCCGTACGATGCGCGGCCCTTCTACCAGATGCTGAGCGAGCGCTTCGCTCGCGCCGGCGTCGTGCCGGACGTCGTCGAGCACATCGGGCAGGTGCACACGATGCTGGCGCTGGTCCGCGCGGGCATCGGCGCCGCCCTCATCGCGGAAGGGGCCGCCCGGTTGAAATTCGACGGCATCGTCATGCGCCGGATGGCCACCGAGCCGGTCGACACGGTGTGCACCTATCGCCGCAACCACGAGAACCCGGTGCTGCAGCTCTTCCTGGAGGAGATCCTGCCGACGTTTCGGACATAATGAATTCAATTTTTGGATACTTGCCATCCTAATTTGGTTTGCTGCTGAATCGATCGAAAGATATGATGGGGACGATTTTGTTTCCTACCGATACAGCCAACATGACCACCATCGTTACCAGCGCCCCTGTCGTCACCGAACTGCGCGTCGTCCCCGTCGCCGGCCAGGACAGCATGCTGCTGAATCTCTCCGGCGCGCACGGCCCCTGGTTCACCCGCAACATCGTCATCCTCAAGGACAGCGCGGGCAACACGGGCCTCGGCGAGGTGCCGGGCGGCGAAAAGATCCGCCAGACCATCGAAGACGCGCGCCCCCTCGTCGTCGGCAAGACGCTGGGCGAATATAACGACGTCCTGAATGCGATGCGCACCGCCTTCGCCGACAGGGACTCCAGCGGCCGCGGCCAGCAGACGTTCGACCTGCGCACGACGATCCATGCCGTCACGGCCGTCGAATCGGCCCTGCTCGACCTGCTGGGCCAGTTCATGGGCGTGCCGGTCGCCGCGCTGCTGGGCGAAGGCATGCAGCGCAAGGCCGTCGAGATGCTGGGCTACCTGTTCTACGTGGGTGACCGCAACAGGACAAACCTGGCCTATCGCAGCGAGCCGGATGCCGGCAACGACTGGTTCCGCCTGCGCAACGAGGAAGCGCTGACGCCGGACGCCGTCGTGCGCCTGTGCGAGGCCGCGCGCGACCGCTACGGCTTCAACGATTTCAAGCTGAAGGGCGGCGTGCTGTCGGCCGACGAAGAGATGGACGCGATCCTCGCGATGCACGAACGCTTCCCGGACGCCCGCATCACGCTGGACCCGAACGGTGCCTGGTCGCTGGACGAGGCGATCCGCGTATGCCGCGACAAGCACGGCATCCTCGCGTACGCGGAAGACCCGTGCGGCGCCGAGAACGGCTTTTCGGGCCGCGAAGTGATGGCCGAGTTCCGCCGCGCCACCGGCCTGCCGACGGCGACCAACATGATCGCGACGGACTGGCGCCAGATGGCCCACTCGATCCAGCTGCAATCCGTCGACATCCCCCTCGCGGACCCGCATTTCTGGACGATGCAGGGCTCCGTGCGCGTGGCGCAACTGTGCCAGATGTTCGGCCTGACGTGGGGCTCGCACTCGAACAACCACTTCGACATCTCGCTCGCCATGTTCACGCACGTGGGCGCGGCGGCACCGGGCAAGGTCACGGCGATCGACACGCACTGGATCTGGCAGGACGGCCAGCGCCTGACGAAGGAACCGTTGAAGATCGAGGGCGGCCTCGTGCACGTCCCGGCCAAGCCGGGCCTCGGCATCGAGCTGGACGAGCTCGAACTGGAAAAAGCGCACCAGGCATATAAAAACATGGGCCTGGGCGCGCGCGACGACGCCGCCGCGATGCAATTCCTGATCCCCGGCTGGAAGTTCGACAACAAGCGCCCCTGCCTGGTGCGCTGACCGCCGGGCCGGGCAGGCGAACGGCAGGCCCTACGCGACGTAGGGCTTGCCGTTGACGACGACGTTCTCCACCACCGGCTTGCCCGCGTCCTTTACCTGCAGCCGCTCGTCGGTTAGTTGCAGATCCATGTTCCGCAGCACGATCCCGCCGATGTCGGTCTGGCCCGGATTCGGCGCCACGATGCCGAAGGCGCCGAACCGGCCGCGCAGGCCGTCCAGCACGAGGCCCCGCACGATCGAGTGCGGCGGCGCCTCGCCTTTCAGGTCGAAGTACTGGCTCCACGGCCGGATCGCCACGATCTCGCCCTTGCCTGACTCGAGCACGAGGTCGCGGAATGCGATGTCCTCGTAGCGCTGCGGCGTGTCCGGCCGCAGCTTCAGGTGCGCGATGGCGCCCACGTCCTGCACCCGGCAATGCTCGACGACGACGTCGCGCACGACGGTCGCCTCGCTGCCGCACGTGAACAGCGCATGGCCGCGCCGGAACACGCAATCGCGCACGCGGATGCGTTCCGTCGGCGGGCTGTCCTTGTCCTCGAGCGCATGCGGGCCCTTCGTGCCCTTCGCCGCGATGCAGTCGTCCGTCACGGAGAACCGGCAGCCGACGACGAGCACGTCCTGGCAGCTGTCGATGTCGATGCCGTCCGTGCTGGGCGCCTGCTGGTAGTCGTCCGGCACCTCGAAGGCGGCGTTCCTGACGACCACGTCGCGGCAGCGGTACAGGTGCAGGTTCCAGAACTGCGAATCCTTGAACGTGATGCCGGCTATCGTCACCCCGCGCGAGCCTTCGATGACGGCCAGCCGGGCACGGGGCACGTCCAGGTTGCGGAAATTGCCCTTGTCCTTCGCCGCATTGCGCAGCTTCCAGAACTGGTCCCAGATCGGGCGGCCGGCGCCGTCGAGCGTCCCTTCGCCCGTGATCGCCAGGCCGTCGCAACCGGACGCATTGATCAGGCCCGGGTTGAACCGTTCTTCGAAGTGCCCCTCGATGCGCGTGCGCTGCACGGGGAAATGGCGCATGTCGGTCGTGCAGCGCAGCACCGCGCCCTTGTCGAGGTGGAGATGGACACCCGGCTTGAGGAACAGCGCGCCGCTGACGAATACGCCGGACGGCACGACGACCGTGCCGCCGCCCTGCCCCGCCAGCCGGTCGATGGTGGCCTGGATGGCGCGCGTATTGACCGTGGCGCCGTCGGCGACGGCACCGGTATCGGCAATGGACAGGCGCCGGCCGCCCGGCGCGGCGTGGCACCAGAACGGAATGGACAATAACGAGAGGGCAATACGGCGGCGCGACGAAGAAGGAAGCAATGGCATGGTGGTCCGGATCGTGGTCAGATCCGGTTCATGCTAAAGCAGCCGCGCCGTTTGCGCGGCTCAATTCGCTGATCGTTTCGCTGATCGATTCACCCGAACAGCGATTTGAACGCCCACACGAGCGTCTTGGCCACGAATTGCGCGAACGGCAGGGCCAGCACGAGCAGCAGGATGATCTGCGCGACGCGCAGGACGGGCTCGAACGCATGCCAGTCGCGGTGCATGTGCGGCATGTGGAAATGCGGGCGGTGGATGTGCGACAGGTGCAGGTGAGCTTTTACGCGGCCGGGTGCGATTCCGAATTTCATCGTTTGTCTCCGCCATATGTATATGCAAATAGAGCATATGCCTGTGCGGCGCGCTCTGCCGATGATTTTTTAGATCGCGCGGCGGTACAGCATTGACAGAATCAATTTGCCGTTCCCCCGCTCTGAACTATTCTTAAAAGTTCAGTCTAGAAGCGATACGCCACGTTCGCCAGCACGGCCGGCGAATGGGTGGAATCGTCCGTCTGCGACGCCCCGCCGTGCGAACGCCACGCCACCGTGACGCCGGCCGTCCACGCATCGCGCGCATAGCGCAGGCCGATGCCGCCGCCGCCCAGGGAACGGTGGTTGTCCAGCGTGGTCCACGGCGACTTGTTCAAGGTGACGCGGCCCGCGTCATAAAACAGATAGGGCACCACGGCGCCCACCGCATAGCGCACTTCCGTCTGCGCGACCCAGCCCATGTCGCCGTAGCCTTCGCCGTTCGGGTAGGCGCGCACGCCGTTCACGCCGCCGAGGCCCAGCTTTTCCGACGAATCGAGGTTATGCCCCGTCCACTGCGCCGATACGCGGGCGTAGACGTCCACGCGCTCGTTCAGGGACTGGATGCGCGCCAGGTCCAGGTTGAACCGGTTGAAACTGCCCGCCGAGCGCGCGCTGGCGGCGTCGACGGCCTGCGTGTCGCCGTTCATGCCGAGCTTGCCGCGGGTCCAGCTCAGGGCGCCGAACGTGATGCCGGCGTGGAGGAACTGGTCGCGCACGTCGAACGACAGCGTGACGGGGACGACGGTGCTGGATTTCTGCGTGTCCGTCAGCGTGGCGTCCTGGCGGTCGTGCAGGCGCTTGTGGTCGACGCTGGCCGACAGGGTCAGGTTGCGCACCTGCGAGCGCACGATCGGGTACGACAGGCCCAGGCTCGCCACGTCCGCCGTGCCGCGCGCACCCAGCGCGGCAAAGCTGCCGGCCAGGTCGTAATACGAATGCGTGTAGCTGGCGCGGCCGCGCAGGCCGCGGTAGCCCAGCGGCGCCGAATACGCCAGGGAGCCGAACCACATGCCCTCTTCCGTGTACAGCGCCTGCGCGGCGATCTGGTCGCCCAGCATGAACGGGCTGTCCACGTCCACGCTCGCGTGGGCGCGCATGCGCCCGGTCGCGCGGGTGCCGTAATTGTCCAGGCCCGCCTCGCCCCGGTAGCGGTGGTCGCGCTGCACTTCGACGAGCAGGTCGCCGGTGCCGACTTCCTCGCCCGGCCGCACGAGCGGCACCGTGCGCACGCCCGGCTGGTCGTCCAGCAGCAGGGTGACGCGTTCCAGGCGGCCGCTTTCGATGATGTCGCCGTGCGGCAGCGCGGACAGGAAGCCCTGCGCGCCAGTGGTGAACGCCGGCTCGCCGTGGGCGGCAACCTTGCCGTAGCGGCCTTCCAGCACTTCCACACGCAACTCGCCGCTGGACAGGTCCTGTTGCGGCAGGTACGCGCGGGCGAACGGATAGCCCGCCTGCTGGTAATACGCGGTCACCCGCCCGGCGAGGGCCGCGAGGCCGGCGAAATCGAACGACTTGCCTTCCACGGGACCGATGGCCGCCAGCAGCGCGTCGCTGCCGATGCGCGAATTGCCGGTGACGACGACGCGGCGCAGCAGCACCTGCTGGCCACCCGCCTGCACGGGCGCAGCGGCGGGCGCCGGCTGCAAGGCGGGGGCGGTGCCCGTGCGGGGCTGCGGCAGCTGCCGCGCGTTTTCCTGCAGCGACGTCTGCTGCGCCAGGGCCGGCAGGGATGCCGCGACCAGCAGGGCCAGCGGCAGGCGTTTCAAGTGATGTGTCATTCGTTGTCCAGTTCGGTTACGGGTTCGCGGCGTCCTTGCCGCCCGCTTGCTCATTGCCGGCCGCCGGCATGCGGATCCCGCCCGACACGACGAGCACGTTCAGGAATTTCACGTCGCGGCCCGCGCCCAGCGCCTGGCTGGACGACTGGCGGCGGTTGGTCGCGCTGACGGTCGAATCGCCAGCGCCCTGCCCGTCCGCGGCCGGCGCCGAGCCTGCGCCCGTCTCCGGGACCGCGAGGTAGGCCAGGCCGCCGGCTGACGGCGCCGGCAGCACGGGCGCGAGGCCCAGCGACTGTGGCGCGATCGTGGCCGCCACCACCGATGCGGTGGCGGGCACCGGTGCCGGTGCGGGTGCCGGGGTCACGACGACGGGCGCCGGTTCCGGCGTCGGCGTCACCACGACCGGTGCCGGCTCGGGTGCCGGGGTCGGCGTCACCACGACCGGCGTCGGCTCGGGCGCCGGGGTCGGCGTCACCACGACCGGCGTCGGCTCGGGCGCCGGCGTCGGCGTCACCACGACCGGTGTCGGCTCGGGCGCCGGCGCCGGGGTCGCGGCCGCGGTGATGGTGCCGGTCGTCGCGGTGCGGCCGTCGAACGCGTAATTGCCCGCGTCGGTACCGGCCAGCACGAGGCCGTTCACGTCCACCGCGATGCCGGTGCCGGCCGTGGCCTGCGCGAACTGCGCGGTCGCCGCGCTGCCGCTCACGGCCACGTTGTCGCCCGCGACGGTGCCCACGAGCGTGCCGGGCGCCGTCAGGGCCGCCGTCTTCGTGCCGTCCGCGGTCTTGCTCGCGACGGTCGCGCCGGTCACGGTGAGCGTCTTGCGGGCGACGTCGGCCGTCGCCGTGCGCTGGATGTCGGCCGCGTAGTTATGCGCGTCGGCGCCGCCCAGGGTCGCGGTCAGGTTGACGGTCTTGCCGTTGCCCGCATTGCGGTCCGCGAACACGCCGGTCGCCGCGACCGTCACCGTGTCGCCGGCCACGAGGCCCGCCAGGGTCGCGTTGGCGCTGCCGACGGTGGCCGCCGTCGTGCCGTCATAGGTCTTGTTGTCCGCCGTGATGCCGGACACCGTCAATGCCTTCGGCGTGATGGCGGCGACGGCCGTGGACTGGCCGTCGAACGCATAGTTGCCGACGTCGGCGCCGCCGAACGTGTTTGCCAGGGTGACCGTCTTGCCGCTGCCCGCGTTCTTGTCCGCGAACGTGCCGGTGGCCCCGACACGCACGTCGTCGCCCGCGACGAGGCCCTGGAGGACCAGGCCGCCCGTCGACACCGTCGCCGCCGTCGTGCCGTCGTAGACCTTGTCGGACGCCGTGATGCCCGCCACGGTGGCGGCCTTCTTGCCGATGGACGCCGTCACGCCGCCCGGCAATGCCAGGCTGTAGTTGGCCGCGCGGCCCGTGCCGTCTTCCAGCGCGCCGCCGCCCACCGTGACGGCCTTGGCATGGCCCGCGTTCTTGTCGGCGAACGTGCCGGTCAGGCCCGTCAGCGCCAGCGTCTCGCTGCCCACCAGGCCGACGAGCGTGCCACCGGTCAGCGCGGCGGCCGTGGTGGCGTCGTACGTCTTGTCGACGGCGGACAGGCCTGCCAGCGTCAGCGCCTTGGGCGTGATGGCCGCCTGCGTCGCCGTCTGGCCGGCGATCGCATAGTTGCCCGCATCCGCGCCGCCGTACGTGCCGGCGAGGAGCACCGTCTTGCTGCCGCCCGCGTTGGCGTCCGCGAAGGCGCCGGTCGCGCCGACCGTGACGGTGTCGCCCGCCACGAGCCCCGCCAGCTGCGCCTGCGCCGTCGATACCGTCGCCGCCGTCGTGCCGTCGTAGGTCTTGCTTGCCGCCGTGATGCCGGACACCGTCAGCGCCTTCGGCGTGATCGAAGCGGACAGGCCCGCCGGCGTGGCGATCGCATAGTTGGATGCGCGGCCCGTGCCGTCCGTGATGGAACCGGACACCGTCACCGCCTTGCTGATGCCCGCGTTCTTGTCCGCGAACGCGCCCGCCAGGCCGCCCAGGTTCAGCGTCTCGTTGCCGACCATGCCGATCAGCGTACCGCCCGTGAGCGTCGCCGCCGCCGTGCCGTCGTAGACCTTGTCGGACGCCGTCAGGCCCGTGAGGGTCAGCGCCTTCGGCGTGATGGCGGCCGTCGTGGACGCCTGGTCCGCGATCGCGTAATTGCCCGCGTCCGCGCCGCCGTGGGTGCTCGCCAGCGTGACGGTTCTACCGGTGCCCGCGTTGGCGTCGGCGAACGTGCCGGTCGCGCCCACGGTCACCGTGTCGCCCGCCACGAGGCCGGCCAGCTGCGCGTTCGCCGTCGATACCGTCGCCGCCGTCGTGCCGTCGTAGGCCTTGTCGGCCGCCACGATGCCGGACACCGTCAGAGCTTTCGGCGTGATGGAAGCGGACAGGCCCGCAGGCGTGTCGATCGCATAGTTGGATGCGAGGCCCGTGCCATTCGTGATGGTGCCGGACACGGTCACCGCCTTGTTCGTGCCCGCGTTCTTGTCCGCGAACGCGCCCGTCAGGCCGCCCAGGTTCAGCGTCTCGCTGCCGACCATGCCGGACAATGTGCCGCCCGTGAGCGTCGCCGCCGTCGTGCCGTCGTAGACCTTGTCGGATGCCGCCAGGCCCGTGAGGGTCAGCGCCTTCGGCGTGATGGCGGCCGCGGTGGACGCCTGGTCCGCGATCGCGTAGTTGCCCGCATCCGCGCCGCCATGGGTGCTGGCCAGCGTGACGGTTTTACCCGTGCCCGCGTTGGCGTCGGCGAACGTGCCGGTCGCGCCCACGGTCACCGTGTCGCCCGCCACCAGGCCGGCCAGCTGCGCGTTCGCCGTCGACACCGTGGCGCCCGTCGTGCCGTCGTAGCTCTTGTCGGCCGCCGTGATGCCGGTCACCGTCAGCGCCTTCGGCGTGATGCTGGCCGTCGCCGTCGTCTGGCCGCCCAGCGTGTAATTGCTCGCGTCCTGGCCGGACAGGCCCGTGGCCAGCGCCACCGTCTTGCCGTTGCCGGCGTTCTTGTCGGCGAACGCGCCGCTCGCGCTCAAGCCGATGTCGTCGCCGCCGATCGCGCCGCCCAGCGTCGCCGCGTGGACCGACACCGTGGCCGCCGTCGTGCCGTCATAGACCCTGTCGGCCGCCGTGATGCCGGACACCGTCAGCGCCTTCGGCGTGATGGAAGCGGACAGGCCCGCCGGCGTGGCGATCGCATAGTTGGACGCGAGGCCCGTGCCGTCCGTGATGGTGCCGGACACCGTCACCGCCTTGTTCGTGCCCGCGTTCTTGTCCGTGAACGCGCCCGCCAGGCTGCCCAGGTTCAGCGTCTCGCTGCCGACCATGCCCGACAGCGTGCCACCCGTGAGCTGCGCCGCCGTCGTGCCGTCGTAGACCTTGTCGGACGCCGTCAGGCCCGTGAGGGTCAGCGCCTTCGGCGTGATGGCGGCCGTCGTGGACGCCTGGTCCGCGATCGCGTAATTGCCCGCGTCCGCGCCGCCGTGGGTGCTCGCCAGCGTGACGGTTCTACCGGTGCCCGCGTTGGCGTCGGCGAACGTGCCGGTCGCGCCCACGGTCACCGTGTCGCCCGCCACCAGGCCGGCCAGCTGCGCGTTCGCCGTCGACACCGTGGCGCCCGTCGTGCCGTCGTAGCTCTTGTCGGCCGCCGTGATGCCGGTCACCGTCAGCGCCTTCGGCGTGATGCTGGCCGTCGCCGTCGTCTGGCCGCCCAGCGTGTAATTGCTCGCGTCCTGGCCGGACAGGCCCGTGGCCAGCGCCACCGTCTTGCCGTTGCCGGCGTTCTTGTCGGCGAACGCGCCGCTCGCGCTCAAGCCGATGTCGTCGCCGCCGATCGCGCCGCCCAGCGTCGCCGCGTGGACCGACACCGTGGCCGCCGTCGTGCCGTCATAGACCCTGTCGGCCGCCGTGATGCCGGACACCGTCAGCGCCTTCGGCGTGATGGAAGCGGACAGGCCCGCCGGCGTGGCGATCGCATAGTTGGACGCGAGGCCCGTGCCGTCCGTGATGGTGCCGGACACCGTGACCGCCTTGTTGACGCCCGCGTTCTTGTCCGCGAACGCGCCCGTCAGGCCGCCCAGGTTCAGCGTCTCGCTGCCGACCATGCCGGACAATGTGCCGCCCGTGAGCGTCGCCGCCGTCGTGCCGTCGTAGACCTTGTCGGATGCCGCCAGGCCCGTGAGGGTCAGCGCCTTCGGCGTGATGGCGGCCGCGGTGGACGCCTGGTCCGCGATCGCGTAGTTGCCCGCATCCGCGCCGCCATGGGTGCTGGCCAGCGTGACGGTTTTACCCGTGCCCGCGTTGGCGTCGGCGAACGTGCCGGTCGCGCCCACGGTCACCGTGTCGCCCGCCACGAGGCCGGCCAGCTGCGCGTTCGCCGTCGATACCGTCGCCGCCGTCGTGCCGTCGTAGGCCTTGTCGGCCGCCACGATGCCGGACACCGTCAGCGCCTTCGGGGTGATGCTGGCCGTCGCCGTCGTCTGGCCGCCCAGCGTGTAATTGCTTGCGTCCTGGCCGGACAGGCCCGTGGCCAGCGCCACCGTCTTGCCGTTGCCGGCGTTCCGGTCGGCGAACGCGCCGCTCGCGCTCAGGACCACGTCATCGCCGCCGATCGCGCCGCCCAGCGTCGCGGCGGCGGCCGATACCGTGGCCGCCGTCGTGCCGTCATAGACCTTGTCGGCCGCGGTGATGCCGGACACCGCCAGGGCCTTCGGCGTGATCGTACCGACGACGCTGGACGGCACGGTGAGGCTGTAGTTGGCGGCGCGGCCCGTGCCGTCGGCAAGCGAGCCGCCCGACACCGTCACCGTCTTGCCGGTGCCCGCGTTCTTGTCCGCGAACACGCCGGCGAGGCCGGACAGGGTCAGCGTTTCGCTGCCCACGAGGCCGGACAGCGTGCCGCCCGTGAGCAGGGCCGTCGTCGTGCCGTCGTAGACCTTGTCGGACGCCGCCAGGCCCGCGAGGGTCAGGGCCTTCGGCGTGATCGCCGCCGTGGCCGTCGACTGGTCCGTGAACGTGTAGTTGGCCGCATCGGCGCCGCCGTACGTGCTGGACAGCGTGACCGTCTTGTGCGTGCCCGCGTCCGCATCGGCGAACGCGCCCGTCGCGCCGACCGTGACCGTGTCGCCGGCGACGAGGCCTTGCAAGGTCGCGCCGGCGGCGGACACGGTGGCCGCCGTCGTGCCGTCGTACGTCTTGTCGGATGCGGTGATGCCGGACACGCCCAAGGCTTTCGGTGTGATGGACGCCGTGACGCCGGCCGGCTGCGCCAGCGTGTAGTTCGATGCGCGGCCCGTGCCGTCGACGAGCGTGCCGCCGGCCAGCGCGACGGCCTTGCCGGTGCCGACGGTCTTGTCGGCGAAGGCGCCGGTCAGGTTCGACACGGTCAGGGATTCGCTGCCCACGAGGCCGGACAGCGTGCCGCCCGTGAGCAGGGCCGTCGTCGTGCCGTCGTAGACCTTGTCGGACGCCGCCAGCCCGGTGAGGGTCAACGCTTTCGGCGTGATCGTGGCCGTGTTGCCCGCGCCGGCCGCACCCAGGCCCGGCAGGCGGTAGTTGCTCGCGAGGCCCGCGCTGCCGTCGGCCAGCGTGACGGCGCTGACGTAGCGCGCGTCCGCGACGTCGGCGCTGTTGGCCGTGATGCCGGATGCGACGAGGTCTTCGCCCGCCACGAGGTTGCCCAGGTTGACGGTCGAGAAGTTCGCGGAGCCGTCGTAGGTCTTGCTCGCAGCGAGCGTGACGGTGCGCTGCGTGATGCTGGCCGTGGCGCTGGCCGAGTTCCCTGACAGCGTGTAGTTCCCCGCGTCCGCGCCGCCCAGCACGATGTTGCTGATGCCGACCGAGTACGTGCCCACGTTCTTCGACGCGAAGTTGCCCGTGCCGGTGGCCGTGAGGTCGTCGCCCGCGATCGCGCCGGCCATCGCCACGGCCGCCGTCGTCGTGCCGTCGTAGACCTTGTCCGCGGCGCTCGGCGTCAGCGATTTCCGCGTGATCGTGTAGTCCCCGTTGTAGAAATAGCCGACGGCATACGTGGTGCCGCCCGACGTGACGTTGCGCGGGTTGGTCGCGCCCGGTGTCAGCGTGCCGTACGTGCCCACGTTCTTGCTGCTCGTGTTGAACACGGGCGTGGGCGACAGGCTGGCCGCCGTGAAGCCGGCGGGACCGCCGACCGACGAGAAGCTCATGCCCGTCGCGACCGTCGTGCCGTCGTAGACCTTGGTGCCGCCGCTCGCGCCGAGCACGTAGATCGGATTGGTCGACATGTCCACGGCCTGGTAGGACGCGTACAGGTACGAGTTGTTGGTGCCGCTGACGACGAGGTAGCCGCAGTTCGGATACGGATTCAGGCAGCCGGACAGCTGCGGCGCCTGCGTGTAGGCGGACGGCTTCGGCGCGCCGTTGATGTAGACGAGCCAGGCCGCGACCGACGGTCCCTGGAACGTGATCTGTTCGCGGCTGCCGTAGTTGACCATGCCGATCGCGCCCGCGTCGCGGTCGTCGTTCGTGATGTTGTTGCCGGTGGCCGTGTTGACGGCATTGATCAGCACCGTGCCCGCGCCGGGCGCGCTGCCGACGGTCGTCAAGGTGCCGGAACCGCCCTGGAAGCCGATGCCGAACTCCTTGACGCCCGTATCGCTCTGGCCGGTCATCATCAGGTTGCCGCTGCCGGCCAGGATCGTCGCGCCCTGCTTGATGTAGATGCCGGCCTTGGTGGCGTCCACGCTGCCGCTGTTCGAGCCGAGGTTCGTCTTGCCGTTGATCGTGATGTTGCCGCCGGTCGACAGGACCTTGACGTCTTTCCCGATGGTGACGGCCGCCGAGCTGGCGTCGGCGTTGCGCGCGAAGTTGATGCCGCCGGAAGCGCTGCCGCTGCCGCCGCCGATCAGGATCGTGCCGCCGTTCGACAGCAGGTTGGCGCCCACGTTCACGCCGCCCGTCGTCGCCCCGGCCGCGTTCGCGGACGACAGGGTCAGGTTCAGCTTCCCGCCCGTCGACGTGATGGCGCCGTTGACGAAGATGTTGCGGTCCGCGCGCAGGGTCAGGGTCGCGTCGCCGCCGCCCGTCTTGGCGATCGCGTTGGCCACCGTGATGTCGCCGCTGCCCGAGGCCACCGTGCCGTAGCCGGTGTTGCTGGACTGCG
>CBIHOW010000113.1:0-15792 GCA_966211695.1 uncultured Massilia sp. | reverse complement strand
TCGTCAGGCTAGTTATTAGAAAAGCCCGCTCAGTATGCACTGAGCGGGCTTTTTGTTTTTGCGTGCCCAGTTTTCGATCGGGTTGCCACTTGCAACTTGTGCTATCGCTCCCTTCACCCTGTAGATCTTTTGACTCATCTCAAAAAAATTGCAATTTAAACATTGCGAACAGTTAAAACAAATACGATTAGGTATTCGATATTTAGCTGTTTGCCATGCTTCCTTTTATTGATGCCGGGATGGCCATCGTCCCCGCCATGACAGCGCTGTACGGTCTGCTTGCCGCCACTTCACTGTCCGTGAAAGTCGCCGCTCGCGGCGCAGCACCCGGGATGCTGAGCTACCAAGTCAATTCATGGTGGCGAATTTTTCCTATCGTGAGCTCGGCATTATTGACCTATCCAACAGGCGTCCATGTTCTGGCTTACCTCATCTGCGTTCTAGCGGCGCTCGAACTCGAGTCGTATTATCCGGGAGGGCGTATCCGTTTCCGGTTGGGGGCCGCGACGATTGTTCTGGGGACGACCATCTTAGGCCGTTGGGCGCCAATCCTGCCCGCCGCTCTTCTATGTGGCGCCATTGCCGTTTTATGGATGGGGTGCCGTCAGAATCGTGCCGCCGGGTCCGTCGTCACGTGGTCGTCAATCCTGGCAACGGCTGCAGCAATGCAAGTTCTCGTTGCCTACACTTCTTTGCCATTTGGTGCAGGCACTAATCTCGCTTGGCTGTTTTACCTGTTCATCCTGACAGCGTTGAACGACATCGGCCAGTTCGTTGCCGGCAAACTGTTCGGTCGTCACAAAATCGCGCCGACGATCAGTCCCAACAAGACTTGGCAGGGCTTGGCCGGCGGTGTCGTCGTGTCGCAGATTGTGAGCCTCGTGCTTGGTGTGTACCTGTCATTGGCTGCACCGTTGCAGTTGGCGCTGTGGGGTTTGCTGTTGTCACTGGCAGGATTCGTAGGCGACTTGATGTTTTCGGCAGCTAAGCGATGTCTGTCTATCAAAGATTTTTCCCAACTGATCCCTGGCCACGGCGGCATCCTTGACCGGGTGGACAGCCTGGTTCTCACCGCCCCACTTTTGTACTGCCTGCTCCGCAGCATCGAATAAGGACTCTGCCATGAAGATCGACCATGCCATTGCTTGGACCACCTTTGAATCCGGTTTCGCCGGCGGCGACGGCACGCGGCTGTTCTTCCGCGCCTGGCAGCCGGTGGCGCCGGCAACCGACCGTGCGCCGCGCGCACTGATCTTCCTTCATCGTGGTCATGAACACTCAGGCCGAATCGCGACCCTCGTCGAGCGTTTCGGTCAGCATCGGGACTGGGCATTCGCCTATGATGCGCGCGGTCACGGCTACTCACCTGGTGCACGCGGCGGCGCCCCAGACTTCGCCACGCTGGTGAACGACCTCGACGCCTTCATCTGTCACGTTACTGAACACTACGGCATCGCAATTGAGGACATGATCGTCGTGGCCAACAGCGTCGGCGCGGTGGTCGCGGCGACCTGGGTGCACGACTATGCCCCGCGTATTCGCGGTCTTGTGATGGCAGCCGCCGCGTTCCAGATCAAGCTGTACGTCCCGCTGGCCAAGCCCGCGCTGCGTTTCGCGCGTCGATTCAAACCAGAGCTTTTCGTCACGAGCTACATCCGTCCCGGCATGCTCACTCATTCCGTCGACGAGGCACAGGCTTATGCGGCTGACCCACTGATCGCGAAAAGTATTTCCGCGAAAATCCTGCTTGAACTGGCCGATACGGCAGAGCGTATCGTTGCCGACGCCGCAGCAATCGATGTGCCAGTGCTGATGCTGGCCGCTGACAAGGATTATGTGGTCAAGGAAGCGCCGCAGCGCCTGTTCTTCGAGCGTCTTAGTTCCCGCCTGAAGCGCTTTGTGCTGATTGACGATTGCTACCACGCCGTGTTCTACGAGCGCGACACCACAGCCGCCATGCAGGCCAGTCGCGATTTCATTCGCGACTGCTGGGCTGCCGTACCATTGCCCGCGACGCATTATGTGCGCGCGGACCGCGACGGCCACGCAGCGCATCGCTACGCCGCTCTTGAGCGAAATGAGAGCGGCAGTGCCGCGTCGCGTGCCTGGTTCGGCCTGCAGCGCCGCATGCTCGGAGTGCTAGGTCCGCTCAGCGAAGGCATGCGCATCGGCATGGCGCACGGTTTTGATTCCGGCGAGTCGCTCGACTATGTTTACCGCAACGAAGCTTGCGGCCGTCTCGGAATTGGCAAGATTATCGATCGCGGCTACCTGGACGCCGTTGGTTGGCGCGGCATTCGCGTGCGCAAGATGCAGTTGCAGCACATGCTGGCTGACTGCATTGCCGCGCAGCCGCAAGGGAAATCAGTGCGCATCCTCGACATCGCCGCCGGTTCCGCACGCTACGTCCTCGAGACCGTCAAGCGGTTCCAGGACCGCCCGCTCGAGGTCACGCTACGCGACTATGTACAGCACAATGTCGACAATGCACGCCGCCTGGCCGCGGACTTGCAGTTGACGGCCTCTGTGACCGTCGAACGCTGCGACGCCTTCGACGCTGTCAGCTATGCGGGACAAGAAGAACGGTACGATATTGCCGTGGTGTCGGGCCTGTATGAACTCTTCAGCGACAACGAAAAGGTGTTGGAATCGTTGCGTGGCGTGATGCGCAGCCTGAGGCCGGGTGGATGCTTGATCTATACGGCCCAGCCCTGGCACCCTCAGCTTGACATGATCGCCTATACGTTGACCAATCACCGCGGGCAGCCGTGGAAGATGCGTCCCCGGCCGCAGGCGGAGATGGATGCACTTGTCTCTCTGGCCGGTGGACACAAAACCGCTACTGCGATCGGCGTGGACGGGATCTTTACGGTGTCAGTGGCGCGCCGTCTTGCAGCGCCCGGCGCAGGCGGTTGAAGACGGTCAGCCCCGACAGCAGCAGCACGGCACCCAGAATACAGTTGCTCCAGGCCGGCCCGGCGTCCAGTCCGATCAACAGAGCGATGAGACCAAAGGCGAAAGCGCGGTCGCTTTTACCCATCGGACCCTCGAAGCCCCGTGGTGCGCCGACAGCCTGAGCCACAACCCCGGCGAATTCGGCCAGTAGTGCGCCGACGACGGCCAGCACCACGAGGGACCCTAGGATGCCGGGGACGAGCGTGAATGGAAGATACAGCGCCACGTCCGACACCTGGTCGCAGATTTCGTTGAGCAGAGCGCCCAGCTTGGTCTTGTTGCCGGTCGCGGAAGCGAGCATGCCGTCGATGGCATTCAAGGCCATGCGCAGTAGAAGAAACAGAGGCAGTCCGAGCCACAGTCCAGCTGTCGTCGGTGCAGCGGCCAGCGCCGCTCCGTACGCCACCGACAGCGCCATCGCACCGAGCGTTACCTGGTTCGGTGTCGCGCCTGTCCGATGCAGCGCGCCGATCAGGGGACGCAGCAATTGCTGGAAGCGCGGTTTCAGCTGGTAGATCGAGACGGACATCGTTGATTCCTTCGCAAATAAAGTCGTGAAATGAGCCGGCTGCGGCTGTACCCCATGGCGCAATGGACGTACACAGGCTGGCCGGTTTCGCGCAGGCAAGTCAGTGCGGCCAGCACCGCGCGCAATTGGCTCGGGCGCGGCGCTTGCAGGTCGAGCAGGGGGAGGTGCAAATAGTGCGTGTGACACAGCAGGGCGTTCTCGGGCAATTCGCCCGACAGGTCGATGACGTGGCAACCGTGCGGCAGGCGACGGGCTTCCACGTCGGTGAGGCACCGGCCCGACCAGAATCCTGGCGCATGCTGTACGAATGCAGGCCGACCGCGCTCGCGCACGCGCACGAGTGCCCACGTCAGCCGGTAGCCGGCGAGATAAGGCCAGAACAGCAGCCAGGCGCGCAGCGGATGTTGGCCCGCGCGCTTTGCGAGGAAATCGGGACGGCGAACGGCATAGGCCGCCGCTACCAGCAGCAGGCTGACCGCCCCATAAGCTGCGATCCAGCTGCGCAGCGCCGCTACGCCGACCAGCACGACGAGGCCCGCCGTGATCGCATAGTAAAAACTGACGGTCGTGCGGCGCGTGGCGCCCGGCCGTACTGCCCACGCAGCGGCTGCGCCCAGCAGCAGACCGCCGGCGACGTCGGCCACGTGGTGTTGCCAGGTAAAGAGCGTGCTCGCGGCGACGAGCACGAGCCAAGCGCCCAGCAGGGCACGTGCCATGCCGAAGCACAGGGGCCGCAACGCGAGCCAGATGATTACGCAGTACGCAACGTGCAGCGAAGGACATTGGTTGTAGGGCCGGTCGACAATGTCGAGCCACCGGTACAGCGCCGCAGGCATGATGTCTGCAACCACGGGACGTACGGCGCCGAATTGCGCAGGTGCGGCGGTGAAGGCGAGACAGGCGGCGACCGCAACCAGCAGCAGGCGCCGGCTCACCACGCGCAGCTGTTCGTTGCCGCGGACGAGAAAGAAAACAAGGGTGAACAACAGGCCCGAGGTGGCATACGGCACGGCCATCCAGGGCAGGAACGGGATCGCGGCATCGAACCCGATGGCCAAGCTGCGTTGCACCTGGTGCTGCGCCGCGAGCAGATTGCACAGCGGGTAGCAGACACTGAACGTGAGCCAATTCAGAATCAGGTGCACGAGGCGCGTACGCACAAGCACACGTCCGTCCGGCGAACGCGTCCGTTGTGCTTGTGATAATTTTTGCATTTGGGCATTATGCATGCAATGAACACGCATGAACAGTATCGGCGCTGCCTCGTGTTGGCCGGTGGGGGCTTCCGGTTCTCCTATTATCTCGGCGTGCACGCGGCAGCAGAAGACAGTGGACGTCAACCCGATGTGCTGCTGGCCAGTTGCGGCGGGGCAATTGCGGCTGCGGTCATTGCGGCCTTACCGGACGCCGGTGCACGGCGAGAGTGGATCGCCGGCCCTGCGATGTACACGTTCCTCCGCTCGATCCGCTCCACGCACCGGGCGACGCCGCTGCGCACGCTCGGTGCAGCAGGGCTGCGCTGGCTACGGCGTGCCGCGGCCGCACGCATCGTTGATTTGCAGCGCGACTATCTGTTCGAGCTCCCTGCCATGTTGCCGCTACCGGAGCAGGCCGCGCCGGATGCGCCGGCGCTGGCCATCGTCGGTACCAGACTGTTGTACGAACCGGAACAGACGGGCGCACGACGCAGAACGCAGCCGCTGTTTTCTGAAGTCGTGTTTGGCCCGCAGCGTGTTGCAGCGCTGCTGGATGGCAGTCCGGCCCCAGCGGCGGACCCGCGTTGGAGTGTCGGCGCCGTGGATCCTGTGCTACGGGTCGAGCTGTGCATGGTGCCCGCAGACGCCGCACGCATCTCGATTGCTGACATGTTTTACTTCCGAAGCCACGAAGTCGCAGGCCGGCACTACAGCGGTGGCGTGATCGATCTGTTTCCCATTGAGCTGGCGCAGCGTCTCGCGCGCGAGGTGATCATGGAACGCAAGATGCCATTCAACCGCTTGCTCGCGCTCCCCGCGTTGCGCGCGGTGTTCGGCATCGACGGCGCTGCGCGCCTGCAACATGTACATGCGCAGTATGCCGACACGTGGGTCGATACTCGCGACGTCGGAGGCATGCTGCGCGCGCACAGCATCGGTAAACGGATCGACTGGCGCCGTAACCGCATCGGTCTCGATGTGCCCCGGACGCACGCGGCGTACGCCGCCCAGGTACGTGCGCAATGGGATTATGGGTACCTGAAAGGGATGGCGGCGTTCACGGGAAGCTCGCGATGAAGATCCTGATTATTGGCGGCACCAGCGGCATCGGCTTGGCGCTGGCCGTTCATTACCACGGGCGAGGCGCCGAGCTGGCGCTGTGCGGGCGCGATCCTTGCCGCCTGGATGGCCACCCGCTCGTTCGGGACGCCCGCGTGCGCACCTACGCGCTAGACATTGCCGACCGCGCGGCGGTGGAAGCTGCCATACATGATTTCGGCGACGACGGCCTGGACATGCTCATCGTGACTGCGGGCCAGTATGCAGATGCGGTTGGCCTCGCGGCGGATGCGCGCCTCGGTTGCGCGCTCGTCCAGACCAATATCGTGGGTTTGATCCATGCTTTCGAAACTGCTGCTGCGCTAATGCGTGCTCAAGAGCGCGGTCAAATGGTGGCAGTGGCGTCGATCGCCGGACTGTTGAAAGACTACCCTGGCGGCTCACTGTATAGCGCTAGCAAGCGCGCAGCCATCGCCGTCTGCGAAACCTACCGCAAGGCGTTGGCGCCGTACGGGATTGCAGTGACGACATTGGTGCCGGGCTATGTCGATACGGCGCGCTTGCGTGAACTGAATGGCGGCGACGCCGGTGCCAAGCCGTTCCTGCAGGCTGAAGCGGATGCCGTTCGCTGCATGGCCGCCGCGATCGACGCGCGTGCCGACCGTTGTGTCTTCCCGTGGCAGCTACATATGCTGGTGCGATTTTTCAATCTGCTACCCCTGTTTTTGCGCCGGATGCGCAGGAAGTAACCGTTGTGGGACCGGACCAAAGGCGGAATAGACGAACCCTCCCGTGCACCGGTTGTCACGTCGGTGGCGTTGCGAAGCAGCTGAGCGGTTTTTTACTTCTACTTCGCCAGCCGCTGCGCGATCGGATGCTCCGCCCGCAACTGCAGCAAGTCCCACAGGTTGCCGTATAAATCCTCGAACACGGCCACCGTGCCGTAGTCTTCCTCCTTCGGATCGCGCACGAAGCGCACGCCATGCCCGCGCAAACGTTCGTAATCGCGCCAGAAGTCGTCCGTATTCAGGAACAGGAATACGCGGCCGCCGGCCTGGTTGCCGACGAACGGCTCCTGCTCCGGCTTCGACGCCTTGGCCAGCAGGAGCGTGGTGCCGGTACCGCCCGGCGGCGCCACCACGACCCAGCGTTTGTCCTGCGCCGGCTGGTACGTATCGTCGAGCAGTTCGAAACCGAGTTTGCCGACGTAGAAATCGATGGCTTCGTCGTAGTCGCGCACGACCAGGGCGATGTGGACGATGGCTTGGCGCATGGGCCCCCCTTGTTGTTTATTGGCTAAATAGAAGTGTAGCAGCCGTTTGACCTGCACTCCGCCTCTCGGTAGACTCGGATGATTGCGCTACCAAAAATAACGATAAAGCAATGTTATATAACATCCGGGGACCGTCGGTCATTCAACGGAGGAGACGTTCATGCAGCGAAGTACCAGTACGGATTCATGGCGCGCGGTCGGCGCATTGATACGCTTTGTGACGGTCGTGGCGGGATTGCTGATGGCAGCCCAGGTCCACGCCATCGGCACGGCGCGGTTCGTCGATACGGAAGGCAAGGCCGGCGTGGCGCTGGTCCAGGCCGGACGTGCCGCGCCCATCGTCGTCGGGACGGATGACTATCCAGGCGTGCTGCGCGCGGCGCGCGACCTGCAGCGCGACGTCGGCAGCGTGACGGGCAAGACGCCGCAATGGCAGGTCGACCGTCCGGCAGCGGCGGGCGACGTGATCATCGTGGGCACGCTCGGACGCCATGGCCTCATCGACCGTCTCGCGGAACAGGGCAAGATCGACACGCGTGGGCTGGCAGGCCAGTGGGAAGGGTTCGTGATCCAGGCGGTCGCCGACCCGATGCCCGGCGTGCAGCGCGCACTGGTCATTGCCGGCAGCGACAAGCGCGGCACGATCTACGGGATCTATACGCTGTCCGAACAGATCGGCGTCTCGCCCTGGTATTGGTGGGCCGACGTGCCGGTCGTGCATCACCGCTCGCTCAGCGTGCCGCTCGGTACGCGCATCATGGAAAAGCCGACCGTCCAGTACCGCGGCCTGTTCCTCAACGACGAGGCGCCCGTGCTGACCAATTGGGCGAAAGAGCGCTTCGGCGGCTTCAACCACAAGTTCTACGAAAAGCTGTTCGAACTGATGCTCCGCATGCGGGCCAATTACCTGTGGCCGGCCATGTGGTACTCGTCGTTCTATGACGACGACAAGGAAAACGGCAAGCTCGCGGACATGATGGGCATCGTGATGGGCACGTCCCACCACGAACCGATGATGAGGGCGCAGCAGGAGTGGAAGCGCTACGGCAAGGGGCCGTGGGATTACCACCGCAACGGCGACGTCCTGCGCGAGTTCTGGGCGCAGGGCCTGCGCAATACGCGCGATTTCGACAAGGTGATCACGATGGCGATGCGCGGCGACGGCGACGAGCCGATGTCGGAAGACGCCAACGTCGACCTGCTGCAGCAGATCGTCCGCGACCAGCGCTCGATCATCCGGAAGGAGCTCGGCCGGGAACCTGAGAAAGTGCCGCAGTTGTGGGCCTTGTACAAGGAAGTGCAGGAGTACTACGAGAAGGGCATGCGCGTCCCAGACGACATGCTGCTGCTCTGGTGCGACGACAATTGGGGCAATATCCGCCGCCTGCCCACCGCCGAGGAACGCAAGCGCAGCGGCGGCGCCGGCGTCTATTACCACTTCGACTACGTCGGCGGTCCCCGCTCGTATAAATGGCTGAACGTGACCCAGATCGCCAAGGTGTGGGAGCAGATGAACCTCGCCAACGAATACGGCGCGAACCGGCTGTGGGTCGTCAACGTGGGCGACCTGAAACCGATGGAGGTGCCCACGGAATTCTTCATGGCGTACGCGTGGAACCCGCAAGCCTGGCCGGCGGAGCGGCTGCCGGATTACCTGCGTGCCTGGGCTGCCCGCGAATTCGGCGCGGCGCACGCGGAGAAAATCGCGTCCCTCGTCGACAGATACACGCGCTACAACGCGCGGCGCCGTCCGGAACAGCTGGAGCCCGAGACCTATAGTCTCACCAACTACGATGAGGCGGGACGCGTCGTGGCGGACTACAATGCGCTGGCCGACGAAGCGGTGCGCGTCGGCCGCTCGCTGCCCGCGAACATGCGCGACGCCTACTTCCAGCTCGTGGAATACCCCGTCCGCGCATCCGCCAACGCCCTCGACCTGTATGTGTCGGCCGGCCTCAATCACCTGTATGCACGCCAGGGCCGCGTGACGACGAACGACATGGCGGCGCGCGTGCGCCAGCTGTTCCAGCGCGACGCGGATCTCGCCAACAAGTACCAGCGCGAGATCAGCGGCGGCAAATGGAATCACATGATGTCGCAGACGCGCTTCGGCTACACCAGCTGGGACCAGCCCTACCGGGACGTGATGCCGGCGGTGTCGGAACTGCGTGTTCCCGCGCCCGGCCAGCTGGCGGCGCCGAACGGCATCCATCCGTCCGACCAGATGGGCGTCGCGGTGCAGGGCGACCCGATCGCATGGCCCGTCTTCCCGATCCGCCAGCTCGCGTTGCCGCCGCTGGACGTGTTCGAAAAACAGCCGCGTTATCTGGAACTGTTCAACCGCAGTGCCCAGCCGTTCGACTACGCCATCACGACGAGCCACCCGTGGATCCGCCTCAGCCACCAGGCCGGGCGCGTGAGCAAGGACCAGCGCATCGTCGTCGACGTGGACTGGAACGCGGTCCCCGCCGGCACCACGATGGCATCGTTGACCATCAGCGGTCCGGCCAACGCGAAGGTCGACGTCAAGGTGCCCGTGCACAGGCCGGTCGACCTGGCGCCCGATACGGCGCGGGGCCATGTGGAAACGCAGGGCGTCGTGGCGATCGAGGCGGAGCACTACAGCCGCGCTTTGACGCCGACCGGCCGGCAATGGCTCAGGATTCCCGGCTATGGACGCACGCTGTCCGGCATGAGCACCTTGCCCGTCGCGGCGAACGCGCTGTCTGTCGCGGATGGCATGCGGCTCGAGTACGAGGTGAATCTGTTCACCGCCGGTGAGCTGAAAGTGCAGGCCGCCCTCGGGCCGACGCTCAAGTTCCAGCCGGGCGAGGGCTTCCGCTACGCGGTCTCGATCGACGACGAGGCGCCGCAGGTGGTCAACGTCCACGCGGACGGCTCCGAACGGCACTGGAGCAAGATCGTCTCGGACGGCGTCGCGCAATTCGTCACCGCGCACCGTGTGGCTCGGCCCGGCCGCCACACTGTGAAATTCTGGGCGCTCGATCCGGGCCTCGTGCTGCAGCGCCTCGTCATCGATGCCGGCGGCCTGCGTCCCAGTTATCTCGGACCGCCGGAAAGCCCGTACTATCCGGTCAGCGGATCCCCAGCAGCGCAATCAGCCCCCAACTGATCGCGCCCAGCCCGACCAGCGACACGACGACGGTCGCCGTCACCTTGGCGCCCGCGCGCAGTACGGCGCGGGCGTCGACGCCGAGGCCGAGGGCCGCCATCGACATGCTGGTCAGCCATCCGGACGCCACGTGCGCCGGTTCGAGCAGCACGACCGGCAGCGCATCGATGGAGCGGAGCAGCATCAGCGCGAGGAAGCCGACGATGAACCACGGGACGAGTTGCGCGAGCGGCAGCGAGGTGCGCCGCACGCCACCGCGCCGGAACACCGACAGCCCCAGCACGACGGGGCCCAGCATGAGCACCCGCACCAGTTTCACGAGCGTCCCGATGTGCAGGCTCGCCTGCGACACGGGCGCCGCCGCGGCGAGCACCTGCGGCACGGCATACACGGTCATGCCGGCGAAGACGCCGTACTGGAGGGGCGTCAGCGCGAGGACCTGGTCGAGCAGGGGCAGGACGAGCACGACGACGACGCCCAGCACTGCCGTGAAAGCGATCGACGACGCCACGTCCTTGCCTTGCGCATCGATGACCGGCGCGACGGCGGCGATGGCCGAGTTCCCGCAGATCGAATTCCCGCACGCGACCAGCACGGCCATCTCGTGCGGCAGCCGCAGCAGCCGGCCGACCGTGTAGCTGAACGCGATCGCCAGCACGACCGAGAGCGCGATCCCACCCAGCAGCGGCAACCCGTGCGCGACGATCGCGCTCGCGCTGACGGACGCGCCGAGCAGCATCACGGCCAGTTCGAGGACGACCTTGGCGGAAAAGCGCACGCCGGCCTCGCACGCGGCGGGGACGGTCGCGACGGTGCGGACCAGGCTCCCCAGCAGGATGGCGAGGACGAGGTTCTCGAGCCATGCGCGGCCGAACAGGGCGGTCTCGCCGCGCTCCAGCAGGACGGCGGCGCCGGTGACGGCGGCACTCAGTGCGATGCCGGGTATGAGCGTGAAGGTTCTGTTGTTCATGGTGTTTTCCTGGTTCGAGGCCGCAGTATCGGCTCGACAGGAACGTTCGGTCCATCTTAAAATTTCGTACGAATCATTCATATCAATCGAACGATGACCCTCGACCAGCTCCGCATCTTCGTCGCCGTGGCCGAACGCCAGCACCTGACGCAGGCGGCGGACATCCTCGCGCTGACGCCGTCCGCCGTCAGCGCGTCCCTGCGCGCGCTCGAAGAGCGTTACGGCACGCCGTTGTTCGACCGCGTCGGGCGCCGCATCGAAGTGAATGCGGCCGGGAGGATCTTCCTCGACGAAGCGCGCGCCACGCTGGCCCGCGCGGCGGGCGCCGAACGCGTGCTCGTCGAACTGGCGGGACTGGCGCGGGGCGCGCTCGCGCTGCAGGCCAGCCAGACGATCGCCAGCTACTGGCTGCCGCCGCTGCTCGTGCGCTTTCGCGAGACGCATCCGCAGATCGACGTGCGGCTGGACGTCGGCAATACGCAGTCCGTGGCGGACGCCGTGCGCGAGGGACAGGCCGATCTCGGGCTCGTGGAGGGCGGCATCGATGACGTGGCCCTGGTCGCCGAGAGCGTCGGGCAGGATCGCATGGCGATCGTCGTCGCACCCGGGCATCCGTGGGCGCGCAAACGCAGGCTCACGGTCGCCGACCTGCAGGCGGCCCGCTGGATCATGCGCGAGCCGGGATCGGGCACGCGGTCCGCGCTCGAAGAGATGCTGGTGGGGCAGGGTGCCGACCTGGCCGCGCTGCAGGTCGCGCTGACCCTGCCGTCCAACGAGGCGGTGCGCGCGGCCGTGATGAGCGCCGGCTTCGTGGCCGGCTTGTCGGAACTGGTCGCGGCGCCCTACATCGCTGCGGGCCTGCTGGCCAAGGTGCGCGTGGACCTCCCGCCGCGCGACTTCTTCCTGCTGCGCCACCGCGAGCGCTATCGCAGCCGCGCGGCGCAGGCGTTCGAGGCGCTGGTGCGCACTGCCTGATCCGCGCCAGATCGGCAGGATCAGGCAATCGTTCGTCAGTATCCTGCTACCGCCGGGCGGGCCCGGACTCCTATGATGAATCCATCGTTCACGAGGAGTTCTGCCATGAAGACCATCGATACCATCTACATCGACGGCGCGTTCGTCACCCCGCACGGGCGCGAGCCGCTCGTCCTGCTCGACCCGGCCACCGAGCGCGAGACGACCACCGTGATCCTGGCCGACGCCGTCGACGCGCAGCGCGCGATCGCCGCGGCGAAGGCGGCATTGCCGGCCGTGGCGCGCACGACGCGGGAACAACGCATGGACTGGCTGCAGCGCTTGCACGAGGCGGTCGCCGCCGCGGAGCAGGAGATCGTCGACGTCATGGTCGCTGAATACGGCGGCACGACGGCGATGGCGACGGGGACCGCGCGCCGCGCCGCCGCGTCGTTCGCGATCGCGCGGCGCCTGCTGGGTGAATACGCGTTCGAGCGCGACGTCGGGGGCGCGCGCGTGACGATGGTGCCGCACGGCGTCGTCGGCCTGATCACGCCGTGGAATGCGAACATCGGTTTCATCGCGACCAAGCTGTCGATGGCGATCGCCGCCGGCAGCACGGCCGTCATCAAGCCCAGCGAACTGAGTGCCGCGCAGACTGCACTCATCACCCGCGTGATGCACGGTGCGGGGCTGCCTCCGGGCGTCTTCAATGTCGTCACGGGCCGGGGCGACGTCGTCGGTGCGGAGATCACGCGCCATCCGGATATCGCCAAGATCTCGTTCACGGGGTCGACGGCCGTCGGCAAGGCGATCGCGCGCGGCGCCGTCGACACCATGAAGCGGGTGACCTTGGAACTGGGCGGCAAATCGCCGACCGTCCTGCTCAACGATGCCGATTTCACCAAGGCGATGCCGCTGGCGGCGCTGGCGGCGGTGATGAACAGCGGCCAGGCGTGCATCGCGGGCACGCGGCTGCTGGTGCCGGCCAGCCGCGTGGGCGTAGCGCACGAACTGGCGGTGCGCGCGTTCCAGGACCTGGTCGTCGGCCCGACGAGCGACCCGCGCGTGAACGTGGGACCGATGGTCACGCGCAAGCAGTACGAGCGGGTGCAGGACTATATCCGCAAGGGGATCGAGGAGGGCGCGACCCTGCTGGCGGGCGGGCCCGGGCGGCCGCAGGGACTGGAACGCGGCTATTTCGTGCGGCCGACCGTGTTCGGCGACGTCCGCAACGACATGACGATCGCGCGCGAAGAGATCTTCGGGCCCGTCCTGTCCATCATCCCGTATCGCGACGACGACGATGCCATCGCCATCGCCAACGACACGCCGTATGGCTTGCACGCGTACGTGTTCGGCGCGGACCTGGCGCGTGCGAACCGCGTGGCGGCCGGCATCCAGGCAGGGCGCGTGTTCGTGAATGGATTGTATGATGCACCCGAGGCCCCGTTCGGCGGCTTCAAGCAGTCCGGCCTGGGACGCGAGTTCGGTGTCTTCGGCCTGGAGACCTATCTCGAACCGAAAGCCATCATGGGCCATGACAAACGACTCTGAGACCCGGCTCCTCGGCCGGTTGCGCGGCCTCGTCGAACACACGATGCGCGGCGCGGGCGCCGGTGACCTCGACCTGGCAACCAGCCTGCCCTGGCTCTGGCTCATACGCCGGCCCGCGCCGACGCCCGTCGGACGCGGCATCCTGGCGCCGTCCGTCTGCCTGCTCGTGCAGGGCGGGAAGGAGATGCTGGTCGGCCAGCGGGTGCTGCGCTACGGCCCGGGGAGCTATGTGCAGGCGGGCGTGGCGCTGCCCGTTTCCGGCCAGGTGGTTCAGGCGAGCGCGGAGGCGCCATACTATGGCATCCGCGTCGACATCGATCCAAAAGAGGTGGCGGCGTTCGTGCTGGAGATGGGGCTGCGACTGCCGCTGGTGGACGCCGATCCGCCCGCGATCACGGTCGAACGCGCGGACGACGCCATGCTGGACGTGTTCGTGCGCCTCCTGGGGCTGCTCGACCGTCCGCGCGACCTGCCCGTGCTGGGCCGCCTGCTCAAGCAGGAACTGATCTACCATCTCGTGACGGCGCCGGGCGGGGCGACGTTGAGCCGGGGCGTCGTCGGCGGACAGCGCGAGCGCGCGGTGGGCGAGGCTATCCACTGGATTCGCACGCATTACAACGAGCCCCTCAGCATTGACGCGCTGGCGCGCACGGTGCACATGAGCCCTTCGGCGCTGCACCGCCGCTTCAAGGCGGCCACGGTGATGAGTCCCCTGCAGTACCAGAAGCAGGTGCGGCTGCTCGAGGCGCGCAAGATGCTGATGAGCGGCGACGTCGAGGCGGCCAGCGTCGCGTATGAAGTAGGCTATGAAAGTCCGTCGCAGTTCAGCCGCGAGTACCGCCGCCTGTTCGGCGCGCCGCCGTTGAAGGATGCAGAGCAGTTGCGGCGCCAGCCCGTCGCCGCGCAACCGTAGGAGACGAGATGACGGAAGCAGACCTGGTCCTGGATGACGGACGCACGCTGCATGTGTACGCGCAGGAGACCGGCCGCCTGGCGGTCTTCTGGCTGCACGGGACGCCGAACATCGGCCCGCCGCCCGAGCCCCTGTTTGCCGATGCCGCTCGCCTGGGCATGCGCTGGATCGGCTATGACCGGCCCGGTTACGGCGGCTCGACGCCGCGGCCGGGACGCGACGTCGCGTCGGCCGCGCATGACGTCGCCCGGATCGCCGACCGGTTCGGCATCGACCGGTTCGCGGTCGTCGGCCACTCCGGCGGTGGTCCGCACGCGCTGGCCTGCGCGGCGCTGTTGCCGGACCGCGTGCTGGCGGCCGTCAGCATTGCCGGGCTGGCGCCCTTTGACGCCGCGGGACTCGACTGGTTCGACGGGATGCGGCCGTCCGGCATCGCGGGCCTGCGCGCGGCCCGCGCGGGGAGGGCGGAGAAAGCCGCCTACGAAGCGGCATCGCCGGAATTCGACCCCGAATCGTTCATCGGGGCCGATTGGGCCGCGCTGGCGGGACCGTGGTCGTGGTTCGACAGCGTCGTCGGGCCGGCGCTGGCCGCCGGGGCCGGTGGCCTGATCGATGACGATGTCGCGTATGTCACGCCATGGGGTTTTGATTGCGCACACATGTCGCGGCCGGTACTCCTGCTGCACGGCGGCCTGGACCGGATGGTGCCGAAGTCGCACGCGGAATGGCTGGTAGGTAAATGTCCCGCGGCAGAGTTGTGGCTGCAGCCCGAAGATGGCCATATCTCCGTGTTGAGCGGGGCGCCACGTGCGTTGGCGTGGCTGCACGAGCACGCTGCGGCGTCGGATTTTTGATACGGCCGAGCTTGCAGGGTCGAGGGGCGGTTGCTATACTGCGCGTCCGCTTCACGGCACGGTCGAAATCCAGAGGAAATCGACGGCAAGAAACGGAAAAAAGAAGTTGACGATCATCGCGAAACACTGCATAATCTCGCTTCTCTGCTGCTGACGAACAAAACGATTCGCAGGATGCAGCAAGGCAGTACCGAACACCAAGTTCTTTAACAATGAACAGTCGATAAGTGTGGGCGTTTGATGAAGTGCCAGCAGTCACGTAAGTGCTGCTGAATACTTAAATTATCAAATGTTCACAAGAAATACAGTCAGTATTTTGAGTGAGCGATCTGCCGAGAAATCGGCAAAACAGAGATTAAACTGAAGAGTTTGATCCTGGCTCAGATTGAACGCTGGCGG
>CBIHOW010000112.1:0-16223 GCA_966211695.1 uncultured Massilia sp. | reverse complement strand
GCCCAGATCACGCTGCTGGCCCTCCCGATCTGCGCGGCCCTGCTGCTGCACGCGAAGCAGATCTTCCTGACGTTCCTCGTGGGCCGCGATGGCCTGATCGATGCGCAATCGAAGCTGCCGTGGCCCAGACCGGCGCGGCCGGCGCCGGTGCGCTGGCGGAGCGCCTTCACACGATACGTCACTGAGGTGCCCGCGGCAGCAACGCCCAGACCTGCCCGCGCTGCTTCATGCGGCCCGCGTTGTCGGCCGCCTGGCCGCCGAAACCGAAGAAGAAGTCCGCGCGCACGGCCCCCTTGATGGCGCCGCCCGTGTCCTGCGCCAGCACGAGCCGCTGCAGCGGCACGTCGCCGCCCGGCTCCGTCGTCGACAGGAACAGCGGCGCGCCGAGCGGGATGAAGGCCGGGTCGACGGCGACGGAACGCGTGGGCGTCAGCGGCACGCCCAGGGCGCCCTTCGGACCCACGTTCGGATCGGGCAGGCGCTCCTCGCGGAAGAACACGTAGCTCGGATTGACGTTGAGGAGCTCCTGGCGGCGCTCCGGATGCGCGGCGATCCACGCCTTGATGCCTTGCGCCGTCGCCTCGGCCGGTTTCAGTTCGCCCTGGTCGATCAGCCAGCGGCCGATCGCCTTGTACGGATGGCCGTTCTGGTCGGCGTAGGCGATGCGCACGGTCTCGCCGTCGTCCAGCTGCACGCGGCCGGAGCCCTGCACCTCGAGGAAGAACGCTTCCACGGGATCGTCGACCCACACCAGTTCCTTGCCCGGGATGCGCGCGCGCTCGATGTCGGCGCGCGTCGCGTACGGGACGACGGTCTTGCCGACGAGGCGTCCGCGCAACCGCATGCCCTTCAGGCTCGGGTAGACGTTCGCCAGGTCCACGGTGATCAGGTCGTCCGGCACTTTATACAGGGGCGTCTGGTACGCGCCGCCGCGCTTGCGGGCGCCGCGCAGCATCGGCTCGTAATAGCCCGTGATCAGGCCCGCGTCGGCGCCGTCGGGCGCGCGCACGAGGTTCGGCACGAAATACGTCTCGAAGAACCGGCGGATGGCCGTACCGTCCTCCGGGTCGACCAGTTTGCCGGCGGCGCATGGCGCCCGCCAGTCCGGCTTGGCCCCGAGCGCGCGGCACGACGCCTGGAGCGCGGGCCAGGCCTGGCGCAGGTCGTCCTGCTGCCAGCCCGGGAGCGCCTCGAACGTCACGGGCGTGAACAGGGGCGTGGGCGGCGGGGCCGGCTGCGGCTGCGGTTGCGGTTGCACCGGCGGCTGGGTGGGTGGCACTGTCACGGGACCCACCGGCGGCGGCAGCTTGACGGGTGGCTGCGGCTGCGGGGGCGGCGTCGTGGTACAGGCCGCCAGCAAGGCGACGAGGGTCAATAAAGCGGGTACACTGGGACGTGTCGAAACCATAGGAAATGCGCGATGTGGATACTGATGTTGGAGGCCGGCGTGGCCTTGTTCCTGCTGGTGTTCATCGTCTGGTGGACGATGTTTTCGGGGCGTAAGCCCGAGCAGCAGCCGTCCTCGACCAGGAAAAACGATACGCCCGAGGCGTAATCAATGCAATGCGTGCGGCAGCGACAGCACAAATTCGGGGATCTTGACCTCGAAGCGGTGCCCGTCCTCGGCGACGAAGAAATACTCGCCGACCATCGAACCCTGCGTCGTTTCCAGCTGGGTGCCGCTCGTGTATTCGAACTGCTCGCCCGGCTGCAGCAGCGGCTGGTGGCCGACGACGCCCAGGCCCCGCACTTCCTGCACCTTGTTGTTGGCGTCCGTGATCACCCAGTGGCGCGAGATCAGCTGGGCCGCGACGGTGCCCGTGTTCTTGATCGTGATGGTGTAGGTGAACACGTGTTGCGTCCGCTCCGGGTGGGATTGCTCCGGCAGGTATTGGGTCCTGACGGTGATCTCGAAATCGTAGGCGGGCATCGGTGTTCCTTGTTGAAATGGCAAAAGAGCGCGTGGTCGACATGATACAACGGCGGCCGAAACTACGGCGTCGGCGTACAATGCTGGCTTTGTCCAAAGCAACCCCGGCCACACCATGACCACCTACCGCATCGCCCCCAGCATCCTGTCCGCCGACTTCGCCCGCCTGGGCGAGGAAGTGCGCAACGTCGTCGCCGCCGGCGCCGACATCATCCACTTCGACGTGATGGACAACCATTATGTCCCGAACCTGACCATCGGCCCGCTGGTGTGCCAGGCCATCCGTCCGCACGTGCAGGTGCCGATCGACGTCCACCTGATGGTCAAGCCGGTCGACCGCATCATCCCCGATTTCGCCAAGGCCGGTGCCGACATCATCACCTTCCACCCGGAAGCGTCGGAACACATCGACCGCACCCTGCAACTCATCCGCGACAACGGCTGCAAGGCCGGCCTCGTGTTCAACCCGGGCACGCCGCTGCACTACCTGGAACACGTGATGGACAAGATCGACATGGTCCTGATCATGTCCGTCAACCCGGGCTTCGGCGGCCAGTCGTTCATCCCGGAAGCGTTGAAGAAGATCGCGATCGCGCGCCGCATGATCGATGAGTCGGGCCGCGACATCATGCTGGAAGTCGACGGCGGCATCAAGGCCGACAACATCGCGGCCGCGGCCGCAGCCGGCGCGGACACGTTCGTGGCCGGTTCCGCCATCTTCGGCAAGCCGGACTACAAGGCCGTCATCGACGCGATGCGCGCCGAGCTGGCCACCGTCGCCAAGAAGGCCGCCCGATGAAGACGGGCGCTGGGGCGATCAGGGCCGCCATCATCGACCTGGACGGCACGATGCTGCACACCGTGCCGGATTTCGAGCTCGCGCTGAACGGCATGCGCGCGGAATTGGGCCTGGCGCCGATCACCCAGCAGGTTATCGAACCGATGGTCGGCAAGGGATCGGAAAAGCTGATCCGCGACGTGCTGGGCCTCGACTTCGACGAGGACCGCGTCGACGCCGTGTTCGACGACGCGATGGCCGCCTACCAGCGCCACTACCTCGCCATCAACGGCGAACGCGCGACCTTGTATCCGCACGTGATCGAAGGCCTGCAGGCGCTGAAGGACCTGGGCCTGCGCCTCGCGTGCGTGACCAACAAACCCGTCGCGTTCACCCAGCCGCTGCTGGCGAAGAAGGGCCTCACGCCCTACTTCGAACTGGTGTACGGCGGCGACTCGTTCCCGCGCAAGAAGCCGGATCCGATGCCGCTGCTGCAGGTCTGCCGCGACTTCGACGTGGAGCCGGCGCGCGTGGTCGCGATCGGCGATTCCAGCAACGACGCGGAAGCCGCGCGCGCGGCCGGTTGCTTCGTGTTGTCGGTCCCGTATGGCTACAACCACGGAAAACCTGTGCAAAGTATTAATTCCGATGGTATAGTTGATTCGCTGCTCGAAGCGGCCAACCTGATCAGCGCTCATAACCGAGCCAACTCATAAACCCATCTACTCCATGTTTTTCGCCAAAAAACACATCGTCAACCCAACCGGTGCCCATGAGGCCTGGCTGTGGCGACGCTGGCAATCCTGGTCCATCTGACCCAAGCTGATTGCTGCCGGTGCACGCCTCGTGCACACTCATACCGGCAGGTTTTTTGAAGAAATCGCCGCCCGTTCCCCTTCCCTGCGGGCGGCCCGGAGAAAAGCATGACCGAACTCGAATTCAAATCGCTCGCCACGCAAGGCTATAACCGTATCCCCCTGATCGCGGAAGCATTTGCCGATCTCGAAACCCCGCTCACGCTGTACCTGAAGCTGGCCCAGAGCCAGGACGCCGGCAAGAACACGTTCCTGCTCGAGTCCGTGGTCGGCGGCGAGCGCTTCGGCCGCTACTCCTTTATCGGCCTGCCGGCGAAGACGCTGCTGCGCACGCGCGGCAACGTCACGACGGTCGAGAAGAACGGGGAAGTCATCGAGACGCACGAAGGCAATCCGCTCGACTTCATCGAGGCCTATCAATCCCGCTTCAAGGTCGCGCTGCGCCCCGGCCTGCCCCGCTTCTGCGGCGGCCTGGCCGGCTACTTCGGCTACGACACCGTGCGCCACATCGAGAAGAAGCTGGCGCACAGCGCACCGAAGGACGACCTCGGCCTGCCGGAAATCCAGCTGCTCGTGACGGAAGAACTGGCCGTCATCGACAACCTGTCCGGCAAGCTGTACCTGATCGTCTACGCGGACCCGGGGCAGCCGGAAGCCTACAACAAGGCGCGCCAGCGCTTGAAAGACCTGCGCATGATGCTGCGCCGGAACGTCGACGCCCCCGTCACGACGGCCTCCGTGCGCACCGAAGCGATCCGCGACTTCAGCAAGGAAGACTATCTGAAAGCCGTCGCCGTCGCGAAGGAATACGTGATGGCGGGTGACCTGATGCAGGTGCAGATCGGCCAGCGCATCCGCAAGCCGTACGTGGATTCGCCGCTGTCGCTGTATCGCTCGCTGCGTTCGCTGAACCCGTCGCCGTACATGTACTACTACAACTTCGGCGACATGCAGATCGTGGGTTCGTCGCCCGAGATCCTGGTCAGGAACGAAGCGGCGCCGGAAGGCGGCCGTACCGTGACGGTGCGCCCGATCGCCGGCACCCGTCCGCGCGGTTCGACGCCGGAACGCGACGCCGAGCTGGCGCACGAACTGCTGAACGATCCGAAGGAAGTGGCGGAACACGTGATGCTGATCGACCTGGCCCGCAACGACATCGGCCGCATCGCCAAGACGGGCAGCGTGAAAGTCACGGACCAGATGGTCATCGAGAAGTACTCGCACGTGCAGCACATCGTCTCCAACGTCGAGGGCACGCTGGAGGACGGCATGTCGAACCTGGACGTGCTGCGCGCCACCTTCCCGGCCGGCACGCTGACCGGTGCGCCGAAAGTGCGCGCGATGGAAGTCATCGACGAGCTGGAGCCCGTGAAGCGCGGCATCTACGGCGGCGCCTGCGGTTACCTGTCGTTCGGCGGCGAGATGGACGTGGCGATCGCGATCCGCACGGGCGTGATCAAGGACGGCAACCTGTACGTGCAGGCCGCGGCCGGCATCGTCGCGGACTCCATCCCCGAGATGGAATGGCTGGAAACGGAAAACAAGGCACGCGCCGTGCTGCGCGCGGCCGAGCAAGTGCAAGACGGACTGGATGGGGAGATCTGACATGCTGCTCATGATCGACAACTACGACTCGTTCACCTACAACATCGTGCAGTACTTCGGTGAGCTGGGCGAGGATGTGCGCACCGTGCGCAACGACGAGATCACCCTCGAGGAAATCGCGGCCCTGGACCCGGACCGCATCTGCATCTCGCCGGGCCCGAAGTCGCCGAAGGATGCCGGCGTGTCGGTGGACGTGCTGAAGCACTTCAAGGGCAAGAAGCCGATCCTCGGCGTCTGCCTGGGCCACCAGGCCATCGGCGAAGCGTTCGGCGGCAAGATCATCCGCGCCAAGCAGGTCATGCACGGCAAGACGTCGAAGATCGCGCACATCGGCGAAGGCGTGTTCAAGGGCCTGCCGAGCCCCTTCACGGTGATCCGCTACCACTCGCTGGCGATCGAGCGCGCGTCGCTGCCGGCGTGCCTGGAAGTGACGGCGTGGACGGACGACGGCGAGATCATGGGCGTGCGCCACAAGGAATTCGATATCGAGGGCGTGCAGTTCCACCCCGAGTCGATCCTGTCGGAGCATGGGCATGCGATGCTGAAGAACTTCCTCGATCGCACCGCGTAAGCAGGTACCACGTCGTTCCCGCGCAGGCGGGAACCCAAGTTACTTGCACGCCGCACAGTAATTGGGCCCCCGCCTCCGCGGGGGCGACGTGCGACGGCCGCGTGGCGACAACCGATTTTCAAGAACTGGACCTGCCATGATCACCCCACAAGAAGCCCTCCTCCGCTGCATCGAACACCGTGAAATCTTCCACGACGAGATGCTGCACCTGTTCCGCCAGATCATGTCCGGCGAAATCTCGCCGACGATGGTCGCCGCGCTGACCATGGGCCTGCGCGTGAAGAAGGAAACCATCGGCGAGATCACCGCCGCCGCGCAGGTGATGCGCGAATTCTCCACCAAGGTCCCGATGGCCGACACGACGCACCTCGTCGACATCGTCGGCACCGGCGGCGACGGCGCGCACACTTTCAATATCTCGACCGCGTCGATGTTCGTAGCAGGCGCCGCGGGCGCGCGCGTCGCGAAGCACGGCGGACGCAGCGTGTCGTCGTCGTCCGGCAGCGCGGACGTCATCGAATCGCTGGGCGCGCACATCGACCTGAAGCCCGAGCAGATCGCCCAGTCGATCGCGCAGACGGGCATCGGCTTCATGTTCGCGCCGAACCACCACGCCGCCATGAAGAACGTGGCCGCCGTCCGGCGCGAGATGGGCGTGCGCAGCATCTTCAACATCCTCGGGCCGCTGACGAATCCGGCCGGCGCGCCGAACATCCTGATGGGCGTGTTCCACCCGGACCTCGTCGGCATCCAGGTGCGCGTGCTGCAACGCCTCGGCGCCCAGCATGCCCTCGTCGTCTGGGGCCGCGACAACATGGACGAAGTCTCGCTCGGCGCCGGCACGATGGTCGGTGAACTCGTCAACGGCGAAATCCGCGAATACGAGATCCACCCGGAAGACTTCGGCCTCGCGATGATCGCCAGCCGCAACCTGAAGGTGGCCGACGCGGCCGAGTCGAAGGCGAAGATCATGGAAGCGCTGCGCGGCGAGCCGGGGCCGGCCCACGACATCGTCGCGCTGAACGCGGGCACGGCGCTGTACGCGGCCGGCGTGGCGGCGTCCATCGAGGACGGCCTGCAGCGCGCGCGCACCGCCATCGCGTCGGGCGCGGCACTGGCGAAGCTCGACCAGTTCGTGAGCGTCACGCGCCAGCTGGCCACGGTGAACTGACATGTTCGGCATCCACGATCTTGCGCTGTTCGTCGTCTCCGGCCTGCTGCTGAACATCATGCCCGGCCCGGACTCCCTGCTGATCATGACGCGCAGCGCGACGCAGGGCTGGCGCGCCGGCAGCGCGGCGGCCCTGGGTATCGGCACGGGCACGTTCGTGCACATCGTCGCCGCGGCCCTCGGCATGTCGGCGATCCTGGCGACTTCTGCCGCCGCGTTCACGGTCGTCAAGCTGGCGGGCGCCGCGTACATCCTGTACCTGGCCGTCGGCATGCTGCTCAGCAAACGAGGCGATAGCGCCGCCGCCAAAGCGCCCGCAATCGCCCCGCTGCCGCTGCGCCGGATCTACGCGCAAGGCATCCTGACGAACGTGCTGAATCCGAAGGTGGCGCTGTTCTTCCTCGCCTTCGTCCCGCAATTCATCGACGCGAACGCGCCGCACAAGGCCATCGCCTTCCTGATCCTGGGCGCCATCTTCAACATCAACGGCATGTTGTGGTGCCACGCGCTGGCGCTGTTCACCGCCCTGGCACGCACGCGCCTGAAACTGAATCCCGCCGTCACGCAATGGCTCAACCGCGCCACGGGCGGCCTGTTCGTCTGGCTCGGCGTCAAGCTGGCGCTGGCGAAACAACACTGAATCTCATCATGTCCGATATCCTGAACAAGATCCTTGACGTCAAAGCCACGGAAGTCGCCGCGGCGAAGCAGCAGCGCGATTTCAACAGCCTGCGCCGCGACGTGGAAAGCGATGCCGCCCTGCGCGCCGACCTGCGCGGCTTCGAAGCCAACCTGCGCCGCAGCATCGAGGCGGGTCGTGCCGGCGTGATCGCGGAAGTGAAAAAGGCGTCGCCGTCGAAGGGCGTGCTGCGCGCGGACTTCCGTCCGGCCGAGATCGCCCGGAGCTATGCCGCGGGCGGCGCATCGTGCCTGTCGGTCCTGACGGACGTGCAATTCTTCCAGGGCTCGCCCGAGTACCTGAAGCAGGCGCGGGCCGCGTGCGACCTGCCCGTGATCCGCAAGGATTTTATCGTCGACACTTACCAGGTGTACGAAGCCCGCGCGATGGGCGCGGACGCGATTTTGCTGATCGTCGCTGCGCTGGATCATGGCCTGATGGCGGATCTCGAAGCGTGTGCCCAGGAACTCGGCATGGACGTGCTGGTCGAAGTCCATGACGGCGACGAACTGGATGCGGCGCTGAAGCTCAAGACGCGCCTGCTGGGCATCAACAACCGCAACCTGCGCACCTTCGAGGTCACGCTCGACACGACCATCGGCCTGCTGCCGCGCATTCCGGCGGAGCGCCTCGTGGTCACCGAGTCCGCGATCCTGGCGCCCGCCGACGTCAAGCGCATGCGCGACGCCGACGTGCATGCCTTCCTCGTGGGCGAGGCGTTCATGCGCGCGCCCGATCCCGGCACGGAACTCAAGCGCTTATTCGACTGACATGGACACGATCATCCGCCCAGGCCTCGTTCTCATCACATTGATCGCAGGCCTGGGCGGATGCTCGGGCGTCAGGACGGCCACGCATGCCGTCACATCTTCCGTCGAACATATCTTCCGCCCTGCAGGACCGGCAGCACCCGCGGCAGCACCCGCGACAGCGCCCGTGCCGGCGGGCCTGGACGACTACAAGGCCCAGGTCGCGCACCACGTGGCCGACCACAATCCCGAACGCACCTACACGGGCACCTTGCCGCCGATGCTGCCGGCCATCGTCGTGCTCGAGATCACGGTCGACCGCGACGGCCGGCTGGCCGACGTGGCCGTGCAGCGCTCGCGCGATGCGGACGCGTCCGCGATCGCGCTGGCGTCCGTGCGGCGCAGCGCACCGCTGCCGCCTCCGCAGCAACTGGCGCGCGCGACGGGCAGGCTCACGTTCTCCGAAACCTTCTTGTTTGCCGACAGCGAGCGGTACCAGTTGCGCAGCCTGGCTGGACCGCAGGCGTCGGAATAAGACCAGCGTTCGTTCAGCTCGCACTCGGCCGCTTGACCGCCGGCCCCTTGCGCGTGCCCGGCGCGACGGCAATCTGCACGCAGGGCACCCGGTCGCCCTGCAGGGTGACGTCGAACGCCATGAGCTCGTCGCGACGGAACGCGTGCACGGTCACCGTGTCGCCCACGCGGTAGCGCGCGAACAGCTGGTCCAGGTTGGACGGGTTGCCGTTCACGCGCAGGCTGTCGACGGCGATCAGGATGTCGCCGGCCGACAGGCCCGCCTGGTGCGCCGCACCGCCTTCGTGCACCTGCGTCAGTTTCACGCCGGCGACATCGCGGCCGATGCCGGCGTCCAGCGACGGCTTGGCGTTCTTGCGCTCTTCCGTCACCTTCACGCTGAACGGCGCGTACAGCTTGGCCAGCGGGATATCCTCCGTGCCGCGGATGTAGCGGTCGAAGATCGTCTTCAACCGCACGCCGCTCACTTCGTCGAACAGGTTCTCCACATCCTGCTCCGTCACGCCGCGCGCGCCGCCACGGTAGAAATCGCGGCCGTAACGGTCCCACAGCGCGAGCATGACGTCGTCCAGCGACTTCGCGCCTTCCGTCTTCGCGCGGATCGTCAGGTCGAACGCGAGGCCGACGAGGGAACCCTTCGTGTAATAGCTGATGATGGCGTTCGGCGCGTTCTCGTCCTGGCGGTAGTACTTGCTCCACGCGTCGAAGCTGGAATCGGCGATGCTCTGCTTCGTGCGGCCCGTGCCGCGCAGGACGCTGCCGACGGTCTTGCCGAGCAGCTTGAAGTACGTGGCCTCGCTGATGATCCCGCTGCGCACGAGCATCAGGTCGTCGTAATAGCTCGTGAAGCCTTCGAACAGCCACAGCAGGGGCGTGTAGTTCTCGACCTGCAGGTCGTACGGCGCGAACACGGCCGGCTTGATGCGCTTGACGTTCCAGGTGTGGAAGTACTCGTGGCTGCACAGGCCCAGGAACTTGATGTAGCCCTCGTTCGGCTCGGCCGTCTTCGGCGCGGCCGTCGACGGCAGGTCGGTGCGCGAGCAGATCAGCGCCGTCGACGCGCGGTGTTCCAGGCCGCCGTAGCCGTCGCCGACGACCATCGTCAGGAACACGTAGCGGTCCATCGGCGCCTTCTTCGTCTTCGGCTCGAAGAACGCGATCTGGGTTTCGCAGATCGCTTTCAGGTCTTTTTCCAGGCGCGCCATGTCCAGGTTCGGCACGCGGCCCGTGATCACGATGTCGTGGCGGACGCCATGTGCCGTAAAACCGCCCAGCGCGAAATCGCCCATCTCGACGGGGTGGTCGATCAATTCATCGTAGTCGCCCGCGACATAGGTGCCGAAGCCGTAGCGCTTCGCGCCCGCTTCCGGCAGCGCCGTGGCCACGCGCCAGGTACGGGCGGCCGGGTCGCCCGGGCGCTGGATGTCGACCTGGTGCGGCCGCGCCTCCTGGCCCACGACGCGCAGGAACACGCTCGTGCCGTTGAAGAAGCCGTGGGTCTGGTCCAGGTGGGCGGCGCGCACCGACATGTCCCAGGCATACACCTCGTAATGCAGCGTCAGCGGCCCGGCGACGGGGGCGGCCTGCCACGAGTGCTTGTCCAGCTTCGTGAGGCGGACAGCCATGCCGCCCGCCTCGGCGCGGATACGCACGACGTTGCGGGCGAACTCGCGGATCATGTAGCTGCCCGGAATCCAGGCCGGCAGCGCGAACACCTGCCCGTCCGGATGCGGCTCCGCCACGGTGACGGTGACGTTGAACACGTGCCCGGCCAGGTCCTTCGGGACGATGGTGTACTGGATGGCCGGCGGCTGCTTCTGGGGTGTTTTTTTCATATGGCGTGAACAATCTCTCTCCGATGCGCCGTAGTGTAATCGGATTTTTCAAGAAAGAGCATGTTCACACGGTAGAGATTAACCTCCCGTAAGGTCGCCCGGCACGTCGATATCGCGGAAAATGCCCGGGTCGTCGACCGGCACCTCGGTCACGGGATACGCCTGCAGCAGGCGGCGCGCGCCCTCGTCGCCGCGCAGGGCCAGCAGCGCGTCCAGGTGGACGGCGCCGAAACCGACCGGATTGCCGCGACGGCCGTCCATCATGGGTACCGCGATGTCGGCGCCGGCCGCCAGCGCATCGGCGAGGCGGCGCAGCGTGGCCGGATCCACGTACGGCATGTCGCCCAGCGCCACGAGCCAGGCCCGCGGCTGCAGCGCCAGCGAATGGCGGATCGCATGCGTGAGCGATGCCGCCATGCCGCTGTCGGCATCCGGGCACACGGTCACGTCGCACCCGAGCGCGGCCAGCCGCTCGCCGACGCCGGCGTCAAGCGGCGGCACGACGGCGACAACGTGAGGGATGACGGCCAGCAGCTTGCGGGCGCTGGCCACGACGACGGGTTCTCCGGCCAGTGGTTGCAGCAGCTTGTTGCGCTGCCCGGCCGGATCGAAACGGCGTCCCCGGCCGGCCGCCAGCAGAAGGCCGACAACATGCGCGACCGGGGACACGATCACGCCGCCGCCAGGTCGAACGGCAGCTTGCGCAGGCGCTTGCCGGTCAGCTTGAACACGGCATTGGCCAGCGCCGGCGCCAGCGGCGGCAGGCCCGGTTCGCCCATGCCCGTCGGCGGATCCTGCGACGGGACGATGAACACGTCGACCTGCGGCATGTCGTTCATGCGCGCCACCGTGTAGTCGCCGAAGTTCTGCTGCTCGACGACGCCGTCCTTCAACGTGATGCGCGCGCCCGGCAAGGTCGTGCCGAGGCCCATCAGCGCCGCGCCCTGCACCTGCGCTTCGATGGACATCGGGTTGACGGGCAGGTTGCAGTGCACGGCGGCCGTGACCTTGTGCACCTTCGGGCTGCCCTCGACGATGGACGCTTCGACGACGTAGGCGACGACCGTGTTGAACGATTCGTGCAGCGCCACGCCATACGCATGCCCTTTCGGCAGCGTCTTCCTGCCGTAGCCGGACTTCGCCACGGCCAGGTCCAGCGCCGCGTGATGGCGCACGTGCTTCGCGTCGATCAGCTTCTTGCGGTACGCGACCGGGTCCTGGCCGGCCGCATGGGCCGCCTCGTCGATCAGCGTCTCCATCACGAACGCCGTGTGCGTGGAACCGACGGAGCGCCACCACAGCACGGGCACGTTGGCCTTGACCGCATGCGCCGTCAGGTTCAGCGGCACGTCATACGGCTCGCCCATGCCTTCGACCATCGTTGCGTCGACGCCGTTCTTGACCATCATCGGTTCGAACGGCGTGCCGCTGATGATCGACTGGCCGACGATCGTGTGATCCCACGCGACGATGTTGCCGCCGGCGTCCAGGCCGATGTCGGCGCGGTGGATGTGCGACGGACGGTAGTAGCCGCCGCGGATGTCGTCCTCGCGGCTCCAGATCAGTTTCACGGGACCCGCATGGCCCGCGGCCTTGTAGGCCTTGGCGATGTTGACGGCTTCCACGATGAAGTCCGACGTGGGCACGGCGCGCCGGCCGAAACCGCCGCCCGCCATCATCGTGTTCAAGGTCACCTGCTCGGGTTTCAGGCCGGCCGTCGCGGCAGCCGCGGCCTGGTCGATGGTCTGGAACTGCGAGCCGACCCACAAGGTGCACGCGTCGTCCTTCAGGTCGACCGTGCAGTTGATCGGTTCCATCGGCGCGTGCGCCAGGTACGGGAATTCGTAGACGGCCGAAATCTTCTTGCTCGCGCCGGCCAGCTGCGACGTATCGGCCTTGCGCGCGACGGCGCCCGGTGTCTTCGCCAGTTCCGCGAACTGCGCCAGCTGCCTGCCGCTGTCGACCTTTTCGACGGCGCTCGTGTCCCACTCGATGGCGAGCAGGTCGCGCGCCTGCTTGGCGGGCCAGTAGCCGTCGGCGACGACGGCCACGCCGCGTCCGCCCCGGTCCACCGGAATCTCCAGCACGGCGATCACGCCGCGCACGGCCTTCGCCTTGGCCGCATCGAACTTCGCCACCTTCGCGCCGAACACGGGCGGGTGCGCGACGACGGCGACCTTGGTGCCGGCCGGCTTGACGTCCAGGCCGAACTGCTGGCGGCCCGTGGACTTGGCGCGGGCGTCCAGGCGCGGCATCGGCTTGCCGATGTAGCGGAATGCCTTCTGGTCCTTCAGCGTGACGGTTTGCGGCACCGGCTGGGCCATGGCCGCTTCGGCCAGCGATCCGTAGGTCGCCTTCCGGCCCGCCGGGCCGTGGACGACGCCTTTCGCCGTGCGGCACTGGGACGGATCCACCTTCCACTGCTGCGCGGCGGCGGCCATCAGCATCGCGCGGGCGCGGGCGCCCACTTCGCGGTATTGCGTGAACGAGTGGGCGACGGTGCCCGAACCGCCCGTCATCTGGATGCCGAAGGCCGGATCCTTGTACACGTCGGCGGCCGGTGCGAGCTCGGCGCGCACCTGGCTCCAGTCGGCATCCAGTTCGTCCGCGATCACCATCGGCAGCGCCGTGTGCACGCCCTGGCCGAATTCGAGGCGGTTGACCATCACGGTCACGGTGTTGTCCGGCGCCACGCGCAGGAAAGCGTTCGGGGCGTAGACGGCCGGTTTCGCCGCATCCGCGGCACGGGCGAAGCGGCCGCCGGACGGCAGCACGAATCCCAGCACGAGACCGCCGGTGGCAAGCGTGCCGGCTTTCAGGAAGCCGCGGCGCGATACACCGCCGGCAGGCGCCACATTCTTCATCTGTTCGAATAGCATGCGGGCCTCCTTACGCCAGGGTCTTGGCGGCATCCTTGATGGCCGCGCGGATGCGTTGGTAGGTGCCGCAGCGGCAGATGTTGCCGCTCATGGCGTTGTCGATGTCCGTGTCCGTCGGCTTCTTGTTCACGCGCAGCAGGGCCGTGGCGCTCATCACCTGGCCGCTCTGGCAATAGCCGCACTGCGGGACGTCGTGCTTGACCCAGGCGTCCTGCACGGCCTTGCCGACCTTGTCGGTCTCCATCGCTTCGATGGTCGTGATCTTGTGGCCCGCGGCGGCGGAGATCGGCGTGACGCAGGAACGGATCGCCTGGCCGTCCAGGTGCACGGTGCATGCGCCGCACAGGGCGGCGCCGCAGCCGAACTTGGTGCCGGTCATGTTCAGGTTGTCGCGCAGCGTCCACAGGATGGGCGTGGAGGGATCGGCGTCGACCTGGACGTCGCGCCCGTTGATGTTCAGTGTGAGCATGTCTTCTCCCTTTGTTCTGGTTTGTCATGTGACCGCGTAAAAAACCCGGCGGTGCCGGGCTTTTCGTTTTACTGCTTGAGGGTGGCCAGTTTGGCCTCGAGCGTTTTCTGGTCGACGGCGCCCGGAATCCGGCTGCCGTCGGAGAAGAAGATCGCCGGCGTGCCGGTGATGTGCAGTTTCTGGCCCAGCGCCAGCACCTTCTCGTTCGGCGACTCGCAGCTCGCCGGCGCGGCCGGTGCCGGCTTGTTGTTGATCATCCAGTCATCCCAGGCCTTCACGCGGTCCGGTGCGCACCAGACGTTCTTCGACTTCTCGAACGAGTCCGGCGACAGGATGTTGTACAGGAACGTGTAGATCGTCACGTTGTCCAGGTTCTTCAGCGTCGTCTGGCGCAGGCGCTTGCAGTAGCCGCAGTTCGGGTCCTCGAACACGGCGATCACACGCTTGCCGTCGCCCTTGACCTGCTTGATGGCGTCGTTCAGCGGCAGGTCGGAGAACTTGATCTTGTTGATGTCGTCGATGCGCTCGCGGGTCAGGTCGCGCGTCGTCTTGGCATCGTAGACGTGGCCGATGATGAGGTATTCACCCTTCTTGTCCGTGTACAGGATGTCGCCGGCGACGCGCAGTTCGTACAGGCCGGCGTACGGCGTTTCCTTGATCGACTCGATCTTGGCGCCGCCCAGGCGCGGCTCGATCGCCTTCTTGATGTTCGCCTCGACCGAGTTCTGCGCGCCGACGCACGACGTGATCAGGCCGGTCGCCAGCAGGACGGCGAGCTTCGTTTTACCCATGAGTGAATTCCTTAAAGATGTGCCACGTTACCTGCCCATCGCGTGGGCGATCAGCCGTCGCTTGACCAGAGGCAACTTATCCAGCAAGTTTAATCCTAAATTGCGAACCACGCGCACCGGCTCCAGATTTGCGCCGAACAGGCGCTCCAGGCCATCCGTGGCGAGTTGCATCAGCAAGACGTCTTCCTTGCGTGCGCGGGCGTAGCGCGCCAGCAGGCGCTCGTCGCCGATGCCCTGGTGGGCGTCGCGCGCCGCGAGCGTGTCGAGCAGCGCATTGATGTCGCCGAAGCCCAGGTTCATGCCGTGTCCGGCCAGCGGATGCACCGCGTGGGCCGCGTCGCCGATGAGCGCCACGCGCGGCGCCGTGATCGCGTGCGGGCGCACGAGCGCCAGCGGGATCGCCTTGACGTCTTCCGGCTGCAGCGGCTTCAACAGGCCAAGCTTGTTCTCCGAATACTCGCCCAGGCGGATCGCCAGCTCGCCCAGCGATTCGTTCATGATGGTGTCCGCCAGCGTGTCCGGCGCGGACCACACGAGCGACACTTTATTCCCCGGCAGCGGCAGCAGGGCGACGATGCCTTCCTTGCACGTGAACCACTGATAGGCCACGTTGTGATGCGGCTTTTCGCACGAAAAATTCGCCACGATGGCGCGCTGGTGGTACGAGCGGTAATCGATGCCGATGTCGCACTGCCCGCGCACCCAGGAATCGCGTCCGTCGGCGCCGACCAGCAGCTGGGCCGCAAGCACCTTGCCGTCTTCCAGCTCGACCTCGACGTCGTCCGCGCTGCTCACGATGCGGCAGGCGCGCCCCGTGACGGTCTCGACGTTCTGGGCGAAGCGCAGCGCCGCGTCGAGCGCCTGGTTCAGGTTGCTGTCCTCGACGATCCACGCGAGCGAGCCCGCATGGGCGCCGAACGCGTCGAACCCGAGATGACCGCCCTGCTCCCCGTCGCCCTGCACGTCCATGGCGTCGACAGGCGCCACGCGCGCCATGTCCAGCGCGCCCCAGACTTTCAGCGACGACAACAGCGTATGCGCCGTGTGATTGAGCGCATAGACGCGCACGTCCCATGGTTTTTCGCCCCCGGCCGACGCTTCCGCTGCGTCCGGACGCGCGGGCGGCACGAGCAAGGTGACGCTGTGCCCGGCCTGCGACAGGCCCAGGGCCGCCGTCTTGGCGATGGCGCCATTGCCGACGATGCAGATGTCGCTGCGGCGGGCGACGTTGCGATGATGTGCGGAGGAAGTGGTCTGTGTGCTCATAATGAACATTATAGACCTTCACCGTGGCCTGCTCCCGGCGAACGGGACGGGCATATCGTCCTAGCCGCTGTCAGAAATTGCTCGACAGGCCTTGCAGCTTCGCAAACCCGTCGCTATAATCATGCCTCCTTTGGCCTGGTAGCTCAGTTGG
>CBIHOW010000111.1:0-17036 GCA_966211695.1 uncultured Massilia sp. | reverse complement strand
GGACGAATTTCTCGGCCAGCACGGTGGACAGCGTGGGCGCGCCCACGCAGATCTCCGCCCGGCGCGCATGGGCCGCCCAGTAGATGGCGCGCGCGGCGACCTCGGGCTGGAAATACGTGCCGATCGGCTTGGGATGGTGCGTCAAGGTCGTCTTGCACCACTCGAACTGCGGCGTGTTCACGCCCGGCATGTCGACGACGGCGATGTGGATGTCGCTGCGTTCATGCTCGAGTTCCGTGCGCACGGATTGGGTAAAGCCCTTGATCGCGTGCTTGGCGCCGCAATACGGCGATTGCAGCGGGATCGAGCGGTACGCGAGGGCCGAGCTGACCTGCACGATCGTGCCCCGGTTGCGGGGCCGCATGCGTTTCAGCGCGGCCATCGTGCCCCAGACGAAGCCGTGGTAGGTGACGTCGGTGACGCGGCGGAAGTCTTCCGGAGAAATGTCGGCGAACGGTGCGAACACCGTGGCCATCGCATTGTTGACCCAGATGTCGATGGGGCCCAGTTCCGTTTCCACCCGTTCGGCGGCCGCTTCGACCTGGACGTAATCGGCCATGTCGGCGGAGATGGCGATGGCTTGCGGCGAGCCGAGCTTTTCCGCTTCCGCGCGCGCCGCTTCCAGGCGGTCCGGATCGCGCGCGATCAGCGCGATGCGGGCGCCGCTGCGGGCGAATTGCTGTACCGCCGCACGGCCGATCCCCGCGCTGGCACCCGTGATAACGACGACTTCCTGGCGTGCTTTCGGCATAACCGAGGCCCTCCGATGGTGCGATGCAGGGCAAGCTTAGCACCAAGCGTCGATGAGCCTCGTCACGTTATGTTTGTGAAAAAGTTCTTGAACAAATGCACGTTTCAGTCAGCCGGCGGCTTGCTGCGCAACGTCACCACGGCACCCTTCAGCCCGGCACCGTCGGCGCGCACGGTGATCGTTCCGCCCGCGCCGGCCCACGTGCGCACGATGCCCAGCACGAGGCCGTTGAACGCGGCCTTGTCCTGCGCTTGGAACGATTCGAAGCTCGTCGCGTCGCCGTTGTCGGTGGCGACGAGGTCGGCCGGTCCCTCGACGGTGAAGCGCACGCGGTCCTGTGCGCGCGGGGCGGGCACGCCATTCCTGTCGACGACGCGCACGGTGACGAACGCCAGGTCGCGCCCGTCGCTGGCGAGCGCCGTGCGGTCGGCCTGTGCCTGCAGCGCGGCCGGGGCGCCGGCCGTCTTCACGGTCTCCTTCGCCCATTCCTTCCCGTTTTTATACGCGACGACCGTGATCTCGCCCGGTTCGTATTTCACGGTATCCCAGCGCAGGCGGTAGGTGGTCGGCGCCTTCTTCAGGCGGCCTTGCGAGGTGCCGTTGACGAACAGCTCGGCCTCGTCGCCCGACGTGAACACGTGCACGGGCGTGACCTGGCCCACGCGCTCGGGCCACGTCCAGTGCGGCAGCACGTGGACCATCGGCAGGTCCGGGCGCCAGCGCGACTGGTACAAGTAGTAGCGGTCCTTCGGGAAGCCGGCCAGGTCGACGATGCCGGAGTACGCGCTGCGCGCGTCGTAATAGGGCGTCGGCTCGCCCAGGTAGTCGAAGCCGGTCCAGACGAATTCGCCGGCCACGTACGGGTTGCGGTCGAGCGAGGCGAACACCTTGTCGGCGGACGCGCCGAAATCGACGGCGTACAGTTCGTAGCCGCTGACCTGCTTGCTCGCGGAGTCGCCTCCCCGGCCGTCGCGGACGATGGAGCTGTTCGACGGATGCACGGGGAACAGATAGACCCCGCGGCTGCTGAAGGCCGATGCGGATTCGGTGCTGAGGATCATCTTGTCCGGGAACCTCGCATGGAACAGCGGGTATTGCGGCGGCGTGCGGATCCGGTCGGTGCCTTCGAATTCCGGATCCTGGCGGATGCCTTCGCCCTGGTAGTTCAGGCCGATGACATCGACTTCCGCGGGCAGCGGCATGTCCGACTTGGCGTAGTTCATGGCCGTCGTCGTCGGCCGGGTCGGGTCTTCCTCGCGGGCGATCCGGTGCAGCTCGCGCGCCACGGCGGCACCCGCCTTGTCGGTGTACTGCTCGCCCACCTCGTTCCCGATGCTCCAGATGATGATGGACGGATGGTTGCGGTCGCGCCGGATCATCGCGCGCAAGTCCTGCTCGTGCCAGTCGGGGAAGATCAGGTGGAAGTCCAGCGGCGTCTTCTTGCGCTCCCACGAATCGAAGATCTCGTCCATCACGAGGAAGCCCATGCGGTCCGCGAGGTCCAGCAACTGCGGGTCGGGCGGGTTGTGGCTCAGGCGCACGGCGTTCGCGCCCATCGCGCGCATGATATCCAGCTGGCGCTCGGCCGCGCGGACGTTGAACGCGGCGCCCAGCGCGCCCAGGTCGTGGTGGTTGTTCACGCCGCGCAGGGGAATGTGTTCGCCGTTCACGAAGAGTCCCCGGTCCGGGTCGAAACGCACGGTGCGGATGCCGAACGGCGTCTGGGTGCGGTCGACCACGCGGCCGTCCTGCCGCACGGTCGCCACCAGCGCGTAGCGGTGCGGTTGCTGCGTGGGCGGCGGGCCCCACAGGCGCGGCTTGCTTATGGTCGTCGAGCCGCTGACGGTGCCGCTCGCGTTGGCCGCGACCGTCGTCGGGGCCGACACCGTCGTCGCGACGGGCTTGCCGGCGATCCGTCCGCGCTCGTCCAGTGCGTACAGCTCCACCGTCACCGTCGCGCTGGCCGGACTGGTCCCCTCGTTGTCGACGGCGACCTGCCACGCGACGCGGGCGGATTCGGCCGACACGTCCGGCGTCGTCACCGTCACGCCCCACTGGCCCACGTGCACGGGCGCCGTCTTCGTCAGCCACACGTTGCGGTACAGGCCCGCGCCCGGATACCAGCGCGCGGATTCCGGCGGGTTGTCGAGCCGGATCGCGAGCTGGTTCGCGCCGCCCGGCCGCAGCCACGGCGTCAGGTCGATGCGGAACGAGTTGTAGCCATAGGGCCAGCCGCCCGCGAGGTGGCCGTTGACCCACACGCTCGCGTACGACATGGCGCCGTCGACGTCGAGGAAGATTTTCTTGCCGCGGTCGGCGGCGGGGATGTCCAGCTTGCGCCGGTACCAGGCCGGACCCCACGTCTTGAGACGGCCCATGCCGCCGTACGGGCCCGTCGTCAGGAACGGGCCTTCGATGGCCCAGTCGTGGGGCAGGGTGACGGGGCGCCAGCCGCTGTCGTCGAAGGCGAGCCGCGCGAACGGCGCGTCGACGGCGGGTTCCGTCGCCGGACGCTGGTAGCGGCGGGCCGGGTCGCGGATGAACGCATTGCCGCTCGGGAGGATCCAGGGCTTCAGCACGGGCGTGTCCGCGCGCGCGACTTGCGCCGCCTCCTCGGGCCTGGCGTCGGCTACCTTGCCGTCCGCGGATGTCGTCACTTCCGGGCGGACGTCATACAGATAGGGGGCCGAGCCGCCGTCCGGGTCGCCGGCATGGAAGCGCCACCCGTCGTCCAGCAGGATGTGCTGACGCGGTGCCTGGTGGTCGGCGGCCTGGGCTTGGATGACGACGGGCGGTAAAGTGGACAGCAGGGTGGCCGCGAGCGCGACGCCGAGCGTGGTTGCGAGCCGGCGTGCGGCCTTGTGACGCATGTCTTGCACAGTCTCCTCCTGGTAGGCAGCTGCGCATTTGTTATAACATTTAAAATGGTAGCGCAACCATCCGCAGTGTATGCGTGAAGCCATGGCTGGTCAAATGCAAATGATCAATTTTTTGATCGTTTCATCGGCGGCGCGCGGAGGTGGCCCTGAAGCACTACCATGACGGCCCATGCGCCGCCTCGCCCTTGCCGTCGTCCTGTCCTTCGCCGCCAGCCTCGTTCACGCCCAGCCGTTCGAGCTCACCGGTGCCGTCATCGTCCACGCAGACCAGCCCACGATGCGGCTGGCGGCCAGCATGCTGGCGCGCGACGTCGAACGGGTGAGCGGCACGGCGCCCGTCCTCGCGACGCGATTGCGGGATTGCCCGCGCCGCTGCATCGTCGTGGGCACGGCGGCGTCGCCCGTCGTGCAGGAGGCGGCGCGGGCGCTGGGTGCCGACCTCGCGCCGCTGGCCGGCCAGTCCGAGCGCTACCTGCGCGTGGCCGGCGCGGCGGGTGGCCGCGCGCTGCTGCTCGTGGCGGGGTCCGACCGGCGCGGCGCCGTGTACGGCGTCGTCGACATGTCGCGCGAGCTGGGCGTCTCGGCCTGGGAATGGTGGGCCGACGTGGCGCCGGCGCATATGGAGCGGCCGGCCGTCGACGGCGCGCTGCGCGTATCGAAAGGGCCGGCGGTGGCCTACCGCGGCATCTTCATCAACGACGAGGACTGGGGCCTGCAGCCGTGGGCGGCGAAGACGTTCGACCCGGCCGGCGACATCGGCCCCAGGACCTATGCGCGCGTGTTCGAACTGCTGTGGCGCCTGAAGGCCAACCTGGTCTGGCCCGCGATGCACGAGTCCACGCGGCCGTTTTACGCCATCCCCGGCAATGCGCAGGTGGCGGACGATTACGCGATCGTCGTGGGCACATCGCACGCGGAGCCGATGATGCGCAATAACGTGGGCGAGTGGCGGAAGGCATCCGGCCCGTTCGACTGGTTCCGGAACCGCGACCGCCTCGTCGATTACTGGCGCACGCGCATCGAACAGGTAAAAGACACGGAGACGATCACGTCGCTGGGCCTGCGCGGCGTGCATGATTCCGCGATGGAGGGCGCGGCGAGTCCCGAACAGGCGCGCGACACCTTGCAGGACGTGTTCCGCGTCCAGCGCGCCATGCTGAGCCAGGCGCAGGGCAAAGCGCCCGAGCGCATCCCGCAGGCCTTCACGATGTACAAGGAGGTGCTGGATTACTGGAACCTCGGCCTCGCCGTGCCGGACGACGTGACGCTCGTGTGGCCGGACGATAACTACGGCTATCTCGCGCAACTGGGGACGGACAGGGAACGCCGCCGCGCGGGCGGGCAGGGCATTTATTATCACGTGTCGTACTGGGGCCGGCCGCACGATTACCTGTGGCTGGCCACGACGCATCCGGCGCTGGTCCGCGACCAGCTGGAGCGCGCCTGGGCGACGGGCGCGCGCCGCCTGTGGGTGCTGAACGTGGGCGACATCAAGCCCGCCGAATACCTGACCCAGTACTTCCTCGACGCGGCGTTCGACGCGGACGTGTTGCGGCAGGACCCCGCGCGCCACCTGGAGGCGTGGGCGGCCGCGCAGTTCGGGCGCGAGCACGCGGCCGAAACGGCGGCCATCATGGGCGAATACTACCGCCTCGCATGGGAGCGCCGCCCCGAATTCATGGGCTGGAGCCAGACCGAACCCACGCGCCCCGTGCGTACGACGGCCTATGTGCGCACGGGCGGCGACGAAGCGGAGCGGCGCCTGGCCGACTACCGCGCGTTGACGGCGCGGGCGGAACGCCTCGGCGCACGCATCCCGGCGCCGCTGCGCGACGCTTACTTCGAACTCGTGCTGTACCCCGTGCGGTCGAGCGCGAACCTGAATACCCGCATACTGAAACTGAACCTCGCGGCGGAATACGCGCGCCAGCAGCGGCCGTCCGGCAACCTGTACGTGCGCCAGGCGAAGGATGCGCACGCGGCGCTCGTCGCCGACGCGGCCGCGTATAACGGCCTCGCGGGCGGCAAGTGGCGCGGCATCATGGACATCGCGCCGCGCCGCCTGCCCGTGTTCGCGGAACCCGAGTATCCCACGTGGAGCGCGTCGGGCCGGCGCGGCTGCGGCATCGTCTACCCGGCACCGTTCTCCGTCGACGCCGACCGGCTCGTGCTGCGCCGGGGCCAGGGCGCCACGCGCACGGTGACGCTGGTGAGCTACGGCGGACGGGACGCGCGCTGGTCCGTGCGCGCCGGGGCACGCGCCGTGCAGGCGGATCTCGACGGCGGTATGCTGGACGCGGCGAACGGCCACGAACAGCGCATCGCGCTGCGCTACGACGGCGGCGCGGACCCGGCCCTGTCGCTGCAATGCGGAGCGGACACCGTGAATGTCCGCTTCACGGAAGGGGGCATCGTCGTGCTGCGCGCAGGCATGGCCGGTCCCACGCGCGACTGGACGCCGCAGCCGGGCCTCGGCACGTCCGGCAGCGCGATGCGCGCGCGGCTCGACCTGCCGTCGCGCGAGCCAGCCGATCTCGCGGCCAGCGCGCCGCTGGTCTATCGCTTCGCGACGACGGGCGACGACGAGATACATCTGCGCCTCGTTGCCGTCCCCGAACATCCGCTGACGGCGGACAACCGCGTGCGCTTCGCCGTCAGCCTCGACGGCGGGGCGCCGGAGGTGGTCGACACGACGACGGCCGGGCGCAGCGAAGCATGGAAGGAAGGCGTGTTGTCGAACATGGCGGTGCGCACGTGGCGGGTAGGGCGGCTGGCGCCCGGCATGCATACGCTGGCGGTGCATGCGATCGACCCCGGCGTCGTGCTGGACCGGATCGACGTCGTGCCGGACGGCGCGCCGGACGATTACGGCATGCCGCCCGGCGATTGAATGATGCTTGGAATTTTAGGCAAGACTTTCGGAAAATCGCCCATGGAACCGTACCCGTCCAGCATCTAGAATCATCTTCCTGGGGTACCTAAAGTCTGGTACTCCGCACGCAGCAAGGAGGAACGATGTCGCAATCCACGCAACCCGTCTGGTTCATCGCCGACGCCGCCACCGGCCTCGCGGCCGCGCTGGCGGAGGCCGTGCTGGCGTCCGGCCAGCATGCCGTCCTCGCGGCGCGCGCACCGGCGCAGCTGCAGGCCCTCGTCGACCGCCATCCGGACCGCGCGCTGGCGCTCGCGCTGGACGTGACGGATGCCGCCAGCGTCGACATGGCCGTCGTCGCCGCCGAGCGGCGCTTCGGGCGCATCGACGTGCTGGCGACGAGCGCCGCCCAGCGCTATGCGGGCGCGATCGAGGAAGGCGAAGAGGGCGCCATGCGCGCGCTGTTCGAGGAAAACGTGTTCGGCCCGATCAACCTGGCCCGCCGCGTGCTGCCCGGCATGCGCGCGCGCCGCGCCGGCCACATCGTGATGCTGGCGCGCGCCTCCGTGCAGGCGCCCGCGTTCGAAGGTTTCAGCCATGCCGCGCGCTCCGCGCTGGAAGCGCTGGCGGAAGCGCTGTTTTATGAAGTGGAACCGCTCGGCATCGGCGTCACGCTCGTCGATCCGGGCAGCGGCGACGACGCCGACGCGACGGTGCCGCGCTCGGCCGGCATCGCCGATTACGATGGCATGGTGAGCGGGATGGCGAGCCGCACGGCACTCGGCCGGGGCGCCGCCCAGGTCGACGCCGCGCGCGGCGCGCAGGCGATCATGCAGGCCGTCGCCGCCGGCCGCGGCCCGCTGCGCCTCGTGCTGGGACGGGCCGCGCTGCAGCGCGCCTACGACCGCCTGCGCGTGCTGAAGGTGGGGTTCGACGCGTGGGCGGACCTGGCCGCGTCGGCCGACGTGCAATCACCTTTGCCGGCGCCGCCACGTCCTACCCATTCGTTGCCGCCGGCCGGCGGGCGGCCGCGCCGCGCGGCCCGTTCACGCGCCTGACGCGACCGCCCGGCCCAGCAGGGCCGGCACGGCGGCCGCGTCCATCGGCCGCGCGAACAGGAAGCCCTGGTATTCGTCGCAGCCGAGCGCGCGCAGCAGCGCCAGCTGGTCCTCGGTCTCCACGCCTTCGGCCACGATGCGCATCGCGAGGCCGTGGCCCAGCGCGACGACGGCGCGGACGATGGCCGCGCTGTCGGCATCGCGCCCCAGGTCGCGCACGAACGCCCGGTCGATCTTGAGGCGCTGCACGGGGAAGCGTTTCAGATAGGCGAGGCTCGAATAGCCGGTGCCGAAATCGTCGATCGACAACTCCACGCCGAGGTCGCGGATGCCGCCCAGCAGGCGCTCGACGACGTCCACGCGGCTCATCGCGATGCTTTCCGTGATCTCCAGTTCGAGCGCATGCGGCGCGAGGCCGGCGTCGGCCAGCGCGCCGGCGATCGTTTCCAGCAAGTCCTTCTGGTAGAACTGGCGGATCGACAGGTTGACGGCGATGCGGGTCGCGATGCCGTGCTCGCGCGCCCAGCGGCTCGCCTGCGCGCATGCGGTGCGCAGCACCCATGTCCCGATCGGCACGATCAGGCCCGTCTGCTCGGCGATGGGGATGAAGCGGGCCGGCGACACGGGCCCGAGCACGGGGCTGTTCCAGCGCAGCAGGACTTCGAACCCGGTCACCTGTCCCGTCGCGATGTCGACCTTCGGCTGGTAGTACGGCGTCAGTTCGTCGCGCTCCAGCGCGCGCCGCAACTGTTCCTCGATCGTGAGCCGCTCGTCCAGCTGGATGTGCGTCGACTCGGAATGGAAATGCACCGGCTCGCCCGCCTCGCCACGGGCGCGGTGCTTGGCGATGTCGGCCAGCCGCATCAACTCGTTGGCGGAGGCGGCGTCCTGCGGATATGTCGCGATGCCGATGACGGGCGCCAGGTGGAATTCGCGCCCGCCCACGCGCACGGGTTCCGACAGCAGCCCGTGCAGGTCGAGCGCGATGGCGTCCACGGGGCGGTGGCCTGGTCCCGCCGGCAGCACCACGGCGAATTCGTTGGCTTTTACGCGCGCCACGCAGCGCGCCGCGGGCGCCAGCGCGTCGAGGCGGGCGGCGACCTGGCGCACGGCGTCGTCGCCCGCCTCGATGCCCAGTAGATCGGCCACCTCCTGCTGGCGCTCCAGCGCGATCAGCAGGAGCCCGACCCGTCCGCCCTGCAGGGCCGCGTCGCGCAGCACGTCCGCCAGCTCGCGGCGCAGGCGGTTCAGGTTCGGCAAACCGGTCAGCGGGTCGTGGTCGGCCAGGTAGGCCAGACGCAGCTCGAACTGCTTGCGTTCCGTGATGTCGGTGAGGCTGTTGACGATCTGGACAGCGTCGCCCTCGCTCCTGAGCTGCGCGGCCAGCTGGATGGCGGTGCGGGTGCTACCGTTGCCGTCGCGGATCTCCGTTTCGAGCGCGTGGACGCCGTCACCCGCGCTGTCCGCATAGAGCCGGGCGCGCGCGCCCGCGCCGGCCGGATCGAGCACTTCCGCTTCGAGGCGCCCCGTCACGGCGTCTTCGGCGCGGCCCGTGAACTGCAGGAACGCGCGATTGAACAGCACGATGCGCCGTTTGGCGTCGAGCACCCACAGCGGCGTGGCCAGCGAATCGAGGATGGCCTTCAGGTAGCGTGTACCGTCCGCGAGCCGGGTTTCGCTGGCCTGCAGGCGGGCGATCAGCGCGGCCTGGCGCGCCGCCTCGCGGCTCATGCGCCACGCCAGCGCGGCCAGCGTGGCCGACAGCATGAGCCACGCGAGCACGCCGGTCCACAGCCAGCCGCGCCACACGGCGAGCGTATCGGACAGGTCGCGTCCCGTGATGATCAACAGGGGATAGCCGGCGACGGCGCTGTAGCCGTACAGGCGGCGCACGCCGTCGATGGGGCTCGTCGCCTCGAACGCGCCGACCGGTGCGCGCGGCAGATACGTCTGGAACAGCGGCGTGTGGATGAAGGAGTGGCCGATGGCCCGGGGGAGCGTCGGGCTGCGCACGAGCATCGTGCCGTCGCGCTGGTGCAGGGTGACGGAGCCGCCGCGGCCCAGGTCGGCGGAATCGAAGATGCGCTGGAAGTAGGCGGCGTCCGTCTCGATGACGGCGGGACCCGTGGGCAGCACCCGCGCCAGCGTGATCGTGGCGGGACCGCCGTCCGGCGGCACGGCGATGCCGATCTGCGGCGCGCCGGACGGCAGGGGGCGGCGCGGCGCATCCGGCCCGAGCCGGCGGACGCGCGCCGGGATGGCTTCGCGCGCGCCGCCGGGCAGGGCGGCGGCCGTGCCGGTGCCGTCCTCCGGTGCGTGTTCCGCGGCGCGCGCGAGGGCCAGGTCCAGCGCGAGGGTGGCGTAATGGGTCTGCGCGGCGAACGCTTCCGCCAGGTTGCGCAGGTTCGTCTGTTCGCGCCGGATGGTGTCGTGGTAGCTCGATACCAGCAGGCCGGCGAGGGTCGCCGTGATCGCGACGATCAGCATGGCCGCCGCCGCGAGCGGCCGCGTGTCGCGGGGGCGTTGCGGGGGTGTAGAGGATGTCGGAGCGGGCACGTTCGTCAATACGTTGGTAACGAACCCGAGTATAAACCGGCGGCGGTCCGCCCGGGCGCCCGATCAGCGCCGGGGCAGCCGGATGGCCACGCGCAGGCCGTGCGGCCGTGCATCCTGCAGGTCGACGGTGCCGCCGTGCTGCGCCACGATGTCGCGCACGATCGCCAGCCCGAGTCCGCAGCCTTCGCCCTGGTCCGTGGCGCGCACGAACCGCTCGAAGACGCGGGCGCGGTCCGCTTCCGGGATGCCGGGGCCATTGTCGGTGACGGTCAGCAGGACGCGGTCGCCGTCGGGCGCGACCCCGACCGTGATTTCGCCGCCGCGGCCCGTGTACTTGATCGCGTTGTCGATCACGTTCGTCAACGCTTCGCGCAGCAGGAGGGCGTTGGCCTCGATGCGCAGCAGCGTGCCGTCGGCGGGCGGCGCGGCGTCGTCCATGCCGAGGTCGATCTGCGCACGCAGCGCGCGCGGCACGTATTCGGCGACGATCTCCTGGACGAACGCGGGCATGTCCAGCGGCGCCTTGTCGGACGCCGCCGCGGCCTCGGGGTCGGCCCGCGCCAGCATCAGCAACTGGTTGATCAGGTGGGCGCCCCGCGTCGCGCTCTGGTCGACCAGTTTCAGGCGGGCGATCAGGGCCGGATCATCGGTCGCCGCGATCGCCAGCGCCGTCTGGCTCTTCAGGCCCGCCAGCGGCGTGCGCAACTGGTGGGCCGCGTCGGCGATGAAGCGCTTCTGCGCATTCACGTTCTGGCGCACCGACGCGAGCAGGGCGTTCAGCGCGCCCACGAGCGAGCGGACTTCCTGCGGCGCCGATTCGATCTGCAGCGGCGCGAGGTCGAGCGGCGAGCGGCCCTCGACCTGCTTGCGCAGGCGCAGCAGCGGCGCCAGGCCGGCGCCGGTGCCGATCCAGACGATGAGCGTCATCAGCGGGATCAGGGCGGACAACGGGAGGAGGGTGTCGATCAGGATCATCTTGAAGATGTCCTCGCGATGCGCCATGTTGCGCGCCACCTGCACGAGCATCCATTGTTCCCTGCCTTCCGGCGCGGCGTAGGGCAGGTAGAGCGCCGCGATCCTGACCTTCATGGCGTCGCGGGCACCGCGCGGGCCGCCGGGACCGGCGGGCTGGATCTCGCCGTCATAGAAATACGGATCGTTCAGGCGCGGCACCATGGACGGCGGCGGCATCGGGATGCTGTTGTTGCCGAGGATGAATTCGCCCGGCGGCGTGCTGACCATGTAGAACAGGCGGTCGTTGGGGTCCGTCTCGAGCACTTCCTGCGCGGCCCGCGGGAAATCGATCAGCAGGCCGTTGCCGATGGGCTTGACGCGCCGTGCGAGCGCCCGGGTGGCCTGGGACAGGGTCGCGTCGGCCGCCTGGTTGACGTAGCGGACGGCCAGCCGGTACGTGGCGAAACCGCCCGCGACCCACAGTACGAGCTGGGGCAGCAGCACCCAGATGACGAGCTGGCGGCGCAGCGAGAGTGTGCGTGGTCCCCGTTCAGGCCGGTCGTCCATCGGCGCGCTCGACGGCCAGCAGGTAGCCGAGTCCACGGACGGTCCGGATCTCGAGGCCCGACCCTTCCAGCTTGCGGCGCAGCCGGTGGATGTGGACTTCCGCCGTGTTGCCCGCGCCGACTTCGGTGCCGTCGCCCGCCCAGGCGGTGGCGATCTGTTCCTTCGTGACGACCTTGTCCGCATGGACCAGCAACAGGTCGAGCAAGGTCGCTTCGCGCGGGCTGAGCTCGACCGGTTCGCCGTGGATGAGGGCGCGGCGCGCGGCCCGGTCGAATTGCAGCCCGGACAGCGCGACGTCGCCGGGCGCGGCCGACGCCGTCCGCGCGCGCCGCAGGATCGCACGCAGGCGCGCTTCCAGTTCCGGGAACTCGAACGGCTTGGTCATGTAGTCGTCCGCGCCCGCGTTCAGGCCCGCCACGCGGCTGTCGAGCCGGTCGAGGGCCGTGAGGACGAGCACCGGCAGGTCGGGCCGGGTCGCGCGCAGGTTCTTCAGCACCGTGAGGCCGTCGACCATCGGCAGGCCCAGGTCGATGATGGCGATATCGAACGTCTGCCGGGTGAGGAGGTATTCCGCGACCGGGCCGTTCGGCGCGTGCTCGACGGTAAAGCCCGCGGCATTCAACTGCGCGGTCAATCCGTTTGCGAGGATGGGGTCGTCTTCGGCGAGTAAAAGTTGCATTAGTTAATATTAACGGATAATTGATTGCGCTGCCATCGGCCCGTGCCTGGGCGTTCCGGCTCGCTTCCCTGTGCAGGCGAGTCGCGCTAAGATGCACGCCATGAAAGTCTTCGCCACGGCAATCGCACTCGTTACCGCCTGGTGCGCCACTGTCGTACACGCGGGCGAACTCGAGGTGCTCCACTTCTGGGATGTGGGCGACGACGCACGGGCCGTCGATGTGCTGAAATCGACGCTGCGGCGCCAGGGCCATGCGTGGAAGGACTTCGCCGTGGCGTCCGACGGGAATGGCGTGCCGCTGTTCATGCTGCGGTCGCGCGTCCAGTCGGGCAATCCGCCGGCCGCCGCCCAGGTCAAGGCCCCCGTCATCCAGCAGTGGGCGCGCGCAGGCGCGCTCGCCAACCTGGATGCGACGGCCCGCGCCGGACAATGGGACGCGGTGCTGCCCAAGGTGGTCAGCGACGCCATGAAATACCGGGGCAACTACGTCGCGGTGCCCGTCAACATCCATCGCATCAACTGGCTGTGGATTAACATGCGTATCCTGAAACGGGCCAATGCGCAGGTGCCCGTCACGTGGGATGACTTCTTCGCCGCCGCCGCCGCGATGAAACGGGCAGGGTACATCGCCGTCACGCATGGCGGCCAGCCATGGCAGGATTTTCTCCTGTTCGAAAACGTGGCGCTGGGCGTGGGCGGCCCCGATTTCTACCGCAAGGCGTTCGTGGCGCTGGATCCCGACGCGCTGGCCGGCCCCGTCATGGAACAGGCGTTGCAGACGTTCCGGCGCATCAAGCCCTATACCGACGCCGCCGCGATGGGGCGCGACTGGAACGTGGCGGCGTCGCGCCTGGCGAACAGCGAGGCGGGCATGCAATTCATGGGCGACTGGGCCAAACCCCTCTTCCTGGCGGCGCAGCGCAGCGGCAGCCTGGAGTTTACCTGCGTGCCCGCCCCCGGCACGGCCAAGGCCTATGCCTATACGGTCGATTCGTTCGCCCTGTTCAAGGTGCGCGGCCCGGCCAGGATCCAGGCGCAGCAGGACTTCGCCGCCGACCTGCTGGCGCCCGGCCTGCAGGAGGAATTCAACCTCGTCAAAGGGTCGATCCCGGTACGCCAGGGCGTCGATCTCACCCGGTTCGACCGCTGCGCGAAGCAGTCGGCCGCCGCCTTCGATGCCGCCACCCGTGGCGGCACGCTCGTTCCCAGTATTTCGATGTCCGTGCCGCCCGCGGTCGAGGACGCCATGCGCGAAGCCGTCAGCGCCTACTGGCATGACGACCGCATCACCGCCCGCGCGACGATGCAGCGCCTCGTCGCGGCCGCACGCCGTCCTTAAGACCTGCCCCTGTTACTGCCTGCACCACCGGCGCCGGCCCGGTGTGTGAGTTTTCGCGTGTATCTGTTCGTCCACACCCTTAAACATTGTCACTAATTAATTTGACTTGGATAAATAAAGCTGCCTACACTTAATTAATGTCAGATTAATTCCGTCTGAATAATCGTTAACATTGTTACGTGGCAGCAGGGACGTATAACAAACCACGGATGGTTGTGGATAATCGAAAGGAGATGCAGTGAACCAGTTCAGGAAAACGGCAATTGCCGTCGGTGTTGCCCAAGTCGTGCTGAGCGCCAGCGGCGTGGCGTATGCGCAGACGACCCCCGCTGCCGACAGCGGCACCACCGTCATCGTGGTGGGCCAGCGGGCGTCGCTGGAATCGGCCCAGAAACTCAAGCAGAACGCCGACGAGGTCGTCGATTCGATCGTCGCCGACGACATCGGCAAGCTGCCGGACCGCTCGGTCACCGAGGTGCTGCAGCGCGTGGTCGGCGTGACCATCGACCGCACCATGGCGAAGGGCGACCCGGAACACTATTCGGTCGAAGGTTCGGGCGTGATGGTCCGCGGCCTGAGCTACGTCCGTTCCGAGCTGAACGGACGCGACTCGTTCTCGGCCAACGGCGGCCGCTCGCTGAATTTCGAAGACGTCCCGCCCGAGCTGATGGCCGGCATCGACGTCTACAAGAACCCGTCGGCCGAACAGATCGAAGGCGGCATCAGCGGCCTGATCAATCTGCGCACGGCGATGCCGTTCGACTTCAAGGGCCGCAAGATGTCGGTCTCCGCGCAGGATACGTATTCCACGCTGAAGAAGGGCAAGCCCCAGCCGTCGTACTCGATGATGTTCTCCGACCGCTGGAAGACGCCGTTCGGCGAATTCGGCGCCCTGTTCGACCTCGCCACGTCGCAGAGCGGCACCCGCACCGACGCGTTCCAGGTGTCGCCGTATTACCCGCGCACCGACGTCGTTCCCGGCCAGACCGTCTGGGTGCCGAACGCCGCGAGCTTCCGCACGCTCGAGTTCGACCGCAAGCGCGACGGCGCCTATGCCGCGTTCCAGTGGAAGCCGAACAGCTCCGTCCAGTCGTCGCTCAGTTACTTCAAGTCGCGCTACAAGATGAAGTGGGACGAGCAGGCGATCTTCGGCCAGTCCAGCCCGTACAACCTGAAGGTCGCGAACGGCAAGTTCGATCCGAACGGCGCCATGATCAGCGGCGTGCTCACCGACCCGACCGACGGCGGCGTCAACTTCAACGACGACACCCGTACGTCGACGCGCAAGTCGGCCACGACGGACATCTCGTGGAACCTGCGCTGGCGCCTGAACAGCCAGTGGTCCGTCACGACCGACCTGCAGAAGGTGCGCGCCACCACCGGCAGTTTCGACTCGACCGTCGCCACCGGCCTGCAGATCCCGCAGATGGGCATGGACATGAGCTCGACGCCGGCCCGCCTGACGTTCGACGACGCCACCAAGGCGTACATGGCCAATGCGAACAATTACTACTGGGGCTTCACGATGGAGCACCGGGATGCGAGCGTCGCCAACGAGAAGGCCTGGAAGACCGACGTCAAGTACGAGTTCGACCATCCCGTGCTGCGCGACCTGCGCATGGGCGTGCGCCTGACCGATCGCGATGCGACGACGATCAACTCCGTGCCGGGCTATAACTGGGCGGCGATCACGCAGCCGTGGCAGGTCGGTCCGGTCGGTTCGTGGCAGCCGCTGAGCCAGCTGGCTTACCTGGGCGATCCGCGCTTCTCCGCCGGCACGCACCTGAACACGTTCCCGAACTTCTTCAACGGCAAGGCGTCGGTGCCGGCCGTCGTGTTCCCGAACACGTCGCTGGCCGACGGCTATCCGGGCACGTATGCGCAGCTGCACCAGTACTACAACGTGCTGTGCGCCGAGCGCAGCGGCAAGTCGCCGGAGACCTGCGGCGCCTGGAAACCGGCGACGTTCGGTACCGACCCGTCGGGCACCAACGACCAGCAGGAACGCAGCAAGGCCCTGTACACGCAGCTGCGCTTCGGCTTCGACGATCTGAAGTATCCGATCGACGGTAACATCGGCGTGCGCTACGTGAAGACGAACATGATCGCGCACGGCTACACGGTGTTCAGCTTCACGGCCCCGAACATCCCGGCCGGCGCCACGGTGACCGGCATGCCGATCCCGAACATCCCGAACTTCCAGCAGAAGCAGGACTTCGACAATTCGTACAGCAACGTGCTGCCCACGCTGAACCTGCGCATGAAGGCGTCGGACAAGCTGCAATTCCGCTTCGCCTACGGCAAGGCGATGGCGCGTCCGGACTTCTCGCAACTGCAGGCCTATACGAACCTGTCGGAATCGACCACCACGACCACCAACACCGCGACCAACGTCGTCAATGTCAGCAACGTCAGCCTCACCGGCACCGGCAGCGGCAATCCGATGCTGCGTCCGACGATGGCCAAGCAGGCGGACATCACGGCCGAGTGGTATTTCGCGCCGACGGGTTCGTTCACGGCCGCGCTGTTCCACAAGAAGCTCAGCGACGTCATCATCAACCAGAGCTACAACTTCGCGCTGCCGGACGTGAACGGCAAGATGCACGACTTCGTGACGACGGGTCCTGTGAACGGCGCGAACGGCACGGCCAAGGGCATCGAACTGGCTTACCAGCAGTACTTCGACATGCTGCCGGGCTGGCTGGCGGGCTTCGGCGTGCAGGCGAACTACACGTACGTGAAGAGCAGCCAGGACCTGTACCACCCGGTGTACCAGGCCTACTGCTCGGGCGGCAGCGGCGCGGACAACCTGAACCTGAACCTGAACGGTTGCGACGTGGACGGCAAGACGTTCGGCAACCTGCCGCTCAACGGCCTGTCGAAGAACTCGTACAACCTGGCACTGCTGTTCGACCGTGGCCCGATCTCGGCACGCGTGGCCTACAGCTGGCGTTCGAAGTCGCTGCAGGCAGTCAACGCCAATGGCACGAACGGCGGCGACGGCACGGACACCAATCCGGACAGCAAGACGTTCGGCCAGCACAACGTGCAGTACGCGCTGCCGACGTGGTCCGACGCCTATGGCCAGGTGGATGCCTCGGTCTTCTACAAGATCACGGAGAACCTGTCGTTCGGCCTGGAAGCGCAGAACCTGAACAACGCCATGTACAAGCAGTTGATGCAGCAGGGCGTCGGCTTCAAGGTCCGCGGCGCGTACGTGACCGGCCCGCGCTACACGGCGCAGATGCGTTACTCGTTCTGACGTAAAGAACTTATCTCCTCTGCTGACGGCAGATGTTTCGGGCGGCTTCGGCCGCCCTTTTTTATGGTTCATCGCGTCTTACCGGGGAACGCATCCTTGATTTTTAGGAAGAAGTAGGA
>CBIHOW010000110.1:0-17171 GCA_966211695.1 uncultured Massilia sp. | reverse complement strand
TGGACGGCATGCTGGGCAAGGTGGCCGACTTCTACGAGGAAGAAGTGGACGAGGCAGTCAAGGCGCTGTCGTCGCTGATGGAGCCCATGATCATGGTCATCCTGGGTGTGCTGATCGGTGGTCTCGTCGTGGCCATGTATCTGCCCATCTTCAAGCTGGGGTCGGTGGTCTGAACGCGGTGCCGCCAAGCGTCGTGCGCCGCAACCGGATCCGCGTACGCGGGGTCCGGATGCCGGCCACGACGCCCCAGGCCGCCGCCCAGCGCAGCGCGCGGTCGGTGGCCGGACCGAGCGGACGCGCCGCCGCCGCACGCTGCAGCGCGAGCGACATGCGTTTCATCGCGTAGAGCTTTCGATCGGATACGGGGACTGCCATGCTTGCAGACTAGCAAGCTCTCCGTAGACCGACCGTGGCCTGCCTAACGCATCACCGGGATGCGGCAATGTGCGCTACCGCACCGTCCAGCTCAGCAATGACTGGTATGTTGTTGGCAAATCTTCAACACTTACCCGTATCTCAATGCCCTCTTGCCCCGAATGTGGTTCTTCCTACGTACGCCGGATCCCGCGTACGCCCCTCATGCGTATCCTGTGGAGCAGCAAGCACATCCTGTGCGGCGATTGCGGGGAACGCTCCCTCGTCTTCCCGAAGCTCATGACACTGGCCGAAAAACACCGCGCATCGAGCCGCACCGCGCGGTTCATCCTTCGCCGCCTGTAAAGCCAGCCATCGCGCTGAATTGCCCCACCGCGAAATCGATGAACAGCCGCGTTCGTAGCGGCTGAAACTGCCGCGACGGATACAGCAGGGTCAAATCCTGCGGCCGCGCGGCCCACCCGTCCAGCACCCGCACCAGTTCCCCGCTCTCCAGCAGATCCCGGACCAGCCAGTCCGGACACACGCCGATCCCGCTCCCCAACACCAGTGCCTCCCGTATCGCCAGCGCATTGTTCACGCGGAAGCGGCTCGACGCCGGCACGCGCACCTGCTGGTCGCCGCGGAACAATTCCACCGTATTGCCCGGCGTCCAGGCGAACCGGACGAGATCGTGCATCGACAAGTCATCCGGCACGACAGGCACGCCCCGCCGCGCGAGATAAGCAGGCGCCGCCACCAGGAAGCGCGGCACGGTCGCCAAGTGGCGGCCGATCGCATCCGGCGGCAACGTGCCGCCCAGCCGGAACGCGACGTCGACGCCTTCCTCGACGAGGTCGACGAAGCGGTCGTTGAGGATCAGTTCGACGTCGATGGCGGCGTGATCCGCCATGAAGCGCTGGACCATCGCGTTGATGCGGAACTGCCCCAGCGCGACCGGCGCGTTGATGCGCAGCAGTCCCGCCGCCTGCCCCGTCATGCCCTGCACGTCGCCCACGGCCGCGTCGTACTGCTCGACGATGCGTTTGGCGTCGACGTAGAAGCGCTGCCCCTGCTCCGTCGGCGACAGGCCGCGCGTGCTGCGTTCGACCAGGCGTACGCGCAGCTGCCGCTCCAGCTGGGCCAGCCATTTGCTGACGGTGGGCTGCGTCGTGCCGAATTCGCGGGCCGCCGCCGACAGGCTGCCCAGTTCGAGGGTGCGCACGAAGACGCGCATCGCATGGAGCGTATCCATCTATTCGATATTGGAATGAGTGACCTGCGATCCTACCATCTTCATCGCCACCCAGGAATAACCTAACGTGGAGGCCTCGATCAAGAAGGAGCCCATCATGTCCAAATCCGCCGCCGTACTCACGCTCTCCCTGCTGCTTGCCGCACACGATGCGCTCGCGGACGAGCACTGGACCACGTCCTGGTACGCCGCCCCGCAACCCGCCTGGGACGCCACGTTCGCCCTACCGATGAACGTACCGACGAGGCTCGACAACGCGACGCTGCGCGAAACCGTCCGCCTCAGCGCGGGCGGGCAGCGCATCCGGCTCGTGTTCTCGAACCGGTACGGCCACGAACCGGTGAAGCTCGGCACCGTGCGCGTGGGCCCGGCCGACGACCCGCACGCGGCCCGGGCACTGACGTTTTCCGGACAGCCCGGCGCATCCATCCTGCCGGGCGCCGCGGTGACGAGCGATCCCGTCGCCCTGCCCGTGCGGCCGCTGTCCCGGCTGGCCGTGACGACGTGGCTGCCCGCGCCAACGGTCGTCGCATCGTTCCACTGGGGCGCGCAGCAGACCCTGCATATCGACAACACCAGCGTCGGCGGCCGTCTGTTCCTGAGCGCCGTCCTGGTCGAGACGGCACGCCCCGCCCGCACCGTCGTCGCGCTGGGCGATTCGATCACGGACGGCAACGGCTCGACACCCGATGCGGACCGCCGCTGGCCCGACATCCTCGCGGACCGACTGGCGCCGCACGGCATCGCCGTCGCCAATGCCGGCATCTCGGGCGGACGGCTGGCGCGCGACGGCATGGGCGTCAGCGCCCTCGCCCGCCTCGAGCAGGACGTGTTGAGCCAGCCCGGCGTGTCGGACGTCATCGTGCTGCTCGGCATTAACGACATCGGCTGGCCCGGCAGTCCGTTCGCGCCGGGCGAGCGCCCCGCCACGCTGGACGAACTCACGGCCGCCTACCGGCAACTGGTCGCGGCAAGCCACGTCCGGGGCGTGCGCGTGACGGCCGGGACATTGCCGCCGTTCGAAGGCGCCCTCGCCGGCACGCCGTACGCCGGCCACTACAGTCCCGAAAAGGAACGCCTGCGCCAGCAGTTGAACGACTGGATCCGCACGGCCGGCGCCTTCGATGCCGTCGTCGACTTCGACGCCGTCCTGCGCGACCCCGCCCGGCCGCGCCGCATGCAGGCCGGCTTCGATTCGGGAGATCACCTGCATCCGGGCGATGCAGGCTACCGCGCGATGGCCGAGGCAATCGACATTGCGCCGCTGGTACACTGAGCGGATGCCCAAATCCAGGAAGAGCGCCGATTTCAGGATCGTCCGTGCCGCATTGCCCGGAGTGGAGGCCGTGGACGCGCGCAGCGACCACGTCTTCGCACGCCACAGCCATGACCAGTACGGCGTCGGCCTCATGCTGGCGGGCGGCCAGACGTCGAGCAGCGGGCGCGGCCAGGTGGAAGCCCTGGCCGGCGACATCATCACCGTGAATCCCGGCGAAGTGCACGACGGCGCCCCGCTCGGCGGCGCGCCCCGTGCATGGCGCATGCTGTACCTGCCGCCGTCCCTCGCCGCGACCGTCGCGGCCGGCCTGAGCGAAGGCGCCCGGCGCGATTACACGTTCCACCAGCCGGTCGCCCACCATGCGGCGCTGGCCGCCTGTTTCCGGCGGCTCTATGCGGCCGTCACGGGCGACGCGACCGTCCTCTTGCGCGAACAATTGCTCCTCGAATTGCTGCACGGTCTGCAAGGCGATGCACGCCCCGACCCGCCCACGTCCGTCACGGCCGCGATCGCACGGGCGCGGGCGCTGATCGACGATGCCCCGGCCGCCGCGCCCAGTCTCGCCGACCTCGCGGCAGTCAGCGGCCTCAGCCGATTTCAGCTCGTGCGGCAATTCGCGCGGGCGACGGGGCTGACACCGCACGCCTACCTGATCCAGCGCCGCATCGACCTGGCCCGTGCCCTGCTGGCCCGCGGATCGACATTGGCGGACGCGGCCGCCGCCAGCGGCTTCGCCGACCAGAGCCACATGACGCGGATCTTCATCCGCACCTATGGCATCACGCCCGGCGCGTACGTCTGCAATTTCGTTCAATACCGGCAGCCACGCGACGACTAACCTGCGTTCCCATCGCAATGACGAGGAGAACGCTGTGTCCGATAAAAACCTGGGTCATGTGTACCTGACGCTGGCGATGGTGCTCGTGGGCAGCACCGTCGTGGCCAGCAAGATCGCCGCCGCCGGCCTGCCGCCGTTCACGGCCACCGCCCTGCGCTTCGCGCTCGCGCTCCCCTGCTTTCTCGTGCTGCTGCGCGTCTCCGGCCAGCGCCTGCCGCGGCCGGGCCGGCGCGACGGCGCCCTCCTCGTCGTGCAGGGACTGGCGGGCACGGCCGGATACACGGCGCTGTTGATGGCCGGGCTGCGCGCGACGTCGGCACTCGATGCGGGCGTCATCCTCGGCACCTTGCCCGTCGTGTCGGCGGCCGTTGCCGTGCTCGTGCTCGGCGAGCGGCCGCGGCCCGCGTTGATCGCGACGGTGCTGCTCGCGGCCATCGGCCTGTTCGTGCTGCAGCCGGCGGGCCGCAGTACCGGGTCGATGACGGGCAACGCGCTCGTCTTCGGCGCCGTGCTGTGCGAAGCCCTGTTCATCCTGCTCAACAAGCGGGTGCGGATCGAGATGTCACCGCTCGCCCTGTCGACGCTGATGAGCGCCATCGGCCTCGCGGCGTCGCTACCGTTCGCGCTGGCCGAAGGCGCTTCGCCGGCGGCGGTGACGCCGGCCGCGCTGCTCGCCGTCGCCTATTACGCATTGTTGCCGACGGTCGGCGGCTTCCTGCTCTGGTATGCGGGCACGGCCCGGGTCGGCGGGACGGAAGCGGCGCTGTTCACGGCGCTGGCGCCCGTGGCCGCGCTGCTGCTGGCGGCCCTGCTGCTGGACGAGCCGGTGCGTGCGCGCCAACTGGCCGGCATCGCGTTCGTCCTCGCGGCGGTGGGCGTGTCGATCCGGCCCGCGGCTTATCGGGCGCAGTCCTTGCCGCCGACGCCGTGATAGCCCTTCGCCTTGGCGTCCGCTTCCGTCATGTACTCGCCCTTCTTCGTCTTGCCGTAGTACTTGCTGCCTTCGCAGTGATAGACCTTGCTGGCACTGTTCGCCCACACCTTGCCCGCGCCGCCGCCGGACGTCTTTTCCTTGGGCGCCGGCTTGGTGGCGACGGGCGCGGTCGGCGCGCCCTTGTCCGGGGCCAGCGGGTTCGGCACGGTGGTCTGGGCGAATGCGGAAGCGGCCGTCAACGCGGCCACCAGAACGGCAACAAGTTTTTTCATGGTCTCTCCAATGGCCCCGGTCGATGACCGGCATGTAACTTGCATTGTACGGGCTAGTCCAACACTACGATGGCAACCAGTCCGTTTCGGTGCAAATCGAAACCGCCCGTCCGGTTCTGGTGCACGCCTGACATCACATGCAGAACATCGATATCTCTTCCCTCCATGACGACGCCGGCGACCGCCTGGCCGGACTCGGCCGCTGGTGGCTCGACCGCGCGAGCGGCGGCATCACGCTGTCGGCCGTGGCCGCGTCCTTCTTCGGCACCGGCCGGCATCCGGATTGCCTCGCGCGGATCGAGCCGGACGACCGCGCCGCCGTGCGCGCCGTCCTCGATCGCATCCTGGCCGGCGAAGATGGCGCCGAATGCGAATTCCGCGTCCGCACGGACGGCCAGGGCCTGCGCTGGCTGCGCCTGCAGCAGATCGACACGTCCGCCGCCGGCATCCTCGTCGACGTGACGGCCGCGCGGCAGGCCGCCGCGCGCGAACGGTTCAACTTCGCGCTCACGCAATACCTGGTCGGCACCGACAGCATCGACGACGCCGTCACCGGCATCCTGCAACTCGTGTGCGAAGAACTGGGCTGGGAATGGGGCGCATTCTGGGCGCTGGACGAGCGCGCCGGCACGCTGCGCTGCCGCTACGCGTGGCAGGCGCCGCGGCAGGCGCTGGCGCCGTTCCGCGAGGCCAGCGCGCGCCTGGCGATGGCGCCCGGCGAAGGCATGATCGGCACCGTATGGGACAGCGGCGACGCCCGCTGGATCGAGGATGCGAGCGGCACGACCGACCTGTTGCGGGCCGATGCGGCGCGCGTCTGCGGCCTGCAGTCGGCGTACTTCTTCCCCGTGACGTTCGTCGCGTCGGATGCCTGCCTGATGCGGCCCGGCGTGCTCGAATTCTTCAGCGCCCAGCAGCGCCAGCCGGACGCCCAGTTGCCGGGTCTGGCGAAATCGATCGCCGCGATGATCGCCCAGGCCGTCGAGCGCATGACGCAGCAGGAGCGCATCCGCGTGCGCGCCCAGACGGACGAGATGACGGGCCTGGCCAACCGCGCCCATTTCTACGACCAGCTCGACCGCCAGTGCCGCGACGCGCGGACCGGGCAGACGTTCGGCGTGCTGTTCGTCGACCTCGACCAGTTCAAGCCCATCAACGACGCGTTCGGCCACGACGCGGGCAACGTCGTGCTGACGACGTTCGCGGGACGCCTGCGCGCGCTGGCGCCGCCCGGCTGGCGCATCGGCCGCCTGGGCGGGGACGAGTTCGCGCTGCTGTCGGCGCCCGGCGCCACGCCGCAGGAACTGGAGCGCGTGGCCGAGTCCGTGCTGGACGCCGCGCGGCGCCGCTTCGTCTACGGCGAACACCGGCTCGGGGTGTCGGCCAGCATCGGCATCAGCACGTATCCCGACCACGGCGGCTGCACGCGCGAACTGCTGCACGCGGCGGATGCCGCCATGTACGCCAGCAAGCGCAATGGCCGCAACCTGGCCAGCCGCTTCAGCGGCGACGGCGCGCCGGCCGACGCCGGTCACCGCATCGGCCTGTTGACCGACCTGCACGGCGCGATCCGGCGCGGCGAATTCTTCCTGGAGTACCAGCCGATCCGCACCACCGGCGACATGGACATCGAAGCCGTCGAGGCGCTGATCCGCTGGCGCCGCCCGAACGGCGACATGGTCCCGCCGAACGTGTTCATTCCGCTGGCGGAGCAGAGCCGCCTGATCGTCGACATCGGCCGCTGGGTCGTGCGCCAGGCCTGCCACGACCTCGCCCGCCTGCGCGCGGCCGGCCTCGCCGGCGTGCGCGTGCACGTCAACATGGCGGCGCCGGAATTCATCGACGCCGAACTGCCGGACCGGCTGACGGCCATCGCCGCGGCGGCCGGCGTCGATCCGCGCGGCATCTGCCTCGAACTGACGGAAGGCGTCGTGATGAAGCACGCCGATAAGTCGATCGCCATCATGCGCGAACTGCGCCGGCGCGGCTTCGGCATCGGCCTGGACGACTTCGGCATGGGCTATTCGTCGCTGTCGCTTCTGAAGAACCTGCCGATCGGCTCGCTCAAGATCGACCGGCTGTTCATGGCCGGCGTGCCGTACGACCGCAACGACTGCGCGATCGTGCGCTCGCTCCTCGACCTCGGCCGGCACATGAAGCTGACGGTGGTCGCGGAAGGCGTCGAGACGGACGCCCAGCTGGGCTATCTGCGCCAGTTCGGCTGTCCCCTCGTGCAGGGCTGGCTGCCGGGCCGGCCGGTGCCGCTGGAGCGCCTGTTCGACCTGATCGCACAGCCCGAGGCGGCCTGAACGTGGCGGCGGCGCCTCATGGTGCTGCCCAAAGGGCGGGAAAACCCCTAGAATAGTTGATCCACGGAATCAGCCACCCATCGGATCCCCTACTCATGGAAACCCTGCTCTTCGCCGCCCCGGCGACCCTCGCCGCAACCCTCGCCGCCGCGCTGTTCGGCCTGTTGATCGGCAGCTTCCTGAACGTGGTCGTGTACCGCCTGCCCGTGATGGCGCAGCGCGAACTCGACAACTACATCGCGCACGAAGCGGGCAAGGACCTGCCGCACCCGGACCGCTTCAACCTGATGGTGCCGCGCTCCGCCTGCCCGCACTGCGGCCATCGGATCACGGCGCTTGAAAACATCCCCATCGTCAGCTGGCTCGTCCTGCGCGGCAAGTGCAGCGCGTGCAAGGCGCCGATCTCGCCCCGCTATCCGATCGTGGAAGCCGTCACGGGCCTGCTGTCGGCCTTGCTGGTCTGGCATTTCGGCAGCGGCTGGCTGGGCCTCGCGAGCCTCGCCTTCGCGTACTTCCTCGTCGCGATGACCCTGATCGACTACGATACCAAGACGCTGCCGGACGACCTCACGTATCCCTTGCTGTGGCTGGGCCTGCTCGTCAACCTGAACGGCACCATCGTTCCGCTGCGCGACGCCGTGATCGGCGCCATGGCCGGCTACCTGGCGCTGTGGGCCGTGTACTGGCTGTTCAAGCTCGCCACCGGCAAGGAAGGCATGGGCTACGGCGACTTCAAGCTGCTCGCGGCGCTGGGCGCGTGGATGGGCTGGACGATGCTGCCGACCATTATCATCCTGTCGTCCGTCGTCGGCGCCATCGTCGGCATCTCGCTGATCGTGTTCGCCCGCCGCGACCGCAATAATCCGATCCCCTTCGGACCTTATCTCGCGGCGGCTGGTATGATCGCACTCTTGTACGGAATACCACTCACCCGCTACGCGCAGGGTTTCTTGGTCTAGCCTCGCGGCCGGGCCCGAGGATCGCATGGAGACACTTTCTCGTTATGCGGTGGGCCTCACCGGCGGCATCGGCTGCGGCAAGACGACCGTGGCCGACCTGTTCGCCGCGCGCGGCGCCGCCGTCATCGACACCGACCGGATCGCCCACAGCCTCACGGCCCCGCACGGCGCCGCGATGCCCGCGCTGGTCGCGGCATTCGGCCCCGACTACGCCACGCCGGACGGCGCCCTCGACCGCGCGAAGATGCGCGCCCTCGTGTTCTCCGACCCGGCCGCGCGCGCCCGCCTGGAAGGCATCCTGCACCCGAGAATCCGCGAAGCGACGGCCGCCGCCGCCCTGCTCGCGGGCGGTCCCTACACGATCTTCGTCGTGCCCCTGCTGATCGAATCCGGCACGTGGCGCGAGCGCGTGGCGCGCGTGCTCGCGATCGACTGTTCCGAAGCCACGCAGGTTGCGCGCGTGATGGCACGCAACGGCCTGACGGAAGACCAGGTACGTGCCATCATGGCGGCCCAGGTGACACGGGCGCGCCGCCTGGAAGAAGCGGACGACGTGATCCTGAACGACGCCGGCATCGACGCCCTGTTGCCGCAAGTGGAACGCCTGCACCGCTTTTATCTTGACGAAGCGGCAAGATTGGCAGAGCAGCCAAGCGAGCGTTTGTAATTTTGTGCATCATGGTTCAGAATCATGGGGTTACCCGCCAGCCTACATTCAGGGGAATGAGAGGAATGACATTTTGATCGTCTATGAATACCCATTCAACGAGCGGATTCGCACGTTGTTGCGGCTGGAGGACCTGTACGAGAAGTTCAAATTCTTTGTAGCCCAGGAACATCCTCTGCAGCACCATGTCGCGCTCGCGACGATCTTCGACATGCTGGAAGTGGCGGGCCGCGCGGACCTGAAGTCCGACCTGCTGCAGGAACTCGAACGCCAGAAGCAGAGCCTGCTGGGCTACCGCAGCAATCCCGCCGTCGCCAGGGACATGCTCGATGCCGTGCTGGCCGAGCTCGACACGGTCAGCAACGCCCTCGTCAACGCCCAGGGCAAGACGGGCCAGAACGTGCGCGACAACGAATGGCTGATGAGCATCCGCGGCCGCACGATCATCCCCGGCGGCGCCTGCGAATTCGACCTGCCGTCCTATCATGCCTGGCAGCGGCGCCCGGCCGAACAGCGCCACGCCGACATCATGAACTGGTTTGCCCCGCTGGCCCCGCTGTTCGAGGCATTGGCCCTCGTGCTGCGCCTGCTGCGCAATTCCGGCGGCCCCGTCAAGATGATCGCCTCGTCCGGCAGCTATCAGCAGATGCTGCAAGGTAAGGTGTACCAGATGCTGCGCCTGTCGGTGGACGAGTCCCTCGGCGCGATCCCGGAAATTTCCGCCAACAAGTACATGCTGTGGGTACGTTTCACGACCCAGGGCGGCGACCTGAAACCGAAGCCGCTGGAAGAAGACGTCCCGTTCGAACTCACACTCTGCAATTTCTAGAAGCACACCATGACCGTCGTATCCTGCCCCACCTGCGGCAAGAAGGTCGAATGGACGCCGGAAAACAAATACCGCCCATTCTGTTCCGAACGCTGCAAGCAAATCGACCTGGGCGCCTGGGCCGAAGAGAAGTACACGATCCCCGGCGCACCGCCGGGCGATGCCGACGACGAATCCGTCTCGAAGGAATGACCGCCGCGCTGGCGCTGGCCGCGATCCGCGTCTACCAGCGTTTCATTTCCCCGTATAAGGGCTTTGCGTGCGCGCTACGCGTGGCGACCGGTGGCGCCAGCTGCTCGGCCTACGGTCACGCCGCCATCGCGCGCTTCGGGCTCAGGCGCGGGCTTGGACTGCTGCAGCGGCGGTTCGAGCTGTGCGGGCACGTGCACGCGCGCCTGCGCGCTGTCCCGCCGCCGCATCCGCGACTGAAATACCAGCGAGGCTTTTGCGATGGGCCGTGCGACGTGCCCTGCCATGGCCACGGCCACTGCCTGTCGCTCGATACTGCGGTCGACGCCCTCGGTTGCGTGGGCGACGTGGGCGATTGCGGGTCGTCGCGCCGGCGCGAGCAGGACCGGCGCAGCCGGGAGGAACTGGAGGCGATCACGGAGCGGATCAGGCGGCAGAACGCTCCCCGTATCGCACCTGATCCAGCCACTCGAGCAGCGGAATCGTCGCCGGCAGCAGAGGACTGACGGCGTACGCGCCCTGCCACGCGAACGCCTGCCCTTCCAGGCTTTGGGGCTCGCCTTCCCACTCGCGGCTGATGTAGAAGTACAGGCGCACGTGCGCATGCTCGTACACGTGCTCGACGCAGCACCAGGGCTCGGCCGAGATCACTTTCACGCCCAGTTCTTCGACGAATTCGCGCTGCAGCGCATGAAAGATGTCTTCCCCGGGCTCGACCTTCCCGCCCGGGAATTCCCAGTAGCCGGCATACGGCTTGCCGTCCGGGCGCTGGCCGAGCAGCACGTCGCCGTTCGGGCGCATCAGCACGCCCACGGCCACATCGACGGGCTTCTCAGACATCGATGTGTTCCTGTGCCGGCGCGGGCGGCAGCTTGCCCGCGTAGTCCTTCGCGAACTGCCACGCCACGCGGCCCGAGCGCGAGCCGCGGCCCAGTGCCCAGCGCAGCGCGTCGCCGCGCGCGGCCGCGATCTGCTCCGGCGTGCAGCCGAAGCTCGCCAGCCAGTGGCCGACGATGTCCAGGTAGTCGTCCTGCCTGAACGGGTAGAACGACAGCCACAGGCCGAAGCGCTCGGACAGCGAGATCTTTTCCTCGACCGTCTCGGCCGGGTGCAGGTCGTCGTCGGCCACGTGCTTGTAGCCGTCGTTGTCCGAGAATTTTTCCGGCATCAGGTGGCGGCGGTTCGACGTCGCGTAGATCAGCACGTTGTCCGACTGCGCCGCAATGCTGCCGTCGAGCGCCACCTTCAGCGCCTTGTAGCCCGCTTCGCCCTCTTCGAAACTGAGGTCGTCGCAAAAGATCACGAAGCGCTCCGGCCGGCCCGCGACGAGGTCGACGATGTCCGGCAGGTCGGCCAGGTCGGCCTTGTCCACTTCGATCAGGCGCAGGCCCTGCGGCGCGAACTGGTTCAGGCACGCCTTGATCAGCGACGATTTACCCGTGCCGCGCGCGCCGGTCAGCAGCACGTTGTTGGCGGGGCGCTTCGTCACGAACTGGCGCGTGTTCTGCTCGATCTGCTCTTTCTGCGGACCGATGTGCTGCAGGTCGTCCAGGCGGATACTGGCCGTGTGCGCCACGGCCTGCAGATACTTGACGTTGCCCGTGCCCGGGCGCTTGCGCCAGCGGTAGGCGTAGCCGTGCCTGAAATCCGGATCGCGCGGCGCGGCGGGCGGCAATAACGCCTCCACGCGCGCCAGCAGGGCCTCGGCGCGGTGCAGGAAGTTGTCCAGCTGGTTCATCGATTCAGGAACGGTAGTCGGCGTTGATGGAGACGTAGTCGTGCGACAGGTCGCAGGTCCACACGGTGGCGTCGGCCTCGCCGCGCGCGAGCACGACGCGCACGAGGATCTCGGCCTTCTTCATCACGCGCTGGCCATCTTCTTCCTTGTAGTCCGGATTGCGGCCGCCGGCCTTTGCAACCCACACGTCGTCCAGGTACAGGTCCAGCTTGGACGTATCCAGATCGTCGACGCCCGCGTAGCCGATGGCGGCCAGGATGCGGCCCAGGTTCGGGTCGGACGCGAAGAACGCGGTCTTCACGAGCGGCGAGTGGGCGATGGCGTAGGCGATCTTGCGGCATTCTTCCATGTCGCGGCCCTGCTCCACGCTGATCGTGATGAACTTGGTGGCGCCTTCGCCGTCGCGGATGATCTGCTGCGCCAGGTGGCGCGAGATGCCCGTGACGGCGTCGCGCAGCGCGATGTAGTCCGGGCTGTCGGTCGAATCGACGACGAGCGAGCCCGCGCCCGTGGCGACGAGGATGAACGAATCGTTGGTCGACGTGTCGCCGTCGATCGTGATGCTGTTGAACGAGCGGTCGGCCGCGTACTTCACCAGTTCGTCCAGCACCGGCTGCGCGACCTTCGCGTCGAATGCCAGGTAGCCCAGCATCGTCGCCATGTTCGGCTTGATCATGCCGGCGCCCTTGCTGATGCCGGTCATCGTGACGGTGTGGCCTTTGATCGTCGTCGTCAGCGACGCCGCCTTCGGCTGCGTGTCCGTCGTCATGATGGCTTCGGCCGCGTTGAACCAGTTGTCCGCCTTCAGGTTCGCGATGGCGGCCGGCAGGCCCGCGATGATCTTTTGCACGGGCAGCGGTTCCAGGATCACGCCCGTGGAGAACGGCAGCACCTGCTGCGCGTCGATGCCGAGCAGGCGCGCCACTTCGGCGCACGTGGCCTGCGCGTTCTGCAGGCCCGGTTCACCGGTACCCGCGTTCGCGTTGCCCGTGTTGACGACCAGCGCGCGGATCGGCTTGCCGCCGCCCTTCACCACGTCGAGATTCGCCTTGCTCACCTGGACCGGTGCCGCGCAAAAGCGGTTCTTCGTGAACACGCCGGCGACGGTCGCCCCTTCGGCGAGCTTCATCACCAGCACATCCTTGCGGTTCGGCTTCTTGATGCCGGCTTCGGCGTAACCGAGTTCGATGCCGGCGACGGGTTTCAGGTCGGCGGCGACGGGCAGGGGGGAATTGACGGCCATGGCGTTCTCTAATGAAAAGATGGAAAGAAGGTCCGGTATTGTACCGCCTGCGGGCGAGGTGCACGTTCGCAAACCTGCTTCGTAGGCGCGCCCGGCGCCCTCGGAACGTCATCCCCGCGAAGGCGGGGATCCAGTTTTGCGTGCGTCACGGCTGCGTGTATGACTTGGCCCCCCGCCTGCGCGGGGGCGACGGTTCCTGCGCATCGAGCTCGCGGTTACCCGCCTGTTAATACACGCTTAAGTTGACCACTTGATAATCGGCAACATCTCAATCGCGGGCATGCCCATTTGGTAAGATGCCCCATCCTCCGGAGGATCGATGACCGACAACCAACGCGATGTCCTGAGCGCCGGCTTTTCGCTGGCGATCGTCCTGTGCGCCCTGTTCGTGACGCAGCGCTTCATCCTGCCGCTGCTGTGGGCCGCGATCCTGTGCATCGCCACGTGGCCGCTGTACGTCCGGGTCCGCACGGCGCTGGGCGGGCGCACGCTCGTCGCGGCGGCCCTCGTCACCGTCATCGTCGCCATCGTGTTCATCGCGCCGCTCGCGCTGGGCGTCACGTCGGCCGCGCGCCAGGCGCCCGCGCTGGCGCAGCTGGTGGCGAGCGCGAACACGGAAGGCCTACCGGCGCCCGAATGGCTGCACCGCATCCCGTTCGCGGGCGACGCCATCTACAACTGGTGGCTGGCCACGCTCGGCCAGCCGCACGGCCTCGCGCACCTGCTGCAGGACGGTTCCGTCGGCCGCATGCAGACCGCGAGCGAAGTGCTCAAGCGGGTCGGCAGCGGCGTCATGCACCGCCTCGTCGACATGCTGTTCGCCTTCCTGTGCCTGTTCTTCTTCTACAAGGACGGCGCCGCGCTGCAGCGCCAGACGGACGCCATCGGCGCGCACCTGATCGGCACCGCGCGCTGGACCCTGTTCTCGCTGAAGGTACCCGTCGCCGTGCGCGCCACCGTCAACGGCCTCGTGCTCGTCGGCCTCGCGGAAGGCGTCCTGCTGGGCATCGGCTACCAGGTCGCGGGCCTGCCGTCGGCCGTGCTGTGGGCCGCCGCGACGGGCATCCTCGCCATCATCCCGTTCGGCGCCCCGCTCGCCTTCGGCGCCGCCGCCGCGCTGCTCGCGTACCAGGGCGCGACGATCGCGGCGATCGCGATCCTCGCCTGGGGCGCGATCATCCTGTTCATCGCGGATCACTTCGTGCGGCCGGCGATGATCGGCAATGCGACGCAGCTGCCGTTCGTCGCCGTCCTGCTGGGCATCCTCGGCGGCGTCGAGACGCTGGGCCTCATCGGGCTGTTCGTCGGGCCTGTCGTGATGACCCTGTTCGTCACCTTGTGGCACGAGGCGCGTGCGTTGCGCGAGGCGCGTACCGCTTGACCCTCACCTAACGTGAGGCCCGAGACTGTCCACACGCTGAAGAACGGAGACGAACGATGCTGAAGGTAGGAGAGCTGGCCGCCCTGGCCAACCTGACGGTGCGCACCCTGCACCACTACGACAGCATCGGCCTGCTTCGTCCTTCGGCGCGTTCCGATGCCGGCTACCGGCTCTACGACCGCGACGACGTGGCCCGCCTGCACCGCATCCAGGCCCTGCGCGCGTTCGGCCTTAGCCTCGCCGACATCGCCCTCACGCTGGACAGTCCGGCCGGCTCGCCGCTGGCGATCGTCGACCGCCAGCTGGAAGCGCTGGAGGTGCGCATGGCGGAAGCCGCGCGCCTGCGCAACCAGCTGCTGCGCGTGCGCGCGGAACTCGTGCGCGGCAGCGCGCCGGACCTGTCCACGTGGCTCACCACACTGGAGAACACCATGGACATGACGAACGTGTACGAACGCTATTTCACCAAGGAGGAACTGGCGCGCCTGCCGATGATCGGCAGCGACGCCGCGCAGGCGCAGTGGCAGGGGTTGGTCGAACAGGCGCGCGGCCTGATCGAATCGCAGGTGCCGCCCGACGCCGACGCCGCCAAGGCGTTTGCACTGCGCTGGCTGCAGACGTTCGACCGCGACACGGGTGGCGATGCGGCGCTGCAGGCAAAGCTCAACGTGATGGCCGAGCGCGAGACGGACGCCGTCGGCGTGCCGGCGCAAATCTTCGACTACGTGAAGGCCGCCGTCGGCGAATTGAAGTTCGACACGTGGGCGAAGTACCTGCGGCCGGAAGTCCTCGACCGCATGCGCCGTCACATCGCCGCGCGCGGCCACGAGTGGACGCCCCTGATCGCGCAGGTGCAGGCCGAAATCAAGGCCGATCCGGACGCGACGGGCCCGCGGGCGCGCGACCTGGGCCGCCAGTGGATGGCGCTCTTCAACGACATGGTCGGCACCGACCCGCAGGACGTCGACGCCTTCCGCAAGGCCACCGCGACGGAACCCCTGCTGCGCATGGGACCGGGCATCGGCGACGCGACATTGGCTTGGCTGCGCAAGGCGCTGAGCGCCTGAAGCAATTTCTCAAATTCGGGGTCAGCCCCCTTTTTCGGCAAAATTCGGGGTCAGAGCACTTTTTCGAGCAAGATCTTTCGAGCAAATCCGTCCGCGTGATCGCCGCCGGATGACGCGTTCGCATCGCGATGCCGCCGCGTGCCCTCGAAAACGATGTACGCCGGACATTGATCGGAAATGTGCTCTGACCCCGAATTCGAAGAAAAACGTGCTCTGACCCCGAATTTTCAGGGCGAAAAAAAAGCACCCCGCGGGGTGCTTTTCGTTTGGCGCTACGGTCTCACGCCAGCTTGCCGTGGCAAGCCTTGAACTTCTTGCCGCTGCCGCACGGGCACGGGTCGTTGCGGCCGACCTTCACGCCCATGTAGGTGGTGGCCGGGTCGTCCGCCATCGCCGTCGTGCCCGGGGTCGCCGCGAGCGGCGCCATCAGTTCTTCCGGCGCCGCGGTCGGGTCGAAGTCGGCGTGCTGGTAGTTGATGTTTTCCAGGTGCGCCGCGGCCGCCTGCATCGCCGCTTCCGCCGCCTCGACTTCCTCGCGGGTCTGGATGCGGACGGTCATGATGGTGCGGATGACTTCGTTCTTGATCTGGTCCAGCATGGCGCCGAACAGTTCGAACGCTTCGCGCTTGTATTCCTGCTTCGGGTTCTTCTGCGCATAGCCGCGCAGGTGGATGCCCTGGCGCAGGTGGTCCAGCGCGGCCAGGTGTTCGCGCCAGTGCGTGTCGATGTTCTGCAGCATGACGTTGCGCTCGAAGCCGCCGAACGCTTCCTTGCCGACGATGCCGACCTTCGCGTCGTACGAGCTTTCGGCAGCCGCCAGCACGCGCTCGAGGATGTCGTCGTCGTTCAGGTTCGGCTCGTCTTCCAGCATCTTCGCCAGCGGCACCTGCAGGGCCCATTCGTCGGCCAGCACGCGCTCCAGCGCCGGAATGTCCCACTGCTCTTCCACCGACTCCGCCGGCACGTAGGTGCGCACGACGTCGGTGAACACGCCGATGCGCAGGCTGGCGATCAGCTCGGAAATGTCGGCCGCTTCCAGCAACTCATTACGCTGGGTGTAGATCACCTTGCGCTGGTCGTTGGCGACGTCGTCGTATTCCAGCAGCTGCTTGCGGATGTCGAAGTTGCGGGCCTCGACCTTGCGCTGCGCGCCTTCGATGGAGCGCGTGACCATGCCCGCTTCGATCGGCTCGCCTTCCGGCATCTTGAGGCGGTCCATCACGGCGCGCACGCGGTCGCCCGCGAAGATGCGCAGCAACGGGTCGTCCAGCGACAGGTAGAAGCGCGACGAGCCCGGGTCGCCCTGCCGGCCCGAACGGCCGCGCAGCTGGTTGTCGACGCGGCGCGACTCGTGGCGTTCGGTGCCGATGATGTGCAGGCCGCCCTGCGCGACGACGTGGTCGTGCAGCGACTGCCATTCCTCGCGCAGCTTGGCCGATTGCTCGGCCTTCTGTTCCGGGGTGAGCGATTCGTCGGCCTCGATGAACTGGATCTGCTTCTCGACGTTGCCGCCTAGGACGATGTCGGTACCGCGGCCCGCCATGTTGGTGGCGATGGTGATCATCTTCGGACGACCCGCCTGCGCGATGATCTCCGCCTCGCGTGCGTGCTGCTTCGCGTTCAGCACGTTGTGCGGCAGCTTGGCCTGGTTCAGGATGCCCGACAGCAGTTCCGAGTTCTCGATCGACGTGGTGCCGACGAGGACCGGCTGGCCGCGCTCGTAGCAGTCGCGGATGTCGTTCAGCATCGCCTGGTATTTTTCCTGCGCCGTCTTGTACACCTGGTCCTGGCGGTCCTTGCGTTGCGACGGCCGGTTCGGCGGGACGACGACGGTTTCCAGGCCGTAGATCTCCTGGA
>CBIHOW010000109.1:0-17584 GCA_966211695.1 uncultured Massilia sp. | reverse complement strand
TGTGGACCGTCACGCCCGCGCTGCACACGCCGCTGATGGCGGTGACGAACGCCGTGTCGGCCATCATCATCGTCGGCGCCATGCTGGCGGCCGGCCTGACGGAAGGCCTGACGGGCCAAGTTGCCGGCACCATCGCCGTCGCGCTGGCCGCCGTGAACGTGTTCGGCGGCTTCCTCGTCACCCAGCGCATGCTGGAGATGTTCAAGAAGAAGGAGCCGAAAGCGAAGCAGGCGCCGAACGCCAAGGATGCCGCCGGCGCCGTCCATGCCAAGGACGCCGCATGAACATGATCAGCATGAACGTCGTGACGCTGCTGTACCTCGTGGCGTCCGTGTGCTTCATCCAGGCCCTGAAAGGCTTGTCGTCGCCGTCGACCGCGCGCATGGGCAATGCGTTCGGCATGACGGGCATGGGCATCGCCGTCCTCACGACCATCGCCCTGATGTTCAAGCTGAAGGAGCAGATGCAGACCGGCGGCATGGGTTTTGGCCTCGTGCTGCTCGGCGTCGTCGTCGGCGGCGCGATCGGTGCCGTCGCGGCGAAGCGCGTCGAGATGACCAAGATGCCGGAACTGGTGGCCGCCATGCACTCGCTGATCGGCCTCGCGGCCGTGTGCATCGCCATCGCGGCCGTGTCCGAGCCGTGGGCCTTCAACATCGCCGCGCGCGGCGAAGGGCTCCCGTTCGGTAATCGCCTGGAACTGTTCATCGGCACGTTCGTCGGTGCGGTGACCTTCTCCGGCTCCGTGATCGCGTTCGGCAAGCTGGCGGGCAAATATAAATTCCGCTTGTTCCAGGGCGCGCCTGTGCGCTATCCGGGCCAGCATATGATCAACCTGCTCGTCGCCCTCGCCATCGTCGGCCTGGGCCTCGTGTTCTGCTTCTCGAGCGGCGCCGCGCCCGCATGGACGCCGTACATCGTGATGGCCGTGCTGTCGTTCGTGCTGGGCGTGCTGATCATCATCCCGATCGGCGGCGCGGACATGCCCGTCGTCGTGTCGATGCTGAACTCGTACTCGGGCTGGGCGGCGGCCGGCATCGGCTTCTCGCTGAACAACTCGATGCTGATCATCGCGGGTTCGCTCGTGGGCTCGTCGGGCGCGATCCTCTCGTACATCATGTGCAAGGCGATGAACCGCTCGTTCTTCAACGTGATCCTGGGCGGCTTCGGCGGCGAGGCATCGTCCGGCGACAGCGGCGGCGCGAAGGAACAGCGCCCCGTCAAATCGGGCTCGCCGGAAGACGCGGCGTTCATCCTGCAGAACGCGGAATCCGTCATCATCGTGCCCGGCTACGGCCTCGCGGTCGCGCGCGCCCAGCACACGGTGAAGGAACTGGTCGACAAGCTGACGGAACACGGCGTGCAGGTGCGCTACGCGATCCACCCGGTGGCGGGCCGCATGCCGGGCCACATGAACGTGCTGCTGGCCGAAGCGGAAGTCCCTTACGACCAGGTGGCGGAGATGGAAGACATCAACGGCGAATTCGGCCAGACGGACGTCGTGCTCGTGCTGGGCGCGAACGACGTCGTGAACCCGGCCGCCAAGGATCCGAAGTCGCCGATCGCCGGCATGCCGATCCTGGAGGCGTATAAAGCCAAGAGCATCATCGTCAACAAGCGGTCGATGGCGTCCGGGTATGCGGGGCTGGACAACGATCTGTTCTATCAGCCGAACACGATGATGGTGTTCGGCGATGCGAAGAAGGTGATCGAATCGATGGTCAAGGCGGTGGAGTGATCAGCGGCGGCCGAACATCATCAGTTCGGCCAGCAACATCCGCGCCGGCTTGACGGTATCCAGCGCGGCCAACGCCAGCCCGAACAAGGGCTGCAACGGCCCCGTATTCGCGAACACGCGCGCCATCGCATCCGTCGTGCGGATGATGGCGCCGCGGTCGCGTGCACGTTCCTCGGCGAAGCGAGACAATGCGTCCGCGATGCCGTGATCCTGATCGATCCCGCGTGCGAGCAGGCGCGCCAGCACGGCCGCATCGCGCAGGCCGAGATTCAGGCCTTGTCCCGCGACCGGGTGCAGCGTCTGCGCCGCATTGCCGATGGCGACCGTGCGTGCGCTGAAACGAGGATCCGCATTCAGCCCGAGCGGAAACGCCGCCCGTTCCGCTGCGCCCGTAAAGGTGCCGAGACGTTCGCCGAACGCGTCGCCCAGCTGGCGCAGGAATTCCGGCTCGCCCAGGTCCAGCAACTGCTGCGCGCGTTCCGGCCGCACGCACCACACGAGCGCGTACTGGTGGCCGTCGGCGCCGTCCTGGGGCAGCAGCGCGAGCGGGCCTTCGTCCGTGAAACGCTCGAAGGCGCGGTGCGGTATGCCCTGGCTCGCCGACACGCGTGCGATGACGGCCGTCTGCGCGTAGTCGCGCCGCTGCGTGCGTTCCGCCTGTTCGCCGAACACGCCGCCCTCGGCCTGCACGGCCACCTTCGCATGCAGCTTGCGTCCATCGTCCAGGTCGAGCACGACGCCGTCGCGGTCTTCATGCAGCGCCGCCACGCGCACGGGGCGCAAGGTCTGCACGCCCGCGCGGTCGCAGGCGCGCACCAGTGCGTCGACGACGTCGCCGTAGCGCGCGACATAGCCCAGCGCGTCGAGCTTGTGTTCGTCACGGTCCATCATACTGCGGCCCAGGTGGCCGCGGCGCGACACGTGGATCTGGTGGATCGGCGTCGCGTGCGGCTGCACGTTGGCCCAGGCGCCCACGTCGACCAGCAGCATGCGGCTACCCCACGACAGCGCGATCGAGCGCGGGTCCGAGATCGCCTGGCCCAGCGCCTTCGCATCGATGAGGGCAATGCGGCCCGGCTCGACGCCGCGGCGCGCCATCAGCGCGGCCAGCGCGAGGCCGACCGGGCCGGCGCCGCAGATGGCCACGTCAACCGACAGAGTGCCGTCAGCCATGCGCCGTCCCCACGACCGCTTCGATCTCGGCCACCGTCTTGGGCGCGGACGCCGTCAGCAAACGATAGCCGTCCTTTGTCACGACGACGTCGTCCTCGATGCGGATGCCGATGTGCCAGAAGCGTTCCGGCACGCCGTCGGCCGGGCGCACGTAGATGCCCGGTTCCACCGTCACGACCATGCCTTCCTGCAGCGGGCGCGAAGGTTTGTCTGCCTGCGTGACGTCGCGGTACGCGCCCACGTCGTGCACGTCCATGCCGAGCCAGTGGCCCGTGCCGTGCATGTAGAACGGGACGTGGGCCTTGTTTGCGATGGCGTCGTCGACGCTGGCATGGTTCGATATCAGGCCCAGGTCCAGCATGCCCTGCACGAGCACGCGCAGCGCCGCTTCGTGGAAGGCGCTGTATGGCCGGCCCGGCGCGATCGCCTGGAATGCCGCGTCCTGCGCCGCCAGCACCAGTTCGTACAGCGTGCGCTGGGCATCGGTGAAGCGGCCGTTCACGGGGAACGTGCGGGTGATGTCGGAGGCGTAGCCATCCAGTTCGCAGCCGGCGTCGATCAGCACGAGGTCCCCAATCTGCATCTTTCGATCGTTGACGTTGTAGTGCAGGATGCAGGCGTTCGGGCCGGACGCCACGATCGGGGTGTAGGCCGGGAACTGGGCGCCGTGCTTGCGGAAGGCGTACAGCAGTTCCGCTTCCAGCTCGTACTCGAACATGCCGGGCTTCGCCGCGCGCATCGCGCGCTCGTGGGCACCGCCCGAGATCTCGCCGGCGCGCAGCATCAGCGCCTGTTCGTCGGCGTCCTTGATCAAGCGCATTTCGTCCAGCAGCGGCAGCAGGTTGACGAAGGTGTCGGGTGCCGTCGTGCCAGTGCGGCCTTGCGCACGCACGGCCTTGATCCAGCCCGTCACCTGGACATCGAGCGCCGCGTTCGACGCCAGCGCGTAGTACAGCGCGGGCGCGTTGGCAAGGATGCGCGCCATGTGCGTATCAAGTTCGGAGATGGGGTAGGCGTCATCGAAGCCGAACGCCGTGCGCGCCGCTTCCGGGCCGTGGCGGTAGCCGTCCCAGATCTCGCGCTCGACGTTCTTCTCGCGGCAGAACAGGATCGAACGGGCCGGCTTGTCGCCCGTCGCGGCGACGAGTACCAGCACGCTTTCCGGTTCCGTGAAGCCGGTCAGGTAATAGAACGAACTGTCGTGGCGGTAGGGGTAGTCGCTGTCGCCGTTGCGCAGGATTTCCGGCGCGGTCGGCAGCACGGCCACGCTGCCGGGCTGCATCTGCGCGGCCAGGCGCGCGCGTCGTGCGGCGTAGTCCATCAGGCGCCAACCTTCGCCACAGAGCCCGGTGGCGCGTTGAGTTCTTCCAGCTGGCGCACGGTGCCCACGTTGACCCACTGGCCGTCGTAGATCTCACCGCCGATACGACCCTGGTCAATGAACTTGCGCATCAGGGGCCCCAGCCGCGAAACTTCTCCGGCCTTGATCCCGTCAAACATCTCAGGACGATAGACGCCGATGTTCGAAAAATTCCACTTCGGGTTGCCCTCGTTGGACAGCGTGTACATGGTCAGGCCGAAGTCGCCGTCCGGGTTGTGCCACGGGTTCGGCGTCAGGTACAGCCAGGCGATGTCGCGCTTTTCGGTCGGAATGAGCTGGCCGACGGCGTCGCGGTCCTTCAGTACGTCGAGCACTTGTTCGAAGTCGAAGTAGGGCGCGTAGATGTCGCCGGAGACGGCCAGGAACGGTTCGTCGCCGAGCAGGTGCAGCGCGTTGGCGATGCCGCCGGCTGTTTCCAGCGGCGTCGGCTCGTGCGAGTAGACGATGCGCGCGCCGTAGCGGCTGCCGTCGCCCAGCTCTTCCTCGATCATGTGGCCGAGGTGGGAGTGGTTGATGACGATGTCCTTGATGCCGGCGCGTACGAGGTTCAGCACGTGCCAGGTGATGAGGGGACGGCCCCGCACCTTGAGCAGGGGCTTGGGGCAGGTGTCGGTCAGCGGACGCATCCGCTCGCCGCGGCCGGCGGCGAAGATCATGGCTTTCATCGGCTTGTCGTCAGAAGGTGTAGCCGACCTGCGGCGCCTTGTCCTCGAGCGCGTCGAGCAGGCGCAGGAGCGGCTTGAGTTCGGTGTAGCGGTTGGCGGTCTTGCGTACGTAATCCATCACCGTGGGCAGGTCGCCCAGGTAGTTGGATTTGCCGTCGCGGTAGTTCAGGCGGCAGAAGATGCCGAGGATTTTCAGGTGGCGCTGCAGGGCCATGTATTCGAAGTCGCGGTAGAAGGCGTCGATGTCCGGGTTGACGGGCAGGCCGACCTGCTTCGCGCTTTGCCAGTAACGCACGACCCAGTCCAGCACGAATTCCTCGTCCCACTGGACGTAGGCGTCGCGCAGCAGCGAGGCCAGGTCGTAGGTGACGGGGCCGTAGACGGCATCCTGGAAGTCCAGCACGCCCGGGTTGCCCTGGTCGAGGAACATCAGGTTGCGCGAATGGAAATCGCGGTGCATGTAGACCTGCTGTTGCGCCAGCACGTTGGCCGTGATCGCCTCGAACACTTTATCGAGCTGGGCGCGCTGGATGTCGTTCAGCGTCGCGCCCAGGTGGCGTTCGATGAACCACTCGGGGAACAGGTTCAGCTCGCGCAGCACGAACGCGCGGTCGAACTCCGGCAGCACGCCGGCCTGGCTGGCCAGCTGGAATTTGATGAGGGCGTCGATGGCATCCGAGTACATGAACGGGGCGTTGTCGACGTCCAGGCGTTGCAGGTAGGTCGTCGTGCCGAGGTCGGACAGCACCAGGAAGCCGGCTTCCACGTTGCGGGCCACGATGGCGGGCACGGTGACGCCGGCGTCGCGCAGCAGGCCGTCGACGTGGATGAAGGCGGGCACGTTTTCGCGCTCCGGCGGGGCGTCCATGGCGACGAGCGTATCGCCCAGCTTGTCGCGTAGCGCCGGCACAACATCGAGGCGGAAATAGCGGCGGAAACTCGCATCGGCCGACGCGGGGCGCAGGCTGGCGACGTCGACGAGGTCCAGCGAACGAAGCCATTCGGTCAGCCGGGCGAGGCGGGCATCCTTGTCAGAGGCGGAAGGAACGTGTTGAGACTGAGAAGACATGAAGCGTCCCGGTGAACGGGTTGGTGACAGGAGTTGTAGGTTTGCCCATGCATTCCGGCAGGGGCGGTTCGGATGTAATGATACGCCATTTCCCCGTGCATCGGACCACCCGGGATCTCGATGGGAAAGTGCACATTGTTAAAAGTGTATCAATCCGTAATATTCATTTCCCTTTGAAAATCAAAGAGTTATGGTGCGCCGTCGCGCTATCGAATGATTACCATCGAGCCGACTAACGCGACCGTGCCGCACGAATTCCCCTATAATAAGGGATTCAATCCAAACAATCGCCCTCCATGGTGCAACGCGATCTTTCATGAGCTGGATGACGGCCCTACCTTTCCCGCCGCGGCGCATTGCCGCCGCAGTGTCCGCCCTCGTGGCCGTGGCCACGGGACCGCTGTATGCTCAGACGGCGACACCGGCAGCCCCCCGCCCCGACGAGCAGGACCTGCCGATCACGATGCGCGCCGAGTCGTTCACCGGCCGCCCGGACCGCATCCTGAACATGGACCGCAACGTCGAGATCACGCGCGGCGCCACCGGCGTCACGGCGGACACGGCCTGCTACCGCCGCGTCGACGACGAAGTCACGGCCGAGGGGCACATCACGATGTGGCGCTTCGGCGACCGCTACAAGGGCGATGCCCTGCAACTGAACCTGGAGACGGGTAAAGGCTGGGTGCTGCATCCGGAATACCGGCTGGCGCTGAACAATGCGCAGGGCAAGGCGCAGCGCATCAACTTCCTGGACGAGGACCAGGCCGTCGTCGTCGACGGCACGTACAGCACGTGCGAAGGCCCCAATCCGGACTGGTACCTGAAGTCCAGCACGCTGCGCCTGGACCAGGGCCGCGACGTCGGGACGGCCGGCACGACGATCATCTATTTCAAGGACGTGCCCATCATCGGCACGCCCGCGATGTCGTTCTCGCTGTCCGGTGCGCGCCGCTCCGGCTGGCTGCCGCCCACGCTCGGCTCCGGCGCCAAGGGCTCGTCCGAGCTGATGGTGCCGTACTACTTCAACATCGCGCCGAACCGCGACCTGACGCTGTTCCCGCGCTACATCTTCACGCGCGGCCTGCAGCTGGGCGCGACGGGACGCTACCTGGGCGAGACGGAGCGCGGCCCGTACCACGGCGAGACGCACATCGAATACCTCGCCAACGACCGGCTGGCGCACCGCAACCGCTGGTGGGTCGACACGCTGCACAACCAGTTCCTGGCGCCCAACTGGACGTTCGGCTGGAATGCGCACGCGGCATCCGACAACGAATACCCGTCCGACTTTTCGCGTACCGTCGCGGCCAGTGCGGAACGCCAGCTGCTGCGCGAACTGCGCACGGACTACTACGGCCAGTACTGGAATTTGACGGGGCGCGTGCAGCGCTACCAGGTGCTGCAGGACCCGGGCGCCGTCGCGAATCCGCAGCTGACCGTGGCGACGCCGTACAACCGCCTGCCGACGATTAACTTCCACGCCGGCCGCTACGACGTGCTGGGCGGCTTCGACTGGGCGGTGGACGCGGAAGCGACGCGCTTCACGCACCCGGACGACAAGCAGGTGCAGGGCGACCGCGCCAACATGGTGGCGCAGGTGAGCTATCCGTGGGTGCATCCGGGCTGGTTCGTCACGCCCAAGGTGATGCTGCACGCGACGCAGTACAACCTGACGCACAACGTGGCCGGCGCGGATGACAAGATCTCGCGCGTGCTGCCCACGTTCTCGCTGGACAGCGGCCTCGTGTTCGAGCGCAAGTCGTCGCTGTTCGGGCCGGACGGCACGCAGACGCTGGAACCGCGATTGTTCTACGTGCGCACGCCGTACAAGAACCAGGCCGACATCCCGAACTTCGACACGGGCGTCGCGGGCTTCAACTACGCCCAGCTGTTCACGGAAAACCGCTTCGTCGGCGCCGACAAGGTGTCGGATGCGAACCAGCTGACGGCGGCGATCGTCTCGCGCTTCATCGAGGCCAACGGCGCCGAGCGCCTGCGCCTCGCCGTGGGCAGCCGCTATTACTTCACCGATCCGCGCGTGCGCCTGAACGCGAACGAGCAAAGCAACCAGACCCGCTCGGACGCGCTGGTGGCGGCGTCGGGCCGCATTTCGGAGTCGTGGACCTTCGACAGCGGCGTACAATACGATGCACAGGCGCGCAGCCTGTACAGCTCGAACTTCGGGGTGCAGTGGCAGCCGGCCCCGATGAAGGTGTTGAACGTCGAATACCGCTTCCAGCGCGACACCTTCGGCCTCGCCAACGGCTTCCGCAACGCCGACATCTCCGGCCAGTGGCCGCTGTCGCAGCGGTGGTATGGTGTGGGCCGGGTCAGCTACTCGGTGCGCGACCGCAAGCTGCTCGAGAGCCTCGTGGGGCTCGAGTACAAGGCGGATTGCTGGGTGTTCCGCATGGGCGCACAGCGTTTCGTGACCGCCGCGCAGCACGCCTCGACGACGAGCTTCTTCCAGCTCGAGCTGAACGGCCTGTCGCGCCTGGGCCTCGGCAACGCGCTGGACACTTTCAACAAGAGCATTCCCGGCTACACCCGGCTGAACACCAACGTCGGCCGCCCCTGACCGGGCCATGGACAACTAGATACCTGAAATGAGTGCTTCCCTGAATATGCGTACCACCCGTCTGTCTCCGCTCCGCCCGCACCAGCTCAAGCTCGCGGCGGTGCTGCTGTGCGCCCTCGCCACGGGCGATGTCCTGGCCCAGGCCAAGCCGGCCGCCGCGCCGGCCGCCAAGCCGAGTACCGGCTTCCTGCCGCCGGCGTCCAGCAACGCCCACGTCATCGATTCCGTGTACGTGATCGTCAACGACGAAGTCATCACCAAGCGCGAAGTCGAGCAGCGCATGGCCGAGATCACCCAGCGCCTGAAGGCGCAGGGCGCCCAGATGCCGGCCGAGGAAGACCTGCGCCGCCAGGTCGTCGAAGCGATGATCACCGAACGCGCCCAGCTCCAGCTGGCCAAGGAAATGGGCGTGCGCGTCGACGACACGACGCTCGACCGCGCCATCGGCCGCATCGCCGAGAACCAGAAGATGACCGTGCAGGACATGCGCAACGCGATGGAGAAGGACGGCCTGCCGTTCTCCCAGTTCCGCGAGCAGATCCGCAACGAGATCATGATGCAGCGCCTGATCGAGCATGAAGTCGACAGCAAGATCCAGGTGACCGACGCCGAGATCGACACCTACATGGCCGCCGAGAAGGCCGCCGCCGCCGACCGCGTGGAGATGGACATCTCGCAGATCCTCGTGCGCATCCCGGAAAACGCGTCGCCGGAACAGATCGCCGCCCGCAAGGCCCGTGCCGATGAAGTGGCGCGCCAGCTGCGCACGGGCGCCGACTTCGCCAAGATGGCCGCCACGTATTCCGATTCCCCGGACGCGCTGAAAGGCGGCTCCGTCGGCTGGCGCGACCCGGACCGCCTGCCCCCGATCTTCGCGAGCGAACTGCGCAAGCTGAAGCCGGGCCAGGTGACGCCGGTGATCCGCACCAACGTCGGCTTCCACATCATCAAGCTCGTCGACCAGCGCAAGCTCGCCGAAGCGCAGAAGGCCGACCAGGCCGTCGTGCAGCAGACGCACGCGCGCCACATCCTGCTGAAGATCACGCCGACGCAGAGCGAGGACGACGCCCGCAAGAAGCTCGCCGAGATCAAGCAGAAGATCGACAGCAAGCAGGCGACCTTCGAGGACATGGCGCGCCAGTACTCGAACGACGGCTCGGCCTCCAAAGGCGGTGACCTGGGCTGGCTGTTCCCGGGCGATGCGCTGCCGGAATTCGAGAATCCGATGAACGCGCTCAAGGCGGGCGAGGTTTCGGACGTCGTCAAGACGCCGTTCGGCCTGCACCTGATCCAGGTCGTCGAGCGCAAGACGGAAGACGTGTCGAAGGAGAAGGAACGCTCGGCCGCGCGCCAGGTCCTCACCGACCGCAAGCGCCAGGAAGCGCTGGAAGACTGGAGCCGCCAGGTCCGCGACCGCGCCTACGTCGAGTTCCGCGAGGATAAGTAATGGCCTCGAGCCCACGTCCCACGCTGGCGATCACGGTCGGCGAGCCGGCCGGCATCGGGCCGGAGATCTCGATCCGTGCCGCGTGGGCGCTGCGCGGCGAGGCCCGCTGCGTGCTCGTGGGCGATGCCGCCTTTTTATCCCTCACTGCAAGCCTGATCGATCCGGGCATCCGCCTGTCGGCGATCTCCACGATGGCGCTGCGCCACAGCGGCGTGCCGCACTTCGGTCCGGACGTCATCCCCGTCGTCGACGTGCCGCTCGAGGCCCACGTCGTGCCGGGCAAGCTGGATGCCGCCAACGGCCGCGCCGTACTGGCCACGCTCGATCTCGCGATCGAAGGTACCCGGGCCGGCTGGTGGGACGCGATCGTCACGGCGCCGCTGCAGAAGAGCACCATCAACGATGCGGGCGTCGCGTTTTCCGGCCACACGGAATACCTGGCCGAGAAGACGAATACGCCCAAGGTCGTCATGATGCTGGCCGGTTCGCCGGGGAACGATCAACCGTACCTGCGCGTGGCGCTGGCCACGACGCACCTGCCGCTGAAAGACGTGCCGGCGGCGCTCACGCGCGACAGCCTCACGCAGGTGCTGGACATCCTGCACGCGGACCTCGTGCGCAAGTTCGGCATCGCGGCGCCGCGGATCCTCGTGACGGGCCTGAACCCGCACGCGGGCGAGAACGGCTACCTCGGCCGCGAGGAAATCGACGTGATCACGCCCGTGCTGGAAGACGCCCGCAAACGCGGCATCGACGCGCGCGGCCCGTACCCGGCCGACACGCTGTTCCAACCAAAATACTTGCAGGACGCCGACGCCGTGCTGGCCATGTACCACGACCAGGGCCTGCCCGTGCTCAAGCACGCGACGTTCGGCCGCGGCGTCAACATCACCCTCGGCCTGCCTTTGATCCGCACGTCCGTCGACCACGGCACGGCGCTCGACCTGGCCGCGCAGGGTCTCGGCCAGGCCGATTGCGGCAGCATGGAAGAGGCGATCCGCGTCGCCCTCTCGATGGTGCGCGCGCAACAGCAACAACCCGCATAAGACAATGAAACACGTAGCCCGCAAGCGCTTCGGCCAGAACTTCCTGACCGACGACCACGTCCTCCACAACATCATCGAAGGCATCGACCCCCGCCGCGGCGACACCATGGTCGAAATCGGCCCGGGCCTGGCCGCGATGACGGCGCTGCTGCTCAAGGAGCTCGACCACATGCACGTGGTCGAACTGGACCGCGACCTCGTCGCCCGCCTGGAAAAGGCGTATCCGCGCGAACGGCTGACCATCCACTCGGGCGACGCGCTGAAATTCGATTTCGGCAGCATCCCCGTCCCGGAAGGGAAGAAGCTGCGCGTGGTGGGCAACCTGCCGTACAACATCTCCAGCCCGCTGCTGTTCCACCTGGCCGACTACGCCCACCTCGTCGAGGACCAGCACTTCATGCTGCAGAAAGAGGTCGTGGAGCGCATGGTGGCGGAGCCGGGCACGAAGGCTTACAGCCGCCTGTCCGTGATGCTGCAGTGGCGCTACGACATGGCGATGCTGTTCGTCGTGCCGCCGACGGCGTTCGATCCGCCGCCACAAGTCGATTCCGCCATCGTGCGCATGGTGCCGACGAAGCGCCAGTTGCCGGCCGATGCGGCGACGCTGGAAGCCGTCGTGCAGAAGGCGTTCTCGCAGCGCCGCAAGGTGATCCGCAACTGCGTGGCCGGCATGTTCACCGAGCAGCAGCTCGTCGACGCCGGCATCGATCCGGGCGCCCGTCCAGAAGCCGTGGGGCTCGAGCAGTACGTGGCGCTGGCCAACATCCTCAAGCCGCAAGCCTGATCAGCGCGCGGGCTGCCAACCGCGTGCCCGCGCCGCTTCCTCTCCCGCCGCGTCGAGCGGCTTGTCCGCGATGCGGGCGTCGATCGCGTCCAGCACGGCCGGCGGCAATGCGCTGCCGGCCTGGCGGTAGCCGCCCGCCGCTTCCTTTTCCGCTTCGGCCAGCACGGGAATCCGCCACTGTCCGCCTTCCCGGCACGCGAGGCCGGCCGACGTGCCCATGACGAAGCCGCGGCAATACGCGCCGTCGCGCGCGGCGAAGCTGACGCCGACCTTCACCGCGCCCTCCGCATTGCCGCCGACCTGGCGGTCGAGCGCGGACGCCAGTTCGCCGTGCGCCACCACCTGGTTGCCGTTGCCGGCGATGGCCGGCGCGCCGCCGGGGACCATCCTGCCGGCCAGGACGCCGACGACGAGCGTGGCCGCCAGCGCGCCCCATTCCGGCCACGACCAGCGCCGGCGTTTTTCGCGCACGTCGGCGAGGGATACCACGGCCGCGGGCGCCGGCTGCAGCAGCCGCGCGGGCACGGGTTCGTCGAGGATGCCGGCAAACGCGGCCGCGACGTCCGCGCGCAGGGCGCGGTGGCGTTCCACGGCGGCGGCGACGGCGGGATCGGTGCGCATCGCCTGTTCGATGGCGGCCCGTTCGGCGGGATCGAGTTCGCCGTCGGCATAGGCCATCAGGATGTCATCGGAATAGGTCATGATTTTCTCGTTCTCGGGTCGGCAAGCAACTGCTGCAGGGCGTCGCGGGCGCGCGCGAGACGGCTGGTGAGGGTCCCGACGGGGATCTCCAGCACGTCGGCCGCTTCCTTGTACGGCAGGCCGTCCACGAGCACGAGGCCGACGACGAGCCGGTGTTCCTCGGACAGCAGGCTGATCGCCTTCTGGAGCGCGAGCCGCTGCTGGTGCGCCTGTGCCGTGTCGTCGCCCACGTGTTCGCCTTCTTCTTCCGGCGCGAACAACTCCGCGCGCCGCGTCCGGCTGCGCACTTCGTCGATCCACGCGTTCTTGATGATCCGGAACAGCCAGCTGTCGAGCCGCGTTCCAGGTTCCCATTGCTCGTTGCGGCCGAGCGCGCGCTCCATCGCGATCTGGACGAGGTCGTCCGCGTCTTCGCGATGAAAGGTCAGCGCCCGCGCGAAGCGGCGCATGCGGGGCAGCAGGGCGGCGATGTCGTCGGCAAACATGGTCTCTATGAGGTAAACGATCCGGGCGGGGATTTTCTTCCCTGCGCCGTTCGTTGATCAGGTATGCCAGTCAATCATATATGATCCACACATGAGTTCCTTCGTAAATATGCGTGTCGTCCTCGCCGCGACGCTGATGTGCGGGATGGCCTCCGCCCACGCGCAACTGGGCTTGCCGTCGCTGCCGCTGCCGCTGCCGGGCCGGATCGGTCCGTTGGGCGTGGATGGCTTGCGCCGCCCGGTCGACCGCTTGCTCGACCGGGCGCCGTTGCCCGATCTCGGCAGCCTGCGCCTCGACACCGTCCGGCGCCTGCTGCGCGACCATCCGGACCAGGTCGAGGCCGATCCGCGCGGCGAGCCCGCCTTGCGCGGCGAGGTGCTGGCCGGGTCGCCGTCCGAGGCGGCCCTGCAGGCGGCGCGGGACGCGGGTGCGACCGTCGTGCGCGACGAGGCGCTGCTGGGCGAGCGCATCGTCGTGCTGCGCCTGCCGGCCCGTGCGTCGACGGCGGCCATGGTCGAGCGCCTGCGCGCCCTCGATCCGGCGGGCAGCTACGATTTCAATCACGTCTACACGGGCAGCGGCGCGGCGGATGGCGTCCGTCCCGGGAGCGGGGCCGCCGTGCGCATCGGCCTCGTCGACAGCGGCGTCGACGGCGCCCACCCCGTATTCGAGGATGCCGCGATCGTGCGCTGGGGCTGCGGCGGCCAGGTGATGCCCGCGCCGCACGGCACGGCGGTGGCGGCGTTGATGGTCGGACGTTCCGAATACCTGCGCGGCGCCGCGCCCGGGGCGAGCCTGTACGCGGCCGACGTGTATTGCGGCAGTCCGGTGGGCGGCGCGGCCGACCGCATCGCCGTCGCGCTGGGCTGGCTGGACCAGCAGGACGTCGGCGTCGTGAACATCAGCCTCGTCGGGCCGTCCAATGCGTTGCTGGCGCGGGCCGTCGCCGCCATGCAGGCGCGGGGACACCTGCTCGTGGCCGCCGTCGGCAATGACGGGCCGGCGGCGCCGCCGCTGTATCCGGCCAGTTATCCCGGCGTCGTCGGCGTGACGGGCGTGGACCGGCGCGGCCGGCCGCTGCCGGAAGCCGCGCGGGGACCGCAAGTCAAGTTCGCCGCGCCGGGCAGCCAGATGGTCAGCGCCGCGCCGGGCACGCCGCCGTACCGCCAGGTGCGCGGCACATCGTTCGCCGCGCCCATCGTCGCGGCCCTGCTGGCGCAGCGCCTGCCCCGGCCGGACCGGGCGGCCGCCGCGCGCGCCGTGGACGCGCTGGCGCGCGACGCCGGCGGGGGCGTCGCGAACGAGGAGACCGGCTACGGCATCGTCGGGGCGAACCTGCGCACGGATCCGGCGGACCTGCGCTGAAAAATTTTTTCGAAGGGATGGAAGAAAACGGCGAGCCCATCCGTTTTCCCTGTATCGGCGGTGGAATGCACCGCCCCATCACAAGGAGAACAGTCATGAAAGCCAAATACCTCGCCCTCGTCCTCGCCCTCGGTCTCGCCACCCAGGCTCATGCACAACTGCTCGGCGGCCGGCTCGGCGGTTCGCTCGGCGGCTCGCTCGGCGGCTCCATCGGCGGCCTGAGCGGTATGCACGGGATGAACGACATGGGCCGCGTGCACACGATGGGCGGCACGCTGCGCGACACGGCGGACGGCGTGCGCGGCGAGACGGCCGGTCGCGCGAGCCGCGCCGCCGACCGGCAGGCGGCGGAGAGCCCGTCCGCGCCGGCTGCACCGGCACAGCGGCCAGGCCTGCTGGCGGGTGCCGGCAGCCTCGCCGGGAATGCGGGCGGTAGCGGCGCGGCCCGTGCGGAGGGATCCGGCTCGGCCAGCGTGGACGGCGGCGCCGTCACCGGTGCACTCGGCGGTGCCGCGGGCGCGGCGGGGCAGGCACGCGACCGTGTGGCGGCTGCCGGCAGCGAAGCGGCGGGCACCGCCCGGGGCGTCGTCGGTTCGGTCCGTGACACGGCCTCGTCCATGAACGGCAGCGTGGCCGTCGAGGGCAGCGCGAGCGGCTCAGCGACGGGCAGCGCGGGCGGTTCGGGCACGGGCGCGAGCCAGGCGTCCGGGACGGCGTCGCGCCCGTAAGCAGCACTACAGCCTGCCTTCCCAATACCGGCGCGCCTTGTCGAACACGCGCGCGCCGATCTTTCTTCCCATGTCCTGACCGGGCCCCGGACCCGCCTGCGCCGCGACGTCCGAGAAGGTGGCCGCGTCCAGCCGGTCGCTGCCCGTAAAGCGGCGCAACACCTCGGCGGCGGCAAAGGCGGTGCAGGCGCTGTCCCGCGCGGCGGCGTCCGCATCGGCCAGCGCATTGGCCAGCACGAAAAACAGCAGCACGTCGCGATCGTCGCCGTGTCCGTCGCGGATGGACACGCGCTGCGCGACGTCGCACCAGACCGCCGCGAGCGCCAGCGGCTGTGCGGCGGCGGCCGGGCGGACCTCGGCCGGCATCAGCGCGAACGGCTGGTCGCGGTGGCGGACATCGAGCATCGCCGCCGCCTGCGCGCGGCCGATGCCCGCCGGCGTGAACGGGGCGGCACCTGTCGCCGGGTCGGCATCCAGGCCGGCGAGGACGGCATGGGCCGCATGACCTATCGCGGCAGCCTTGCTGGCCGTGTCGCGCGCGGCATGGGGCAGCCGCACGGCCACGCCGTGCACGGTCTGGCGGGCGTTGTCGTCGTAGGCCGCCCAGGCGTTGTACATGCAGGTATGCACGAGGGCGAGCGCACGCGGGGATGCATGTGCGAACGGCATGGCGCCGATCGTCCGCAACGCCAGATCGTTCCAGGCCCGCACCGTCGCCGGGGGCGTAATCGCCCCGTTCGCCTCGAGTTCCAGGATGTTTTGCCGTCCCATGTCGCCCCCTTTGTGCCCTCGAGGAGTATCGCCAGTGAATCCGGGCTGGCTGTTGAGCGTTCTCATGCGTCGGCTACCCATGCGGCAACGCACCATCCGCATTTTGAGCCCTTTATCCTGCGTTTTTTACGTTTCGTCGCACGCCGGTGGAAGGGAAGGGGGCGCACGCCTAAAGTGACACCATCAACGCAACGAACCCTTCAAGGAGAGCAAACATGAACGTCCTCAAACACATGGAAGCCATCTTCCTCGCCGCCGCCGTCATCGTGGGCGTCACCAGCGCCGCACACGCCGCCAGCGTCGCCAAACACGAGCGTTACGATGCCCAGGTGACGATCGAAGGCCAGCAGATGGCCGTCGTCAAAGTGACCGCGAAGCGCCTGAGCGCCGCCGACAAAGCCGCCATCTGAACACACCAGGGAGAATCGACATGAACATCCTGAAAAACATGGAAGCCATCTTCCTCGCCGCCGCCGTCATCGTGGGCGTCACCAGCGCCGCACACGCCGCCAGCGTCGCCAAACACGAGCGTTACGATGCCCAGGTGACGATCGAAGGCCAGCAGATGGCCGTCGTCAAAGTGACCGCGAAGCGCATCGGCGCCTGAATAAGCAGCAACTGAGCAGTTGCCCCTCCGGCCCCAGCGGCCAATCGCACCAGACCGTACCGGCATCTCCGCCGGCACCCCGCAGACATTGATTTCGCAGCGACGCCACGCCGCCGCAGGGACTTGTATTGCCGTATGGGCGAAAAAAAAAGCCCGCTGTTGAGGCGGGCTTAAATCCAATTCTTTCTGAGGAGAGTTGGAGGAGACAGGTACTATTATGCTGCGCTACAGCATATCAGTCCAATTTTTGTTTCGCATATTCATTATAAGAAATTGCGATATCTCAACCAATCTCCCTGGGCTCAGTTGTTGACGCAGGTCACGAGCAGATTCTTGACGCCGCCGGCCGCTTCCGCCGCATCGTCCATCGTGCCGCCGCCCGTGCCGTTGGCCCCGCCGGTGACCGTGCAGGTCTGGCTGGGGTTGGTGGGCTGGGTCAGGACGGTCACGCCATAGGTCGTCTTGTACGGCACCGGGTTCATCGTGAGCGTGACGTCCGCACCGGTCGGTTTCTGGTTGGCGTCCAGCGCGGGGTTGACGCCGATGGTGCCGGTCGTGCTGCCGTTCGCCAGGACGAGGCCGGTACCGGTCAGGCCCTTGACGGTGCCGCCGAGTGCGTAGGTATTGATCGAGCAGAGGTAGCGGATGTCGATCTTGGCCAGCTGGCCGGCCGTGCCGTATGCCAGGTACAGGTTCTGCCCGCAGGTCTGGTGTTTCGGCTGGGCGCCGCCCACGGGGACGTGGTTGGTGACGACCGCGCCTTTCGGGATCACTTCATACGTCTCACCGTACTCGAGCGGGTTCGGGAAGACGGCCGTGACCTGCTGGCCGGCCGTGGCGGGCGGCTCGATGGCCAGGTCCTGGCCGTTCGTGCTCAGGACCAGGCCGGAGTATTGCAGGCCATCGACCGTGACGTAGATCGGGAACGTGGCCTTGCCGCCGCCGCCGCAGGCGGCCAGCGTGGCCAGGACCGCGAGGGCGAGGGCCGAACGCGCGAGGGAAAACTTCATGTGGGTCTCTCCAGAATCCAGATTTAAGCGCAGG
>CBIHOW010000108.1:0-17685 GCA_966211695.1 uncultured Massilia sp. | reverse complement strand
ACCAGAACTTCATCGACCTGCACCTGCCGGACGCGACGTTCGACGGCATCTTCGCCAACGCGTCGCTGTTCCACGTGCCGCGCGAGCTGTTGCCGAAAGTGTTGAGGGAACTCCATGCGGCACTGAAACCGGGCGGCGTGCTGTTCAGCTCGAATCCGCGCGGCCATAACGAAGAGGGATGGAACGGGCCGCGCTACGGTTGCTTCCACGATTACCCGGCCTGGGAACGCTACGTGACCGCGGCCGGCTTCGTGCCGTTGCGCCACTATTACCGTCCGGAAGGCTTGCCGCGCGACCAGCAGCCCTGGCTCGCGAGCGTGTGGCGCAAGGCGAGTTAAACCTTTGTTAGTTTGCGTACAGAATGAAGATCGCCATCCAACTATCCTGATTGCATCCCGCTTGAATCCGCAAGCGGTCTTACTCATCAAGGAGGATTCCGACATGAACGACGACCAAATCAAAGGTAAAGCCAAGGATATCGGCGGCAAGGTTCAGGAGGAAGTCGGCAAGGTTGTCGGCAGCAGCGAACAGCAGGCCAAGGGCCTGTCGAAGCAGGTCGAAGGCAAGGTGCAGGAAAAAGCCGGCGATCTGCGTGACGCGATCAACAAGGGCAACCGCTGATCCGCGCGTTCTGCCTCTCCGACGAACGGCCGCCGCGTGCGGCCGTTTTACGTTAGCCCGTGGGACGATCCCCGAGCACATCTTCCACGTACAGCTTATCGATGAGCACCATCAGCATGGCCGTCAGCGGCGTCGCCAGCGCGATGCCCGCGAAGCCGAACAGGCTGCCGAACACGAGCTGCATGACGATGGTGAGCGCGGGCGGGATCTCGACCGCGCGCGCTTCGACGAGCGGTTGCAGCACATAGCCTTCGATCGTCTGGATGCCGAGGAAGAGCAGCACCGTGTACAACGCCAGGTCCGGACTGATCGACAGCGCGATCAACACGGCCGGCACGCCCGCCATGATCGGGCCGATGTACGGAATGAAGTCGAGCAGCCCGGCGATGATGCCGAGGATCAGCCCCAGCGGCACGCCCAACAGCGTGAGCCCGCCCGCCGTCGCGATGCCGACGATCAGCATCGACAGCGACTTGCCGATCAGCCAGCGGGCCAAGGTGTCGCCGATGTCGTCCAGGACTTGCACGGCGCGCTCGCGCTTGCCCTGCGGTACGAGCTTCACGATGCCGTGCTTGTACTGGCGCGGCGACAGCGCGAAATAAATGCCGACGAACAGGATGATGGCGATGTTGCCGATCGCGCCGAGCACGCCGCCGAAGAAAATCCCGGCATTCGGCACGAACTGCTGCATCGACTGGAGCAGCTGTTTCGCATCCGGCAGTTCGGCCGCGATGCGCGCGAGCAGTGGCTGGCTCTCGACCATCTGGCGCAGGCGCTGCAGCGATTGCGGAATCTGCTTCGCCAGTTCGGTCGACTGCTCCGCGATCTGCGGCGCCATCGCCCACCCGCCGAGCCCGATGACGAGTAGCAGCGCCAGCACGACGGCGACGAGCGCGAGCTTGCGGTTCCAGCCGAAGCGCCGGCACAAGATCGCGGAGAGTTCGTACAACAGCACGGCGAACAGGACGCAGGCAAAGAGCAGCAGCAGCGCGTCGATGGCCAGCACGATCGCCGCGATGAGCGCAAGGAACAGCACCGCGATCCCGTCGATGAGGACGAAGCGGCGCATCAGTTTGCGCTGGGCCGGCTTGACGGCAGGGGAGGTGGACTGGTCGTTCATGACAGAATGCTATCAGCCGCGCGACTGGACCGTCGCGCGGCTGGCTGTTTCCGTCCGACCGCCAAACGTTATTTCGGCTCGGTCCCGCCCAGGTGCTTCTTGAAGAACGCCTCGATCAATCCATACACGTGACGCTGCCCCGCACGCGACGAAATGCCGTGCTTGGCACCCGGGTACGTCATCAGCTCGAAGCGCACGTTGCGGTTGACGAGCGCGTCGATCAGGCGCGTCGAGTTCGTGAACAGCACGTTGTCGTCGGCCATGCCGTGCACCAGCAGCAGCGGCGACTTCAGGCCGTCCAGGTGCGCGAACACGCCGCTGCGTTCGTACGCGGCCGGGTCCGACTGCGGCGTCGCGCCCACGAACTGCTCCGTGTAGTGCGTGTCGTACAGCGCCCAGTCCGTCACGGGTGCCACCGACACGCCCATCGCGATCTTGCTTGAACCCGCTTCCAGCAGGCGCAGGGTCATGAAGCCGCCGTAGCTCCAGCCGAACACGCCCACGCGCTTCGGATCGACGAAGCTCTGTTTCGACAGCCAGTCGATGCCCGTCAGTTGATCCTCGACTTCATGCGCGCCGAGGTTGCCGTAGATGACGTCGGTGAATGCGCGCTCGCGGCGCGACGAACCGCGGTTGTCCAGCACGAACACGACGAAGCCCTGCTGCGCCATGTACTGGTTGAACAAATTGCCCCACTGGCGCGTGACGCGCTGCGAGTGCGGGCCGCCGTACGTGAACAGGAAGACCGGGTAGCGCTTGCTCGCGTCGAAGTTGGCCGGCTTGATCATCGAGTAGTACAACGTCTGGCCGTCGTGCGACTTGATGCTGCCGTATTCCGTCGGCAGGTGGTCCTTCGCGTAGTTCGCGTACGGATGCTGCGCGTTCAACTCGTTGTGTTCGAGCCACTCGACCATGCTACCGTCCGCGCGGCGGATCGAGACTTGCGGCGGCGTGTTCGGATCGGAGAACGTGTCCACGAACACCTTGCCGTTGCGGGCGAACACGTCGTCGTGCCAGCCGTCCTGCTTCGTCAGGCGGACCGGCTTGTTCGCGTTGCTGCCGTCGAGGTTCAGCACATAGGCCTGCTTGTCGATGACGGCATCCTTGTTCGACGCGATATAGACCTTGCCGGCCTGCTCGTCGACGGCGAGGATGTTGTCGACGCCCCATTCGCCGCTGGAAATCGGGTGCAGCAGCTTGCCGGACATGTCGTACAGGTACAGATGCTTGCGGCCGCTGCGCTCGGAGGCCCAGATGAAGGCCTTCTGGCGGCCGAGGAAGCGCAGGTCGTCGTGGATGCTGACCCACGTCTTGGCCGTTTCCGTCAACAGCGGGCGCTGGGCGAGAGAAGCGGCATCGACGGCGACGAGGTCAAGGCGCTTCTGGTCGCGCGACTGGCGCTGGTAGACGAGCGTCCTGCCGTCCGCGCTCCAGTCGGCGCGCACGAGGTAGATGTCCTTCTCGGGACCGAGGTCGACCTTCTTCTGCGCGCCCGTCGCCGGGTTCACGATCATCAGGTCGATCTCGACGTTCTTCGCGCCTGCGGCGGGGTAGCGCTGGTCGATGACTTCCGTGCGGTCGGCAAAGATCTCGAAGCGGCGCGCGACGGGCACCTGCGCCTCGTCGTAGCGGCGGTAGGCGATGGCGGAATCGTCCGGCGCCCAGTAATAGCCCGTGTGCTGGTCCATCTCTTCCTGCGCGACGAATTCCGCTTCGCCGTTGTGCACGGTGCCCTTGCCGTCCGTCGTCAGCTGGCGTTCCTGGCCCGTCGTCAGGTCGATGACGAACAGGTTCTGGTCGCGCACGTACGACACGTAGCGGCCCTTCGGCGAGATCTTCGGATCGCCGACATTGCCCGACGCGACCTTGCGCGCGGCTTCCGGCCTGTTGACGTCGACGAGGTACAAATCGCCCGCGATCGGCACGAGCAGCTGCTTGCCGTCGGGCGACCAGCTATAGCTCAGGATGCCGGACAGGCTGGCCGTGCGGGCGCGCTCGCGCCGCGCCTTCTCTTCCAGCGACAAGTTCTCGTTCGGGACCAGCTGCTTGGAGTCGACCAGGCGGTGCGTGGTCTTGTCCTTCATGTTGAATTCCCACAGGTCCAGCTGGAACTGGTTGTCGGCGCGTCCGCGCAGGAAAGTCACGCGTTCGCCGTCGGGCGAGACGCGCAGGCTGCGGACGCCAGGACCGGACAACGCCGGGTCGGCGTGGATCCGGTCCAGCGTCAGCCGTTCCGCCGATGCGGGAACGGCCGACAATGCGGCTAAAAGGCAGAGAAGAAGGCGCATGGAAGCTCTTGGGTAAAGAATTGGAAAATTTATGTTGTGCAACGGCGGAACGATACCAGAGTCGTCCGGTAAAAGCTGTAAAGATGGGGGCGGGGCGGGATGCAATGATGGATGAACTGTAATGTTGTCCTTCGCTGCGATGCACTATGATCGTTTCGTCGGCCCCCAATGCCGACAATAGGATGAAACTCTCTCCTAGGGTTACGCCGATGGATTCCCCGTCCATCGGCTTTTTTTTGCTTTCAATTCGGGGTCAGAGCACATTTTCGATCAATGTCTCACCGGACAACATCGCTGCGAAGACGCCTTGGCATCTGCGACAGGAAAGCGCAAGCAGGCATCGATCACCATTAAAGCTTGCTTCAAGGATTGTGCACAAAAAAGTGCTCTGACCCCGAATTTATGCGAGATCGCGGATGCGCAGCTTCGACAGCTGGTTCAGCGACCACGCCAGCAGCACTGCGGCCACGGTCAGGCCCAGCACGAGGCCGATCCAGAAGCCGGTGGCGGCCATCGGCTTGCCCGGCGACCACGGGAACCAGTCCGGCGCGAGCCCGAGGATCCAGCCGACCGGCAGGGCAACGCCCCAGAACGCGATCATCTGGATCACCATCGGCGAACGCGTCACCTTGTAGCCGCGGATGGCCGAGGCGGCCGCCACCTGCGTGGAATCGGACAGCTGGAACAGGGCGGCGAACAGCAGCAGCATCACGCACGTGGCCTGGACGGCCGCGTCGGACGTGTACATGGCCGCGATCTGCCAGCGGAAGAGGGCGATGCCGATGGCCGACAGCAGCCCGAACCCGATGCACATGCCCGTGCCCACCCACGCGACGAAACGTGCGCGCACCGGATTGCCTTCGCCCATCGCCTGGCCCACACGCGTGAGCGCGCCGATGCCGAAGCTCAGCGGCACCATGAACACGAGCGACACGAAGTTCAGCGCGATCTGGTGCGCCGACACCTCGATGACGCCGAAGCGCGCCACGAGCAGGCTGATGATGCCGAACGCGCTGACCTCCGCGAAGTGCGTGACGCCGATCGGCAGGCCCAGGCGCAGCATGCTGCCGATCTCTTTCCAGTTCGGACCTTCCCAGTGGGTGAACGGATACGTCCGGCGGTAGGCGGGCGATACCCTGATCCACACGACCATTGCGCCCAGCATCAGCCACATGCCGCTGGCCGTCGACACGGCACAGCCCAGCGCGCCCAGCTTGGGCAGGCCGAATTCGCCGAAGATGAACAGCCAGTTCATGACGATGTTGTACAGGAGCCCGCCGATCGCGATGATCATGATCGGCTTGGTCTGGTTGATGCTCGTCGTGTAGCCGTACAGCGCGCGGTAGCAGGCGAACGCGGGCATGCCGAGGCTGATGATGTGCAGGAAGGCCGACGCGCGGTCCGCGACGGCCTGGTCCAGGCCGATATGGTCGAACACGAGCGTGCACAGGTTTGCCGCCAGACAGCCGGCGACGCCGACGCCGAGACCCATCCACAGCGATTCGCGCACCGAGTGGGAGATGCGGTCGAAGCGGGCGGCGCCCATCTCGTGCGACACGACCGAGTTCACGGCCATCATGATGCCCATCACGGTCACGAGGATGATCGACCACACGGACGTGCCGAGCGACACGGCGGCGAGCTCTTCCGCGCTGACGTGGCCCGTCATGGCGACGTCCGCCACGCCCATCCCGACGGTCGCGAGCTGGCCCACGAGCATGGGCCACGACAGCCGCCACAAGGTGGCGATCTCGGTGCGGACGGGATGCGCCGCAAGGGCGTCGGTGCGGGTCGGGTTCGACGTCATGGATCGGTTTGCTGGAGAAACCGATCATTTTACTGAGGAATGGCCGACCCCGTGTGACGCGTGCTCACCGCTGTGCCAAGGTCGTCCCCGGCACCGATTTCAGGTAGACATACAGCGCCCGCAGGTCCGTCTCGTTCATCTGGCGGAACGACCCGAACGGCATCACGGGACTGATCGCGCTGCCGTCCGGCCGGTGGCCCGTCCGCAGCATGGCCATGAACGCCTCCGGCGTCGGATAGCGGTTCATCGCGCTGCCCTTGCCGGATGCCAGCCGCGCGGCGGGCGGCCAGGACGGCGGGGCGCCGGGGACGCGGCCCCCGGCCAGGTCCGCGCCATGGCAGCCGACGCAGGTGGCGGCGACATACGCGCCATACGCCGGCGTGACGGCGGCCGGCATGGCCTGCGGCGGGGCCAGGGCGTGGTCGATCTTTTCGGACGCGTCCTTGATGACACCGAATGCGTACAAGGCCTTCACGGGCACGGGCACGTCGATGACGGCCTTCATGCCGGGCACGGGCCGCATCTGCTCGAGCCAGGCGACGAGGGCGGCCATGTCTTCGTCGGACAGGCGGCTGTAGTCCTCGCTGGGCATGATCATGACGGGATTGCCGTTCGGCTTGACGCCGTGGCGCACCGTGCGCACCCAGTCGATCACGCGGTAGCGCGCGGTGGTGCCGTTCGGGCCCGCCGTGATGTTGGGTGCGACGACGAGCATGCCGCCGTCGCTCACGACCGTCCTGCCGGCGCCGTCCGCGCCATGGCATTCGGCACAGCCGCGCGTGTTGTACAGGTAGCGGCCGTGGTCGACACGGGCGACGTCGGGCACGATGTCGAGCGGACGCACCTGCAACGCGATGCTGCGCGCCATCTTGCGTTCCCCCAGCACCTTGCCGACGCCGGCCGTGGCAACGCCCAGCAGGGCGAGTGCCGCCAATGCGATGCTCGTGCGCTTGACCCATTTGCTCACCATGATCCCTCCCTTGTTGGACGAACGGCAACACAAGGAATCTAGCACTGCCATTCATGGCCGGATACTGGTTGAAATGCTAATGAGGGACGAGCGAGCACGATCCGTCATGCGTCAAGCATGCGTCATTGATTTACTTCGTCGTGAAGTTGGTGAGCCACTGCAGGTTGACGTCCTTGCTCCAGTTCGCCGTGCCGTTGTTCCAGTTGCCGTCCAGGCTGTTCTGACTGCCGAAGCAGTCGCCGGACGCGCGCATGTAGCAATGATCGGCCGAGCGGTCGGCGACCTGGCTGTTCCTGACGATGATCCAGCCGCTGCCGTTCGCGTTCATGCAGGCGGTGGAACCGGCCGCGCATGTCAGCCCCGTCACGTTCTGCAGCGAGGTCTGGACCGCGGACTGCGTCCCGCCCGCGAAATTGTCCCGTTCGCCGTCGACGGCGCGCAGCCGGTCGCTGGGCAGCGACCGCTTGCCGTTCGAGACGCAGGTCGACAGGTCGTACGTCGAATAGACGTTGCTCATGCCCATGCCGTACGCGGCCTGGACGCGCGCATCGTAGTTCTTCGCGAGCAGCGCGAGGACGGAACCCTGGCTGAACCCGCCGACCACGATGCCCTTGCTGCAATCGGCCTTCGCGCGCGAGCACAGCTGCGACACGGCGCTCAGCGTGCTGTTCGGATTGAACACGCAGCCCGACTTGCCGCTCAACACGGAGCAGGTGCCGAACTGTGAGGTCGCATAATCGACGGTGGCGGCGACATAGCCCTTGCTTGCCATGTCGTTCACGGCCGCCATCGCCGCCGCGTTGTTGTAGCTCTCGCTGGTGCCGACCAGGTAGATGAACACGGGGTACGGGCCCGTTCCGGCGGGCTCCACGCCGGAGATACTGTAGCTCATCGAACACGAGCCACCGGACGTGCCTGCGCCGTTGTAGGTGCTGGCGAAGTTCGTCTGGGCGGAGGCGGTTGCTGCGGACAACAGGGTGGCGGCGAGCAGGAAGGTGCGATGCATGGTCTGTCTCCTTGTGTGATGGATTGCTGCTGGGGTCATCTTGACGGGCAGCATCTGATGCCTCAAGCGGCACACCATGGCGTCGGGAGACAAGCTCATGGTTTCCGGGGCCGATGTCCTTTTGTTTGCGCTGCCCGCTGCTCGGTTTTGACCGTTAACAATTTTTTCAATTAGTCCCGGCGCAACAATTGCTGCTCCTTTACTGACCTATCTCGGAGCAAGACATGGCAAACGACGTGTATCTGCAAATCGAAGGCATCAAGGGCGAGTCGACCGACGATAAGCACAAGGACTGGATCGAGGTGTCACACGTTCTCGCAGGCATTTCATGCGCGCAGATGGGAACGGCAATCCGATCACGTATTACAAGATCGCGCTTGAGAACGTAATGTTTTCGGGCGTCTCGATGGACAGCGGCGATGGTGGAACCATGAAGGAAACGGTGCACATGACATACTCGCGTATCAAGTGGACTTACACCAAGCAGGACATCAAAGGCGGAAGCACCGGCAGCACTTCCGGTGGATGGGACGCTGCTGCAAACAAAGTCGCTGCATAAGCCCGGGAGGCAACGATGCCGCACCCGGTCGTGTACCCAGGAGATCTGTCAGCATTGTTGGATGAGGCCGACCGCAAGTCATTAGCGTTACTTGATACCGGCGAATGTGCTCGACTACCGCAGATGCTGACGAGTGTCGGTTGGACTGGACGTTGGCAGCGCGGTCCACGTGTGCTTGATTCTCCACATCTTCTGCCCGGCACTGTCATTGCCAACTTCAAGCTCGTAGACGGGAAATGGAAATACCCCAACGAACACGGCTTTCACGCCGGTTTGTTCATCAGGTTCGCCCTTAAAGTGATCATGGCGAACGGCATTCCGTGTGAATTCGTCATGTTTGACCAGTGGACGACCAAGCGACCGGGCGAACGTGGTGTGGGAATCCTTAGCACGGCGTTCAGGACAACTAACCCGTTGTTCGCAACACCGTCCAACAGTGCGGACGAATTTTACGTGGTACCCGTGCCATGAGAACGCTCTTCTTTGCATGCTGGGTGCTGATCAGCGCTGCGACCAAAGCTCAGGTCTTCAAATGCCCTGACTCGTATCCTGGTGCCGACGCGGCCCTTGACATGCCGACTGGCCTACAGGGGCAAGCGCGCGTGCAGCCAAGTCGTTTATCAATGGCGTACATGTACGTCGGTGAGCTTTACGGCGACCAGTATTTGGTCGGTCCTGACGTGGCTCATTCAAACGGCCAAATGGACATTCAACAAGGCTTTAGACCGGAAGATAAAAAATGGCTCGTGTGCGTTTACGGTGGGAATGAGTGGAGCGGAAGCAAGCGGGGTATTAACGGCCCGGTCCAGTTGTGGCAAAAGCTGGACTCGAAAATCACGTCCTGCGTCTTGAAGGTTCGGAAGATAAAAGCATCGACTTACCCGCAACCTTGGAGCGCCACTGCTGAGTGCAAGTAAGACGCTGCCGGGTTTCGTCAACAAAGGGGCTCCTTCGGGAGCCTTTTTCATGGTCTGGGGATGAGTAGTTGAAAAGCAAGCCCCCCGCCACAACTTACGGGACATTCAACCATCCAACCGATCCAGGAGCAAGCTCGTGGAATACAAGGACTATTACCAGACGCTTGGTGTCGAAAAAACCGCGACCCAGGACGACATCAAGAAGGCGTACCGCAAGCTGGTGCGGCAGTACCACCCCGACGTCAGCAAGCACAAGGACGCGGACGCGAAGACCAAGGAAATCAACGAGGCCTACGACGTGCTGGGCGACCCCGAGAAGCGGGCCGCCTACGACGAACTGGGCCGCGGGCACCGTCCCGGCCAGGGCTTCCAGCCCCCGCCGGACTGGGGCACGCAATTCGATTTCGGCGGCGCCGGCGCGGACGATTTCTTCAACGACCTGTTCGCCCACGTGGGCCGGCGCTCGCGCGCGGGCGGGGGCGCGCACGCGGGCGGGGGCTTCCAGATGCCCGGCGAGGACATCCACGCGACGATCGCCATCGACCTGCGCGACGCCTACCAGGGCGCCACGCGCACGATCAGCCTGCGCGTCCCCGAGCACGATGCGCAGGGCCGTGCGACCATGCAGGACAAGACCCTCAGTGTGAACATCCCGAAAGGCGTCACGCCGGGCCAGCAGCTGCGCATGCGGGGACAGGGACATCCGGGATTCGGCGGCGGGCCGGCCGGCGACCTGTATCTGGAAATCCAGCTGAACCCCGACCAGCGCTATCGCGTCGAAGGGACACACGTGTACCAGGACGTGCCGGTCGCGCCGTGGGAAGCGGCGCTCGGCGCGAGCATCTCCGTGCCCACGCCGTCCGGCACGGTCGAGGTGACGGTGCCGCCGGGGTCGCAGAGCGGACGCAAGCTGCGCCTGAAGGGACGCGGCATTCCGGCCAAGACGCCGGGCGACCTGTACCTGATGCTGAACGTGGTGCTGCCGCCCGCCACCAGCGACCGTGCGCGCGAGCTGTACGAGGCGATGGCGCGCGACCTTGCTTTCAATCCACGCGAACGCATAGGAGCCTGAACGATGCATGACGATATTCTCACCGGCGTGCTGCTGGACGACGTGGCGCTGACGCTCGACGAACTGGCGCGCGCCTGCAACGTGGAACCCGACTGGGTCGTGCGCCACGTGCAGGCGGGCGTGCTGGGCGGCGAGGCCAGCGTGCAGGTGACGAGCTGGCGTTTCCGCAGCGGCGACCTGGCCCGCGCCCGGCGCCTGTTGCGCGTCGAACGCGACTTCGACGCCAACGAGGACCTCGCCGCGCTCGTGGTCGACATGGCCGACGAGATCCGCCGCCTGCGCGCCCGCATGCGCGTGCTCGGCATCGACTGAGGTCCGGCCGGCGCTTGCGGGCGCCGGTCTTCTGGCAGGCGCGGCGGGGGCACGGTGTGCGCTAGACTCCCCGTGCTATCTTGCCGCCTATGCTCAAACTACCGACCAACGCCACCGCTCCGTTCTGCCCATCCGAGGTGTCCGGCACCGTCAACGTGCCGGAGAACGATCCGCTGTGGAAAAAGATCCTGCGCTATGCCGGCCCCGGCCTGCTGGTGTCGGTCGGCTACATGGACCCGGGCAACTGGGCGACCGCCATCCAGGGCGGCTCCCAATTCGGCTACGACCTGCTGTTCGTCGTCGTGCTGTCCAGCCTGGCGGCCATCGTGCTGCAATGCCTGAGCATGCGGCTCGGCATCGTCACGGGCAAGGATCTCGCCGTCCATTGCCGCGAGCAATATTCGCCGGTGCACGCGAAAGGGTTGTGGGTGTTCGCCGAGCTGTCGATCATCGCCTGCGACCTGGCCGAAGTGCTCGGCTGCGCGCTCGCGTTCCATCTGCTGCTGGGGGTATCGCTGCCCGTCGGCGTGGCGCTCACGGCGCTCGACACCATCATCGTGCTCGGCTTGAAAGGAAAGGGCTTCCGGCAGCTGGAAGCCATCGTGCTGGCCCTCATCGCGACGATCGCCATCTGCCTGTTCGCCGAACTTTTTCTCATTGACCCGCACCCGCGCGCCGTCCTGGCGGGCCTCGTACCGTCGCTGGAAAAGCTGGGCCAGCGCGACGCCCTGTATCTCGCCATCGGCATCCTCGGCGCCACCGTCATGCCGCACAACCTGTACCTGCACTCGTCCGTCGTGCAGACGCGTATCCTGCGCCACGACCTCAACCAGGACGGCGCCCACCTGGCCGAAGCGATCAGGCTGTCGCGCATCGACACGGTCGTCTCGCTGTTCCTGGCGTTGTTCATCAACGGCGCCATCCTCGTGCTGGCCGCGGCCGCGTTCCATAAACCAGGCGGCGGCAATGTGATGGACATCGACCAGGCCTATTACCTGCTGGCCCCCGTCGCGGGCACGGCGGCCGCGGCGATCCTGTTCGGCCTGGCGCTGCTCGCGTCCGGCCAGAGCTCGACGTTCACCGGCACCATCGCCGGCCAGGTCATCATGGAAGGCTTCCTGAAACTCCGGATTCCGTGCTGGCAGCGGCGCCTGATCACGCGCGGGTTGGCGCTGGGGCCGGCGATGGTCGGCGTGCTCACCCTGGGCGACCACGCGATCGGCAAGATGCTCGTCGGCAGCCAGGTCGTGCTGAGCCTGCAATTGCCGTTTGCCATGTACCCGTTGATCCGCCTGACGGGCCGTCGCGACCTGATGGGGTGGTTCGTCAACAAGTGGTGGACGACGGCATTGTCGTGGTTCCTGTTCGTCGTGATTTCCTCGGCCAACATGTGGATGGTGTGGCAGGCCATGTTTGCTTGAACGACGCGGGCGCCGTTCCGGATCGGCCAAATCTACAATGCGCTTCCTGATTCGCGTGTTTCAAACGCTGACAAGGAGGTCACATGCAACAAGGAACGAACCAGGCCCTGCGGGGCAAACGCGTCGCCATCCTCATGACCGATGGCGTGGAGCAAGTCGAATACACGGGCCCGCGCGGCTTCCTCGAAGGCCAGGGCGCCCAGGTGACGCTCGTATCGCCGAAGCCCACCGGCGACGAGATCCAGGGCTTCAACCACCTGACCCCGGCCGACAAGTTCAAGGTCGAACTGGACGTGCGCGATGCGCGCCCGGCCGACTTCGACGCGCTCGTGCTGCCGGGCGGCGTCGCCAACCCGGACCAGCTGCGCCTGTCGATGGAAGCCATTACCTTCATCCGCGAATTCGGCCGCGAGAACAAGCCGATCGCCGCCATCTGCCACGGTCCGTGGACGCTGATCGACGCCGACCTCGTCACCGGCAGGCACGTCACCAGCTGGCCGACGCTCCAGCTCGACCTGCAGAACGCCGGCGCCGAGTGGACGGATGAGCCGGTTGTCGTCGACGGCAAGCTCGTCACGAGCCGCAAGCCGGACGACATTCCCGCTTTCAACCAGGCGCTGCTGAGCGAACTGCGCCATTGATCCGCGGCGTGCGACGCGCCTCCATCTACCGTGCCTAGAATGGTCGATCGTCTTACGTTCGACCAAACGGAGTTTATATGGAACAAGTTGCCAGCAAGCCTTTGCAGGGCAAGCGCGTCGCCATGCTCATGACGGATGGCGTGGAACAGATCGAATACACGAGCCCGCGCTCCTTCCTGGAAGAGCAGGGCGCCACCGTCGTGTTGCTGTCGCCGAAGCCCGCGGGCGACGAAGTGCAGGGTTTTAATCACATGCAGCCGGCCGACCACTTCAGGGTCGAGATGAACGTGGCCGACGCGAAGCCGGCCGACTTCGACGGGCTGGTGCTGCCGGGTGGCGTTGCCAATCCGGATCAACTGCGCATGAGCAAGGAAGCCATCGACTTCATCCGCGACTTCGATGCGGAGGACAAGATGGTCGCGGCCATCTGCCACGGCCCGTGGACGCTGATCGACGCCGGCATCGCCACCGGCAAGCACCTGACCAGCTGGCCCAGCCTGAAGCGCGACCTGACGAACGCGGGGGCCGAGTGGTCCGACGAGGAAGTCGTGCTGGACGCGCGCCTCGTCACGAGCCGCAAGCCGGATGATCTGCCTGCTTTCAACGACATGTTGCTCAAGGAATTGCTCGTGGCGCCCGGGACGGATCCGGGGCCGACGTCGTAATCGTTTGTCCACCAAACTGGAGGAGTGATCCAAGATAGTTGACGCGACGTCTTTCATATTGGAGAATGTCTCCATTATGAAAGATGACTCCACCGTTAACGAACGCATCGCCCAGCAGGTGCGTCTTCTGCGCAGCGAGCGCGGGCTGTCGCTGGATGCCTTGTCGACCCAGTGCGGCGTCAGCCGTTCGATGCTGTCGCTGATCGAGCGGGGCGAGACGAGCCCGACGGCCGTTGTGCTCGACAAGCTCGCCGCCGGCCTCGGCGTACCGCTCGCGTCCCTGTTCGACGACCCGGCGCGCAAGGACGAGCCCGTCTCGCGCCATGCCGACCAGGTCACCTGGCAGGACCCGCATTCCGGCTATCTGCGTCGCAATGTTTCGCCGGAAGGATTCCAGTCATCGACGCGGATCGTCGACGTGACGTTTCCGCCGCGTACGCGCGTGACGTACGAGGCCGGCCCGCGCACGCCCGCCGTGCTGCAACAGATCTGGATCCTCGAAGGCCGCATGGAGATCGTCTACGGCAGCGAATCCTGGCTGCTGGAGACGGGCGACTGCCTCGCCATTCCCCTCGACGCACCAAATTCCTTCCACAACCCCGGGGACGTGCCGGCGCGCTATGCCGTCGTCCTCACCACGCTTGCCAGGAGCTGATCATGAGTTGCCGTGTTCGCCGTGTTCATTCGCCAACCGATGCCGACATCGGGGGCTTGGCCGCTGTGCTCTTCGACTGTGTCGAGGGCGGGGCGTCCGTCGGGTTCATGCAGCCGTACACGCTGGGCCAGGCGCTCGCCTGGTGGCGCGGGCTCGCGGCCGACGTCGAGACGGGCAAGCGCGTGCTGCTTGTAGCCGAGGACGAGCACGGCATCGTGGGCACCGTCCACCTCGTGGTTGCGATGCCGGACAACCAGCCGCATCGGGCCGACCTCTGCAAGATGCTCGTGATGCGGCGGGCGCGCAAACAGGGCGTCGGCGCGGCGCTGATGGATGCGGCGGAGCGGGAGGCGCGGTCGCTCGGCAAGACGCTGCTGGTGCTGGATACCGCCAGCGCGAATGCGGAGCGGCTGTATGCACGCATGGGGTGGGCGCGGTTGGGCGTCATTCCCGGCTTTGCGTTGCTGCCGGAAGGCGGGCTGTGCGACACGACGTATTTTTATCGCGAGCTCGTCTGAGCGGAGCAGGCGTCTACCTTGTCCGTTTGAGATACGTCATGCCACCGGGGCCCCTCCGGCGTAGTTTCGAGTCGATCGCATCCTCAATACCGGAGTCGAACGATGAAACGGCTGACATGGTGGTCCATTCCCGTGCTGTTGCTGCTGGCGCTGGTGGCGTTGCGAGCCTCGTCGCACACGGGCGACACCGCGGAAGATCAGGCGCTGACCCGCGGCGACCGTAAAATCCTGAACGATGTCCGGCATGCCGTCGTGCAGGGAAGGCAGATCTTTCGCTTCGACACCTTCGGCGACGAAGCCTTCTGGGGCGACACGATCAAGCTGCACCAGGCGATCCAGGGTGCGCGTTTCGGTGGCGTCGGTCCGGGTGTGAGCCCGAAAACCGCGCTGGCGGTCGGCTTGAAAGTCGACGTCGACGCGCTGCCGCGGGCCGTGGTCGATGGCCTGAAATCCGGCAAGATCGACCTGGACGATCCCGCGAACACCCTCGCCCTGCTCAAGGCAAATGCCGTCGTCGGCGTGACCGGACGCTTCGATGCGACCGGCAGGCTGCGCACCATGGGCGTGCAGTGCGCGCTGTGCCATTCGACGGTGGACGATTCGCTCACGCATGGCATCGGCCACCGTCTCGACGGCTGGGCCAACCGTGACCTGAACGTGGGCGCGATCATCAATCTCGCGCCCGACCTCAGTGCCGTGGCGAACCTGCTGGGCACGACGGAAGCCGACGTCCGCACCGTGTTCGCGGCCTGGGGACCGGGGAAGTTCGACGCCGAGTTGCTCCTCGACGGGAAAGGGTTTCGTCCGGACGGGAAGACCGCCGCAACCTTGATCCCGCCGGCATTCGGCCTGGCCGGGGTCAACCTGCACACATGGACGGGCTGGGGATCGGTCCCCCACTGGAATGCGTTCGTCGCCAACCTGGAAATGCACGGCCGCGGCACGTTCTACGATCCGCGGCTCAACGACCCGGCCCAGTTTCCTGTCGCTGCACGCAACAATTTCGGCAACGTTCGCAGCGACCCGGACTTGATCAGCCCGAAGTTGCCGGCGCTGCACATCTACCAGCTCGCCATCGTCGCGCCGGCACCGCCCGCGGGCAGCTACAACGCCAAGGCGGCGTCGGTCGGCAAGCGCATTTTCGAGGGCAAGGCACGGTGCGCCGGCTGCCACGTCACGCCTACGTTCACGGAGCCGGGCTGGAATTTGCATACGGCCCAGGAAATTGGCATCGACGATTTCCAGGCTAGCCGGGCGCCGGACAAGCGTTATCGCACGGCGCCGCTGAAAGGCCTGTGGACGCATGCCAAAGGCGGCTTTTATCACGATGGGCGGTTTGCGACGCTGCTGGATGTGGTGAACCATTACGATGGTCACTTTGGGCTGGGGCTGTCGGAGGACGAGAAAGCGGCGTTGGTGGAGTATTTGAAATCGATTTGAGCGCTGGGTAGATTTTTTTAGTCAGGCGAATCGGAGAGCCCTTGCGCTTGCAAGCGCAAGGTCGCTCGCGGGCTCGTCGCTGCGCGACTCGAATTCCCCGCTCGCCCCTCGTCCGTGCCGGACGCGGATTCAATTCCCGCTTGGCGCTTGAGGTGCGAAAAAGAGCCCGACTCGCTTGCGCGAGCCGGGCTCTTTTTCTGAATACTGGTGGAGGCGGAGGGAATCGAACCCTCGTCCGCAAGCACTCTACAGACAGTTCTACATACTTAGCACTGTCTTTTAATTTAACTTAGTTGACGGGGACGTGCACCCTGCAACCAAGCGAGTTACCTAAAGTTTCGGAAGCAACCAAGTAACCCGGTTGAGTCCTAGCCTCTGTAAATGACTCTACTTGCCTTGCGGCACACCCCAGAGGCGAGGTGGTGTAGAGCTAGCAGCGATTAGGCTGCGAGTGCGTACGAGTTATCGTTTGCAGTTATTGATTTCTGGATGTATTTACGAGGTAACCAGTCCTCGGTATGCCCTGTTCTGCTTTGCAACCCACGTCGAAACCAGGTCGCCCCCAGAAAGGAATGCTCATTGTACCGCAATCGGCCTCTGAGCGGAGGGCCCTGTAACGCCCTCACACCCGATATGGGTGCGAGGTGCGGAGAATCAAGGGCCAGGTGAAATCAACGACCCTGGTTCTGGTTGGCGATCTGGTTGCCCAGCATGCCGCCGCCGATGATGCCGGCCACCGTTGCCAGTTTGCGGCCGTTGCCGCTGCCGACCTGGTTGCCCAGCAGGCCGCCGACGACGGCGCCCGTGCCGATGGCGACGTAGTTCGGTTGTGCCGGCTGCGGAGCCGGACGCGGTGCCGGTTCACGATACGTATCGTTCTGGGCGTAGCTCGTGTTGTGGTGCGTCGTGTGGCGCGGTGCCGGTTTCGCCGGGACTTCCTTGATGATCGTTTCCTTGATCACGGTCGGGGCCGGGGCCGGCTGGGCGCTCGCGACGGCCGGCTGGGCGTAGGCGCCCTGGACCGGCTGCAGGCCTTGCGGTGCCGTTGCATCCGCTGCCATCGGCAGGGCCGGGGCGGCCGTCGGGGCGGCGGCGTAGGCCGGGTTCACCTGGGTCGGGGCAGCCTCGGGAGCGCTGTGCGAGCTCGGCAGCAGGCCAGTGATCGCGGCCGTGCCAGCCAGGCTGACGACGATGACGGACACTGCGGCGGCTGCAACCAGCGGGTGGATACGGGAGGTGGTGGTCTTGATCGTTTCCATTTGTCTGCTCCTGAGACGTTGTTGTCGTGTGGCTGTAGATTACCGAGTGGCATCGTGAAGAGATAGACGATTCCCTGTATCAATCGTAAAGATATGTAAATGACGAGCCAGACGACGGGAAGCGCGATCTAACGAAGACCGCGGCAGTGCCGTTATATCTGCAACTAACCGACTGGCGGCGGCGAGGCGACAGGCAAGCGTGCCGCCAAAGTCGGCGGCAAGCGGCTAGATAAGACAAGTGGTGAAGGGCAGATCAGGCGGTTGTGACCACGGCACCCGCCAGCTCGCGCACCATGTCCAGCAACTGGCGCGGCGTGTCGAGCAGATAGTCCGCACCCCACGTCGCCGGATCGATGGAACCGCAATAGCCCCAGTTGCAGGCCACGGTGACCATGCCGGCCGCGCGGCCCGCTT
>CBIHOW010000107.1:0-17923 GCA_966211695.1 uncultured Massilia sp. | reverse complement strand
TCCTACTTCTTCCTAAAAATCAAGGATGCGTTCCCCGGTAAGACGCGATGAACCACAAAAAAGCCCATCCGTTTGGGCAGACAGGCTTTTTACAACATGACGCAAAACGGCGCAATCACGCCGTTCCAGATCTTCAGCCGCGGCGGCGGCGCATACCCAGCGCCAGCAAACCGGCACCGACCAGTGCAAGCGATGCGGGCTCCGGAACGTCGGCGGCGTTGACCCGAATCGCCGGCACGTTCCAGTAACTCTCGAAACGGCTCAGTGCTTCACCGTCCAGTGAACGGTATATCCCCTGATCCCAGGATTCGTCACGGTTGTAATAATAAAAGTTTTGGTTGGATTCACCGTCGAACGAGAACTCGATCAGGTAATTCCAGTATTCGTTGAGAACAACGTCGGGAACCCTGAAGTCGATCCACTCGAGCCCGTTGGTGGTGACCACCGAACTACCGGATGCGAGCGTCTCGAGCTTCGAGAAGTCGTTGCCCAGCGAGTCGATGATGTACAAACCCCAATGCAATTCCGTATCGATCAGGTCCTGGTAGACGCCGATGCTCGATATCGTTTCCTGTGTCGTCACCCTGAAACCGATACCGCGTCCCATGGACCACCCATCATTCGAATGCGTCGTACCGATGTACCCCGTCGGGTCGTTAGGCGGGATAAACGCGATAGGCGTAGCAGCCGCCAAACTGCTCACCAGAAACATCGTGCTCGCTACACCGGCTTTCCAGAATTTGTTAAACATTGGTTTGCCCTCCCCTAGTGTTTTAGCGCGAGAGAAGACGCAAAAATAATGCCTGAATTTTTTATTCTGAAAATACAAAGCATTACGCTGTCGGGGAAACATCCCGACATGGAATTGTAAATTCCATCGACACAATGCGTGACATGGCGTCACATACTAGGGTTCGGCGCGTTTGCGCCGCGCCAGGTCCCACGTCGCGGTGGCGAGCGCATCGTACAGCGCGCCCGTGGGGCCGTGCCACGCCGTGACGGCCGCGTGCTGGCGCGCCACCGTTGCCGCGTCGCCGCGCGCGATGGGTCCGGACAGCGCCGCTTCCGGCCCCAGTCGCAGCACATTCGCCAGGGTTTCGGTCGCGAGCGGCCGCGCCAGTTCGCGCGCCACGTCGGCCGGAATGCCGGCGGCCTCGTAGGCGCGCAACGCGGCATCCATCACGGTCACCAGGTAGTTCGACGCGAACACGGCGGCCGCGTGATACACGGTCTTCGCGGCGGGATCGATGCGTACCGGCCGCGCGCCGATCGCCTCGAAGGCGGGCAGCAGGACCGCCAGCGCGGCGGCATTGCCTTCCACGCCGCAGAACGTGCCGTCGAACGCGGCCGCGACGGCCGCCGGATCCGCGAAGCTGCGCACCGGATGCACGCTGGCGACCAAGGCCCCAGCCTGGCGCAGCGCATCCAGCTCGGTCGACGCCTTGGCGCCGCTGCAGTGGAACACGACGGCGCCCGCCATCGGCGTAGTCTGCGCCAGCGCGGCGGCGACGGTGTCGATCGCATCGTCCGCCACGGCCAGCATCCACACGTCCGCGGGCCGCAAGGTGCCATCGCCATCGGCCGGCGTACCGGCGCCGATGAATGCGACGGCATCGCGCGCGCTGTCGTGGCCGCGCGTTTTGACGTCCTGCACGGTGAACACGCCGCGCGCAAAAAACAATCGGCCGAGCACGCGGCCCACGTGGCCGGCGCCGACGATGTTCAGGGTCGGCATCAGAAACGGGAACCGGGCTGGCGCAGGAACTCGGTCTCTTCCGGCGTCGACGCGCGCCCGAGGATCTCGTTACGGTGCGGGAAGCGGCCGAAGCGCGCGATCACGCCGCGGTGGCGGTGCGCGTAATCGAGCATCTCGTCGAAGCCCGGGTGTTCGGCCGCCAGCGCGCCGAACAGTTCGACGGCGCGCTCCTGCATGTACGCGTCCTCGGCGTGCTCGAACGGCATGTAGGCGAAGGCGCGCTGCAGCGGCGGCAGTGCGCGGTCGGCGCCGCTGTCGACAAGAGACTTCGCGGCCGCCAGCGCCAGGGCGTCGCCGGCGAAGGACAAGGGCGTGTTGCGGTGGGCGTTGCGGGTGAACTGGTCGAGCACGAGGATGCGCGCGAGGGTGCCCTGGGCTCCTCCCGCATCCCATTCGCGCAGGCCGCCGGCCAGCGCCTGGTCGATGGCGGCGCCGAAGCGGTCGCGGATGACGGCATCGAATTCGTCCTTCTTGACGAACCATTCGCGGCGCGGTTGTCCCGCCTCCGGGCTGCCCGGTGCGCCGAACCAGAAATCGAGAACGTCCTGGGGTGTCATGTGCTCCTCTATGTGCTTGTCAGTTACGCGCGTGCGACAGCTGGAAGCCGTCCACGCCTTCGAACGTCGACAGCTCGCTGGCCAGCAGCGACAGCGGCGCGCCCGGCTTGCCGGGCAATTCCAGCGCGACGAAATGCCACTCCTGGCAGCCCTTCTCGCTGGAGATGGTCAATGAACCGCCGGCGATCTCGTAGCCGCGCTCCAGCGCCGCCTGGCGCAGCGTCTCTTCCTGCGGATAGACGCCGGGCTTGAAGTGCAGCGTGACGGCCACCGCATGGCGCGACGGCAGCAGGCCCACCGCCTTGTTCAGGTAGATCATGATCATCGCCGAGAAGAACGCGAGTCCCATCGCGGCCATGTAGAAGCCGAGGCCCACGAGGATACCGATCACGGACGACGACCAGATCGACGCCGCCGTCGTCAGGCCGCTGATGTTGAAGCCCGAGCGCATGATGACGCCGGCGCCGAGAAAGCCGATGCCCGTCACGACGCCCTGGATCACGCGCGTCGGGTCGACCAGCGCCACGGACGATCCGTGTCCGCCGAACCAGTGGCTCGGATAGCCGGCGACGATCGTCAACGCGCACGATGCCATGCACACGAGGCCATATGTGCGCATGCCGGCCGCGCGGCCGTGGTACGAACGCTCGTAGCCGACCATGAGGCCCAGCAGTAGCGCCCCCAGCAGGTTCAGCAGGATCAGCGCATTCGTGGCCAGTTCCGTGTGCGACCAGTACGCGCCGATCAGCTCGGGCAGCGTCAGGGCCAGGTCGTTCGATGCGGGAGCCGTCAAGGCTTTTTCCTGACCAGCTGTTTTTCGAATTCGACGTCGTGCTTGCTGACCCGCTTGACCTCTTGCGGACCGAGGCCGTTCACGAACGCCACGAACTCGTCCAGCTCGAGCGGTGCGCACAGCGGCGGCGCGCCCGGCTTTTCGGACAGGAAGAACAGGCCGTCGCCGGTGCGCGCCATCGAATATGAAGTCACGCCGGTGCGCCGCTTGAGCCGCTCGACGGCGGCACTGGCCCGGGTGGAACGTGCGCCTGCCATGTCAGATCTCCTTGGTACGCAGTTCGAGCCAGTCGCGCGCCGCGCCGCTCACGTGCGGCAGCAGGCGCGCGCGCACGCTGCGGTGGTAGTCGTTGAGCCACGCGACCTCGTCGCCGCGCATCAGCGACAGGTCGATGCAGCGCGTGTCGATGGGGCACAGGGTCAGCGTCTCGAAGCCGAGGAATTCGCCGAAGCCTTCGTCCCCGACCACGCGCGTGAGCACGAGGTTCTCGATACGGATGCCCCACTGGCCGGGGCGGTAGATGCCCGGCTCGTTCGACGTGATCATGCCCGGTTCCATGGCCGTATGCGGCTCCGGCGGCGCCGACGGCGAAATCACCTGCGGCCCTTCGTGCACGTTGAGGAAGTAGCCGACGCCGTGGCCGGTGCCGTGGCCGTAGTCGATGCCGGCCGCCCAGATCGGGGCGCGCGCCAGCGCATCGAGCATCGGCCCTTTCGTACCGCGCGGGAAGCGCGCGACGGACAGCGCGATCATCCCTTTCAGCACCAGCGTGAAGTCGCGCTTCTGCGCGGCGGATGGCGTGCCGACGGGGACGACGCGCGTGATGTCCGTCGTGCCGCCCAGGTACTGGCCGCCGGAGTCGATCAGCAGCAGGCCGTCGCCTTCGATCACGGCGCAGTTCTCACTTGAGGCGCGGTAGTGCATGATCGCGCCGTTCGCATTGAAGCCCGCGATGGTGCCGAAGCTGGGGCTGACGAAGTGCGGACGGCGCGCGCGCGCCGCCGTGATCTGCTCGTCGATGTGGACTTCGTCCAGCGGAGAGCGATTCGCATCGGCCAGCGTCTCCTCGAGCCATGCAAAGAATTCGCACAGGGCGGCGCCGTCCTGTTCCATCGTGTCGCGCACGTGGTCCATCTCGGCATCGAGCTTGCGCGATTTCGCCAGGGTCGTCGGGTTGATGGCTTCCACGACGCGCACGTGCGCCGGCACGGCGGCGCGCATGCCGGCCGTGATGCGGCGCGGGTCGATCAGCAGCGAGCCGTCGGGCGGCAGCGCGGCCAGGGCCTGCTGCGCCTGGTCGTACGGCGCCACGCGCACGCCATCCTGTTCCAGGCGCGCGCGCAGGGTCCCATCGATCTTGCCGTCGGCGACGAACAACGTGGCGCCCGTCGCTTCCACGAGCGCGTGCGCGAGGAACACGGGATTGAAGCTGACGTCGGCGCCGCGCAGGTTGAACAGGTAGGCGATGTCGTCGAGCGTCGAGATGAAATGGCGTTCGCCGCCCAGCTTCGCCATCGCGTTGCGCGTCGCATGCAGTTTATCGGCGCGATCGAGCACGGCGAACGGCGCTGCGTGCTCGTACACAGGCTCGGGCGGCAGGCCGGGACGGTTATCCCAGATGTCGTCCAGCAGGTCGAGGTCCGTGCGCAGTTGAATACCGCGGGCGGCGAGCGCATCGCCCAGCAGGCGCGCGACGGCGAGGCCCAGCACGCGTGCGTCCACGCCCACGGTCTGGCCCGCGTCGAGGTTATCGGCCAGCCAGTCGATGTGCAGCAGGCTCGCGCCGGACGGGATCTTCATCAGCTTGATCTCCGTGCCGGCCAGTTCGTTCTCGGCCTGCGTGTAGTAGCGGCCGTCCGTCCAGACGCCGGCGAAGTCCCGCGTGGCGATGAACGTGCCGACGGACCCCGTGAAGCCGGACAGCCATGCGCGGCCCTGCCAGCGGCCGGGCAGGTATTCGGACAGGTGCGGATCCGCGGACGGTACGATGAAGGCGTCGACCTGGTGGCGCGCCATCGCGGCGCGCAGCTTCGCGAGGCGTTCGGCGCGCACGTGGGTGGAGTCTGGTGCTGGCATGGTGGCTCGGTTGTCGGGCGATGTGTTTATCAAGCCGGTATGATACGCCCTCTGAAGCATACCGCCGGCCCGCGCCGCCGGAAATCGCGCGCAAGCGCAAACTGGCGGATAATCGCACACCCAAGGATCAATCCGATCCTGCAACCGACTCTGAAATATCATGCAAGACTTTCACTACAACCGCGCTCGCGCCCTGCTGGCCAATGCCGAGGAAATCGTCAGCGCGGACAAGGTCCAGGCGGCCGTACGCAATGTCGCCGAGGTGCTGAACCAGCGTTTCGACAATGACGACACGGGCGAATTTCCCCTGGTGCTGGGCGTCATGGGCGGCGCGGTGGTGTTCACCGGCAACCTGCTCCCGCAATTGACGTTCCCCCTCGAATTCGACTACATCCACGTCACCCGCTACGGCGACCTGGACCGCGGTGGCGAAGTCGTGTGGAAAGTGATCCCGCGCCAGGACGTCAAGGGCCGCACGATCATCATCGTGGACGACATCCTCGATGAAGGCGAGACGCTGGCCCACGTGAAGCAGCGCCTGCTCGACATGGGCGCGGCCGAGGTGATCCTGGCCGTGTTTGCCGACAAGGAACTCGGTAAAGTGAAACCGGTGCAGGCGGACATCGTCGGCCTGACGGTGCCGAACCAGTTCGTCGTCGGCTTCGGCATGGATGCGCATGGATATTGGCGCAACCTGCCGGGGTTGTGGGTGATCCGCGACGCGGACAAGGTGCTGGGCTAAGCACCAACACGACCCTCAACCAACGTCATCCCCGCGCAGGCGGGGATCCAAGTTCGAGCAGCCCGGTACGCAAAATCGGGCCCCTGCCTTCGCAGGGGCGACGTTATGCTAACTCAGGCCTTCAGGCCCAGCCGCTCCCTTGCCGCCTGATACTGCTGCGTCAGGCGCTCCACCATCTCGGCGACAGTCGGCACGTCATCCATCAGGCCGACGCCCTGCCCCGCGCCCCAGATATCGCGCCACGCCTTGGCGCTGCCGGAACCAAAACTCATCTTGCTCTTGTCCGACACCGGCAGGTTGTCCGGATCCAGCCCGGCCGCCACGATCGATTTTTTCAGGTAGTTGCCGTGCACGCCCGTGAACAGGTTCGTGTAGACGACGTCGGCCGCCGTCGATTCCACGATCGCGTTGCGGTAGGCGTCGGTGACGTTCGATTCGCGCGTGGCCAGCCAGCGCGAGCCGATGTAGGCGAAATCGGCGCCCATCGCCTGCGCGGCAAGGATGGCGTCGCCCGTGGCGATGGAACCCGACAGCGCGATCGGGCCGTCGAAGAACTTGCGCACTTCGCCCACCAGCGCGAACGGCGACAGCGCGCCCGCATGGCCGCCCGCGCCGGCCGCGACGAGGATCAGGCCGTCGACGCCCGCCTCCAGCGCCTTCTCCGCATGGCGGATCGAGATCACGTCGTGCATGACGATGCCGCCATAGGCGTGCACGGCGTCCAGCATCTCTTTCGGCGGCGCGCGCAGCGACGAGATGATGATCGGCACCTGGTGCTTCACGCACACGGCCACGTCGTGTTCCAGGCGGTCGTTCGACTGGTGCACGATCTGGTTGACGGCGATCGGGCCGACCTTTCTGTCCGGATGCAGTTCCTGGTAATCCGCCAGCTCGCGCTGCAGGTCCGTCAGCCACGTGTCGAGCAGCTCGGCCGGACGCGCGTTCAGCGCCGGAAAGGAACCGACGATGCCCGCCTTGCACTGCGCGGCCACCAGCGCGGGACCGCTGGCGATGAACATCGGCGACGCGATGACGGGGAGGGACAGGTCTTGCAGGACGGGAGGCAGCGCCATGGGATTCTCGCGATAGTTGATCGGACCGGTCGATTATGGATTAGAAAAGCACGACCGTGCTAGATTCCGGGCTCTAATTCCTGGGACCGTCCGATGACGGCCAGTGTACCGTCCGCTTCAATCGAATGGGATGTGCAGTTCGCGCCGGCGGATGTCCGCCCATACGGCGCGCTTGAAATCGTCGTCGGCGCGGCCCCAGGCGACGATCTCGTCGATGGTGCGCAGGCAGCCCTCGCACAGGCCCGTCACGGGCGACATCTTGCACACATTGATACACGGGGAAGGGACCGGCGTCTGTTGTTCCGGCGGAAGACGTGTCTCGTTCATGCCGCGGCCTGTGCAAAAGTCGGTATTGTGTCGCGCCACCTGGAGCGCGAACGAGTCTGGGATATGGGACACATGGTGCGCAGATTAACCTACCGGGACGAATCGCGCTTGACCGACGAGCCCACCCGCGTAGACTGGGGCTCTTCCGTTGCGCGTTGCGCTTACCCCATCTGTAAGGTTCGCGCAAGCTTCGCCATCAAGACTGAACCCTCGTTCGATGCCTCAGCCACGCGCCGGCGGCATTGCCGACACACCCCACAAGGAGTGCCGATGACCCTGAATCACAAGTTCCTGGCGCAAATGCGCGCTGCGACCCGCTCCCTGATGCGCCGCGGCCCGTCCGTTGCCCGCACCGTCATCCGGGAATCCGTCAAGAATGCCACCGCCGTGCAGACCGCGGCGGTCAAAAGCGTGGAAACCATGACGCCGCCGGCCTCGAATTACCCGACCTACGACGCCTTTTCCGACATGCTGGCCGACCTGTCCCGCCTGGGCCAGAGTGCCAATCCATTCAATGTGCCGCCGCTGTCGACGGGCGCGGCCGCGATCGGCCTGCCCGGCCATTTCATCGACGCCAGCTATACGAACGACGCGGGCACCCGCGACTACAAACTGTATATCCCGAGCACCTATGCCGGACAGCCGGCGCCGCTGCTCCTGATGCTGCACGGCTGCACGCAGAATCCCGATGACTTCGCGCTCGGCACCGGCATGAACGCCCTTGCCGAGGAATACGGCTGCCTCGTCGCCTATCCGGCCCAGTCGCAGCAGGCCAACGCGTCGCGCTGCTGGAACTGGTTCAGCGCGGCGGACCAGCAGCGCGGCCAGGGAGAGCCCTCGATCATCGCCGGGATCACCCAGGACATCATGGCGCGCTACGTGATCGATCCGAAGCACGTCTACGTCGCGGGCCTGTCCGCGGGCGGTGCGATGGCGGCCATCATGGGCACGCTGTATCCGGACCTGTTCGCTGCCGTCGGCGTCCACTCCGGCCTGCCGTTCGCGGCGGCGCACGACCTGCCGTCCGCCATGGCCGCGATGAAGGGCGATTTCCGCACCGGCCACGAGCCGGGCAAGTCGCTGCCGATCATCGTGTTCCACGGCGACCGCGACACGACCGTGCATCCGGCCAATGGCCACGAACTGATCAACCAGCGTCGGCGCCATCCGTCGGAAGACGTCGTGGTCGAAGGGGGTAACGTGCCCGATGGCCACGCCTATACGCGCACGGTGCACCGCCGGCCCGACGGCAGCATCCATGCGGAACACTGGGAGATCCACGGTTCCGGCCATGCCTGGTCGGGCGGCGATACGCGCGGCAGCTATACGGATGGCAAGGGCCCGAACGCGAGCCGCGAAATGATGCGGTTCTTCCGGACCGCGCGCTGACTACGTATCCGGCGCCCCGGCGGCCCGTTGCGCGATATGCTGCGCCAGGCAGGCCGGACACCAGCACCCGGCCGCCGTGCCGGGCGACGGCAGCGGGACCGCGGGCGGCAGCTTCGTGCACCAGCACGGTGCGCTGTCGGTGCCGTCGACCATCGCGCAGCCGAATTCGGCGCCACATTGTGAACAAGTGCTCATGCGAAAGGTGACATCGTGTATCCAGATGTAAGCCACCTTAACGGCCGGTGCCAGAAAATACAACATAGAACTTCTATAATGGCCACTGCGGTAGGCTATTGCCTGTAAAATCTCGCAAATTCTTTTCCGGACCCCCAATGAACGCAACGCTGACCAATCTGACGGGCGACGACCAGAATAATGACCTGACTGCGGTCTCGCCGCAGATCAAGGCGCAGATCCTGGCCGAAGCACTCCCCTACATCCGCAATTTCCACGGCAAGACCATCGTCATCAAATACGGCGGCAATGCGATGACCGACGAGCGCCTGAAGCACGGCTTCGCGCGCGACGTCATCCTGCTGAAGCTGGTCGGCATGAACCCGGTCGTGGTGCACGGCGGCGGTCCGCAGATCGACAACGCCCTGAAAAAGATCGGCAAGCAGGGCACCTTCGTGCAAGGCATGCGCATCACCGACGAAGAAACCATGGAAGTGGTGGAGTGGGTGCTGGGCGGCGAAGTCCAGCAGGACATCGTCATGCTGATCAACCACTACGGCGGCCAGGCCGTGGGCCTGACCGGCAAGGACGGCGGCCTGATCCGTGCACGCAAGATGGCGATGCCGGACAAGGACAAGCCGGGCGAATTCCTCGACATCGGTTTCGTCGGCGAAATCGAAGCGATCAATCCGGCCGTCGTGAAAGCGCTGCAGGACGACGCCTTCATCCCGATCATCTCGCCGATCGGTTTCGGCCAGGACGGCCAGGCCTACAACATCAACGCCGACGTCGTCGCCGGCAAGATCGCGGAAATCCTGAAAGCCGAAAAGCTGATCATGATGACCAATATCGCCGGCGTGCAGGACAAGAACGGCAACCTGGTGACCGACCTGTCGGCGCGCGAGATCGACGAGATGTTCGCGGACGGCACGATTTCCGGCGGCATGCTGCCGAAGATCTCGTCGGCCCTGGACGCCGCCAAGTCGGGTGTGAACACCGTGCACATCATCGATGGCCGCATCGAGCACTCTTTGTTGCTGGAAGTCTTGACCGAACAGGCTTTTGGCACTATGATCCGCTCGCACTGAAATTCTGTGGCGTCTTAATGGCGCCACAAAAATCACTGCCCTTGTAGCTCAGTGGTAGAGCACTCCCTTGGTAAGGGAGAGGCCACGTGTTCAATCCACGTCAAGGGCACCAGGATTTGTCCAGATTCCCGCCTGTTTTGGTATCCCCGATGCCTGACGTAACGGATAAGACAAGCATCTTGTCCACGCTGCGCGTTTGCGCGGCAGGAATGCAGGACACTCGCGGCGCGATGACAAGCGTCATGATGCGAGATCGCAGTACAAGCTGGAGCGGTAGTTCAGTTGGTTAGAATACCGGCCTGTCACGCCGGGGGTCGCGGGTTCGAGCCCCGTCCGCTCCGCCAGAATTCAAGAAAAAGGGTCCGATTTTCGGACCCTTTTTCGTTCTATCAGAGTGCCTCCCCTGCGGGAGGCACGGTTTGGGGCTCGAAGGGTTTCGCTTGCAAGCGAAACCGCGGCCCGCGGAACGTGGGCGAGCCCCGTCCGCTCCGCCAGAATTTAAAAAAAGGGTCCGATTTTCGGACCCTTTTTTGTTAATAGATCCGCTCGATCGTGACCCCGCTTTGTTCAAGCAAAGCCGGCACGCTCCCCGTCCCCAGCAAGTGCAGCACGCCGATCGCGGCCACGGTCCGGTCTTCCGCACGCAACAATTGCAGCAGACGGTCTGCCAGGCCGGCGTTTCTCTCCTTCAGCAGCACCTGGGTCACGAAACGGCCGGAGACGCTCTTGTCGGTCTCGCATTTCTCCGCCATCCGGTCGAGCGCCTGCCGGTCCGCCGTGCTCCACGCGCGCACGACTTCCTGCGCTTCCGTGCGCTGGGCGCCGGATTCGATCGTGTCCATCATCTCTTCCAGAAAACGCCAGCGGTCCGGCATCGGCAGGCGGTCGAGCAGCGCCAGCTGGCCGCCCAGCGATTCCAGCGCCAGCACCCTGACGTGGCGCCGGCGCGCCTGGCGCGCGAGCCAGGCATCGCTCGACAGGTCGGCCCGGTACCCCTGGCGCGTGTATTCGGCCAATGTCAGCATCGTCGCCAGCAGCACCGGTTTAAAACCCAGCATGAACGAGGCGTCGAGACCGCCTTGCTGCAACAGCCTGTCGAGACGCCGCTTCTGCCCGGACGGCAGGCCGTCATAGGCGGGATTGCCGGGCGCCAGCATGCCGTGCGTGCGCAGCGCTTCCTGCAGGTCGGCACGCGGCTGGTCGGGATCGATCTCGAGTGCCAGCGTGGACGACTCGGCCAGCGCCCCCACGAGGCGCTCTTCGAGTGGATAGAAATCCGGCCGGCCGACGTGCAAGGTGCCGAACAGGTGCATCACGTGGCCATCCAGAGTGAGCCGGAACAGGGCGCCGCGGTCGGTCGCGTGGGCCGGCAGCGTGAACAGCAGGAACAAGCCCAGCAGCAATGCCGGAAACGAACGGAAGAAGGGGCGCATACGCATCCTCGCGGAAGTCATCCTTGACCCATTCTGGATCGGCCCTACAGCCCGGTATGCGAGCTGTATCAGAGGAAGCCTTTGACGCCGTGCCGATATAATTTCGATTCCCTGTTCCGTTTTCCGTCCCCGTGCCCAACCTCCTCCCGCCTGTCTGGCTGTTCGACCTCGACAACACGCTGCACGATGCGTCGCATGCGATCTTCCCGGCGATCAGCGCCAACATGAACACGTACATCGCGCGCGTGCTCGGCGACGGCGTCACGCCCGCGAGCCAGGAAGCCGTCGATGCGGCCCGTGTCGGCTACTGGAAGCGCTACGGCGCGACGCTGCTGGGCATGATCCGCCATCACCGCGTCGACGCGGCCGACTTCCTGCGCCAGACGCACGACATCGGCGCGCTGCATGAGCTGGTGCGCTACGAGCGCGGCCTGGAGCGCCTGCTGCGCCGCCTGCCGGGACGCAAGATCCTGCTGACGAACGCGCCGACCGCGTATTCGACGGGCGTCGTGCGCCACATCGGGCTGCAGCGCCAGTTCGCCCACCATGTCTCGATCGAGGACATGCGCGTGCACCGCCAGCTGCGCCCCAAGCCGTCGAAGCTGATGCTGCGCCGCCTGCTGCGGCGCCACGGCCTGTCCGCGGGGCGCTGCATCCTCGTCGAGGACACGCTCATGAACCTCAAGCGCGCCAAGCAGCTCGGCCTGCGCACGGCGTGGGTCACGCAATACCTGCACTTCAGCGATCCGATCGGCAAAGCCCCGCTGCCGAAGATGGTCAAACGCCCCGGTTACGTCGATGTCAAAGTAAAATCCGTGCTTAGGCTGCCCGCGCACCTGCGCCGGCTCGCACCCAGATACGTCACGGAGAACCTCTAACAACATGGCAAGCACCAAGCCGGGCCAACGCAAACAGCAGATCCTCCAGGCCCTGGCGGCCATGCTCGAACACCCGAAGGGCGAGAAGATCACGACGGCGGCGCTGGCCGCCCGGCTGTCGGTGTCGGAAGCCGCCCTGTACCGCCATTTCGCCAGCAAGGCGCAGATGTTCGAGGGCCTGATCGAATTCATCGAGGCGACCGTGTTCACCCTGTTCAACCAGGTGGCAGAACGCGAGGACAACGGCCTCGCGCAGGCGCATGCGATGCTGCAGATCCTGCTGTCGTTCTCCGCCAACAATCCGGGCATGACGCGCGTGCTGATCGGGGATGCCCTCGTCGGCGAAGACGATCGCCTGGTCCTGCGCATGAACCAGTTCTACGACAAGGTCGAGCTGGCGTTCAAGCAGGCGCTGCGCGTCGCCAGCACGCAGGGCCACGGCCGCGAGGAAGACGTAGCCGCGCGCGCCGGGATGCTCGTCGCGTACGTGACGGGACGCTGGCACCGCTATGCCAAGAGCGGTTTCAAACAGCACCCCACCGAGAACAGCCCGCTGCAGCTGGCCCTTCTCCTCGCCGCCTGACCGTCGCCATGGATGCCACCGTGTTCGCCCTGCTCGACGACGCGAGCCCCGAAGGCCATGCGCAGGCGCGCTCGCGCCTGTACGAGGGCTATGCGGGCATGCTGGCATGCCAGCGCGTGGAGGACTGGCCGCGCCTGCTGGACGGCGTCCAGGACGCCCTCGCGCGCGGCCTGTACGCCGTGCCCGTGCTGACCTATGAACTGGGCGAGCAGCTGCTCGGCATCGCGCCGGCGCGCGAGCCGCACGCGCCGCTGGCCCAGGTGCTGCTGTTCGAGCGCTACACCATGCTGGATGCGGACCAGGTCGATGCCTGGCTCGCGACGGACGCGCACAACGGCCCGGCCGGCATCGGCGCCGTGCGGGCCAACGTCGACGAGGCCACGTTCGCGCAGGCCATCGACCGCATCCGCGACTACATCGCGGCCGGCGACACGTACCAGGTCAATTACACCTACCGTCTCCGCTTCGACGCCTTCGGCGACATCAAACAGCTGTATGCGCGCCTGCGTGCGCGCCAGCCGGTGCCCTACGGCGCCCTCATTTCTCTGCCGGATGGACGCGCGGTGCTGTCGCTGTCGCCGGAACTGTTCGTGCGCCACGATGCGGGCCGCCTGCTGGCGCGTCCGATGAAGGGCACGGCGCCGGCCGACGCCGACGATCTGGTGAACGCCGTGCGCGCGCAGCACCTGGCCGCCGATCCGAAGAACCGCGCGGAAAACCTCATGATCGTCGACCTGCTGCGCAACGACCTGGGACGCATCGCGCGCACCGGCAGCGTGGGCGTGCCGGCGCTGTTCGAAGTGAAGCGCTACAGCAGCGTGCTGCAGATGACGTCCACCGTGCAGGCCCAGCTCGCGCCAGGCACCACGTTGCAGGACATCTTCGCCGCGTTGTACCCGTGCGGCTCGATCACGGGCGCGCCCAAGCGCCGCACGATGGAAATCATCCGCGAGCTGGAACCGGCCGCGCGCGGCATCTACACGGGCGCGATCGGCTGGATCGATCTGCCGGCGGGCAGCGGCTTCGGGACACTGCAGCATGCGCGGTTCGGCGACTTCTGCTTATCCGTCCCGATCCGCACACTGACCTTGCAGCCGGAACAGAACGGCGTGCGGCACGGCGAACTGGGGGTCGGTGCGGGCATCGTGTACGACAGCGACGCCGGCGCCGAGTATGCCGAATGCCGGCTCAAGGCGAGCTTCCTCACGGGCCTGCCGAACGACTTCGAGATCTTCGAAACCATCTACGCCACGCGCGCGGACGGGTGCCGCCACCTGGAACGCCACCTCGCGCGCCTGGGCGCATCGGCCGCGTATTTCGGCCATCCGTTCAACGCGGAGCTGGCACGTAACGCCGCATTGGAAGCCTGCGCTGCGCTGCCGGACGACATGCCGCACCGCGTACGGCTCGCGCTGCGTCCCGACGGCGAGATCGTCGTGCAGACGGGCGCGCTGGCGCCGCTCGCCGAGCCGGTCGCCGTACTGCTGGCGGACGCTCCCACGCGCGCGCACGACGTCTTCCTGCGCCACAAGACGAGCATCCGCAGCCGCTACGACGCCGCCTGGCGCGCGGCGGAAAGCGCGGGCGCCTTCGACACGCTGTTCTTCAACGAGCGCGGCGAATTGACGGAGGGCGGCCGCAGCAACGTGTTCGTGAAGATCGGCGGCCACTGGTACACGCCGCCGCTGTCGTCGGGCGTGCTGCCCGGCGTGATGCGCGGGGTGCTGCTGGACGATCCCGCCTGGGGCGCGATCGAATGCCCGCTCACGCGCGACAGCCTCGCGCACGCGCAGGAGATCGTCGTCTGCAATGCGCTGCGCGGACCTTTGCGCGCCGTGCTGCGCAAATAAAAAGGGCCGGCTTTACGGGCCGGCCAAAACCGGCCTGTTACGGCCGGCACGCTTTTGGAGGAAGCGGGGTTCGTTACGAGGCGTCCGGTCAGAACCGGTAGCCGATGCCGACGCCCAGCAGCACGGGATCGATCTTCACGCGGCTCGCGCGGGCGCCGCTGATGTCGACGTCGCTGCGGATCTGCACCTTTTTCACGTCGACGTTGACCGACCATTGCTTGTCGATGCGGATGTCGACGCCCGCCTGCAGCGCCGCGCCGACGCTGTCGTGCTCGAGGCGTCCGGCGCCATCCAGGAGGTCGACCTTGGAGATCAGGGTGTAGTTGATGCCGGCGCCGACGTACGGGTCGATCTGCGCGCCCGGCAGGAAGTGGTATTGCGCCAGCAGGGTCGGCGGCACATGCTTGAAGCTGCCGATGCGCTTGCCGTCCAGCGTGACGTCATGCTTTTGCGGCACCGTGAGCACCAGTTCCGCAGCCCAGTTGGGGGTAAAGAAATACGAGATGTCGACGTCAGGGATCCACTTGTCGCTGACATGCAGGCGGTCGCTCGCACCGGTACCGCCCACGGGATCGGACTTGTCGGCCGGATCGATGTGCACCGCCCGCACGCGCACCAGCCACGGCGATTCCTGCGCCAGCGCGGGCACGGCAGCCCCGACGAGACCCAGGGCGGCGAACACCAGTTTCAGCATCGACTTCTTCATGGTGAGACCTTTCTTCGTGTTGTTGTTCGACGAAGATCAGTCTATTGAGCCACCTCAACAAAATCGTTGATGTGCATCAAAATGACCATGAAGCCATGCGGGTTATTACGATAAACCTGTCACTGGTCAAGAAAAGCTCAGCCTTTCAGCGCCTGCTCGATCTTGCCGACGAGGTTCGGATCTTCCGGCGTTACCTTGCTCGGGAAGTAGTCGATGACTTTGCCGTTGCGGTCGATCAGGTATTTGTTGAAGTTCCACTTGGGCTGGTTGCCCGTCGCCTTGATCAGCTCCGAATACAGCGGATTCGCTTTATCGCCGGTCACGACGGTGCTCGTGAACATCGGGAACTTCACGCCATACGTGTTGTAGCAGAGGTCGGCGATCTTCTTCGCGTCCGCGTCTTCCTGCTTGAAATCGTTCGACGGGAAGCCGAGCACCACGAGGCCGCGCGGCGCGTATTTCGCGTACAGCTTTTCCAGGCCCTCGTACTGCTTGGTGAAGCCGCAGTAGCTGGCCGTGTTCACCACCAGCACGACCTTGCCGGCGTACTGGCACAGGTCCTGCGGCGCTTCGTCCTGCAGGCGGTTGAAGGTGTGCTTCAGCACGGCCGGGCAGCTGGCCGGCTGGGCCGCAGGCTGGGCGGCCGGCGTCTGCGCCAGCGCGGGTGCCGCCGTCATCGTGGAGAACGTCGCGGCGGCGCCGAGGGAAAGCAGCAAAGCGGTGGACTTGAACATGGTCGGAAATCGCACGGGTTGGTGGATCTTCATTCTAAGACAATCCGTGCGGACCGGCAGGCTCAGGCGTCGATCGTCACCTTCGACATGTCCGCCTTCGGCGCCGGCCATGCCAGCTTCATGCCCTGCATCGTCTCCAGCATCAGGTGGGCGATGATCAGGTTGCGGTGCGTCTTCGAATCGGCCGGCACGATATACCACGGCGCGTGGTCGCAGTCCGTCGCGTTGATCGCGTCCGCGTAGGCGTTCTGGTAGACGTCCCATTTATCGCGCGCGGTGAGGTCGGCCGGGTCGAACTTCCAGTGCTTCTCCGGATCGTCCAGGCGCGCCTGCAGGCGCTCGCGCTGCTCGTCCTTGGAGATGTGCAGGAAGACCTTCATGACCGTCGTCCCCGTCTCGGCCAGCATGCGTTCGAAGTCGCGGATCTGGGCGTAGCGGCGCTCGAGGTCCTTCCCGTCCAGGGTGCCCAGGATGCGCGGCACGAGCACGTCCTCGTAATGGCTGCGATTGAAGATCCCGATTTCTCCCTTGGCCGGCACGCGCGCGTGTACGCGCCAGAGGAAATCGTGGGCCTTTTCCTTCTCCGTCGGGGCCACGAAGCCGGTGGCATGCAGGCCCATCGGGTTGATCTGCGAAAACAGCGCGCGCACGGTGCCATCCTTGCCGGAGGTATCCATGCCCTGCAGGATCAGCAGCAGCTTTTGCTCGCGCGCCGCGTACAGCTTTTCCTGCAGCTTGGCCACTTCGGCCGTCAGCTCGGCAGTGAGCGCTCGCTCGCGCTCCTTGATCTCGCCATTCTTGAGCTTGCCCTTCTTGTCGTCGCGCAGCGGGGTGGCGCCGGCATCCTTGTCGCGCAGTTCCAGGTTCTTGGGCGCGCGGAAGCGTTCCAGCATGCTCATGCGGCCTGTTCTCCCAGCTTGCGGTGTTCGATCAGCATGCAGTGGTTCATGACCACGTCCAGGCCGGCGGCACGGGCCAGGTCGGCGGCGACCTGGTTCTCGATGCCGAGCTGCATCCACAGGCACCCGGCGCGCACGTCGATGGCATCCTTGGCGATCGGCGGGATTTCTTCGGACTTGCGGAAACAATCGACGATGTCGATGCGCGTGCCGGACGGCGCGAGCGCATCGGCCGCTTCCTGCAAGGTGGCGTAGACGGTCTCGCCGAGGATCTCCTGGCCGGCGTAGGCGGGATTGACGGGGATGATGCGGTAGCCCTGCTCCTGCAGGTAGCTGGCGACTTCCAGGCTGGCGCGTTCGGGCTTGTTCGAGAGCCCGACGACGGCCACGGTCCGGGCGGCGCGGAGGATTTGTTCGATGGTTCGCATGCTAGGCCTGAGTTTGTCTTATCGTTGGCACTAGCTTATCAGGTTTGCATCATCGCCCGGCGCAGGATACCGATTCGGGGTCAGAGCACATTTCGGCAAAGATTCGGGGTCAGAGCACATTTTTCAGCAATGGTTTTAGAGAACGCTTTGCGCGAGGAGCGCCATCCCGGCCGGGCTACCGGCATCGCTAACCAGGGCTTTGATTCACAGAAGCCATTGTTCTAAAAAGTGCTCTGACCCCGAATTCCGCGAAAAATGTGCTCTGACCCCGAATTTGGGCAATAAAAAAGGCAGCCCGGAGGCTGCCTCTTTTTTGAGCGCTCGAACAACCAGCGATCAGCGTCCTTTATGACGCAGCTTGGCGATGGCCGCCAGCTGGGCAACCGCCGCCGCCAGTTCGGCTTGCGCCTTGGCGTAGTCGATCGCCGAGTCCTTGT
>CBIHOW010000106.1:0-17943 GCA_966211695.1 uncultured Massilia sp. | reverse complement strand
TCGCGTCCGCCACGCACGACATTTCCGCCGACGGCTTTTATATGCTGGGCCTGCGCCAGCAACAGCAGGCCGCCTTCGTCGGCGTGCGCTCGACCTTTTACCGGCTCGCGACCCTGGCCGCACAGGGACCGCTCGTGATCCTGGCCGGCCATTTGTCGAAGTCGCTGGGCGACGTGCACCAGGCCTGGGCCATCGTGTTCTTCGTGCTGTGCGGCCTGTTCTTCGCCTTCTGCGCGTGGCACCAGGCCGTGCTGCCGCGTCCCGAAGCCGACCACAAGGCCGCTGAAGGCACCAATCCCCTCGCCAGCTTTTTCGCGACGTTCGCCAGCTTCTTCCGCAAGCGCGACATCTGGCTGATCCTCGGCTTCATCCTGACGTTCCGGCTGGGCGAGTCGCAACTGCTGAAGCTCGTCGCACCGTTCCTCAAGGATCCGGTCAGCGCGGGCGGCCTGGGCCTCACGACCGAGCAGTACGGCACCGCATACGGCACCATCGGCATCATCGCGCTGACCATCGGCGGCCTGTTCGGCGGCTGGCTGATCTCGCGCCTGGGCCTGAAACGCTGCCTGTGGCTGATGGTGTTTGCCGTGCACTTGCCCGACCTCGTGTTCGTGTACCTGTCGTCCGCGCAGCCGCAGAACTTCGGCGTCATCTGCGGCTTCCTCGCGATCGAGCAGTTCGGCTACGGCTTCGGTTTCACCGCCATGCTGATGTACATGATCATGGTCTCGGAAGGCCCGTACAAGACGGCCCATTACGCGATCTGCACGGGCCTGATGGCGCTCGGCATGATGGTCCCCGGCATGTGGAGCGGCAAGCTGCAGGAGATGATCGGTTACCAGCACTTCTTCATCTGGACCTGCCTCGCGACCATTCCCGCGTTCGCGATGGCGGCGCTCGTGAAAATCGATCCGGAGTTCGGGAAGAAGTGAACAATCACCGCCTGGTATCGCTCGACGCCTTCCGCGGTTTTACCATCGCCGCGATGGTGCTGGTGAATAATCCGGGCGACTGGGGCCACCTGTACGGGCCGCTGGAACACGCGAAGTGGAACGGCTGGACCTTTACCGACTGCATCTTCCCGTTCTTCCTGTTCATCGGCGGCGTGGCGATGGCCTTGTCGCTGGGCCGCCTGGCAGCAGCCGGTGCCGACAGGCCGCGCCTGCTCGCCAAGCTGGCCAGGCGCGCCATGCTGATCTTCCTGATCGGCTTTCTGCTGAACTTCATGCCGTATTTCAACATCGAAAAGGTGCGCATCCCCGGCGTGCTGCAGCGGATCGCGCTGTGCACGTTGCTGGCCGCACCCATCGTCGTGTATTGCGGCTGGCGGATGCAACTGGCCGTCATCGCGGGTCTGCTGGCGCTGTACAGCGTGCTGATGCTGTATGTTCCCGTGCCCGGCATCGGCGCCGGCGTGCTGGAGCCGGGGCAGGACTTCGGCGCGTGGGTCGACCGCACGTTGCTCGGCAAGCACTTGTGGGTGCAATCGAAGACGTGGGATCCGGAAGGCATCGTGTCCACGTTGCCGGCGCTGTGCAGCCAGCTGTTCGGCGTGCTGGCCGGGCGCTGGCTCGCTTCTAGCAACAGCCGCACATGGCAGGTCGCGGGATTGATTGTCGCCGGCATGGCGTGCGTCGCGATTGGGTTGTTTCTCGATATCATCCTCATGCCGATCAACAAGAGCCTGTGGACACCGTCGTACTGCCTCCTGATGACCGGCCTGGCCTGCCTGGCATTTTCCGCGTTTTATTGGCCGCTGGACGTCAGCCCTTCCGAACGCGTACGTACGCTGGCGGCGCGCTGGACTCTTCCGTTCGTCATCTACGGCATGAACGCACTGTTCATCTTTGCGTTTTCCGGATTTGTCGCGAAAATGCTGGGCTATGTAAAATTCGCCCAGCCGGACGGCAGCCTGCGGTCGCTGGGCCAGGCGTTATACGCGCCGATCGCCGCGTTGACTATCGGCGCCGTCAATACGTCGCTGCTGCATGCCGTGTTGTTCGATGCGTGCATGTTCCTCGTTGCGTGGGGCATGTGGCGCAAACGGTGGTTCGTCAAAGTCTAGGAGTTGGTGTTGCAACCTGATCAGAAACGACGCGCATTCGCGTTCGCGGGAGTCGCCGGTGCGCTGGCGATGGGTGGCCTCATGTCGGGCTGCAGTTCGACGCCCCCGCTGGCGGGCAATGTGCCTGCCGGCGACCAGCCGCCGCCCGCGCCCCGCGAATTCCGTGCCGCGTGGGTGTCGACCGTCGCCAACATCGACTGGCCGAGCAAGCCGAACCTCTCCGCCGACAAGCAGCAGGCCGAAGCCATCGCCATCCTCGACCGCGCCAAGGCGCTGAACCTGAACGCCATCGTGCTGCAGGTGCGCCCGGCCGCGGACGCCATCTACCCGTCGAAGCTGGAACCGTGGTCGGAATACCTGACGGGCCTGCAAGGCCAGGCGCCGCAGCCGTGGTACGACCCGCTGAAATTCTGGGTCACGCAGGCGCACGCGCGCGGGCTCGAGTTGCACGCGTGGTTCAACCCGTACCGCGCCCGCCACAACGGCGCCCGCTCGCCGGCCGCGCCGAACCACATCACGCGCACCAATCCGTCCGCCGTCAAGACCTACGGTAAATACCAGTGGATGGATCCGGGCGAGGAAGCCGCCGTCAGGCAGACCCTGGACGTCGTGCTGGACGTCGTGCGCCGCTACGACATCGACGGCGTCCACATCGACGATTATTTTTATCCATACCCGATCGAGGCGACGGGCGCGGAGGCCGCGGCGCTGGAAGGCAAGACCGCGAAGGCCGAGCTGGATTTTCCCGACGAACCCTCGTGGCAGCGCTACGTGGCCGGCGGCGGCAGGCTCGATCGCGCGTCGTGGCGGCGCCAGAACGTCAACCGGCTCATTGAAGCGCTGTACGAGGGCATCCACCGCGAAAAGAGCTGGGTGCGCTTCGGCATCAGCCCGTTCGGCCTGGGCCGGCCGGACCGCCGCCCGCGCGGCATCGTCGGCTTTTCCCAGTACGACAAGCTGTATGCGGACGCCGAGACGTGGCTGCAAAATGGCTGGCTCGATTACTTCTCGCCGCAGCTGTACTGGGGCATCCGCCAGCCGGGCCAGGCGTACGACGTGCTGCTCGACTACTGGCTGACACAGAACGCGAAGGGCCGCCACGTATGGCCGGGCCTGTTCACGAGCCGCATCGGCGCGCCGACGAAGGACTATCCACCGCAGGAAATCCTCGACCAGATCGACCACACGCGGTCGCGGCCGAACGCGGGCGGCCACGTCCATTTCAGCATGGCGCCGCTGATGGAAAACCGCAAGGGCATCAGCGACCAGTTGCGCGCCGTGTCTTATCCCGGTCCCGCGCTCGTGCCCGCGACGCCGTGGCTCGGCAACGAGGGCCCGGGCGCGCCGTCCGTCGCGGCCGTGCGCAAGGGGCCGTCCGTGTACCTGAAGCTGGCCGCGGGCAAGGCCAACGCGATGTACGCGATCTGGTCGCGCTTCGGCAACCAGTGGCGCTTCGCCGTGGCGCCCGCGTCGCGCGTGGACTGGGCCGTGCCGGACGATGCGAAGCTGGGCGCGGCGGATGCGATCGTCGTCAGCGCGGTCGACCGCCTCGGCAACGAAAGCGCCCGGGTCGAGGCATGGCGCAAGGCATAACCCTGGCTCATGCAGCGCACGCCAGCATTCATTCGCCCGATGAGCGCCTGACGGCGTACACTGGCGGATGATCATGATCGATTCGCAACCCGAACCTGTAACGCCGAGTCCGGCATCCGGCCTGGGACTCGGCATCGACGCCGGCGGCACCGAGACGCGCTGGGCCGTCGCCGCGCCCGGCGGCACCATCGTGGCCGAAGGCCGCGTCGCCGGCCTGTCCGCCCTGCAGATGGGCACGCCGCAAGGCCGCGACACGGTCCGCGCCACCTTCGCCCAACTGGCGACACAAGCCCTCGTGCACGGCGTGCCGGGCAGGGTGGAAGCGGGCCTGACGGGCTTCGGCGGCGACAGCGAACTGCTGCAGCGCTGGCTCGCCGAAGAACTGCACCTCGACCCGGCCCGCATCCACTTTTGCAGCGACATGGAGATCGCCTACCGCGCCAGCTTCGCGCCGGGAGAAGGCTATCTCGTGTACGCGGGCACGGGTTCCATCGGCGCGTTCGTCGATGCGCACGGCCAGTTTCACCGCGCGGGCGGCCGCGGCGTCGTGCTGGACGACGGCGGCGGCGGCTTCTGGATCGCCAGGGAAGCGTTGCGCCACATCTGGCGCCTGGAAGACGAGCGGCCCGGCAGCTGGGAGCAGTCGGCGATGGCGCAGGCCGTGTTCGACTACGTCGGCGGCGCCGACTGGGCATACTCGCGCCAGTTCATCTACGGCCAGGAACGGGGCGCCGTCGGCAAGCTGGCGCTCGCGGTGGCCGCGGCGGCGGACCGCGATCCTGTCGCCGCGGAGATCCTGCGCGCGGCCGGCCGCGAACTCGCACGCCTCGCGCTGGCGCTGACGGGGCGTTTCGGACCGCGTCCCGTGGCCGTGTCCGGACGGGCGGCGGAGCTGCATCCGCTCATCGTCGACACGATGCGCGCGACGCTGACCGGCATCCCGTTGACGCAGGCGCCGGGGCAGGCCCATCATGCGGCGGCGCGCATGGCGCTTGCCTCCGATTCATCCAACTCCACGACATCGACATGAAGACCCTCGTCGCGACCCTGCTTCTCGCCCTGCTGGCCGGCTGCGTCACGCCGCCGCCCACCGGACCGCAATACGATCACACGTACACGGCCCGTGGCCAGAGCAGCCGCGCGCGCTTCCTCGTGCTGCACTACACCGTCAGCAACCGCGCGGATTCCATCAAGATCCTGACCCAGCAGGAAGTCAGCGCGCACTACCTCGTCACGGACGATCCCGTGCCCGTCATCTACAACCTCGTCGACGAGAAGAACGCCGCCTGGCATGCGGGCAATTCGAGCTGGAAGAATTTCACGCAGCTGAACAACAGCTCGATCGGCATCGAGATCGTCAACCCGGGCTGGCAGGATACGCCGGGCGGCCGCGTCTACGCGCCGTTCCCGCAATCGCAGATCGACGCGCTGATCCCGCTCGTGCGCGACATCGTCACGCGCCACCACATCGCGCCGGAAAACGTGCTGGGCCACTCCGACATTGCCCCGCTGCGCAAGCAGGACCCGGGCCCGATGTTCCCGTGGCGCCAGCTCGCGGCCGCCGGCCTCGTCGCGTGGCCGGATGCGAACCGCGTCGCAATGCTCGTGCCGATCTTCCAGGTCCAGTTGCCGGACATCGCGTGGTACCAGAAGAAGCTGGCGACGTGGGGCTATGGCCTCGTCCAGTCGGGCGTGTTCGACGAGCAGACGCGCACCGTGCTGTCGGCCTTCCAGATGAAATACCGTCCGGCCAACATCGACGGCAATCCGGACGTCGAGACGGCCGCGCTGCTGGAAGCGCTGACGAACCCGACCGGACCGCTGCCGCAGCCGCTGCCGGCGCCGGTGATCACGGCGCCTGTCATCATTCCGGGCGCGACGCCGGTGCCGCCTGCGCCACCCGTGCCGCCGCAGCCGTCCGTACCATCGCAGCCGCCCGTACCGCCGCAGCCGCCCGTACCGTCCGCGCCGCCGGCGCCGGAAGCCGTTCCTGCGCCGCCATCGGTGACGCCGCCGCCGCCGGTGCCCGTGCAGCAGTGACCGGGAATTGAACGATGCGCCTGCGCCATATCGAAGTCTTCCACGCCATCATGCAGGTCGGCACCATCAGCGGCGCCGCGCAGGTCCTGCACATTTCGCAGCCGGCCGTGACGAAAGTCCTGCAGCACGCCGAGCTGCAGCTGGGCATGCCGCTGTTCGAGCGCGTGCGCGGCAAGCTGATTCCGAAGCCGGAAGCGCACCGCCTGTTCGCCGAGACGGAAAAGCTGAACCGCGACCTGCAGGGCATCCGCCGCCTGGCCGCGAGCCTGAAAAACCGCGCCGAAGAAACCGTGCGCCTTGTCTCCACGCCGACGATCGCCGTCTCCGTGCTGCCCGCCGCGCTGACGGTGTGGCGCCGCGATTTCGCGCAGACCCGCTGCGAGCTCGCCACGTTCCACACGAGCGAGATCGTGAACGCGCTGCGCCTCGGCGAGGCCGACCTGGCCCTGTCGCTGCAGGACCCGCGCCACCCCGGCATCGAAGCGGAACCCATCGCGCAGGGCGCGCTGACCGTGATGGCGCCGGCCGGCACGTGGACCGACGCGGAGTGCGCCCAACCGATCACGCCGGCCGGCCTCAGCGGAGAATTGATCGGCCTGGCCGACCGCGACCCGCTCGGCGAAATGGTCGTGGCCGCATGCGAGGCGCAGGACGTGCACCCGGTCTTCCACACCGTCGTGCAGACGTACCAGATCGCGCGCTCGCTCGTCGAGGCGGGTGCGGGCACGGCCGTGCTCGATCCGTTCACGGCAGCGTCCGCCGCGCCGGGCAAGGTGCAATGCCGCCCGTGGGCGCCGACGATCCCCGTCCAGCTGTACCTGCTGACGGCCAGCCACGCGCCGCTGTCGCACGGCGCCCGCGAACTGGCCATGTGCATCGGCGCCACGGCACGCAACCTGTTGGATAAACGATGTTCATGAATACCATCGCCAGCGAGGACATCGCCGGCCACCCCGAGTTCCGCCACCTCTCCACCATCGAAGGCATCGCCGCCGACCTGCGCTACGCGACCCCGAACAATTTCATCGGCCGCGATTTGTACTCGCCCTACGATTGCGCGTGGCTGCACCGGGACGCGGCGTTTGCGCTGGAGCACGTCGTCGGATGGCTGAAGGACAAGCGCCCCGGCTGCACGCCGCTCGTCCTCGATGCGCTGCGTCCGCAACGCGTGCAGCAGCAACTGTGGGATGCGCTGGCGGGCACCGATCTGCAGATGTATCTCGCGAATCCGCAGCGCGGCTCGATCCACTCGTTCGGGATGGCGCTGGACATCACGATCCTCGATGAGCAAGGCCGCGAGCTCGACATGGGCACGGGCTTCGACGACATGACGGAGCTGTCGCATCCGGCGCTGGAGACGAGCTTCCTGGCCAGCGGCGAACTGGATCCTGTTCACATCGCCAATCGGCAATTGTTGCGCGACGCCATGTTCCAGGCCGGCTTCGTCGGCATCAACACGGAATGGTGGCACTTCGATTGCGGCGACCGCAACCTCGTGCGCCAGACCTTCCGCCGCGTACTCTGAGCCAGTCGCACGGTCCTGTCGCGCCACGCTGACGGCCTCCGTGCACGCTTGAGCAAGCTCATTCTGCTGCATTCCTCCGCCGGGACAATCGGTCCACTGACCCACGCCTACGCGAAGGAGAAAGAGATGAAGAGCTCGCTGCTGTCCTTTTCTTTGTTGCCCTGTTTTATTGTGCTGACGATGACCGCGCTGGCAGGCTGCGGCACCGACGCCGGCAGCCGGTTCGCCGCGCGCGACACGACGGTCGAGTACTACCGCGTATTCGACATCAAGACCGATGCCGCGCGCGAGTCCGTGGCCAGGGCGGCCACGGAAGGCCTCAACCGCAACGTGAAGGAAGCCTCGGTGGCGACACCGGCCGGCGTGGAAGCGACCGACCTGCCGGGTCACTTCAAGATGGCCGATCCCACGAGCGCCGCGCCGGGCACCGCCGTCGACAAGAGCCCGAGCTGCGAAGGCGCGGCCTGGACCGCCAAGGCGGCGCCGAAAGTGCGCGGCGGCGACAACATGAACATGGTCGCCTGCCTGTTCCCGTACAAGAACGGCTACCACCTCGACATGTACGCCGTCTTCACGAAGCCGGAGGGCGGCTGGCTGTCCTGGCCGCGCCGGGTGGGCGGCATGATGCTCGGCACGCCGGAAAAATTTACCGAAACCACGATGCTGGACATCGTACGCTCGATCCGCGCGAACACGAAGGCGCAGGTGTCGCTTGTGGAAGCGAAGCCGAACTTGCCCGGCACGCCATGGCTGGAGGGCGGCGATGCGCCGCTCGCCTCGACGCAGACGGCGCCGGGCGAGGCGAGCAAGCCGTGACGGTGGTGTTACGGCGCTGAGTTCGTGACGGCAGGCACGGCCGATGGCGTCCCATCCAGCCGCGCGACCCAGTCGACGAGCGCATCGAGCACGGCCCGGCCACGCCCGTTGCCGACCCGGTCGCTGTTGACGAAGGCGACGAGCACGCACTGCCTGCCGTCCGCATCCGGCACGTAGCCGGCCAGCGCGACGACGTTGGACAGCGTGCCCGTCTTCAGGCGCGCGCGGCTGGCGGCGGGGCTGTCGTGCAGGCGGCGGCGCATCGTGCCGTCCACGGCCGCGATCGGCATGCTGGACTGGAATTCCGGCGCCCAGTTGCTGCGCAGGCCCGCCTGCAGCAGGCCCGCCATCTGGATCGGTGTGATGCTTTCGATGCGCGATAGACCGGAACCGTTTTCCACCACGAAGCCAGTGTCGTCGATGCCGTGCGTGCGCATCCAGGCGCGCACCACCGCCTCGCTGCGCGCGAGCGTCGTGAGGGTGGTATTGGACGTGGCCGGTTGCGGGCGGCTGCCCAGCACAGGGTCGGGTTCGAGGGCGCCCAGGCTCAGGAAGAGCACGCGGGCGAGGGTGTTGTCGGAGGGCTTGTTGACGTCGCGGACGACTTCCGGCAGCGGGCGTGACACGTGCTCGGCCAGCAGGCGCGCGCCCGGCGGCGTGGCGCCTTCGACGGCCGTGCCCGTGATGGTGCCGCCCAGCGTCTTCCACAGGCGGCGCACGAGGCGGGCGACGTATTCCTGGCGGTCGATCACGTTGATGGAGTTGCTGGCCACGCAGTTTTTCGGGAAAGTGCCGTGCAGCATGACCTTGATGCCGCCGCCCGCGCGCGGCACGGCTTCCGGGATCTTCCACCCGTTTTCCCAGGTGGCGCAGTCGGCATCGATGAGCTTCATGTCCGTCTCGACCGTGACGCCGTCGAGCTCGGGCTGCATCGCGACGCGCACGCGCGTGGCCGGCTTGCCGTCCGGTCGCGGCGTCGAGCGGATGTCCAGTTGCAGCATGTTGCGGTTGACGAACAGCGCGTCCGGGATGGCGTTGTAGTACGCCTCCGGCGCCTCGTCGAACGGCGGCACGCCGAGGTCCGCGCGAGCCGGATTGAACAGCGTGCGGTCGACGACCAGGTTGCCGGCGATCGTGCGGATGCCCTGGTAGCGCAGCGCGCGCAGCATCGTCGTCAATGTCTCGGTGGACAGGTCGACGTCGGCGCCGCCGCGCAGCACGAGGTCGCCGCGCAGCACGTCGCCCTTGACGTCGCCCGTCGTGCGCATCTCCGTGCGGCCGCGGAACACGGGGCCAAGCTGTTCGAGGGCGATCAGGGTCGTGATGAGTTTCATCGTCGACGCCGGATGCAGCGGATGGTCGGCCAGGTGCGACAACACGGTCTTGTCGCCGCGCAGGACGAGCACGCTCATGGCATCCTCGGGAATCGCCGCGGCGCGCAGGGCGTCCGTGACGGGGATCGGCAGCGGGGCCGTCATCGACGCGGGCGGTGACGCTTGCAACTGGGCCGAGACCGGGTCGGCGATGCCCAGCAGCGCGGCGGAGACGAAAGTAAGTGCGTGACGACGAAGCATGCCGGTCCCTGTAAAGACGATTATCCGAAGAACACGTAGGCCACCGAGATCGCCGCGACGATGCCGGCCAGGTCGGCGATCAGTCCGCAGGAAATCGCATAGCGCGTCTTGCGCACGCCGACGGAGCCGAAGTACAGCGCGACGATGTAGAAGGTGGTGTCCGCCGAGCCCTGGAAGATGCAGGCGAGGCGGCCGACGAACGAATCGACGCCGTAGGTCTTCATGGCGTCGATCATCAGCGCGCGCGACCCGCTGCCGGACAGCGGCTTCATCAGCGCGGTGGGCAGGGCGGGCGTGAATGCGGTGTCGAGACCGGCCAGGCGGATGAGCCATTCCAGGCCCTGCACGACGAAGCCGAGCACGCCGGCATTGCGGATCACGGAGATCGCGACGAGCATGCCGACGAGGTAGGGGATGATCGTGAGCGATGTCTGGATGCCGCCCTTCGCCCCTTCGATGAACGCTTCGTACACGTTCACGCGCCTGATCATCGCGGCCACGATGAACGCGACGATGATGGAGAACAGGATCAGGTTGCTCGCGACCTTGGAGACGGTCTCGATTTCCGGCTTCGTGAGGTAGTTCGTGAAGTACCAGATCAGCGCGGCGATGGCGGCCGTCATGCCGCCCAGCCAGCCCAGCACGACGCCGTTCAGCAGGTTGATGCGCTGGCGGATCGACACGGCGATGATGCCCGCGACCGTGGCGACATAGGTCGCGATCATGCACGGGATGAAGATATCGGACGGGTCTTTCGCGCCGAGGATCGCGCGCTGGGCCATGATCGCGAGCGGGATCAGGGTGAGGCCCGACGTGTGCAGCACGAGGAACATGATCTGCGCATTGCTGGCCGTGTCCTTGTTCGGATTCAGCGTCTGCAGGCTTTCCATCGCCTTCAGGCCGAACGGCGTCGCCGCATTGTCCAGGCCCAGCAGGTTGGCGGAAAAATTCATCACCATGTGGCCCGTGGCCGGGTGGTCCTTCGGCACTTCCGGGAAGATGCGCGAAAAGAAGGGCGAAATGACTTTCGCCAGCCAGCCGACGACGCCGGCCTTTTCGCCGATGTTCATGATGCCCAGCCAGAGCGTCATGACGCCGGCCAGCGGCAGGGCGATGTCCATCACGCCCATCTTGGCGGCGTCGAAGGTGCCGTCGATGATGCGCTTGAAGATCTCGGTATCCCCGAGAAAGATCCATTGGGCCAAAGCTGCAATGAAGCCGACGAGGAAGAAGCCGATCCAGATGTAATTTAAAGCCATGGTGTCGTGGGTCCAGGCAAGTATTGCCCGAGCTCGATTGTGCAGCGGAGAGTATAGGCGCTGAGCAAGCTGCACTGATGAAAGAATGGGCTGGGGATATGTAAAAAAGTTATGCGCCGCTGGGAAGCTTGGCGTTCTGTTATCACATGGCGTATTGCTTGCCTCTAACGCCTGAGCCTATGATACGCAACGCTTCCAGGACTCCCGCCATGCCGACTCGCCGCTCCTTCCTTGCATCCGTGCTGTTCACCGCCCTCGCTCCATTGGCCGCTGCGCAAGGCCCCGAACCCAAGGTCCTGCACATGTTCCTGTCGACGAGCGAGACAGGCATGGATCCGGCCGTCGCGTCCGACATCGCCACGCTGTCGCTGCTGGAAAACCTGTTCGACCCGCTGCTGCGCTACGACTATCTGGCGCGCCCCGTCAAACTGCAGGGCAATGGCGCGAAGGATCTGCCCGAGATCTCCGCCGACGGCCTCACGTACACGTTCCACATCCGCCCCGGCATGCGGTTCACGCCCGATCCGGCGTTCAAGGGGCCGCCGCGCGAGGTGACGGCGGCCGACTACGTCTACAGCATCCAGCGCCTGTACGACCCGACCCTGAAATCGCCCTGGTCGTTCATGTTCGAGGGAAAACTGCTGGGCGACGCGGCGTGGAAGGATCATTTCAGCTACGCGACCAGCATCCCCGGCCTGCAAGCCGTCGACCGCTACACGCTGCGCATTCGCCTGTCGGAGCCGGACAATAACTTCCTGTTTTATCTCGCCACGCCGGCGACGGGCGTCGTCGCGCGCGAAGTGATCGAGGCGTATCCGGGCCAGGCTGGCAATCACCCCGTCGGCACGGGACCGTTCATGCTGGGGGACTGGAAGCGCAGCGACCGCATCGTCCTCGTCGCGAATCCCACGTCGACGTCCGTGTTTCACTCCAGCGTCGCCACCGATGCGTCCGCTGATCCCACTGACCGCGCGATCGCGCGCGCGCTCGAAGGGCAGAAGCTGCCGCGCGTGGACAAGGTCGACATCAAGATCGCGGAAGAATTCCAGGGCCGCATGCTGGGCTTCTTGAACGGCGAATACGACTACCTGGAACAGGTGCCGGAATCGATGACGGACATGGTCATCCGCAACGGCAAGCTGAAAGGGGACCTGGCCGCGCGCGGCATGCAGCTGTATCGCTTCCCCGTGCTGCAGACCTACTACATGTGGATGAACATGGAAGATCCGGTGCTGGGCGGCTATTCGAAGGAGCGGGTGGCGCTGCGCCGCGCGATTTCTCTCAGCTACAACAGCGCCGAGGACATCGCCCTGCTGAAACAAGGATTCGCGATCAAGGCGGAATCGCCGCTGCCGCCGGGCGTGCTGGGCTACGACCCGAACTACCGCAGCCCCGTCCCGTACGACCCGGCCATGGCGAACGCGTTACTCGACCGCTTCGGTTACGACAAGCGCGATCCAGACGGATTCAGGCGGCAGCCGAAGGCAGGCGGCGGCACGGAACCGCTCACGCTGCAGATGAGCAGCGAAGCGACGGTCGGCGGCCGCCTGCGCGACGAACTCTGGCGCAAATGCCTGAATGCCGTCGGCCTGCGCGTCGTGTTCAAGTCGGACAAGAAGACGGAGATCATCAAGGCGTCGCGCCTCGGCAAGGTGCAGATGTTCGAGAGTAACTGGATCGCCGACTTCCCCGACGGCGACAATTTTTACCAGCTGCTGTACGGCCCGAACGCGGGCCGCGCCAACTACGCCCGTTTTAATCTGCCGGCCTATAACGAACGCTACGAACAGGCGCACGCGCTCAAGGATGGCCCCGAGCGCCAGAAGCTGTACTTCGAGATGAACCAGCTGATCCACGCCTATAACCCGTGGGTACCCCTGACGCATGTGCTGTCGGCCGATATCCGACAACCGTGGCTCAAAAACTACAAACGCCACCCCGTCGAATTCACGCAATGGCGTTATCTGGATGTCGATGTTGCGGAAAGGACACGTGCTGCAAGAGGGAAGTGATACTTTTTGCTAGATTAACTAAGCGAAATATTCCTTGCAGTTATAGTCTGCGCCGGAATTTTCATTGGCTGGGCGCGCGCCAGTGCGCTTACCTTTGAATCAACAATCCATGCCAACGTCGTCGTGCACAAGGAGAACTACGTGAAGTTGAAGAAGCTAGCGACCATGATCGCCGTGATCGGCACCGCCGCCCCGGCCGTCGCGCAGGAAGCGCAAACGGACAAGCCGATGGCACGCGTCGAGATCACGGGTTCCAGCATCAAGCGCATCGCCACCGAAGGCGCGCTGCCGGTGCAGACGATCACGCTGGAGCAGCTGGACAAGCAGGGCATCACGAACGCGGAACAGCTGATGCGCCTGATTTCGGCCAACGGCACGGGCGCGGACAATATGACTTCAGGTAATAACGTGTTCGGCGCGGATGCCGACCGCGTCAGCGGCGGCGGCTCGTTCGCATCGCTGCGCGGCCTGGGCCCGACCGGCACCCTCGTGCTGATCAACGGCCGCCGCATCTCCGGCTACGGCCTGTCCGGCAAGGCGGTCGACCTGAACACGATCCCGCTGGCGGCCGTCGCCCGCATCGAAGTGCTGAAGGACGGCGCATCCGCGATCTACGGCACGGATGCCGTGGGCGGCGTCATCAACTTCATCCTCAAGACGAATTTCGAAGGCGTGCAGGCGAATGCCACCGGCAACTGGACGGAACACGGCGGCGGCGCCACGCGCCGGCTGCAGGTCGTGGCCGGCCACGGCAACCTGGACACCGATCGCTTCAACGTCATGGCCGCCATCGGCTACGACCGGAACAACAAGCTCGATTCGCACCAGCGTTCCTTCGCCAACGGCTACCAGCCGGCGCGCGGACTGTCGCCGGACACCACCGGCACTCCGGTCGCCAACCAGCTGACGGGCGCCGGCACCGCGCTCGGTGCGAATTTCCAGATGCCGGGCGATGCGACCAAATACCTGCAGGCCGGCCTGTTGAGCCTGCAAGGAAAATGCGACAGCGTGCAGGGCATGAACCAGTACGTCACCGACCTGTGGCGCGACGTGACGTCGCCGCTGCGCACGAAGTATTCCTGCACGTACGACTACGGCGGCGACTACGTGATGCAACTGCCGACGGAGCGCACGAACGGCGTCGCCCGCGCCACGTTCCAGGTCACGCCGGAGCACCGCGTGTTCGCTGAAGCCGTCGCCGCGCACACGAATTCGCTGGCGATCCTCACGCCGACGCAGATCTCCACGTCGCTCGCGAACGGCAATGCGTATCCGGTGGGCGGCCCGTACTACCAGGACCTGTCGCCATATATCTCCACGTTCGACAAGACGAAGCCGATCATCTACAAATGGCGCGCCTGGCCGCTGGGTAACCGCACGCAGAACTACACGACCGACACCGTGCGCCTGATGACGGGCGCCGAGGGCACGCTCGCGGGCAAGTGGGACTACAAGATCGACCTGTCGCACAGCGAGAGCCACACGAAGACGGACCTCGTCGACGGCTACGCATACACGAGCGCGCTGTACAAGGTGCTGGGCAGCGGCGTCGTGAACCCGTTCGCCGCGCCGTCGCAGGGCCAGAGCGCCGCGGCGATGCAGGCGCTGGAAGCGACCAAGTTCTATGGCCGCCTCCAGCACGGCAAGACGACGCTCACGCAGTTCAACGCGTCGATCTCGGGCGAGATCTGGCAACTGCCGGCCGGCCCGCTGCAAGGCGCGATCGGCACCGACCTGCGCCGCGAGGGCTATGGCTTCGCGCAGGACGTCGACGCGACCAAGATCCTGCTGGCGCCGGGTAACGCGAACCAGGACACGGTCAACCGCAACATCAAGGCGATCTACACCGAGCTCGTGGTCCCGGTCATGAAGAACCTGGAACTGCAGCTGGCGCTGCGCCGCGACGACTACAGCCTGATCGGCGCGACGACGAATCCGAAGATCGCGTTCAGCTACCGTCCCACGAGCTGGCTGATGCTGCGCGGCTCGGCCAACAAAGGCTTCCTGGCGCCGAGCTTCGCCCAGCTGTATTCGGGCCGCCTGGACCAGGAGCTGCCGAACGGCGTGTCCGACCCGGTCGGCTGCGCGGCCCACCCGGGCGACCCGCGCTTCTGCGCGATCGAGCGCCTGAACTACTTCAGCGGCGGCAATCCGAACCTGCGTCCGGAGACGTCGAAGCAGGGCACCCTGGGCTTCATCGTCGAGCCGAACGCGAACTTCTCGGCGTCGGTCGACTACTGGGCGATCAACGTCAAGGACCGCATCCTGAACCGCACGCCGCAGGTCGTGCTGGCCAACGCGGCCTCGCTGGCCGAGTACATCCACCGCAACCCGGACGGCACCATCAGCTACGTCGACGCGGGCTGGATCAACGCGGCCGGCCTCAAGACGCGCGGCGCCGACGTGGGCCTGCGCGGCCGCGGCAACCTGCCGGACGGCTGGCGCTGGAACGCGACCCTGGACGGCACCTGGACGCAGAGCTACCAGTTCGCCGAGTTCGAGGGCCAGCCGTACGTCGAATACGTCGGCAATTTTTATACGCGCGACCTGTACCTGCGCTGGAAGCACAACGCCACCTTCAGCGTGGCCAAGGGCCCGTGGAGCTTCCTGCTCAGTAACCTGTACCGCGACGGCTACAAGGACCAGCTGCCGAACGGCGGCAAGGGCACGCCGCCGGCCGGCTTCAATCCGCGCGTGGCCAGCTACACGACGTGGGGCCTGTCGACGACGTACACGGGCCTGAAGAACACGACGATCACCGTCGGCATCCAGAACCTGTTCGACCGCGACCCGCCGTTCACGGCGCACAACGTGGACGAAGTCGTGGGCGCCGGCTGGGATCCGCGCGTGGCCGACCCGCGCGGCCGCTCGCTGAGCTTCGACGTCAAGTACCGTTTCTTCTAATCGGTCGCGCCAGTATCCTTGGCACGACCTGCGGCCCGCGACCATGGAAGCCACAAGCTTCCGCGGCGCGGGCCGTTTTACATGATCTCTTCCACATGAACGGCAGCAGACGCAGGTTCAACGCGATGATGGCGGCAGCGGCGCTGCTTCCCTTTGCGTCCGCGCGCGCCGCATCCACCATGACACCACTGATCAAACCACCGCGCCTGCGCCGCGGCGACGTCGTCGGCCTCGTCGCGCCGGGCGGCTACACGAGCGACGCGTCCATCGAGAAGGCCGTGCAGCACATCGAGGCGCTGGGTTTCCGCGTCAAGCAGGGGAATTACCTGCGCGAGGTCTGGGGCAATTACGGCGGCACGGTCGCGGCGCGCATCGCCGACCTGCACGCGATGTTCCGCGATCCCGACGTGAAAGCCATCTGGGCGATCCGCGGCGGCTCCGGCTGCATCTCGCTGCTGCGGCACCTGGACTACCGCCTGATCCGCACGCATCCGAAGGTCCTGCTGGGCTATTCCGACATCACGGCGCTGCACCTCGCCATCCACCGCCACGCGGGTCTCGTGACCTTCCACGGCCCGGTCGCATCGAGCACGCCGTCGGATTACGCGACGGAGCACCTGCTGGCCGTGCTGACGGATCCGAAAGAGTCCTACACGATCCCGATGTCGGCGGAAAACGACCGTCACGCGCTGGAAGAGCCGTGGTACGCGACGCGCACCGTGCACGAGGGCGTCGCCGAGGGGCCGCTCATCGGGGGCAACCTGTCGCTCGTGAGCGCGCTGGCCGGCACGCCGTATGCGGCGGATTTCACGGGCGGCCTGCTGTTCCTCGAAGAGGTGAACGAGGAGCCGTACCGGATCGACCGCTGGATGACGCAGCTCGACCTCGCCGTCGGTTTCGACAAGGCGGCCGGTGTCATGATCGGCATCTGCGAGAACTGCGGGCCGCAGGGCGACGGGCCGTCGCTGACCCTGGACGAGACCTTCGACGTGCACCTGCAACCGCTGCGCGTGCCGGCGGTGACGGGGTATTCGTTCGGGCATATCCGCAACCAGTTCACGATGCCGGTCGGGATTAAAGGCAGGCTCGATACGGAAGCACGCACCGTGACCTTGCTGGAAGCAGCCGTTAGCTGAAAGACCGTCGCCCCCGCGGAGGAGGGGGCCCAAGTTGCACGCGATACGGCAGTGCATGCAGAAATCGGACCCCTGCCTGCGCAGGGGCGACGTTGGTTGTTACCACCGCCACGCCTCTTTTAACTTTTCTTTTAAATACCCCACGAACACCCTCACCCTTGGCGCCAGGTTCCTCTGGTGCGGATACACCGCATGCAGCGGCGCCGCCGCCATCGCGTGATTGGGCAGCACCCGCCGCAACCGGCCCGCCTCGAGGTCGTCGCCAATGTCCCAGATCGATTTCAGCGCGATGCCGCTGCCGGCCAGCGCCAGTTGCTGCGCCGCGCCGCCGTCGTTCGTGAGGAAGGCGGCGTCCACGCGCACGGGCGCCGTCTCGTCGCCGTCGAACTTCCAGTCCGTGCGGCGTTGATCTCCGATGACGATGCAGCGGTGGCCCGCCAGTTCGGCGGGCGTGCGCGGTTCGCCGTGGCGCTGCAGGTACGCCGGCGACGCGCACAGCACGCGGTAGTTCGGCGCCAGTTCGCGCGCGACGAGCGAGGAATCGGCGAGCGCGCCGTAGCGCACGCCGAGGTCATGGCCGCTGTCGAGCAGGTCGACGACGGCGTCCGCCAGCTCCAGCTGGATCGTCACCTGCGGATGCAGTTCCTGGAACGCGGCCGCGATGGGCGCCAGCCAGCGCCGTCCCAGTTCGCCCGGCGCCGTGATGCGCAGCAGCCCGTGTACGCCGTCGCGGCGCTGCGCGAGCAGGGCTTCGGCCTGCTCCACTTCGTCCAGGATGCGCAGCACGCGCGCGTGGAACAGCCGGCCTTCGTCCGTCAGCGTCTGGCGCCGTGTCGTGCGCTGCAGCAGGCGCGTGCCGAGGCTCGCTTCGAGGAGCGACAGGCGCTTGCTGACGACGGACACGGGCACGTCCAGCTCGCGCGCGGCGGCCGACAGGCTGCCGGCCGAGACGATGCGGGCAAATGCGACGAGGGCAGGGAAGTTGTTGGCGAGCGTGTCCATCTTGCGCTTTTTGGAAA
>CBIHOW010000105.1:0-17955 GCA_966211695.1 uncultured Massilia sp. | reverse complement strand
TCGGCCGCGCCTGCGGCGGCGATCGTGACCCTGTCTTGTGCGTCGGTTGCCAGTTGCATGGTGCCCTCGTTCCAGTCTTGAATCAGGATGTCGGCCGTTGCTTCTGCACCGATCGACATCGTCGTTGGATTCAACTTTATCCGGGCGCCGGCGTGGAAGCCGGTCAGGATGCGAAGTTCTTTGTTCATGAGCGAATCTCCTTGTTCAATGTGATGCGATTGCGGCGGCGCTTACCAGCCGCGGCCGCGGCGGATCAGGGCGGCGAGCGCGGATACGCCGAGCGCGCGGCCTTCGCTCGTCCGGCGGCGGCCCAGGTTCAGCAGGACGATCGGCAGCAGCAGGTTGACCGACTCCTGGGCGTCCGTCAGCGGACGTTTCGGGCCGGCCGGCCTGGCCGCGGCCACCAGGCGGTCGCGCACGCCGGCCAGCGTGGTGGGGCGTGCGCGTTCGGCCTCCGGGAGCGCGAGGAATTCGCGCACGATGGCCAGGATCGGGTACGTGGGGCTGGCGGCCGGGGCCGCGCCCGGCGCGGCGGTGCGCTGGGCCGCGGCGGACAGCGCCAGCAGCGCGCGTTCGGCGCGGGCCTGGGCATCCTTGCTCGCGGCCGCGGCACGCCATTGCATGAGCAGGCGCGTCGCGTCACGGGCCGGGCGCGCCACCGCGCGCATCGTCCAGCGGGGGGCATCGCGCGCCGCGTCGTCGCCGGCGGACTGCTGCCGTGCGAAGCCGCCGGCGCCGCCGGGGTCGCGCCCCTGCGACGACGACTGCTGGTCGCGCGCGCTGCGTTCGCCCGTCTTCGCCACCTGCTGGTCGTCGCGCTGCAGGTGCTGCTCGAGCATCATCAGCAGGTCTTCGCTTTCGGCGCTCAGGTCGGCGCCGTGCGGATTGTCGGCGTCGCGCTTCTTGCGTCCGGCCACGCGCCGGCCGACCGTCTGGCCGAGCCGGTGGCGGCGCGGGTGCGGCAACAGCAGCTGCAGTCCCTGCGGCGCGGGCTGGTCGGTCTGGGTGGCCGGCTTCGGGGTCTCCGGCGCGGCGGGGAGGGGCGGCAGCCAGCCGCCGCCGATGCGTGAGATGCTCATACGAACATGACCTCCCACAGGCTGCGCGCGAAGCTCAGCACCGCCATGCCGCCCCATGGTGCGCTGACCATGATGGCGACGGTGACGACCACCAGTTTCACGCTTTGCGAAATGCTCGAGTCCTGCAGCGACGTGATCGCCTGCAGGAAGGCGACGACGAGGCCCGTGAGCGCGGCCACGGCGACGGCCGGCAGGGACACCATCAGGCACAGCTTCAGCGCCTGGGAGGTCAGATGGGTGAGGTTATCGTATTCCATGACGTCACTTGTAGGTGGAGATCAGGCCGTGGACCAGCATCGACCAGCCGTCGAGCGAGACGAACAGCAGCAGCTTGAACGGGATCGCCACGTTCGTCGGACTGACCTGCGACAGGCCGAGCGCCATCAGCACGTTCGCCACGACGAGGTCGATCACGATGAACGACAGGTACAGCAGGAAACCGATCTTGAAGGCGGCGGTCAGTTCGCTCAGGATGAACGCCGGCGCCAGGACGATCAGGTCGTCCTCCTTGAGTTCGGCCGCGCGCCCGGGCGGCCAGATCTGGCGCGCCGAACGCAGGAAGAAGGCCTTCTCGCGGTCCGTCGCATGCGCCTTCAGGAAGGCGCGGAACGGCTCGCGCCCGGCGTCGAGCAGCGGCATGACCTGGGCCCCGGCCGCCGTCTCGCCCGGCAGGTGGGCCCGGTGCATGGCTTCCATGCCGACCGGCGCCATCACGAAGCACGACACGATCAGGGCGACGCCGTTGAGGACCGAGTTGGGCGGCACGCCCTGCAGCCCGAGCGCATTGCGCAGGAGGCCCAGCACCACCACGATCTTGGTGTAGGACGTGACCACCATCGCCACGAACGGCAGGACCGCCAGCGCGAGCGCGGCGACGAGCAGCGAACCGACGTCAGGCGCGGCGTTCATCGGCGTTCGCGATACGGCGGATGTGCAGGCCGAGCTGGTCGCCGATGGCGACGAGCTCCCCGAAGGCCAGGGTCTGGCCGTGCGCCACGAGCCGGATGTCGGCATCGGCCAGTGCGACCGGCAGGGTGAGGATGTAGCCCGGCTGCAGGGCGGCGATCTGCCCGATCGGCAGGTTCACCGTCACCACTTCGATGTGGACCGGCAGTTCGACGTCGCCGACGTCGATCGGGGAAGAGGCGGCGTCCGGCGCGGCGCGCAGGGACAGGTCGGGATCGTTGTTCATGATGGCGGGACTGCTCTCCAGGATGACGTTGCGGGAATCGATGCGCGCGTGCGCATGGACGGCGTGACCGTTGGCGGCGCCCCACAGCAGGGTGGCCTGGTCGAGTGCCGCGTGCGGTTCGAAGCCGGGCGCGGCCGGCCAGCCGAGCAGCACGTCGCCGGGACGCAGCGTGCGCAGCAGCGCGGGCGTGGCGTGGCGGGTGCGCAGGCGCAGCCGGGTCGGCAGGGCCAGCGCGGCCAGCGCCGGGGTCAGGGCGCCGCGGCCGCGCGGGCCGATGCGTTCCGCCAGCGCGGCGGCCAGCGCGGCGGACACGCCGGCCACGGTGGCGAAGGCGGTGGCGCCTTCGTGGTCGTATTCGAAGCGCAGCGCGCCGGTGCGTGCGGAAGGCGGGGCGGCCAGGCGCAGGTCCTGCACGGCCGGCCGCGCGGCGCCATGGCGCGCCAGCGCGTCCAGCGGGCCCGCCAGGTACAGGCTGGCCACGGCGGCGCGGCAGGCGGCCTCCGGTTCGAGTGCGATCGCCTCGAAGGCGGCGCCGGCGTCGACGTGCACGTGCAGCTCGCCCTGGTCGCAGGCGATGGTCAGCTGCGCCGTCTTGCCGGCGCGCGGCGACCCCTCGGGCACGGCGCGCACGGTGCCGTGCAGCGCGCCGCGGGCGTCGTACAGGGCGCGCGCCAGGCCGGCCAGCGCCGGCGTGTAGTGGCGCAGCCTGTCCGCCAGCGGGGTGGTTGCCGTTGTGGTTTGCATGGGCTTCCTCAGCTCACTTCCAGATGGACTGTGATATGCGCGCCGAGGCGCGCTTCCAGACGGCTGCGCAGTGCGGCGCCGTTGTCACAGATTAGCTGGCGGGCCCCGGCGTCGCGGGCGTCGAAGCGAAGCGATAGCGTGCCGTCCGAAAGAAGCAGGTGGAGGCGGGTGCTCGGCAGGATGGCCGGGTCGAGTTCGACCACGACTTCCCAGCGCCCGCCGGCGTGCTCGAGCGCGGGGCCGGTGCAGAAACGGGCGATGCGGTCGGCGAGCTGGTCGGCCACCAGCTCGGCCTGCGCGGCGCGGGCGCAGTGGGCGACGAGCCGTGCGCCGAGGGCCCGGATCGAATCGTCCCGGGCGGCGCCGGGCAGCGGCGGGCGCGGCGGCGGGGGCAGGGTGCGCGCCGCGTCGGCGCCGCCCTGGTCCGGCGCGTGCTCGCCGCCGTGCCGTTCCTCGCCGGCCTCGTCGTCGTCGCCGCGCGCGCCGTCGCCGGCCGGCCTCTCGCGGTCCGGCAGGTCGAGCGCCTGGCGGGCCTGATCGAGCAGCTGGCCGAAGCGCGTTTCGGCTGCCGGCGGTTGCGCCACCACGATGCGCAGTTCGCGCGGGGAGCGGATGCGGGTCATCAAGGCCTCCCGTTACAGGCCGAGCTGGCCGACGGGGCGCAGGTCGATGTCGCCCAGTTCCTGGAACGAATACACCTGCAGCCACGCCAGCCGCTGCGCGATCATGCGGCGGAAATAGCGCCGGATGTCCATCGACGTGACGACGGCGAGATTCGGCGGCGGATTGGCGCCGACGAGGCGCTCCAGCGAGGCCAGCAGCTGGTCGATCTGCTGCGGCTCCAGCGTCAGGTAGTTGCCGGCCGGGGTCTGCTTGATCGCCTGGCGGATGGTCTGTTCGACTTCGACGTCGAGCACGATCGCCGGCAACTGGCTGCCGCCGGCGGCGCGGTGGGCGATGAAGCGGCCCAGGTCGCCGCGCACGTATTCGGTGAGCAGCAGCAGGTCTTTTTCCTTGGCGCCCCAGTTCACGAGGCTCTCGAGGATGGCGCGCTGGTTGCGGATCGGTACGTGTTCCTCGAGCAGGCGCTTGAGCACCTCGGCGATGCGCAGCACCGGCATCACTTTCTGGACTTCCGCTACGAGGCCCGGATACTCGGTGCCGACCCGGTCGAGGATCCATTGCGTTTCCTGGACGCCGATGAACAGGTGGGCGTGCGCGCGCACCGCCGCGCCCACGGCGTCGGCCAGCGCGCGTTCGGGCCGCTCCGGCCTGGCCGGCAGTTCGAGCACGGGCTGCGGCACGTCGTGCAGCAGGATCTCGACCGCCATGCCGGAGAGGGATTCGGTCGTCCACACGGCGGCACGCGGGAACGGCAGCCCCAGCTCGTCGACGAGGACGCCGCGGGCGGCCGTGAATGCGCGGTTCAGCTCGGCGGCATCGAGGCGGTCGGCGAGCGCGGGGGAGAGGCGCACGGACAGCGGCGCGGAGAACGCCGGCGCCTGCGCGGCGATGGTAGGGGCCTGGCCCTTGGCGCCGTCGGCGCGCAGCGCGGACAGTTCCGGACCGGCGGCCGGCTCGCGGTCGAGGACCTGCTTGCCCATGATGCGCGCGCCGGCGAACAGCGCGGCCGCGAGCAGCAGGAACATCGGCCACGGGAAGCCCGGCACCAGCGCGAAGCCGATCAGCATGGCCGCCGCGCTGTAGAGGGCGCGCGAATTGGTGCTCAGCTGCTTGACGATCTCGGTGCCGAGCGAGCGCGGCTTGCTGTGCTCGTCGGACACCCGCGTGATGAGCACGCCGGCCGCGACGGAAATCAGCAGGGAGGGGATCTGCGAGACCATCGCGTCGCCCACCGACAGCACGGCGAAGCGGTCGGCCGCGTCCGCCGCCGACATGCTGTGGTACGTCACGCCGATGACGATGCCGGCCAGGATGTTGACCATCGTGATCACCAGGCCGGCGATGGCGTCGCCCTTGACGAACTTCATGGCGCCGTCCATGCCGCCGTGCAGCTGGCTCTCGATCGACAGCATGGTGCGGCGGCGCTGCGCCTCCTCGGCGGTCAGGTTGCCGGCGCGGACGTCGGCGTCGATACTCATCTGCTTGCCGGGCATCGCGTCCAGCGTGAAGCGGGCGCCGACCTCGGCCACCCGTTCCGACCCCTTGGCGATGACGATGAACTGGACGATGGCGATGATCAGGAACACGACGAGGCCGACGACCAGGTTGCCGCCGACGACCAGCTCGCCGAAGCTTTCGATGATGTGGCCGGCCTCGGCATGCAGCAGGATCGACTTGGTCGAGGCGATGTTCAGCGACAGCCGGAACAGCGTGGTGAACAGCAGCAGCGACGGGAACGAGTACAGCGACGTCGCGTTCGGGATGTACAGCGTCACCATCAGCAGCAGCACGCTGATCGTGATGTTGAGCGCCAGCAGGCTGTCGATCACGACGGTCGGCAGCGGCAGGATCATCAATGCGATCACCGCGACGATGAGCACGGCGATCGAGACTTCCCCTCCCAGGTCGTTCAGGCGGAATGATTTCATGGGTTACCTCTTGGTCATGGAGTTGCGTCCTGGGCGGGGGCGCGCGGCGCCCGCATGTCCTCGACCCACGCCAGCACGGCGGCGACGGAGTCGAACAGCGGTTCCGGAATGGCGTCGTTGACGGCCACGAGGAACAGCGCGCGCGCCAGCGGCGGGTTGCCGACGATCGGCACGCCGAAGCGCATGGCCTGTTCGCGGATCACCCTGGCGTCGCCGTCGACGCCCTTGGCGATCACGCGCGGCAGGCCCGTCTCGCCGGGGTCGTAGCGCAGCGCCACCGCGTAGTGGGTCGGGTTGACCACCACCACGTTGGCGTTGGCCACCGATTCGTTCGGCGGGGCGGAGGCGTTTTCGCGCCCGATCTTGCGGCGCTCGTTCTTGATGTGCGGGTCGCCTTCCGAATCCTTGTTCTCGCGCTTGACCTCGTCCTTGCTCATCTTGTGGTCGCGCACGAACAGCCAGTGCTGGATGCCGTAGTCGGCCACGCCGATGATCAGGTACAGCACGCCGGCCACGCCGAACACCTTGCACAGCACGCCCCAGGCGACGCCGGCGAGACCGTCGACCGGCTGGTAGACCACCCCCAGCACCAGCGGCACCAGCAGCATGCCGGTGCGGTACAGCACGGCGCCGATCAGCAGGGCCTTCAGGACCGCCTTGAGCAGGTCGATCAGCGAGCGCACCGAAAAGATGCGCTTCATGCCCGAGGCCGGGTTGATCGCGTCGAACTTGAGTTCCAGCGGCTTGAACGAGGTCTGCAGGCCGACCTGGGCCACCAGCGCGCCGACCGCCGCGAGCGCCGCGACGATCACGACCGGCAGCACGAGCATCAGCCCGTGCGTGGCCGCCTCGACGAGCGCGTCGGCCAGGCGCAGGTCGTTCTGCGCGCGCTTGACGTCGAGCCCGCCGAGCATCAGCAGGCGCAACTGTTCGGCCATCGGGCCGCCGGCGAGCGAAAAGCCCAGCCAGGCGCACAGCAGGATCGCGGCGAACGGCAGGTCGGTACTCTTGCTCGTCTCGCCGTCGCGGCGCGCGTCGCGCAGCTTCTTGTCGCTGGGTTGTTCGGTTTTTTCGTCGGACATGCGCATCCCCCTTCCGATCGGTATTGTCGGCGCCGCGGCGCGGCCGGCCGGCGGCCCGCGCGAAGCGGCGGCCCCGCATGCGAAGTCCGGGGCGGGAGAAGGGTGGCCTTCGTTTGGCGCGCGGGGATTTCGGCTCCGGCCCGCGGGAAGGGGCGGGCGGCCGGTAAGGTGTGCGTCATGCCGCCGAGTCCAGCGCGGCCCATCCAACAGGAGCGAACCATGTCCGTGACCCAATGCAGTAACCGCCTGATTGCGGCGTTGATCGAAGTCTTGATGTTCGGCGCCAAGCATGGCCATCTCGAGCAATCCGAACGGGTTCTCACCGCCCTGCACGTCCTGCGTCCGAACTTCGTCGAGCTGCACGCCTACGACGCCTGGATGCTGATCCGGCGCCACGACTTCGCCGGCGCGCTGCGCTACCTGCGCGACCTCGAGCAGCGCCCCCTGCGCGGCGCGTTCGGCCCGTACGTCAACGCGCTGCTGGCCGTGGCGCTGTACGGGCTGCAGGATCCGTCGTGGCGCTCGTATGCCAACGACGTCATCAACCGCAACGAGGACCAGGATTCCGTCGACATCGTGAATGCGCTGCTGGGCAAGGCCAGCACGCGCCGCGCCGGCGCCGGCGCCGAGGCGCCGGTCGACCTGGCCGAATTGCAGAAAATGATGCAGCAGCGCCACCTGCGCGCCTGAGGAGCCCGCCATGACGATCCCCATCCAGCCCCTGCCGCCGATCTCCACCCTGGCGCCGCCGTCCGCGCCGCAGGCGATTGCCCCGGCCGCCCCGTCCGCGCAGCCCGCCAGCGAGCTGGTGGACCTGTTCCGCAGCAAGCTGGACGCCGCGCGCCTCGCGCCGCCGGAAGCGTCGCGGGCGCACGGCCCGTCGGCGATGACCGAGGCCATCAACCGCGAGGACAAGGCCTTCGCCGAATTCGGCGGCCAGATCGACCGGTTCGCCGCCGAGGCGCCGTACATGTCGCAGCAGGAACTCGTCGGGGCCTCCACGAAGATCCAGTTCGAGGCGGCGCAGATGGCGTGCAAGATGTACGGCGGCCAGATGGTGGCCCAGGGCGTCAAGACGTCGGTGCAGACTTTGATGAAGAACCAGTGATATGGCAAACCATGTGAACGTGCTGAAGGCGTGCGCGCTGGCCTGCGGGATGGCCTTGCTGCTGAGCGGTTGCAGCAAGCAGCTGTTCGCGCACTTGCCCGAGCGCGACGCGAACGAGATGCTGGCGGTGCTGATCGAGGCCCAGGTCGACGCCTCGAAGCAGTCCGACGACGGCGGCAAGACCTGGAACGTGGAGATCGACGGCGACCAGTTCGCCCGCGCGATGGACGTGCTGCGCGCGCACGGGCTGCCGCACCAGCGCTTCCAGAACCTGGGGGACATGTTCAAGAAGGACGGCCTGATCTCCACGCCCACCGAGGAACGCGTGCGCTTCATCTACGGCGTCTCGCAGCAGCTGTCGGAAGTCCTGTCGCGCATCGACGGCGTGGCCTACGCCAACGTGCAGATCGTCCTGCCGAACAACGATCCGCTGGCCGCCACGGTCAAGCCGTCGTCGGCGGCGGTCTTCATCCAGTACCTGCCCGGCACGGACGTGGCCACGCTCACGCCCAACCTGAAGAACCTCGTGGTGCACGCGGTCGAGGGGCTTACCTACGACAACGTCAGCGTCACGATGGTGCAGGGCGTGGCGGCGCCGGAGGCCTTGCGCGAGTCGAACAAGGGTTCGGCGGCCTGGCGCTGGGGCGGCGCCGCGCTCGGTCTCGTCGCCCTCGCCGCCGCGCTGGCGCTGCTGGCGCGCCGCTTCGGCATCTCGCTCAAGGGTGCCGTCCAGCGCGTGCTCCGCCGTTCCGGCGCCCACGCCGCATGAACGCCGCGCCGCCGCCGGAACGCCTGGCCCAGTGGCTGGCCGCCTACGAGCAGCGGGTGGCGGCGCTGGCGGCCGCGCTGGGCGAACGCGCCTGCCGCCGCCTGGACGTGCCCGTGCCGCCCGGCGCGGGGCATGCCTGGTACGGTGCGCGCGCCGGCTGGCTGGGCGCACCCGCGCCCCTGAGCAGTTTCGATGCGCACGCCAATCGCCTGGCCCTGCTCGACGCGGACGCGTTGCCGCGCGTGCTGGCCGCCCTGCGGCTGTATCCGGCGCGCGGCGCGCTGCGGCGGATCGTCTCCGGCGCGCAGCGGCGCGCGCTGGCCGGCGCGGTCGGCCAACAGGCCTTCGACGTGCTGGTGGGCCTCGGCCTGCAGGCGCCCGGCGCCGATGCGACGCCGCCGGCCGGGGACAGCGACCTGGCCGCCGGCGGCCACGCGATGCTGGTGGCGGACGGCGCGCTGACGGTGGACGTCGCGGCGCGGCTCATCTCCCTGACGCTGCACCGCGCGCCGGACGCGCGCCCCGCCGCAACCGGCGCGAGCACGCCTTTCCTGGCGGACGCCGCGCAGATTTTTCCGGAGTTCACATGGTTATTTGGTTGAGATCGCCGCGTGGCGGCATCGGCGTCGGACAGGATGTCCTGCGGGCCGGCGACATGGCCGGACTGGTCGCCCTCGACGGCGCCGCCGAGCAGTGCCGCGCGCAGGTGGAAGCCCTGATCGCCGCCGCCGAGGAGGAAGCCGAGGCGCTGCGGCAGGCCGCGCGCGACGAAGCCGCGCAGATGATCGAGGCGGCGCGCGCCGAGTACGACGCGGCCGAGCAGCGCGGCTACGAGGCCGGCGCGGCGCGCGCGCTGGAAGACGCGCAGGAGACCATGCTGCGCGGCGCGGAGGAGGGGCACGACGCAATGCTGGCGCTGCGCGAGCGTATCGCCGACGTCGTGCTGCGCACGGTCGCGCGCACCCTGGGCGACGCCGACCGCGACGCCCTGTTCGCGCGCATCGGTGCCGACCTGTCGCGCCACCTCGACGACGCCTCGTACCTCGCGGTGCGCGTGGCGCCGGAAGACGTCGACGCCGCGACCCAGGCCTTCCGCGCCGTGTGCGAAGAACACCGCTGGCCGCTCAATCCGGTGGTGAGCGCCGATCCCGACGCGGAAGCGGGCAGCTGCGTGTGCGAATGGGACCACGGCATCGTGACGGGCGGCCTGCCGCTGATGCTGGACGCGCTCGAACGCGCGATCGGCGCCCTCAAGGCCGGCGGCGCGGAACCCGAGGAGGAAGCCGCCGACGTGCACGAGGACGATGGCGAAGAAGAGGAAGAGGAAGAGGAAGACGACGAGGCGTACGACGACGGCGCCGACTGGGACACGCCATGAAGGACGCGATCGCTTTCCTCGACGCGCTGGGCGGCGCGCTCGACACCGCCGCAACCTCCGTCCGCCACGGCAAGGTCGTCGAAGCCGTCGGCACGCTGCTGAAGGTCGGCGGCATCGACGTCATGCTGGGCGAACTGTGCGAGCTGCGCGACGCGCGCGGCACGCTGCTGCAGCGCGCCGAGGTGGTCGGTTTCACCCGCCAGTTCGCGCTGCTCGCGCCGTTCGGCGACGTGACGGGCCTGTCGCGCTCGACCCGCGTGGTCGGCCTGGGCCGCCCGCTGTCGGTGCCGGTCGGCGAAGCGCTGCTGGGCCGCGTGCTCGACGGGCTCGGCGAGCCGATCGACGGCATGCCGTTGCCGCCGGACGCGATCCTGCGCCCGGTCATGGCCGCCGCCCCCGATCCGCTGACCCGGCGCATGGTCGACACGCCACTGGATACCGGCGTGCGCGTCATCGACGGACTGCTGACGGTCGGCGAAGGCCAGCGCTTCGGCATCTTCGCGCCGGCCGGCGTCGGCAAGAGCACCTTGCTCGGGATGCTCGCGCGCGGCGCCGCCTGCGACGTCAACGTGATCGTCCTGATCGGCGAACGGGGCCGCGAGGTGCGCGAATTCATGGAACTGATCCTCGGCGAGGACGGCATGGCGCGCAGCGTCGTGGTCTGTGCCACGTCCGACCGCTCGTCCATCGAGCGGGCCAAGGCGGCCCACGTCGGCACAGCCATCGCCGAGTACTTCCGCGACTGCGGACTGCGCGTGCTCCTGATGATGGATTCGCTGACCCGCTTCGCCCGCGCGCAGCGCGAGATCGGCCTGGCGGCCGGCGAGCCGCCCACGCGGCGCGGCTTTCCGCCGTCGGTCTTCGCCGAACTGCCGCGCCTGCTCGAGCGGGCCGGCATGGGGCCGGACGGTTCCATTACCGCCTTTTATACGGTGCTGGCCGAGGACGAGGAGGGCAACGATCCCGTCAGCGAGGAAGTGCGCGGCATCCTGGACGGCCACATGGTGTTGTCGCGCAAGGTCGCGGCGCGCAACCGCTACCCGGCCATCGACGTGCTGCACAGCCTGAGCCGGGTCATGACGCTCGTGGCCTCGCCCGAGCACTGCGCCGGCGCGGGCCACGTGCGCAAGCTGCTGGCGAAGTACGAGGACGTCGAGCTGCTGCTGCAGATGGGCGAATACCAGCAGGGCACGGACCCGCTGACCGACGAGGCGATCGCGCAGCACGGCCCGCTCGACGAATTCCTCAACCAGCGCACCGACGACTTCGCGGACGGCGCGGACACCCATGAATTCATCGCAGGGTTCGCGCCGCAATGAGCATGGCGGCCATCGGCAAGTGGCGGGCGATCGTCGCCGCCAAGACCCGGCGCCGCGAGCGCATCGAGGAGGAAGCGGCGCGCGACCGGCGCGCGCTGGCCGAGCGCGAGGCGGCCCGCGACGCGGCCGGGCGCGACGTCGAGCAGGCCCAGGCGCGCTGTGGCGCCCACGCCGACGGCATGGCCGCGCGCTTCCGCGGTGCCGCCGCGGTGTCGGTGGCGGATTACGTGCGCCATGAGAACTGGCGCGTGGCGCTGAAGGACGCGCTCGACGCGGCGCGCAAGGAAGAGCAGAAGGCGGCCGGCGCCGTGGAACGCCACCAGGAACGGGTGCGGGCGGCGGAAGCGCGGCTGGCGCGCGCCGACGCGGCGCTCGACCGGTGCCGGGCCAGGCTGGACGAAGTGCGCCGCGCCGCCGCCCATGCGGCCGAACTGGCCGCCGACGAGGAAGCGGTGGACAACCTGCTGGCCCGACGTTATGCGAGGGAACGATGACCTACGATACCCATGCCTGGATCCGGGCCCTGATGGACTGGTACGACGCGTACCACACGCTGATCGTGCTGGTGCTGCTCACCGGCATCCGCATCATGGTGGCCTTCGTCGTGCTGCCGGCCACCGGCGACACCGCGCTGCCGGGCACCGTGCGCAACGGCGTCGTCTACGTGCTCACCTTCTTCGTCGCCGCCGGGCAGTCGCCGCAGGCGTTCGAGACGGCCGGCAGCGCGATGCTGATCGTCCTCGCCTGCAAGGAAGCCTTCCTCGGCCTGGCGTTCGGCTTCGCGGCCGCGCCGGTGTTCTGGATCGCGCAGAGCGTCGGCACGCTGATCGACGACATGACCGGGTTCAACAACATCCAGATGACCGATCCGCTGCGCGGCGACCAGAGCACCCCCGTCTCGAACCTGTTGCTGCAACTGGTGACGACCCTGTTCTACGTCGGCGGCGGCATGAGCTTCCTGCTCGGCGCGCTGTTCCAGTCCTATAAATGGTGGCCGCCGCAGGTGATGCTGCCCACGCTGGCCAGCACGGCCGAAGCGTTCCTGATCGGCCGCACCGACACCGTGTGGACCGCGCTCGCGAAGCTCGGCACGCCGGTGATGCTGGTGCTCGTGCTGGTGGACGTCGGCCTCGGCATCATGGCCCGCTCGGCCGACAAGCTCGAGCCGAACTCGCTCAGCCAGCCGCTGCGCGGCATGATCGGCATGATCATGCTGATTGCTTTGGTGGCCGTGTTCGCGTCGCAGGTGGTGGGCGACGTGCTGCTGGGCGACCTCGGCACCCAGCTGTCGAAGGGCATGCTCGGCACGCCGGGGCAGTGAACGATTTGAGGTTTGTTGTGAATTGCACTGCGTTTTGTTGAGATTTGTCGAGGCGTATCGCGCTTACCATGATCTTGTCGCCGGAATAACCCGGCAGCAAACAGATCAATCGGGAGGTGCACCATGTTTTCGACCATCTATTTCGCCCTGTGTTCCGGACTCGCGCACCGCGCCACCTTGCCGGGCTATGCCGGCGCCATGCTCGACGGTGCCGCCGAACGCGCCTATTGCACCGTCGACGAAGTGATCGACAGCACGGCGCGCAAGCTGGGTGAAGCGGACGTCGCACGCCTGGTGGCGGCGGGCGACGCGTCGCTGCTGCTCGGTTACGACGAAGACGCCGAGGACCTGTACCGGCGTGCGCAGAAATTCACCGTCAGCGACAACGACCGCCTGCGCATCATGTCGTGCCGGAACACCGGCTGGCAGCTGATGATGCGCGACCGCTACGCCACGACGGCGAAATGCTTCGCCCGCATCGTGCAGGACGGCGCCGCCACGGCGGGCGAGCGCATCGAGGCCCTGATCGGCGTGGCGCTCGTGCAGCACCAGCTGGGCCTGCAGCGCGACGCCGACAACGCGCTGCTGGAAGCCGCGATGCTGGCCGACGGCCACGCGGAGCCGGGCTGGCGCATCGTGATCGGCCTGCTGGCGCGCGAGTTCGACGTCCAGCTGCGCATCCGCACCTCCACCACCCTGAACGACCACGTCTTCTGGAGCTCGGCGCAGCAGGTCCAGACGCACGCCGGCAGCCAGCGCGCCGAAGTCACGCGCAAGCTTACGGCCACCACGGCCATCATGGCGCCGCTGCCGGCGCTGATCACCCAGCGCCACGACTACCTCGAGCGCCTGGCCGCGCTGGCCGACAGCGACCGCCTGGCCGCCGCGCCGCTGATCGCCATCGCGCACCACGGGCATAATTTCCGCAGCGGCGTCCAGGGCCTGCTGACCAAGATCGACATCGCGCTGGCGGCGTTCGCCGGCGGGCTCGACGACGTGGCCGAAGCCGTGATGGGCAAGCTGAACCGCGCCGAAACGGACCTGGGCACGCGCCGCTGCAACTTCGACTACCTGTATTGCACGTCCCGGCTCGCCGCGCGCCAGGGCAATCCGGTCCAGGCCCTGAAGCTCTACGCCAACTACACGGCCGAGGCGCTGCGCTGCCTGCGCAGCGAGGCGCCCGAGTCCGGCGCGATCCATCCGCAGGCCGGCCGCGCGCTGGCCGTCGACGACCTGTCGGCCCGCCTGCCCGCGAAATACCGGCGCGCGTACCGCCACATCGTCGAGAACCTCGAGCGCGCCGACCTGAGCACGCGCGAAGTCGCCGCCCAGATCGGCGTGACGGAACGGGCGCTGCAAATGACGTTCAAGAGCTCGATCGGCATGACGCCCGGGGGCCTGATCCGCAAGCTGCGGCTGGACGGCATCCGCGACGAACTGCTCAGCGAATCGCGGGTCAACGCCTCGATCGTCGACACCGCCAGCCGCTGGGGCGTGAAAAGCCGCTCCGTGCTGGCCAAGGGATACCGGCGCCAGTTCCACGAGTCGCCGTCCGAGACCATCTACGGTTGAGGGGACGCCGTGATGAGCCTATCGACTTTCGCACGTCGGCGCCGGCCCTCGCGGCTCGCCATGTTCCTGGCGGTGGCCGCCGCCGTCGTGGCCATGACCGCGCCCGCGCCCGCCCACGCCGAGCGCATCCCCTGGCAGAGCAACCGTTTCGAATACGTCGCCGACCGCAAGGACCTCAAGGACGTGCTGCGCGACTTCGGCGCCAGCCAGCACGTGATGACGTGGATCTCGCCGCAGGTCGAAGGGAACGTCACCGGCCGCTTCAACAGCCCGCCGCAGCAATTCCTCGACAAGATGGTCGCGTCGTTCGGCGTGCTGTGGTACTACAACGGGGCCGTGCTGCGCATCTACGGCCCCAACGAAGCGCGCACCGCCACGCTGGGCCTGAAGCATGCGAGCACCGGCGACCTGCGCCAGGCGCTGGCCCGGCTGCAGATCGACGATCCGCGCTTCCCGGTGCGCTACGACGACGTGTCGCGCACGGCCGTCGTGTCGGGGCCGCCGCAGCTGGTGGATCTCGTCAGCGACGTCGCGCGCCTGATCGACCATGTCGAGGTCAAGGGCGATACCGTGGTCGTGCGGCGCTTCCCGCTGCGTTACGCGTCGGCCACCGACAAGACCATCACGATCAACGGGCGCAGCGTCAGCGTGCGCGGCGTCGCGGGCCTGCTGCGCGGCCTGTACGGGCAGGCCGCCCCGGGCGCCGGCACGGAGCCCGCACCTGCGCGGCGCGACGCTTACCGGCTGCCGAGCATGCGCGAAACCCAGGACGACGCGGTGGGGCGCGTGCCGAGCAACCGGGTGCCGCCGCTGCCGGCGCTGTCCGGGCTCGGCGCCATCACGCCGCCCGCCGCGCTGCCCGCCGGTGCGCCGGCCGGCGCACCGGCCGCCATGCCTCCCGGACTGCCGCCCGGGTTGCCTGCGCAGGCGCGCGCGCAGGACGAGGAACGCGCACCGGCCGCGCCGGCCGGACCGTCGATCGAAGCGGACCCGCGCGGCAACGCCATCCTCGTGCGCGACCGCGCCGAGAACATGGCCGCCTACGCCAGCCTGATCGAGTCGCTCGACATGCGCCCCGGCGTGCTGGAGATCGACGCGACCATCATCGAAGTCACCGACAACGCGCTGAACGAACTGGGCATCGACTGGCGGCTGCACACGGGCCACCTCGACCTCCAGACCGGCAACGGCCAGTCGCAGCAGGCGGGCAATCCGGACTCGCTCAATCCGAGCGGCTTCGGCGTGTTTCCGGTTTCGGGCGCCTTGCCCGCCACGCCCCAGGGCGCCGTGCTGACGACGGTGATCGGCAATGCCGGCAAGTACCTGCTCAACCGCATCAGCGCCTTGCAGCAGAAGGACCAGGCGCGCGTGACCGCGAGCCCGCGCGTGGAAACGCTCGACAACGTGGAAGCGCTGATGGACAGCAAGAAGACGTTCTACGTGCAGGTGGCCGGCTACCAGTCCGCCGACCTGTACAGCGTATCCGCCGGCGTGTCGCTGCGCGTGCTGCCGTCGATCATCACGGCGCCCGGCGGGGCCCAGCAGATCCGCATGGACGTGCACATCGAAGACGGCAAACTGACCACCCAGCAGGTGGGGCAGCTGCCGGTGGTGAGCAACAGCACCATCGACACGCAGGCCCTGATCAACGAGGGCGAGAGCCTGCTGATCGCGGGCTACTCCGTCACGCAGGACGACAACACGGAAACGGCGGTGCCAGGTTTGTCGAAGCTGCCCGTGATCGGCGACCTGTTCCGCTACCGCAAGCACGAAGGACAGCACTACCAGCGCATGTTCCTGCTGACGCCGCGGGTGCTGTCGCCGGCCATCGGCGGGATCGGCGCGACGGAAAGCGCGCGCCAGGCGGCCGCCGCGCCGCAGGCCGCTCCGGTCGTCAAACCGCGCCTGGCTTGCCGCATGAAGCGCGCAGCCGCGCCTGTGGCCGTTCCCTGATACACAATGAAAAAGGGCGTTGCCGGGTGTGAACCGAGCAACGCCCTGTCTGGCCAGGAGTCTTACTGGCCGTCGGGACTTACATCTTCCAGCGCAAGCCAGCCGCGACCGAACGTCCGATCTGGAGCGTACCGAAATTGGTCAGCTGCGCGTTACCGGCATTGCCGAAGTGGTAGTACGCCTGCTGCACTTCGTTGGTCAGGTTGACACCACTGATATCGAACGTCATGTTGTCGTTGATCTTGTAGGAGATCTGCATGTCCACGCTCTTTTCCGGATGACGCCAGATACCGATCGGATTGGCAAACAACGCCGCTTCGTTGGCGGCCAGGAAGCCGGAGCGCCAGACTTGTGACAGGCGCGCGCTGATCGGGCCCTTTTCGTAAGCCAGGGTGGTGTTGTAGGACTTGTTGGACACACCGAAGAACGGCGTCTCGAGCTGGGAGACGATGACGCCGGCATCATTCGCCTCGGGCACGTTCTGCGACGATGTGAGCTTCGTAAATCTGCCCTGGATGTCGAAACCGTCCAGCAGGCTCGGCAGCCACTTCGGGAAGTAGATGAAGCCGAGCTCGGCGCCACTGATCTTGCCGTTCGAAGCGTTGGTCGGCGAGGTGATGACGTAGTCATAGCCATTCGTATGGTCGCCGCCCGACGTCGAGTTGCGGTACGGGTCGTCCGCCGGAGCGACGTGGACCCTGCAACGCAGGGGCACGACCAGGCCGTCGATCTTGCGCTTGAACAAGGTACCGAAGATTGCAGGTCTCCTGTGTTTGTAGTTATGGAAAGTTGCTTCTCAGCCTGGCATTGCTCTAAGGTCATGTTAGAGATCCAGTAATGATCAATAGAATGATATTTTCTGGCTTTCCGATATCGATTTCAGTATCGAACTACTCTTTTTGGCAAATTGCCGATGCAAAACCGGATTATTCAGAGCGCAGGCGCCGACGAAATGCCGCAGGTTCTGTTGCGCTACAACAACGATTATGAAAGAAAAAGCGGGTAACGACGCTTCGTCGTTACCCGCTTCTCCGCGCCGCTTTCGCATGAGGCGCAGGCTTCTACACCCGCTTGACGTTGCGCGTGAACGCATCGTTCTTCGTCGGCAGGACGAAGATCTTGGGCGACTTGTCGTTGCCGTTGTCGCTGTCCTTCCCGTCTTTTTCCTCCTTCTTGTCCTTCTTCTTGTCGTCTTTCTGCTCGGTCTTCTCGGTCTTGTGCTCGCCCTTCGACGGCTTGGACGGCTCCGACACGTGGCTGGTCGTGGACGTGTGGCCGCCTTTCTTGCCGCGTCCGCCCGGGACGAGGGACGCCGCCGTCAGCACCGCGGCACCGCCGAAGACCGCGTCGCTGACGGTGCCGTTCGCCAAGGCCGTCGCGCCCGCGTTCGTGCCCGTTTCCACCGCCGATTTGACCACCTTGCCGACACTGCCATGCATCAGGCCGGCAATCGCGCCGTTGATCTGGTCGTTGCCGATGTGCAGGGCCGACAGGGCCGAGGCCGCGATCGTGGTGCCCATGCCTTCCGGGGTCAGGTCGGCCGCCAGGTTGAGCGCGTCCTCGCCGACGTGGCCCAGTTCGCCCATCATGCCCTTGAGGTCGCCATGGGCCAGGTCCTTGACGGCGCTGAGCGAGTGTTCGACGATGCCTTCGGCCGAATTGACCAGGTCTTTCAGGCCCGCGTCGGTGCCCTTGTTGACCGCATCCTTGACGGTTTCCAATCCCTTTTCGACGTCCGCGACGAGGTGATCGAAGCCTTTGCCGAGATGGAGGTCGCCGAGCGTCTTGAGGGCCATGTCGGCGGTGCCGGTGGCCGCGTCCGCCGCCGTCTTTTCCAGGTCCGAGCCGAGCTTGGCCAGGTCCTGCAGCGCCAGTTTCATGTTGCC
>CBIHOW010000104.1:0-18095 GCA_966211695.1 uncultured Massilia sp. | reverse complement strand
ACTGATACTAATTGCCCGTACGGCTTGTCCCTATAACCTTGGCAGTCATGCCAACGCAAGGGTTCAGCTGTTTGTTGAGACAACAGATTAAGAAACCACTTCTTCCGGATTCAGGGTAGCGTCACCAGACGATACCCGTACAAGTTATGCCTGATGACCATAGCAAGTCTGTACCACCCCTTCCCATCCCGAACAGGACCGTGAAAAGACTCTGCGCCGATGATAGTGCTGCAACCAGTGTGAAAGTAGGTTATCGTCAGGCTAGTTATTAAGAAAAGCCCGCTCAGTACGTACTGAGCGGGCTTTTTGCTTTTGTGCGCCGGAAATATTCGTTTGTCGTGCCGCGTATTTACGGTAGCATTTGAGCTTTTATTTTCGGCAAAACGTATGAGCGGCAAGCGCACCCGACCTTTTCGGCTCGCGGCATGGATGGTGTCGTTTGCGTGCATGACCGTGGCGATCACGGCGTTTTTGTTTGTGAGTCTCGTCGACCATTTCGCCATCCGTCACGCGTCCGCGGAAGCTGGATTGCGGCTGGAACAGCTGTCCTGGCAGATGCGCGATTCGCTCGACCGCACCCTGGACCAGGCGGTCCGCGACGTCTCCCTGTTGTCGGACCTGTCGGAAACCCATGCGACCAGCAACGCGACGACAGTCCGGCAGCTTCTCGAGCAGTTCCAGCGCCGGTTCCCCGACTATGCGTGGATCGGCATCGCCAGGCCGGACGGCAGGGTGCTTGCTGCGACCGGCGGCCTGCTGGAGAACCGCGACGTCAAGGCGCGTCCCTGGTTCCTCGCCGGACAGCAAGCCGTGGTCGCGGAAGATTACCATCCGGCCATCATGCTGGGCAGCCTGCTGCCGCGCGCGCCTGACCCATGGCGCTTCGTCGACGTGGCCGGGCCGATCCGGGATGCCGACGGTACGCTGCGCGGCGTGCTGGCCATTCACCTGAGCTGGAAGTGGGCACGTACGCTGGCAAACGGGTTGTTGACGCCGGCGCTGCGCGGCTACGGCGCGGAAATCATCGTCGTCCGCAGCGACGGCGTCGTGCTCCTCGGACCGGAAGCCCTGTTGGAAAAGCCCATCGCGACGGAGAGCGTGCGTCGTGCATTCGAAGGCGGGACGGGCGCCGTGCAGGAGCGCTGGCCCGATGGCCGCATGTACCTGACGGGCTACAGCCGGACGGGGCGTGGCCGCGATCGCGCGGGCCTGCGCTGGGCCGTACTCGTGCGCCAGACGGAGACCGCGGCATTGGCGTCCGCCCATGATTTCGAACGGCGCACGTTGTGGCTGTGTCTTGGACTGGCCGTCGCCCTCGCGGCCGTGGCAGCCCTGCTGGCGCGGCGCCTCGTCGCGCCGCTCAAGACGCTCAGCGGCGCCATCGAAGAGCTCGCGCATGCACCCGCGCACGCGACGGCGGACCGCATTCCCCAAGTGAACGGTTTCCATGAAGCTCGGGTGCTGTCGGATGCGATGCGCGGCCTCGTCGCCAGCGAACGCAGGCACCGCGACGCGCTGGAGCACATGAATGCGCAGCTCGAGGAGACGGTAGCCGCGCGCACGGCCGAGCTGCGTGAATTGTTGATGCGTGATGTCCTGACAGGGCTGCCGAACCGCCGCGCGCTGATGCAGGCGTTGCCGGAAGCGCTGGCGCGGGCGGCGCGCGTGGGCCGGCCGTGTGCGATCCTGTTCATCGACATGGATGGATTCAAGCAGGTCAACGATACGCGGGGCCACGAAGAAGGCGACGATTTATTGCGCCAGTTCGGCCTGCGCCTGATGCACGGCATCCGCGAGACCGACATGGCGGCGCGGATGGCCGGAGACGAATTCGTGGTCGTGCTGGAACTGTTGAACGATGCGCGCGATGCCGAGAACAAGGCACATGTCCTGCTCGACCAGCTGGCCCGTCCGTACAAGCTGGCCGGCGGCAGCGTGCAGGTGGGAGCGAGCATCGGCGTGGCCCTGCAGTTGCCGCATGAGCTGCAGGATCCTGTCCGCCTGCTGGCACGCGCCGACCAGGCGATGTATGAAGCCAAGCGCAAGGGCAAGGGCCGCGTTGCGCTGGTGGCGGAAACGCTCGAGCGGGAAGCGTCCTGATCGAGCCGGGGTCAGACGCCCCAGAGCACGTCGGTCTGCTGGTCGCGCGCCGCGCGCAGCATTTCCAGCAGCGGGAAGGCACGGGTCGAGAAGCTCACGACCTCGATCGGTTCGTGTTCCGTGTCTTCATCGCCTTGATGGGCCTTGACGTCCTGTTCCATCTCGTCCGTCGCCTGGTGTTTCCGGCTTTCTTCGATCTCGTTTTCCAGCAGTTTGACGGCTTGCGTCGCTTCCTGGGCGGTGATGACACCGCGGTCACTGTCCTTGTGCAAGAGGTCCAGGATCCGCTTGGCATGGTCCTGGTACATCATGACGTTCGGGTAAGCCTTGGATTTAAAGGTGATTAACATAGTTGTCTCATTCTATTGTTAGTAACCCAACGATATCACGAGTCGCGCCCGGAGGTCAGTGGGCTACCTCTCACACCGGGCGCCGCCGGAGCGACCGGGCCAGCAGCAGCACGAGCAGCCCCGCCGTCAGCGCCGCCGCGGCTGCCCACAGCATCCAGGCCGGTCCGTCCGCCGCCAGCGCAACCAGCAGCCAGCCGAGCCCACCCCAGCAGAGACTGCTGACGAGTTCCAGCATCGTGCACAGGAAATTTTCCTTGCCGCGTGTCTTGAAATCGCTGCGCAGGGCGGGACGTCCCGTCCACTGTACGATCAGGCCGGCGCTGAGCACGGCGGCGCTGACCGTGAACGCGACGAGGAGGCCCGTCAGCGGCGTGCGCACGACGAGCCACAGCAGCGGCAGCGCGACGAGCAGCAGGGCCGGCATCGTGGCGGCGGCCAGCTTGGCCAGTTGCAGCGTGCGGCGCGGCGCGGGCGCGGACAGCAGCAGGTCGGACGCATCCTCGGCCGAGATCACGATCCACGCCAGGCTGCCCGTCAACGAACTGCACAGCAGCGTGAGACCGGCACCCAGCGCGGGCCCGGCCGAGTCGCCGCGCATGATCAGGAACAGCAGGGGCACGAGATAGATCAGCTGCAGCAGGACCTGGGCGATCAGGTGCGGGTCGCGCGCGATCAGGCGCCATTCCTTGATGACGACCGTGTCGAACAGGCTGCCGCGGAAACGGAACCGCAGCGCGCCGGCGGGGCGGGTCCGCGCGCGGCCCATGCCGGCGGCCTGCTGCAGGCCATGCACGAAGAAGCGGTGCGTGCGGGCCAGGGTCAGCACGAACGCGAGCACCGCCAGCAGGACGGCGCCCAGCAGCGGCACCGGCGCGCCGAGGACGGCGCGGCCGGGCAGCCATAACACGCTGTCCGGACCGAACAGGGACTGGTGCGTCAGCGTGGCCATGATGCGCGGTCCGACGTTCCCGTCATGGCGCGTGAAGTTATACAGCTGCGACAGCAGGAAGATCAGCGCACCCGCGATGGCGCCCAGCACCTGCGCCACCACGCGCGTGCGGCGCGCGCCCAGCACGCGCACGAGGCCAAGCGTCAGCAGCATGCCCGCACAGGCCATCAGCGTCGCGCAGGAGACTATCGTCACGTACAGGCCCAGCCAGCCCGGATGGCCCAGCACCAGCGCGACGTTGGCGAGCGGGCCGGCCAGGTACAGGTAAGGCAGGGCGGTGACGGTCGCGATGCCCAGCAGGCGCACGGCGAAGATGCTGCGCGAGGGCAGGGGCGACGACAGCAGCAGGTCCAGGTCGCCGCGCTCGAACAGCGCCAGCACGCAGGCCCGCAAACTGCTCGACAGCATGAAGGTCGAGCACACGGCCACCACCAGGCTGATGGGGATGGCCAGCAGCGGATCGCTCCTGCCGCCGGGCCCCAGTGCATGCAGCATCGCGAACGCGATCAGGTGCAGCCCGATGAATCCGACGGCCCAGACGGCGAGGCTGCCCCAGCCGGGACGGCGCTTGCCGCCCTTGTTCACGGCCGCGCCATACCAGGCCAGGCGCAGCTCGTGGCCCAGCAGCCAGCGGATGCTTCCCGGCGCGGCACTCACCCTGGCTGCCCTTCGGTCAGGTGCAGGAACACGTCTTCCAGGCTGCCGCCCAGCGTACGCTCGCGCAGTTCGGCCAGCGTGCCCTCGGTGATCAGGCGGCCCTGGCGGATGATGCCGATGCGCTGCGCGAGGCGTTCCGCCACTTCGAGGATGTGCGTCGTCAGGATCACCGTGCCGCCTTGCTCGACATGCGACACGAGCAGGTCCTTGACCTGGCGCGCCGCGGCCGCATCGAGGCCGGTCAGCGGTTCGTCCAGGATCAGGAGTTCGGGTTCGTGGATCAGCGCGCCGGCCAGCGCCAGCTTCTGCTTCATCCCGCGCGAAAACCCTTCCGTCAGTTCGTGCGCGTGCTTCGTGAGGTCGAGCCAGTCGAGCAGGCGGCGCGCGCGCGGTTCGGCGTCCTGCGCGCGGATGCCCCATAGGCCGGCGACGAATTCCAGGTATTCCGTCGGCTTGAGTTTCCCGTACAGCAGCGGGTCGTCCGGCAAATAGGCCATGCCTTGCTTGGCGCGCGCGGGATCGCGCGCGAGGTCGATGCCCAGGACTTCCACGTCGCCCGCATCCGGGGCCAGCAGGCCGGTGACCATGCGCAAGGTCGTCGTCTTGCCGGCGCCGTTGGGGCCCAGCAGTGCGTACAGTTCGCCGCGCCGCACGGTCAGGTCGAGTCCGTCGACGGCCGGACGGCCGAAGGATTTGCGCAGGCCGGACAGGCGCAGGGCCGGGGTGTTACCGCTCATGTCGCCGTTCATATCAGGGCAATTTGAAAGAAGTGATGAATTGTTCGACCTGTTCGGCGGGCAGCGCATCCGCCTTGCCGATCGCGATCACCTGGTAGAAGCGCTTCCCGCGCGCTTCGAAGTGGCCGACGAGGTGCATGTTCTCGCCGTTGCGGGTGCCGCTGGCGTCGATGTCGCGGGTGGCGCGGCCGTTGTTGTCGACCGTCGTGTTCTCGCTCGTGAGGGTGCCGCCGATGTTGCGCACCAGCGCGACCTGCATCGCTTCCAGCGCGGCCTGGGCGCGCGCCGTGTCCGGCGCTTCGGCCGCGCCCACCGCGAACGTCGCGCCGTCCACCTCGGCCGCCGTCATCGTCATGGCGACTTGCATGCCGTCCAGGTCGATGGTGCGGGTGAACGTGCTCGGCTTTGCCGGAAACAGGACGCGGTAGGACGCGTCCGAGCTCGCATAGTCGCGCCAGTTGTACTTGGGGGAACAGCCCGCCAGAAGCAGGTACAGCGCGGCCGCGGAGGCCGCGAAGAGTCGTCTTGTCATGACGACATGGTAACAGGGCCGGCCGGTTCAGGCGACCGGGATCGGGTTCTCCGCGATATGGGCGTTGAACTCGTTGACCAGCTTGTGCTCGTCCGGTCCCGCGTTGTTGCGCAGCGGGACGGCGATGTCCACCAGCGCTTCTTCGCGGTCCGACGCCAGCGCCTGCATCGTCTGGGCGATGAAGGCGTCCAGCGGCATGGCGCGCGGGTCGTCGCCTTTGTGGATCAGGTCGGTGTTGACCCACGGCGGCGCGATTTCCTGCACGGTGACGCCGGTATCGCGCAGCATGAAGCGCAGCGACAGCGTGTACGAGTGCAGGGCGGCCTTGGTGGCCGAGTACACCGCGTTCGTGGCGATCGGCACATAGGCCAGCACGGACGTGTTGTTGATGATCGTCGCGCGCGGCTGCTTCTTCAGGTGGCCGACGAGGGCGGACGTCATGCGGACCGGGCCGAGCAGGTTCGTCTCGATGGTCGACACGGCCGTCGCGTCGTCGATGCGGCCGGACGGATCGTCGAACGGCATGATGCCGGCGTTGTTGATGAGGACGTTCAAGGCCGGATACTCGGCGATCAGGGTGGCGGCGGCGCGTTCGATGCTGGCCGGATCGGCGATGTCCAGCTCGATGGCGCGCATGCCCGGGTTGGCGCGCGTCACCTCGTCCAGCAGGGCCTTGCGGCGGCCGCCGATGATGACCTGGTTGCCCAGCTTGTGGAAGGCTTCCGCCAGGCCGCGGCCGATGCCCGAGGTGCCGCCGGTGATGAAGATGGTATTGTTCGTCAGTTGCATGGTGATTCTCCGTTTTCGTTATCAAGGGTGTGGAAGATGTTGTCTTCTGGGATCTATGTTGGCGCAAACATGTCTGACCCGAACGACAAATAACCCTCGAATAAGGACAACGTGTGCGTATGCACATATATTCGGATGCCTATCTACTTTGTCAGTTGTTTTTGGCTCGGACGGAGCGGTTGTCGTATGATTACCATCATGCACTGCAGCAGTCGCTGTGGCGCCGGGTTATCCGGCGAACCTGATCATCACTGAGGACAACATGAAACGCAGAATCGGACTCTTGCTGCCACCCGGCTTCCAGGTCCTGGATCTCATGGCGACGACGGTCTACGAACTGGCCAATACCTTGCTGGAAGAAGCCAGCTACGAAGTCACGATGCTGTCCGAGCACGGCGGCGCGATGACCAGTTCCTCGGGCATCAGCGTGCTCACGGAAGCCGTCACGCGCTACGACTACGACACGTTGCTGGTGGCGGGGCAGATGTCGCCGCGGCGTCCGTCGTCGCCGGGCTTCGTCGAGATCCTGCGCCAGGCCGGCGTGCAGTCGCGCCGCGTGGGCAGCATCTGCACGGGCGCCTTCCTGCTGGCCGAAGCGGGCCTGCTGGACGGCAAGCGCGCCACCACCCACTGGTCGCTGGCGCGCGACCTGCAGCGCATGTACCCGAAGGTGCGCGTCGAGGAAGACCGGATCTTCATCAACGAGGGCAGGGTCTGGACGTCGGCCGGCATGACGGCCTGCGTCGACCTGTGCCTGGCCCTCGTCGAGAGCGACCACGGGGTCGAGCTGTCGCGCAACATCGCCCGCAAGCTGGTCGTCTACCACCGCCGCAGCGGTGGCCAGTCGCAGTTCTCGGCCCTGCTGGAACTGGAACCGAAGTCCGACCGCATCCAGCAGGCGCTGTCGTACGCCAAGCGCCACCTGCGCAAGCCGCTCTCCGTGGACGAACTGGCCGAAGCCGCGAACCTGAGCACGCGCCAGTTCAGCCGCACGTTCCGCATCGAGACGGGCCAGTCGCCGGCCCGCGCGATCGAGGTGCTGCGCGTGGAAGCGGCGCGCGCCATGATCGAGGGCAGCAACCATTCGATCGACGTCGTCGCGCGCGAGACGGGCTTTTCCGATCCCGAGCGCATGCGCCGCGCCTTCCTGCGCGCGTTCGGCCAGCCGCCCCAGGCCATCAAGCGCGCGGCGCGCGAACAGCAGTCGGCCGGCCTCGCCTGATCCTTCGATAGGGATTCGATGGCCTGAATCGAGGGTTATTGGTCCCACTCATCGTGTTCCGTTCTGAAAAGATGCCTGCATCAGGCAACCAGAACGGAGTCGACGATGTCCACCGAACCCACCACCCTGCCCAAGGGCCTGTTGTATACGCTGGCACTGGGCACTTTCGCCATCGGTACCGAAAGCTTCATGATCGCGGGCCTGTTGCCGCGCATCGCGTCCGACCTGGCCGTGACCGTGACGCAGGCGGGCCTGCTCGTGACGGCCTTCGCGCTGACCTATGCCATCGGCGGACCATTGCTCGCCATCTTCACGAGCGCCTGGCCGCGCCGCACGGTGCTGGTCGGCGGCATGGCCGCTTTCGCGCTCGGCAACGCGCTCGCGTTCGCCAGCCATGACTATCTCGGCCTGCTCGTCGCCCGCGTGCTGCTGGCGCTGACGGCCGGCCTGTACACCCCCAGCGCCAATGCCCTCGCCAGCGCCATCGCGCCGCCGGCGCAGCGGGGCCGTGCGCTCGCCATCGTCAGCGGCGGCTTGACCATCGCGATCGTCGCCGGGGTGCCGCTCGGCACGCTGCTCGGCACCCACCTCGGCTGGCGCGCGACGTTCGGCGCCGTGGCCCTGCTGGCAGCGCTTGCCGCCGTGGCGCTGGCCGTCGGCCTGCCCAGGTCGCTCGGCGAAGGCACCAGGCCGGCCAGCCTGAAGGCGCGCCTGGACGCCGCCCGCCTGCCGGGTGTGCTTCCGGCGCTCGTCGTGACCCTGCTGTGGGGTACCGGCACCTATGCCGTGCTGACCTATCTGGCGCCGTACCTGAAACTCGTGGCGGACATGCCGGCCGACGGGATGAGCGGGGTCCTGCTGCTGTGGGGCGTGGCCGCCGCCGTCGGGCTGGCGCTGGGCGGACGGGCCACGGACCGTTTCGGCTCCTTCAATGTGGTCGTGCCCGCGCTGCTGCTCCTGGCCGCATCGTTCTACTACCTCGCCGCGATGGCCGGCTTCGGCCACTGGCCCCTCGGCCTGCTCTTGCCTGGCGTCGTGGTGTGGGGCCTGGCCACGTGGGGCTTTTATCCGGCCCAGCAGAACAGCCTCGTCAACCGCAGCGGCGTGGCGCTGGCGCCCGTCGTGCTGTCGCTGAACGCATCGTTCCAGTACGCCGGTTTCTCGCTGGGTGCGCTGGCCGGCGGGTTCACGGTGGCCCATGCGTCGCCGGGCGTCGTGGGCTGGGTCGGCGGCAGTGTCGAGGTGCTGGCCTTGCTGCTGGTGCTCATCGGCGAACGGCGCCGGGCGGCTCGCGGCCTGGCGGTCACCGCCTAGTGGTCGCGCAAGCCGCGCCGGTACTGGATCGCCTCGGCCACGTGCATGGCCTGCACCGTATCGGACCCGGCGAGATCGGCGATCGTGCGCGCCACCTTCAACACGCGGTGATACGCGCGCGCCGACCAGTGCAGGTGCTGCATGGCGTCGCCCAGCAGGCGTTCGGCGGCGGTGTCGAGCCGGCAGTGCCGGTCGATGTCGCGCGTCGCCAGCTTCTGGTTGGCCTTGCCCTGGCGCGCCAGCTGGCGCGCGTGCGCCTGCGCGACGCGCGCGGCGATGGCGGCGCTCGGCTCGCCGTCGGCCAGTTGCGCCATCGTGTCCGGCGTCATGGCCGCCACCGGCACCTGGATGTCGATGCGGTCGAGGAGGGGGCCGGAGATGCGGTCCTGGTAGCGCTGTACGGCGTCCGGCGTGCAGCGGCATTTGCTGGACGGGTGTCCGAGCCAGCCGCACGGGCATGGATTCATCGCGGCGATCAATTGGAAACTGGCGGGGAAATCGGCCTGGCGCGCGGCGCGCGAGATCGTGATGGCGCCCGTTTCCAGCGGCTCGCGCAAGACTTCCAGCACCTTGCGGTCGAACTCCGGCAACTCGTCGAGGAACAGCACGCCGTGGTGGGCCAGCGAAATTTCTCCAGGACGCGGCCCCTGGCCGCCGCCGACGAGGGCCACCCCGGAACTCGTGTGGTGCGGACTGCGGAACGGCCGCTTTCGCCACCGTTCGATGGCAAAGCTGCCCGCGAGCGACTGGATCGCGGCCGTCTCCAGCGCCTCCTCGTCGCGCAGCGGCGGCAGCAGGCCGGGGAAGCGCGATGCGAGCATGCTCTTGCCCGCGCCCGGCGGTCCGATCAGCAGCACGGAATGCAGGCCCGCGGCAGCCACTTCGAGCGCGCGCTTGACCTGCTGCTGGCCTTTGACGTCGGCGAAGTCCGGGTACACGGGCGGATCGGCGGACGGCACGGGCCGGTAGCGTGCGAGCCGCGCATCGTCGGACTTGGCGGCGAAGTGCGCGCACACCTCCAGCAGCGAGCGGGCAGGATGGATGGCGGCATCCGTCACGAGGGCCGCCTCGTCCGCGTTGGCCCACGGCAGCACGAAGGCGCGCGCCGGCGCCTCGCCGTGGACATGCCGGCGCAGCATGGCAAAACTCATCGCCAGCGCACCGCGCACGGGACGCAATTCTCCCGACAGCGACAGTTCCCCGGCGAATTCGTAGCCGTCCAGCGCGCCAGACGGGATCTGGTCCGACGCGGCGAGGATGCCCAGCGCGATCGGCAGGTCGAAGCGGCCCGACTCCTTGGGCAGCTCGGCCGGCGCGAGGTTGATCGTGATGCGCCGGCTCGGCACCTCGAAGCCCGAGTTCTGCAGCGCGGCGCGCACGCGATCTTTCGATTCGCGTACCTCGGCGTCCGCGAGGCCCACGATGTTCATCGCCGGCAGGCCGTTCGCCAGGTGGACTTCGACGCTGACGGCCGGTGCTTCCATGCCGGCCAGGGCGCGGCTTCTGAGGACGGCGAGGCTCAAGCGGACTCCTTCGACGGTGGGCGAGGCCTCATCTTAGGCAAGCGGAGACGATGCCTGTTGAGAGGGGACATGCGCTGACGCCGAACTTTTTTCGCATGACGTCTGGTAAGGTAGCGGGTCCGGTATTTCCCAAACCACGCATGCCCCGACTGATACTCACCCTGCTCGCCCTCGCTGTCCTGTTCTGCCTGTTGTGCGGACCCGTGACGTGGGTCGCGCTGCGCCTGTGGAAGCGTGGGGACCTCGAGGCGTTCCGGCCGTTGCGGGCCGTGTGGATCGCGCAGGTGGCGCTGGCGTCCGCGCTGGTCTTTGCCGCGGACAGTCTCGGGCTGGCCAATCCGATGGGCTGGATCGTGGCGATCGTGCTTGCGGTCAGCCTCGGCGGGGCCGCGCTGTACGGCCTGTGGCGGCTGTTGACGCGGGCTCCCGCCCATTGAGGTTCACCACAGCTGGCCGGACAGCCCGGCCAGGAAAGCCCGGTCCGCGGTCAGCTGGACACCGTTCACGTGGCGTACGAGCGGTTGCTGGAAGAAGCCATACACCTGCAGCTTGCCGTTGATGGCATAGGACAGCCCCGGGCTCAGGAACAGGTGGCGGCCGCCGCTGTCGGCCGGCTCGGCCTCGCTTCCGCTGTCCTTGCGCTTGTGTACGAAATTCAGTTGCACGAGCGCGCCGAAGCCCGGGCCGAAGCCTTTGCGGACGCCCGCGTCCGCACTGAACTGGGCGCCGGGCTTGTAGCCGGCACGGCTGTCGAGGGCGTGTTGATACTGCGCCTGCACGAACCACGCGGCATCGCTCGCGTTGCGGCGCTGGTGGTGGTAGGCGCCGAGGACCAGGTCGGTCGTCCCGGTGCCGGGCTGGAGGCTGCGTTCGGCCCGGTCGCCGGCGTCGTTGGCGACCGTGAAGCGTCCGGTGGGCAGTTTCAGCCCGAACGTCACGCCGCTGTCGCAGGGATTCAGTAAATCGCCGCCGGACACCAGTTGACGGCGGCCCACGACGCGGACGTCGCCCAGTTCCGTGAACGACCACGTTTCGTTGATCTGTGCGCCATGGTGGTTGTGGACGTGCTGGTGCTCGCGGTCGCCGAGCGGCGCGGTCACCGTCAGGCCCCAGCCGTTGCCGAAGCCGCGGCTGTACGTGGCAACCAGATTACGGTTCACCGTGGAGACTTCGTCGTGGTGGTGCGGGACCTGCCCGACCGCGACGTTAGCGCCGCCGGCCCGCGGCTGGTCCTGGTCGATGTATTCATAGTGCAGGTCGAATGCCGAGCCGGACGCGAGGAGCGCGTTTTGCGTGGTCCAGTTCGTGTTCACGGTGCAGAAAGCGGCCCCGCAGCTGGCGTGGGCGAGGGTGGGAAGCAGGGCGGCCAGTGCGGCGGCCAGATGCAGGCGGCAGGTCTTCATTTTATTTCCTTATCAACTACGTAATCGTCATGTGCTGCAGGACAGCATAGGTGCGGACCTCGTCGATTTCGTATGAACCAGATCAAGGTTCAGGCAACTGACATATCGGTCGCTTATGACGAGTACATTTTTGTGTTGTTTTGGGAATGCTTGATCTGGTTCATCCAGGGATTGAAAAGGCGACGCGTAAGATTTTTTCGCAGCAAGTCCAAAACAATGATCAAGGTGAGAAAAATGAAACAGAAGATAATGCCGGCGCTGATCGCCGCCCTCGTGATGGGCCTGACCTTCCTGGCGCCCGCCCACGCCCAGCATGAGCACCTGCACCCCACGGCCGTGCAGACCGTCGCGGACGTCACGTTCACCCTGCGGACCGATATCGCCGACGGCAAGCTGGTCTTCATGGGCGACGCCGGCAAGATCGCGGGCAAGGCCAATCCCACGCTGAACGTGCCCGTCGGGGCCGTCGTGCAGATCAATCTCGTCAACGGCGACGGCGCCACGCACGACCTGAGCGTGGCCGATTTCGGCGTCAAGTCGAACCAGCTGAACGACAAGGGCGCCAGCACGGCCATCGTCTTCCGCGCCACGAAGAAGGGGGTATTCGATTACATCTGCTCGTTGCCGGGCCACGTGCAGGCGGGCATGATCGGCAAGATCGTCGTGGGCGACGGCGCCGCCGACACCGCGCCCAGGGCCGCGGACATCTCGCGCGATCCGCGCGACCTGCCGCCGCCGGTCGGGAAGCGCGCACCGCAGCACCTCAAGGTCTCCCTCGAGACCACGGAAGTGACCGGGCAGTTGACGGACGGCGCCACGTACAAGTACTGGACCTTCAACGGCAAGGTGCCGGGCCCGTTCATCCGGGTACGGGTTGGCGATACCGTGGACGTCGACCTGTCCAACGCGAAGGACAGCCACATGATCCATTCGGTCGACTTCCATGCGGTCACGGGACCCGGCGGCGGCGCGGCCGTCACGCAGGCCGCGCCGGGCAGCACCAAGGGCTTCACGTTCAAGGCGCTGAACCCGGGGCTGTATGTGTATCACTGCGCCACGCCGATGGTCGCCCAGCACATCTCGAACGGCATGTACGGCATGATCCTCGTCGAGCCGGAAGGCGGATTACCCAGGGTGGACCGCGAGTTCTACGTGATGCAGGGCGAGCTGTACACGGCGCAGCGCCACGGCTCGACCGGCGAGAACGAGTTTTCTCTGGAAAAACTGCTGAACGAGCAACCCGAGCACCTGATGTTCAACGGTAACCACAATGCCTTGACGAAGACGCACCGCATGGAAGCGAAGGTCGGCGAAACGGTACGTATCTACTTCGGCGTGGGCGGACCGAACTTCACGTCCAGCTTCCACGTCATCGGCGAGATCTTCGACCGCGTCTACAACCTGGGCGACCTCGTATCGCCGCCGCTGCGCAACGTGCAAACGACGACGGTCGCGCCGGGCGGCGCCACTGTGGTGGAATTCAAGGTCGACGTGCCGGGACGCTATGTCCTGGTCGACCATGCGCTGTCGCGGATGGAAAAGGGGCTGGCGGGCTTCCTGTATGTAACGGGCGACCCGAACCCGGCCGTGTTCCGCACGGCCAGCACGCCGGACGCGCCTTCGGGACATTGATCAGGTAAACGTCAAACGCGGCCGCGCTGCACCGGTTTCGACCGGTGCGGCGCGGCCGCGTCGTTTACGGGCGCTCAGACCTTGGCGTCCGCCGTCGCCAGTTTCGCTTCCAGTTCGGCCACCCGCAGTTCCAGCGCCTCCAGCTTGGCGCGCGTCTTGGCCAGCACCTGGGCCTGGACGTCGAATTCCTCGCGCGTCACCAGGTCCAGCTTCGAAAAGCCCTGGGTCATCATCGCCTTGACATTGCGCTCGATGTCCTTGGCGGGCGAGCTTTCGAACGCCTGGTTGAGCTTGTCCTGCAAATCATTGAAAAAATTGTTCATTTCACACTAGTCCTTGAGCCGGCACGCCGCACCAAGGCGGTGCGTACATACCTGATTTGGTGCGTGCACCGTTACGGCGCACGCGTCCTGGTCCCGTTTGTTTTTTGAAATTAAAAAACTGGGGGCGGAAGGGGCGAAAAACAAGCGGGAACCTGCCCGGCATGGGGTGGCACACATCCTGCTAATCAACCATTAACCATAACGAGGTCGCAATCCCGGATTGTAAACCCCAACCCAAGAATATGTTCAACTACAAGGGAGTGTCGTATGAAGCGTCGTAACAGCAACTGGTCCCACGTCGCAGTACTGGCAGCAAGCCTGTGGAGCCTTCATATCGGGCTGGCCGGCGCCGAAGAGCAGAAGCCGGACAATGAGGTGAGTTTCAACGCGGCGGTCACGAGCGATTATCGCTACCGCGGCATTTCCCAGTCCCGCCTCGACCCCGCACTGCAGGGCGGCGCCGACTACACGCACAACCCGACCGGCCTGTATGCGGGCACCTGGCTGTCCACCATCAAGTGGACCAAGGACCTGGGCGGCAGCGGCGATGTCGAGTGGGATCTGTACGGCGGCAAGCGCGGCAACCTCACGAGCGACATCACCTATGACGTGGGCGGCCTGTACTACTTCTACCCGAGCAATGGCCTGCATCCGAATGCCAACACGTTCGAACTGTACGGCCAGCTTGGTTTCGGCCCGGCCTACGTCAAGTACTCGCATTCGCTGACGAACCTGTTCGGCACGGCCGACAGCAAGGGCAGCGGCTACCTGGACATCGGCGCCAACGTCGACGTCGGCAGCGGCTTCACGCTGAACCTGCACGCCGGTCGCCAGAACGTGCGCCACAACGGTTCGTTCTCGTACACCGACTACAAGGTCGGCGTCACCAAGGACCTGGGCATCTGCTCCGTGGCCCTGTCCTGGATCAAGGCCGACACCAGCGCGTACCTGAGCCCGTCCGCGGAAAACCTGGGCAAGTCCGCGGCCCTGCTCACTGTTTCAAAAACTTTCTGAAGAGGCAATCAAATGAAAATGATCACCGCCATCATCAAACCCTTCAAGCTCGACGAGGTGCGTGAAGCCCTCTCGGAAATCAACGTCCAGGGTATTACCGTGACCGAAGTGAAGGGCTTCGGTCGCCAGAAGGGCCATACCGAGCTCTATCGTGGTGCGGAATACGTCGTCGATTTCCTGCCGAAGACCAAGATCGAGGCAGCGGTCGACGATGCCATCGTCGACCAGGTGATCGACACCATCCAGAGCGCCGCCCGCACCGGCAAGATCGGTGACGGCAAAATTTTCGTCTCCAACCTGGAGCAGGTAGTCCGTATCCGTACCGGCGAGACCGGCAACGAAGCGCTGTAAGGGGAATCCGATGATCCACACCATCACGAAACTGATCGCAGGCGTATCCGTCGCCGTGGCGCTGGCCGCAGCCGCCCCGGCCATGGCCCAGGATGCCGCCAAACCGGCAGCCGCCGCTGCCGAAGCTGCAGCACCCGCAGCCGCACCGGCCGCCAGCGCGCCGGTCGCCGCTGCACCGGCCGCGCCTGCCGCCGCCGCACCGGCCGCCGCCGCACCGGAAGCCCCGGCCGCCGCGCCGGCCGCCGCTCCCACTCCTCAGAAGGGCGACACCGCCTGGATGATGGTCGCCACGCTGCTGGTGATCATGATGACGATCCCGGGCCTGGCCCTGTTCTACGGCGGCCTGGTCCGTTCGAAGAACATGCTGTCCGTGCTGCTGCAGGTCTTCATGATCTTCGCGGTCATCATCGTCCTGTGGTGCCTGTACGGCTACTCGCTGGCGTTCACGGAGAACACCACGTTCATCGGCGGCTTCGACCGCCTGTTCCTGAAAGGGATCTGGGATCCGGTCAAGGCGGCGTTCTCGACCGCGGCCACGTTCAGCAAGGGCGTCGTCATCCCCGAGTTCGTGTACGTGGCGTTCCAGGGTACGTTCGCGGCCATCACCTGCGGCCTGATCGTCGGCGCCTTCGCCGAGCGCGTCCGCTTCTCCGCCGTGCTGCTGTTCGTCGTGCTGTGGTTCACGTTCGGCTACCTGCCGGTCGCGCACATGGTCTGGTTCTGGACCGGTCCGGATGCCATCACCGCCGCCACCGCCGACGCCGAAGCCCTCAAGGCCGGCTGGCTGTTGCAGAAGGGCGCCCTCGACTTCGCGGGCGGCACCGTGGTCCACATCAATGCCGCTATCGCCGGCCTCGTCGGTGCAATCCTGATCGGCAAGCGCGTCGGCTACGGCCGTGAATCGATGGCCCCGCACTCGCTGACCATGACCATGATCGGCGCCTCGCTGCTGTGGGTGGGCTGGTTCGGTTTCAACGCCGGTTCGGCACTGGAAGCGGGCGACGTCGCTGCGCTGGCCTTCGTCAACACCCTGCTGGCCACCGCCGCCGCCACCGTGTCGTGGGTCTTCGGCGAGTGGATCACCAAGGGCAAGCCGTCGATGCTGGGCGGTGCCTCGGGTGCCGTCGCCGGCCTCGTCGCCATCACCCCGGCCTGCGGCTACGTCGGTCCGATGGGCGGCCTGGTCATCGGTCTCGTCGCCGGCATCGTCTGCCTGTGGGGCGTGAACGGCCTGAAGCGCATGATCGGCGCCGACGACTCGCTGGACGTGTTCGGCGTGCACGGCGTGGGCGGTATCCTGGGCGCGCTGCTGACCGGCGTGTTCGCGGCACCGCAACTGGGCGGCCAGGGCATCTTCGACTACGTCGCCAACAAGATGTCCGCCGACCCGTACTCGATCGGCCACCAGGTCCTCGTGCAGGCGGAAGCCGTCGGCACCACCATCGTGTGGTCGGCCGTCGTCTCGTTCATCGCCTACAAGATCGTCGACGTCGTCGTCGGCCTGCGTGTCCCGGAGGAAGAAGAGCGCGAAGGCCTGGACATCACGAGCCACGGCGAGCAGGCTTACCACTCCTGATTGTCAATACCTCAGTGCAGTTCAAAAAAGCGCCTCATGGGCGCTTTTTTGTTTCTAAAGTGCATAAAGGTCTTTAAAAAACGTTCGAACACCCCAATCTCGGCTTACCATATCGCCAAGAAGCCCGAAGGACGTCATTTTTATGGTTCCCCACCTCGCCACCGCCCTGTCCGGTCCCCTGCTGGACCTGGAAAAGAAGATCCTCGAAGCCACGCCCGCCATCGAACGCTGGTTCCGCCTCGAGTGGCAGGAGCATACGCCGCCGTTCTACTGCTCGGTGGACCTGCGCAATGCCGGCTACAAGCTGGCGCCGGTGGATACGAACCTGTTCCCGGGCGGCTTCAACAACCTGTCGACGGAGATGCTGCCGCTGACGGTGCAGGCCGCCATGGCCGCGATCGACAAATACTGCCCGGACGCCCGCAACCTGCTGCTGATCCCGGAAAGCCATACGCGCAATCCGTATTACCTGCAGAACGTGCAGCGCCTGATGCAGATCTTCCGCCAGACGGGCCTGCACGTGCGCCTGGGCTCGCTGTCGCCCGAGGTGACGGAGCCGACGCCGCTCGCGCTCCCGGACGGGAACATGCTGGTCGTGGAACCGCTCGTGCGCTCGCCCAACGGTCGCCGCGTGGGCCTGGCCGATTTCGACCCGTGCACGATCCTGTTGAACAACGACCTGTCCGCCGGCATCCCGAGCATCCTCGAAAACGTCCATGAGCAATCACTGCTGCCGCCGCTGCACGCCGGCTGGGCCGTGCGCCGCAAGAGCAATCACTTCAAGGCGTTCGACGAAGTCGCCAAGAAGTTCGGCAAGCTGATCGACATCGATCCGTGGCTCGTGAACCCGCTGCACAGCAAATGCGGCGAGGTCGATTTCCAGGAAGGCGTCGGCATGGAGTGCCTGGCCGATAACGTGTCCGCGCTGCTGTCGAAGATCAAGAAGAAGTACAAGGAATACGGGATGAAGGACCAGAAACCCTTCGTCATCGTCAAGCCGGATGCCGGCACGTACGGCATGGGCATCATGACCGTCAAGGATGCGAGCGAGGTCAAGGACCTGAATCGCAAGCAGCGCAACAAGATGTCGGTCATCAAGGATGGCGTCACCGTCACCGACGTGATGATCCAGGAAGGCGTGCCCACGTTCGAGTCGATCAACGACGCGGTGGCGGAGCCGGTCGTGTACATGATCGACCGCTACGTCGTCGGCGGCTTCTACCGCGTGCACGCCGAGCGCGGCGTCGACCAGAACCTGAATGCGCCGGGCTCGCAATACGTGCCGCTCGCGTTCGCGCAGCAGCACGCCGTGCCGGACCTGAAGGCCAAGCCGGGTACCGCCGCGCCGAACCGCTTCTATGTGTACGGCGTGGTGGCGCGGCTCGCGCTGCTGGCGGCGTCGCTGGAGCTGGAACGCACGGATCCGGATCCCGAGATTTATTGATTCACCCGATCCGGTCCGTCTCCGGCTTGCGCGCCATGTAGATGAAGTGCGAGCGCAGCGGCGGCAGCAGCGCCGCCAGCGCTTCCGGGATCAGCCAGGGCAGGGCGGCCAGGGTGCGGCCCAGGGGCGGGGCGAGCACCAGCGTGCGGTAGTGGCGGCTCGCGGCGGGCCAGAAGCGC
>CBIHOW010000103.1:0-18602 GCA_966211695.1 uncultured Massilia sp. | reverse complement strand
GCTGGTTCGAAATCTATGTGGACGACATGAAGCGCGCCCGCGCTTTCTATGAAGCGCGCCCGCGCTTTCTATGAAGCCGTGTTCGAAGCAAAACTGGAAAATCTCGCGCCGGAAGGCGATGCCTCCGGCCTGGAGATGTGGGCCTTCACGGGCGACCCGAACGCCGGCGGCGCGGCCGGGGCCATCGTCAAGATGGAAGGCTGCAAGGCCGGCGGCAACAGCACGATCGTCTATTTCAGCTGCGCCGACTGCGCCGTCGAAGCAGCGCGCGCCGCCGCGAACGGCGGGCGCATCTTCAAGGAGAAGTTCTCGATCGGGCAGTACGGCCATATCGCCCTCGTCGAAGATACCGAGGGCAACATGATCGGCCTGCACTCGATGCAATAAATCAGGGTACCTCGAAAAACCGTCGCGAGCGGCCGCAGTGCCGTTCGAGAAGCGCAGCTGTACGAGTCGTACAGTGAGCATCGCAAAACGGCAATGCAACGCGCAGCAGGTTTTTCGACGTGCCCTCAGGCCTGGGGCGCCATCCAGGCCAGTTCCCAGATATGGCCATCGAGGTCTTCGAACCCGTGGCCATACATGAAGCCGTGATCCTGCGGCGGCCGCGGCGCGCGGCCGCCGGCAGCAACGGCTTTCGCCACCAGCGCATCCACTTCCTCGCGGCTCTCGCAGCTCAGGCAGACGAGCACCTCCGTCGCTTCCTTCGCCTGCACGAGGGGCTTGTCGACGAACGTCTTGAAGAACGGTTCCGTGAGCAGCATCGCGTAGATGCTGCCGTCCGCGATCACCATGCAGGCGCCGCTCTCGTTGGTGAACTGGGGATTGAACGTATAGCCCAGCGCCTCGAAGAATGCCTTGGATTTGTCCAGGTCCTTGACGGCCAGGTTGACGAAGATCTGCTTGTTCATGATGCCTCCTAGTGTTGGTGAAAGTGGATGCCACATCGCTACGACGAACGGGGCATCGCGAAATCGACAACGCCGTTAAAAAATTTTTTTAACCCGCCAAAAAACCGCTCAGCTTCGCCAGGTCGATGTTGCCGCCGCTGACGAGGATGCCGACCTTCTTGCCGCGCAATTCATCCTGCATGCGCCGCGCCGCCGCGAAGCCGAGGCAGCCGGTCGGTTCCACGACGATCTTCATGCGCTCGGCAAAGAAGCGCATGCATTGCACCAGTTCGTCGTCGGTGGCCGTCAGGATGTCGTCGACGTCGCGCCGGATGATCGGGAACGTGATGTTCCCCAGGTGCTGGGTCTGGGCACCGTCGGCGATCGTCTGCGGGGTGTCGATGTGCACGATCGCGCCGGTGCGGAACGATTGCTGGCCGTCGTTGCCCGCTTCCGGTTCCACGCCGTACAGGCGGCACGACGGCGCCAGCGCGCGCGTGGCCAGCGCGGAGCCGGACAGCAGTCCGCCGCCGCCCAGGCACACGAAGAACGCATCCAGCGGGCCGACTTCCTCGAACAGCTCCTTCGCGGCCGTGCCCTGCCCCGCGATCACATCCGGGTGGTCGTACGGCGGGATCAAGGTAAGGCCGTGCTTCTGCGCGAGGTCGCGGCCGATCTGTTCGCGGTCTTCGGTGTAGCGGTCGTACATGACGACGTTGCCGCCGTAGCCGCGCGTGGCGGCGACCTTGGCGGCGGGGGCGTCCTGCGGCATCACGATGGTGGCGGGGATGCCGAGCAGCTTCGCGGACAGCGCGATGGCCTGCGCGTGGTTCCCCGACGAGAACGCGACGACGCCGGCGCGGCGCTGCTCGGGCGAGAACTTCATCAACGCGTTGTACGCGCCGCGGAACTTGAACGCGCCCATGCGCTGCATGTTCTCGCACTTGAAAAACACCTGGGCGCCGAAGGCCTCGTCGACGGTACGCGACGTCAGCACCGGGGTGCGGTTGGCGACGCCGGCGATGCGTCCCGCGGCCTGGACGACATCATCGTAGGTAGGGAGCGAAGGTGTGCTCATCCTGGTTTCCTTTCGGGTTGATCGGGTGGCAGCATTCTAATCGTTCCTTGTTGTACTTATGAGACGTTCAAATGGTTGCCTTCATGGAAATTCTTTAATATGCAATTTTTCCCTGGAGCCTACCCCTTGAAACTTACAACCATTCGTCAGTCCGTCCTGCTGGGCCTGTACGGCAGCGCGGCACTGGCTCTCGCGCCGGCCGCCTTCGCACAAAATGCCACCGCTCCCGCCGCCACCGACGCCACTATCCAGAGCGTCAACATCGTCGGCTCGCGCCGCGTCGGCAACACGTCGTCCACCGATACCCCGGTGCCCGTCGACTACATCCCGCTGACGAAGGCCGCCGAGCAGAGCGGCCAGTTCGACCTGGCCCAGACCCTGGCCAACATCTCGCCGTCGTTCAACTCGACGCGCCAGACCGGTGCCGACGGCGCCGACCTGGTCGACTCGGCCGCCCTGCGCGGCCTCGGCTCCGACCAGACCCTCGTGCTCGTGAACGGCAAGCGCCGCCACACGACGGCCCTCGTGAACCTGTTCGGCGCGCGCAACCGCGGCAACACGGGCACGGACATGAACGCGATCCCCGTCCTCGCCATCAAGAACGTGCAGGTGCTGCGCGACGGCGCCGCCGCCCAATACGGTTCGGACGCCATCGCCGGCGTCATCAACGTGGAACTGCGCAAGGACCTGGGCTGCGAAGCGGTTGCCGGTTTCGGCGAATATTCGAAGCACGACGGCAAGAACTGGCTCGCGTCGGCCTACTGCGGCGTGGCCGTGGCGGACGGCGTGCTGGGCATCACCGGCGAATACTACGACCGCGGCCGCTCCAACCGTTCCGATCCGGGCAGCCTGCGCATCATCGGCGACACCAAGTCGAAGAACGAGACCGTCTACGTGAACGGCGAATTCCCGGTCGGCCCGGGCAAGCTGTACCTGACGGCCGGCGCCCAGACGCGCGACGCCTCGTCCGCGGCATGGGCACGCGGCGGCATCGGCTCGGACGACATCCCGTCGCGCAACTCGGCCGCCATGTACCCGGACGGCTTCGTCCCGTTCATCAACGGCGACATCGACGACCGCTACGGCATCATCGGCTACCGCACCCGCATCGGCGAATGGGCCGGCGATTTCTCGCAGACCTATGGCTACAACCGCATGCGCTACAACATCGCGCACACGCTCAACGCGTCGATCGCGAACCTGGACCTGATCAACGGCGGCAAGGGCATCAGCCCGTCGCAATTCGACGCCGGCGGCTTCTCGTTCCGCCAGCTGACGACCAACGCCGACTTCAGCCGCTTCTACGACGACATCCTCGGCGGCCTGAACGCCGCGTTCGGCTTCGAATACCGCAGGGAGAATTACCAGATCTTCGCGGGCGAGCCGGGTTCGTATAACGACGTCGACGGCCTGGGCTTCGGCGGCAATGCCGGCAGCCAGGGCTTCCCGGGCTTCCAGCCGGGCGACGCCGCCTCGCGAGACCGTCACAGCAGCGCCGCCTACCTCGACTTCGAGGCCGACATCGCCCCGCGCACCAAGCTGCAGGCCGCGGTGCGCCACGAGCGCTACTCCGACTTCGGCTCGACGACGACCGGCAAGCTGGCCGGCGCCTTCAAGGCCACGGACGACCTGCTGCTGCGCGCATCGGCCAGCACGGGCTTCCGCGCACCGTCCCTGCAACAGGTTTATTTCTCGTCGACCTTCACCGACTTCGTCAGCGGCGTGCCGATGGACGTCGTGCTCGCGCCGAACGGCGGCAAGGTCGCCAACGCGGCCGGCATCCCGAAGCTGCATGAAGAGAAATCGAAGAGCTACACGCTGGGCGCGACCTGGACGCCGACGAAAGCCATCTCCGTCACGGCCGACCTGTACCACATCCAGATCGACAACCGCATCGTGCTGTCGGGCCGCTTCGACGCCGACAACTACCCGGCCCTGGGCGCCATCCTGCAGAACCTGGGCGTGGGCCAGGCGCAGTTCTTCGTGAACTCCGTCGACACGCGCACGCGCGGCCTGGACCTGACCGCGTCGCACCGCACCAACCTGGGCGCCGGCAAGCTGGCCACGTACCTCGCGATGAACTTCAGCAAGACCGAAGTGACGGGCGTGCACGCCCCGGCCGCCCTGGCCGGCTACGAAGACGTGCTGCTGTCCGAACGCGAGCGCCTGTTCATCGAACAGGGCGGCCCGCGCCGCAAGGCCACGCTGGACTTCGACTACACGCTGGGCCAGCTGGAGACGGACTTCCGCGTCATCCACTACGGTCCGCAGACGCTGGGCACGTTCTCCGGTCCGCCGGTGCCGAACCAGTATTACAAGGCGAAGACGTCGGCCGACCTCGCGTTCACCTGGTCGTTCAGCGAGAAGACCAAGCTGACCGTCGGCGGCACGAACATCTTCAATGTGCATCCGACCCAGCAGAATCCGGACGAGACGGATAACGGCTTCAAGTATGAAAGCGTGCAGTTCGGCCTGAACGGCGCCGCCTACTTCGCGCGCCTGTCGCACAAGTTCTGATAGCCTCACCCTCCACGACGTCGTCCCCGCGCAAGCCGGGACGGCGTTTTTCATTGGGTCCAGCAGTTTCGGGACATCGCGTTTCCGAGCCGAACTGAACGCATCCTGCCGGCATCTGCTCTCAACGCACGCCAATGCGAACATCGCGTCCTTACAACCTGTGTTATGTTTCGTACCGCTGATGCATAACAAGGCTGTCGACGGACCGATATGAGCTTCCCTAACGAAACCGTAGTTCCCGACAAAGTTGCAGTCGGCCCGATAGAGCCGCCCCTGCTGTCGCTCGTCGTGCCGTTCTACAACGAGCAGGAAATGATCCCGCATTTCTTCGGCGGCGTGATCCCGGAACTCGAACGCATTCCGAACATCCGTTTCGAGATCCTGTGCGTGAACGACGGCAGCCGCGACCGCACGCTCGACTCCCTCGTCGCCTACGCCCACGTGGATGCCCGTGTCCGTGTCGTCGATCTCACGCGCAACTTCGGCAAGGAAGCGGCACTGACGGCCGCGATCTTCGAAGCGCGCGGCGACCTGATCGTCCCGTTCGATGCTGATCTGCAAGACCCTCCGGACGTCATCGGCAAGCTCGTCGAGAAATGGCGCGAAGGCTATGACGTCGTGCTGGCCAAGCGGGCCGACCGCGAATCCGATTCGCTGCTGAAACGGTGGACCGCGCAATTCTTCTACCGCATCCACAACGACATGGCCGACCTGCCGATCCCGGAAAACGTCGGCGATTTCCGCCTGTTCACCCGCAACGTCGCCAACGCCTTGAAGACGCTGCCGGAATCGTGCCGCTTCATGAAGGGGCTGTTCGCGTGGGTCGGCTTCAAGACGGCCGTCGTCGAATACCGGCGCGCGCCCCGCGCGGCGGGCAAGACGAAGTTCTCCGGTTGGAAGCTGTGGAATTTTGCGCTGGAAGGCATCACCAGTTTTTCGACGCTGCCGCTGCGCATCTGGACCTACCTGGGCGTCTCCGTGGCGATCTTCGCGCTGACGCGCGCGGTCTGGCTCGTCATCCGCACGATCCTGTACGGCGTCGACGTGCCCGGCTATGCGTCGCTGGCGACGGCGATCCTGCTGCTCGGCGGCATCCAGCTGATCGGCATCGGCGTGCTCGGCGAATACGTGGGCCGCATCTACCTCGAATCGAAGGGACGGCCCGTGTACCTCGTGCGCAAGCGCTACGAAAAGGCGATGGCCCATGCCTGAACGCGGCGGCGTGGGCCGCTTCCTGATATACGCAGCCGTCGGTGCCGCCGGGACGGCCGGGCATTACGCCTTCCTGCTCACGGCCGTCTCGCTCGGCGTGCTGGCGCCCGTGCCGGCGTCGGTCATCGGCGCCCTCGTCGGGGCCGTCATCAATTTCGTGCTGAATGCCGTCGTCACGTTCCGCTCCGACCTGACCTGGAGCCGGGCGGCGCGCTTCTTCGCCACGGCAGGCGTAGCCGCCGCACTCAACGGCGCCGCGATGGCCGTGCTGGTGAACGGCATGCGCCTCGACTATCGCCTGGCCCAGGTCCTCGTGACGGGCACCCTGCTGTGCGCCACCTATGTCGTCAACTCGCTATGGACATTTCAAGCCAGCAAAGCCCGCTGACGCCGTTCCCGGCGGCCGCCCCGCTCGAACGTGACGTCCCGCAGGCCCGTTTCTGGACGCTCGCCCTGCTCGTGACGAGTCTCGCCCTGCTGCTCCGCTTGCCCACGCTGGCCGGCCGCTCGCTGTGGCTGGACGAGACGTACAGTGCCTGGTTCGCCGCCGTCCCGCTGCGCGAATTGTGGACGAGCGTGCCGCTGTACGAGACGCATCCGCCCTTCTACTACACCCTGCTCAAGGGCTGGACCGCGCTGTTCGGCACGCACGAGGCGGCGCTGCGCAGCCTGTCCGTCCTCGCCAGCGTGCTGACCGTGTTCGCGCTTCCCGCCTGCGCGCGCTGGGCGCGGCTCGGCGCGAAGGCGGAGCGCGTCGCGCTGCTGGCCGCCCTGTTCCTTGCCGTGAACGCGGCCAGCATCCAGTATGCGCAGCAGGCCAGGCCGTACGCGATCCAGGCGCTGGCCGGATCGCTGGCCGTGTTCTTCGCGGGCATGCTGGTGCTGTCCTTCGTGCGTCCGGGTGAGGATGCGCGACGGTGGACGTGGATCGTCGGCCTCGCCATCAGCGCGGGCCTGACGATGTGGCTGCACAACACGGGCGTGTTCGCCGCGCTGGGGGTGTGGACGGGGATGACGGTCGCGCTGCTCACAAGCACGCCCGGCCCGCGCCGCCCGCAGATCCTGGCCGTGGGCCTGGCCGGCATCGGCGCGCTGCTCGTGTGGTCGCCGTTCGTGCCGATGCTGATCAGGCAGAACGCGGCGATGGCGCACCTGTCGTACTGGATCCGTTTTACGCCACGTAACGTCACGGCGGCGTGGACCGTCATCAGCGGCGGCCAGGTGCTGCACTATCCCGTCGCGCTGCTCGTGCTGCCGGCTTTTGCCTGGCTGTGGAAACATGCGCGCGCCCACTTCTGGCTGCTCGCGTGCGTGCTCGTGCTGCCGATCCTCGCGTTGGCCGGCTACAGTTATGTCGTCAAACCCGTGTTCCTGTCGCGGCTGTTCCTGTGGCTTGGACCGCTGGGCATGGTGTTGACGGCGCTCGGCATCGTGCGCCTGCCGTCCCGCTTCCGCCTGCCTGCCGTCGCCGTCGTGCTGACGCTGTCGGCCTATGCGGTGCAGGGTTTTTATCGCTCGCACACGGAAGACTGGCGCGGGATGCTGGCGCAGGTGGCGAGAGAGAGCCGGCCGGGCGACATCGTGCTCGCGTTCCCGAACGAGGTGCAGATGCCCGTCACGTACTACATGAAGACGGGGCCGGCCGTTGCCTACCTGCCCGGTCCGTTCCCCGCGCTGCACCTGGCGCGCACGTACACGGGCAATTCCGGCGCGCCGAACATCGCGCCCGAGGACGTGGCACGGATTCGCGCGCTGACGGCCGGGCACCCGCGCGTGTGGCTGATCGAGCGGCTGGCGAAGCTGTACGATCCGGACGGGATCGTGATGAAGGAGCTCGGCAGCCGTTACCGGCTCGTGCAGACCATCGAAGGAAACGGGGCCAATATCCGGTTGTACGAAACCGTCACGCCGGGAACGTGACGGTGGCTTCGAGGCCGCCCAGGCGCTTCGATTCGCCCAGCGCCAGGGTCGCCCCATGCCGCTCCGCGATCGACTTGATGATGGCGAGACCGAGTCCGCTGCCCGCCGCGTCGCTGCCCGGCACGCGATAAAAGCGGTCGAACACGCGCTCGCGTTCCTCCGGCGGGATGCCCGGGCCGCTGTCTTCCACGGTCACGCGCACCTCGCCCGATGCCGCCGCGACCGACACGTCGACCGTGCCGCCCTGCGGCGTGTACTTGATCGCATTGTCGATGAGGTTACGGAGCAGGATCATCAACGCGTCCGGCTGCCCATCCACGTCAGCGCTGTCCGCACGCTGCATGCCGAGGTCGATCTGCTTCGCAGCCGCGACGCCGGCCAGTTCCGCGACGGCCCGTTTGGCCGCGCCGGCGATGTCGACCGGCTGGCGCGGCGCGCCGCCCGCGACACTCGCTTCCTGGCGCGCCAGCACGAGCAGCTGTTCCACGAGCCGCGTCGCGCGTTCGATACCGGCCGTCAGGCGGGCGACGGCGACGCGCTTCGCGTCCGGGCTGTCCGAGCGCTCCAAACTCTGCACCTGCAGCTTCAAGGCGGCGAGCGGCGTGCGCAGCTCGTGCGCGGCATCGGCGACGAAATGCTGCTGGGCGTCGAACGCCGTGCGCACGCGGCCGAACAGCAGGTTCAATTCCTGCACGAGCGGGCGCACCTCGTCCGGCAGACCAGCCTCGGACACGGCCGACAGGTCGTCCGCCTGGCGCGACGCCACCTGCTTGCGCACGCGCGCGACGGGTTCCAGCGAACCGCTGACGACCCACCACACGACCAGCATCAGGATCGGCATCATGACGGCGATCGGGCCCAGCGTGCGCAGCGCGAGGTTGCTCGCCATGCTGCGCCGCACGGCGAGGTCCTGCGCGACCTGCACGGTCTGGTTGTCGGTCTGGATCGAGAAGATGCGGTACGTGGTCCCGTTCGCGCGCACGTTGGAAAAGCCCAGCACGGCGCGCTGCGGCAGGTGCGCGTGCGACGCGCTGCGGAACACGCGCACGCCGTCCGGCGACCAGACCTGCACGACGAGGTCGTCGTTGCCGCTGATCGGGGTGTCGGCATTCGCGTCCTCGGTGCTCGTCAGCGGCACGCGCGAACGCAGCGACAGCGCCATCTGCTGCATGTGGTAGTCGAAGATCTGGTCGGCGTCGTTGAGCGCCGTGCGGTACGCGATGGAGGCCTGCGCGACGGCCGCGATGGTGATCGCCGCGAGCAGGAACCACAGCAGGCGCCCGCGCAGGGAGTGCGTGACCCTGACTTTCATGAGAATGCCTTCACACCTTCGGGACCATGTAGCCCACGCCGCGCACGTTCTGGATCAAGTCGCTGCCCAGCTTCTTGCGCAGGCCGTGGATATAGACCTCGACGGCATTGCTGGACACTTCGTCGCGCCAGCTGTACAGCTTTTCCTCGAGTTGGGCGCGCGACAGCACGGCGCCGGGACGCGCGACGAGCGCTTCCAGCACGGCCCATTCGCGCGCCGACAGCACGACCGGCTGGCCGTCGACCAGCACCTCGCGCGTGGCGGGATTCACGGTGATGTTCTTGTATTCGAACACGGGTTCGGCGCGCCCGGCGGCGCGCCGCAGCAGCGCGCGGATACGCGCCAGCAGTTCGTCGAGATCGTAGGGTTTGAGGACATAGTCGTCCGCGCCGGCATCGAGCCCGGCGATACGCTGGGCGACGGCGTCGCGCGCCGTGGCGACCAGCACCGGGGTGCGGTCCTTGCGGGCGCGCATGGCGCGCAGCACCTCGAGCCCGTCCTTGCGGGGCAGGCCGAGGTCCAGAACGACGAGGTCGTAGTTCTGGTTCTGCATGAGGGCCGTGTCGGCCATCTCGCCGTCCTTGACCCAGTCGACGGCGTAGTGCTCGGCCCGGAGCAGGTCGAGCACTACTTCGCCGATCATCGTATCGTCTTCCACCAGCAGCAGCCGCATCCAATCCCCCGATTCTCAGAAACCAATGCGGATAAAAGACGTCACGATCGTTCAGCCGATCCGCACGGGAATGAAGATCTTCTCATCCCCACGCTGGATCAGCAAGGCCACGGACTTCGACGACTTGCCGACCACCTCGCGCACCTGCGCGACCGACGACACCGGCTTGCCGTTCACGGCCAGCAGCAGGTCGCCCGGCTGCACGCCGGCCGCCTGCGCCGCGCCGCCCGCATCCTCGATCACGAGGCCGGAAGGCAGGCCCGCCTGGCGGCGCTCCACCGGGTCAAGCGGACGCAGGGCCAGGCCCAGCTTGCCGCCGCCGTCATTGCCTGCCAGGTTGTCGCGGTCGTACGGATCCGGCTTGTCGTTCGCATTGCCCAGCGTGGCGTTCAGTTGCACGACCTTGCCGTCGCGCCAGACTTCCAGCGCCAGCTTGTCGCCCGGCTTGGCCACCGACACCATCGCCGACAGGTCGCCACCGCTGACGATGGGCTGGCCGTTGACCTTGCGGATCACGTCGCCCGCCTTCAGGCCGGCCTTGTCGGCCGCGCCGCCGCGTTCGACGTTCGACACGAGCGCGCCGTCCGGCGAATCCAGCTTGAATGCGTCGGCGAAGCTCTGGCCCACGTCCTGCAGGCCGACGCCCAGCTTGGCATGGTGCACCTTGCCGGTGGCGACGATCTGGTCCTTGATGCGCACGGCGACGTCGATCGGGATCGCGAACGACAGGCCCTGGTAGCCGCCCGTCTGGCTGAAGATCTGCGAGTTGATGCCGACCACCTCGCCGCGCGTGTTGAACAGCGGGCCACCCGAGTTACCCGGGTTGACCGCCACGTCGGTCTGGATGAACTGCACGCCGTTGTTGTCGATGGTGCGGCCTTTCGCGCTCACGACGCCGGCCGTCACGGTCGATTCCAGGCCGAACGGCGAACCGATCGCCAGCACCCATTCGCCGACCTGCAGGTTGCGCGTGTTCCCGAGCGGGACGACGGGCAGGTTTTTCGCGTCGATCTTCAGCACGGCGACGTCGGTCTTCGGATCGGAGCCCAGGACTTTCGCGCGGTATTCGCGGCGGTCCTGCAGCTTGACCGTGACTTCGTCGGCATCGCGCACCACGTGCGCATTGGTCAGGATGACGCCGTCCGGGCTGACGATGAAGCCCGATCCGGCGCCGTAAACGAGTTCCCCGCGTCCGTTGCCGCCGCGCGGTTGCTGCGGCTGGAAGCGGCGGAAGAATTCGAAGAACGGATCGTCCTCGTCGAACTGCGGCATCTGGCGCTGCGACACCTTGGTCGTGCCGACGACGCGCACGTTCACGACGGCCGGGCCGTTGTGCGAGACGATCTTGGTGAAGTCGGGCAGGGCCGTGCCGGCCGGATTGCCCGCCACCGGCGCGGGGCTGGCTGCCACGGGAGCCGGCGTGGCGGCCGGCGTGGTCGCCCCTGCGGCTGCCGCAGCGGCGGCGACTGCGTTATTGTGTTCGGTTGCGATCGCGCCAACCGCGCCGCCAATGACACCGGCCGCCAACAGGGCCAGCGTAAGACGTTTTGCGGTGATGGCAGTAACGGTACCTTGGTTAGGCATTGACGTGCTCCCAGATTGGAAAAAGTGGTTCTGAAAACTGCTCTTTTCGTAGGGAGTATATTGGCGCAGCAGTCTTAGACTTTCCTTAAGCTGGAGAGCGCCTGCGCTTCGCCACTTTCGCCAGCGAGGCGCGCAGGCTCACGCTGACGGGGAAGGTGCGCGTGACGGGCCGGTTGAAGCCGTAGCACAGGTTGAGCAGCTCGGCGATGCCGTTCTTCGTCATCTCGCGCCAGGGGATGTGCACGGACGTGAGCCGCGGCGCGGAATAGGCGGCGGCCGGGGCGTCGTCATAGCCGATCACGGACACGTCCTGCGGCACGCGGATGCCCGCCTCGTGGAAGTACGACAGCGCGCCCAGCGCCATCTCGTCGTTGGCGCAGAACAGCGCCGTGAAGGGCCGCCCGGACACCACCAGTTCCATCGCGGCCGCGCGTCCCTCGGCCGAGGAAAAGTCGCGCTCCGAGATCCAGATCCCGCCCGTGTCGATGCCGGCGCCGGCCAGTTCGTCCATGAAGCCGGCGATGCGGTCGACGTTGTCGGCCGCCGTCGACGGGCCCGCGATGACGGCGATGTCGCGGTGCGCATGATCGAGCAGCGCCCGCGCGGCCAGCCGGCCGCCGAGCTTGTGGTCGACCGTGAAGCACTGGCCGGGCATGCCGTCGAAGCTGTCGTTCAGGGCCACCACGCGCTCGCGCTTGGGACCCAGCGCGGCGAGGTCGTCCTCGGTGAGCGGCGACGTGAAGAGGACGACGCCGTCGCATCCGCGCTCGATGAGGAAGTTGACGCCGTCGATGGCCTGGCGCCGCTCGTCCTCGCGGCTGACGCCGAACGCCACCATCATGTGCATGCCGGCGCCGCGCAGTTCCGTGTCGATGATCTGCAGGATCGACGTGTAGAAGGTGCCGGACAACAGGGGGATGTACACGCCGATCATGCGCGACGTGCCGTAGAGGAGCGAACGCGCCGCGTGCGACGGCCGGTAGCCGAGTGCGGCGATGGCCTTCTGCACGCGTTCCAGCTTGGCCTGCGACACCGATCCCTTGCCGCGCACGACGCGCGATGCGGTGCCCAGGCCGACTCCGGCCATGCGGGCCACGTCCTTGATGGTTGCCACGTGTCTCCCCGGTTGGTGGTGTTTTTGGGCCCAAGCATACTGCAAGCGGGGGCGGTTGGCTACGTACCTTGAACCGTCATCCCCGCGCAGGCGGGGATCCAATTTTGTTCGCGATGCCGGAGCGCGTGCAAATTGGGCCCCTGCCTGCGCAGGGGCGACGGTTTTGAGTGCAGCACTCCTGCTGACTCCTCATGGCGCCGCCCGCCACGTGAACGTCGCCACGCTGGCTGCCGGCAGCGTATAGCGGAACGCCTCCGTGCCCACGCGCACCGTGAGCGCGCGCGGCTGCGCATCGCCGTTCGCCACGAGCAGCGCGAACGAACCGTCCGGATTGACGAAGGCGACGTTGTTCTCCCCGCTCGACGCGATGCGGTGCGCGCCCGGCAGCACGAAGCGGCTCGCGTGGGCCAGCGCGTAATACTCGACGTTGCGCGTGACGGCGCCGGTGGCCACATCGATGGTCACGACGCCGCGACAGTCCTTGCAGCCGCCCAGGTGCGGACCGTCCTGGTTGTCCAGCGCCAGGTTCCAGAACAGGACGCCGCGCGCCCAGTTGCGCGTCGTGTCGATGACGAGCGTCTTCGCAAAATACTGCAGGTTCTTCGACCAGTCCGGCGCCCAGCGTCCGCCCGAGCACTCCGTGAACCACGTGTCCTTGGCCGGGAACAGGTCGTGCAGCCGGCCCTGCGCGCGCACGTCGCCGCCATAGCAGTGCCACGCGATGCCGCTCACGTACTTTGCCGCGCGCGGGTCGGACAGCACGACTGCGGGGGACTCCGGCTCGTCCCAGTTGTGGTCCCAGTCGAAAATGGCGGTGCCGGGGTGCGAGCGCGCCAGCAGCGGCCCGAGATGGTCGCGGATGAACGCGGCGCGCTTGTGGGGGTCGACGCGCATGCCGGGGTAGTTGTCCGGCTCGAAGTGCGGCTCGTTCTGCAGGGTGAGCGCGGCGATGTTCACGCCCTGCTCCCGCATCGCGGCGACGTAGCGGCCCAGGTAGCGCGCGAACGCGTCGAACGCCTCGGGTTTCAGCGTGCCTTTCACGAGGCTGTCGCTCGTCTTCATCCAGCCCGGCGCGCTCCACGGCGACGCCATCACTTTCAGGTGCGGGTTGATCGCGAGCGCGGCCTTCACGGTCGGCAGGACGGCGCCTTTCTGCGGCTCGATCGAGAAGTGCTTCAGCTGCGGGTCGCTCTGCCCCGGCGGCATGTCGTCGAAGCTGTAATGGGTGCGCGAGAAGTCGGACGCGCCGATCGTCAGGCGCGTGAACGACAGGCCGATGCCCTCGCCGTCGCGGCCGAACAGCTGGCGCAGCAGCGCGTCGCGCCGGGCCGGGTCCAGGTGCTGGATCAGGTCCGCGGATGCATCCGTGATCGCGGCGCCGAAGCCGGCGACCTCCTGATACCGCGTGGACGGGTCGACGACGATCGTCGGGGCGTCGGCGGACGTCTCCATGCGCGCATCAGGCGCGCGGGCCAGCAACTGCGACTGGTCGCCGGTGGTAATCCAGGCCTGGACCGGCGCCGCGTGGGCCGGAGGCGCCAGCGCGACGACCGCGGCAAGCACGGACAGGATAAGACGGGATTTCTGCATGCGGCTCTCCTCGAATTGGAAACGTTGCCAATCTTGCGGCGCCAACTATAGCAGAAATGAAAAAAGGCGCCGAAGCGCCTTTGTTTGGGAGACTACGCGATTACGCGGCCTGCTGTTGCTGGTTCGGTTGCTCCAGCACTTGCACGTTGTCGGTGTTGCCGTTGGCATCGGCGATCGCGATCTTGCGCGGCTTGAATGCTTCGGGCACTTCGCGCACCAGTTCGATGGTCAGGATGCCGTTGTCGAAGCCGGCGCTGACGACCTTCACGTGGTTGGCCAGCTGGAAGCGCTGTTCGAAATCGCGCTGGGCGATACCGCGGTGCAGGAAGGTGCGCTGCACGTCATCCTTTTGCTTGCGGCCGGTCACGAGCAGGGTGTCGCGTTCGGAGGTGATCTCGATTTCGTTGCGGGTGAAACCGGCGAGCGCCATCACGATGCGGTATTTGTCTTCCGACACCAGCTCGATGTTGTACGGCGGATAGCTCGGCGCGCTTTCGGCGCGTTGCTCGAGCAGGTTCACCAGGCGGTCGAAGCCGATTGCGGAACGATACAGGGGAGACAGGTCAAAAGTACGCATGATTCGATATCCTCTAAAAAGTACAAGCGATAAGTTGACGGACCTCATCGTGAGCATCCGTTGGGACCAATCTAATGGCCCCCTCGACACTTTTCAAGCCGTACAAAATATCTTTTTAAAGTCCATTTTTAAAATTTCATTCGGATCGCTGCCGGGTGGAATTCCGGCCGATGGCACGGTGCTACACTCGGCCGTTTATGTCTTTTCCCCGGGGTTCCAGCCAATGACCGCTTCCAAGTTTGCTTCGTCCGTTTCAGCCGCCGCGCTCGCGCTGGCGCTGGCGTTTCCCGCGCATGCCGACGTGCCCGCACCCGTCGACCAACCCTACCCCGGCACGATCTTGCTGAACGTCGACGCGACCGATTTGTCGCAGCAGGTCTTCCGCATGCACATGACGATCCCGGTGAAGCCCGGCCCCCTCACCCTGCTGTATCCGCAATGGCTGCCCGCGAACCACGGCCCGAACGGCCCGATCACGCAGCTGGCGGGCCTGAAGTTCACGGCGAACGGCAAGCCGGTGGAATGGAAGCGCGACCCCGTGCACGTGTACGCGTTCCACCTGACCGTCCCCGAAGGCGCGACGAGCCTGGAGGCGGAATACCAGTACCTGTCGCCGCTGGAACCGGGCCAGGGTCGCATCACGATGACGGACGATATCCTCGGCGTGCAATGGATCTCGACGACCCTGTACCCGGCCGGCTACGTGGCGCGCGGCATCAACGTGCAGGCGAACCTGAAGCTGCCCGCGGGCTGGCAGTACGCCACCGCGCTGGAGACGGACAACCGCGCCGGCGACGACGTGCACTTCAAGGCGAGCGACCTGGAGACGCTGATGGATTCGCCGCTGTTCGCGGGCCGCTACAGCAAGCGCTTCGACCTCGACCCGGGCGGCAAGGTGCCCGTCCGCCTGAACGTGTTCGCGGACAGCCCGGAAAGCCTGGAAGCGAAGCCGGAACAGATCGCGGCGCACCGCGCGCTCGTGCAACAAGCGTATAAACTGTATGGTTCGTATCACTACGACCACTACGATTTCCTGCTCGCGCTGTCCGACGAATTCGGCGGCATCGGCCGCGAGCACCACCAGTCCAGCGAGAACGGCGTCAAGCCGGGCTATTTCACGGAGTGGGCCAAGGGCGAGGCCGGACGGGAGCTGCTGCCGCACGAATTCACGCACTCGTGGAACGGCAAGTTCCGCCGCCCGGCCGGCCAGAACGTCCCCAACTTCAACACCCCGATGGACAACGAACTGCTGTGGGTGTACGAGGGCCAGACCCAGTACTGGGGCAATGTGCTGGCCGCCCGTTCCGGCCTCGTCTCGGCCGCTGGCGCGCGCGACGCGCTGGCCGCGAGCGCCGCGCGCTACGACAGCGTCGCGGGCCGCGCCTGGCGCGCCGTGCAGGACACGGTCTACGACCCGATCCTCAACGCGCGCCGCGGCCTGGGCTGGCCGAACTGGCAGCGCAGCGAGGACTACTACGTCGAGGGCATGCTGATCTGGCTGGACGTCGATACGCGCATCCGCGAACTCTCGGGCGACAAGCGCTCGCTGGACGATTTCGCGCGTGCCTTCTACGGCGTGAACAACGGCAGCCACCTGCCCGCGTTCTACACGTTCGACGACGTCGTCGCGACACTCCAGAAGATCCAGCCGTACGACTGGGCGGGCTTCCTGCGCGCGAAGCTGGACGGCCACGGCCCGGGCGCCCCGCTGGACGGCCTCGCCCGCGCCGGCTGGAAGCTGGTCTACACGGACACGCCGACGGACTACCTCAAGGGCGTGGACGACCGCAACAAGGTGCTGGACCTGACGTACTCGCTCGGCTTCACGGTCGCGCAGGACGGCGCCGTGCGCAACGTCGTGTGGGACGGCCTCGGTTTCCGCGCAGGCCTGGCCGCCAACTCGACCGTCATGGCCGTCAACGACCGCGTCTACAAGCCCGAGCTGCTGAAGGCCGCGATCAAGGACGCGAAGGACGGCAAGCCGATCCGCCTGCTGGTCAAAAAGGGCAACGTGCTGCGCACGATCTCGCTCGACTACCGCGGCGGCCTGCGCTACCCGCGCCTGGAACGCATCCCGGGTACGAAGGACCGTCTGACGACGATCTTCTCGGAGTTGAAGTAAATCATCAAACGCATTCATCAAACTGTCATATTTGCCCCGTAAGCTGGACCTGCCGACAACAACAAACAGGGGGGCAACATGAAGTGGATCCAAGAACTGCGCGCCGCACGGCTGCGGCGCACCTCGCCCTGGCAGGCCGCGCTGGCGGACCTGCCGGCGGGACTCCAAAGTTACTGGCGCGCGAGCGCGCCGCATGAATACGAAGGCATCCGGACGGATGCCTTTTTTTTCACCCGCGCGGCGGAAGGCCTGCTGCGCTTCTTCGACGCGGTCCGGGACAGCGGCCGGCCGTGCGCCCTGCCGTCGGAAGCGGCCGACTCGGTGTGGCACGCGTGGCTGCGCTGGAATCCGATCTCGCTGGAACGCTTCTGCGTGCGCCACTTCGGCGCGGCGGTACCGCACGTCGAACGGGCGGCGCTCGTCGGGGACGCCCTGCTGCACACGTTCGCGGCCTGCCGCGCGCGCGACGGCATCGCGCCGCGCAGCATGCGCCTGCCCGCGCTGTTCGGCCTGGACGCGCACCTGCGCATGCCGGGCGGGCACGGTTACTGGAGCCGGGCCGGCGAGATCGTCTACGCGCGCCTGAACGAACGTGGCCGCGGCATGTGGCGCGCGCGGCCGCATCCGGAACTGGCGCTGACGGCGCTGGTTGCGGCGGGCGTCGTCGACCGGCACCTGCTGGCCGCCCACCTGGGCCGGCGTGAAGCCGTTGCCGACGGGGGTTCCTGCGGCGGCATGGCGTTCGCGGACGGTGGCGACGCCTGCGCCGATGGCGGCGGCGACGGCGGTGGCGACGGCAGCGGTTGCGGGGGCGGCTGCGGCGGCGACTAGGATTCTGCATGCGCCGCGACCATGCGTGCAACTTGGGTCCCCGCCTCCGCGGGGACGACGTTTTGACGCTGTCACCTAATCATGTCCGCCAGCTCCGCCGCCACCTGCCGCCCCAGCAGGTGGATATGCCAGCCGTCGACGAACCCGTGGTGGGCCTGCACGGAAAACGGCAGTTGCAGGCCGTCCGGCCCGTCGCGGAAACGGCCCCAGGCCAGTGACGGGATATCGGGCGTGGCGATGGATGCCATCGGATGCTGGATCGAGGTGAAGGCCAGCCAGGGCATGCAGGTGACGAACACCTGGTCCTTCGCGTCGCGCGGCGACATCGTACGATACTTGACGTTCAGCTCCGTCATGTTCGAGGCTTCTTCCCGCGCCGCCAGGCCGCGCGCGACGAATTCGCGCACGTCGTCGGACCAGTCGAACTGGGCGAAATTCAGGTCGCCATGCTGGTTCATCACGGTGAACGACGGCACGAGGCGGTCGATGCGGATGACTTCACCGTCCACGATGCGGTAGCGGAAATTCTCCACCTTCAGCACGGCGCGCAGCACGGCGCACAGCATCACGTGGAACGGCGCCAGGCCCTGCTCCTTGCACCAGGGCCGGAAATCCGGCACGTCGAGCGTGAAACACAGGTTGACCGCGGGGCTCTCCATGCGGTCGAAGAAGTCGAAGCGGTCGCGCCGCCGTTCGAAGTCGATCATGCGCGCGCCCCCGCATCGAGATAGCGCGCGCTCCAGGCCGAGATGACGCCGGCCACGTACGCGGCATCCTCGCGCCGCGTGATCAGGTGGTCCATGCCGTCGAGCGAAATGAAACTCTTCGGATGCTGCGCCAGCGCGAAGATGCGGGTGGCGTTGTCCATGCTGACGGTGTCGTCGTGCGGCGCCTGCATCACGAGCAGCGCGCGGCCGAGGGTGGCGATCTTCTCGTGCAGCTGGTGCCGGCCGGCGTCTTCGACGAAGTGCTGGCGGATGTTGAAATCGCGCCCCGCCAGCTTCACGCGCGCTTCGCCCAGTTGCGCGATCGTGTCGAGGTGCTCGCCCAGCAGTTTATTGACGACGTAGTGCGGATCGCTGGGTGCCGCGATCGTCACGACGGCCTTCGCTTCCGGCACGCGCGCAGCCGCCGCCAGCACGGCCGCGCCGCCCAGGCTGTGGCCGATCAGGAGCTGCGGCG
>CBIHOW010000102.1:0-18618 GCA_966211695.1 uncultured Massilia sp. | reverse complement strand
GGTCCCAGCAGCGCCACGGCGATCGACAGCGGATAGATGCCCAGGTCGAGCAGCGCGCCGCCGCCCAGCACGGGATTGAACAGGCGGTGTTCCGGACCGAATTCGGCCTTGAAGCCGAGGTCCGCGTTCACCTGGCGCACGGTGCCGATCTCGCCCGAGTCGACGATGCGGCGCACCTCCGCCAGCGCGGGCAGGAAGCGCGTCCACATCGCCTCCATCAGGAACAGGTTTTTCGAACGCGCGAGCGCGACGAGTTCCTCGGCCTGGCGGCGATTGACGGTAAAGGCCTTTTCGCACAGGACGCCCTTGCCGGCTTCCAGTGCGAGGCGCACGTTCTCGTAATGCATGGGGTGCGGCGTGCCGACGTAGACGAGGTCCACGTCGGGCGCGGCCACGAGGTCGTCATACGATGCATAGGCCGTGCCGCCGAATTCGCGTGTGAAGAATTCGGCGCTGGCCAGGTTGCGCGAGCCGACGCCGGCAAGCTGCGCGTCCGGCGTGTCCTTCAGTGCGGTGGCAAAGGCCTTGGCAATCTTGCCCGTGCCAAGGATGCCCCAACGTACCTTATCGGTCATGGTGTCCTCCTTCAATGTTGCTGGCCGGCCGCTTGGGCCGGAACACGGTGTGGTCGAGATAAAAGGCCTCGTCCTGGTCCGGCCACCAGCCCGGCACGCCCAGCACGGGCAGCGGGGTGAAGCCGGCCGTGGACAGGCCCTCGGCCGCTATCGCCTTGGACACCGCGCCATCGATCCAGTCGCGGCGTCCGTCACGGTCGAGCGCAAAAAAATCGTCGCCGGCGAACACGACGCGCACATGGGCCGTGATCGCCTTGCGCGGCGCGACGAGCTTTTCCATCAGCGCGTGCCCGAACAGCCACAACTCGGCATCGCGTCCGAACATGGCGCGCCTGTCGAACAGGGCCGCATGCCACTGGTGCGCCCGCAGGTCGTCGACGAGCGCGTGGCCGTCGGCGTCGTCGCGGACCACGAGCAGCGCGGCATTCTCATCGAAAATCGTGGCGGCGTCGCGCGCCGGTCCGCGCGATTTGCCGACGCCCGCCTGCGCGATCTGCGCGGCCTGCAGGGCATTCAGCTCCCGCTTGATGCGCGGGAACGTCTGCCACACGAGACCGTTGAAGAAATCGTGCAGGTTCTCGCGCGTGGGCACGCAACCCGTCGCGCCGATGAAGGCCTCGTACGCCGTACCTTCCGGCAGCTCGGCCTGGGGCACGAAGCGGATCGGCTGGCCCTGGTCGTTGACCAGCCCGAGCCGCGCCGCGTTGGCGTTAAAAGCCGGGATGAAAGGTCCCGGCTGCAGGCTGTCGAAGGCGGGACGCACCGTGTCATACCACGGCCGCGTCCAGTCGATCTCGGGGAACATCCCGTTACAGCATCTTCCAGACTATCTGTTCGCCCGCATTCAGCGGCACGAGGTCGTGCTCGCCCATCGGCACCGTCGCCGGCAGGGTCCACGACTCGCGCTTCAGGGTGATCGTGCCCTCGTTCACCGGCAGGCCGTAGAAGGCCGGGCCGTTCAGGCTCGCGAACGCTTCCAGTTTATCCAAGGCGCCGGCCTGTTCGAAGGCGGCGGCGTACAGTTCCATCGCGTGCAGCGCCGTGTAGCAACCGGCGCAGCCGCAGCTGGCTTCCTTCGTGTGCACGGCGTGCGGCGCGGAGTCGGTGCCGAGGAAGAAGCGCTCGTCGCCGCTCGTGGCGGCCGTCACCAGCGCCAGGCGGTGTTCCTCGCGCTTCAGCACCGGCAGGCAGTAGTAATGCGGGCGGATGCCGCCGCGGAAGATCTCGTTGCGGTTGTACAGCAGGTGGTGCGCCGTGATCGTCGCGGCGATCGGGCCTTCGGCCTCGGCCACGTACTCGGCCGCGTCCTTCGTAGTGATGTGCTCGAACACGATCGGCAGTTCCGGGAAGTCGCGGCGCAGCGGACGCATCACGCGCTCGATGAACACGGCTTCGCGGTCGAACAGGTCGATGTGCTGGTCCGTCACTTCGCCGTGCGTCAGCAGCGGCATGTCCAGTTCCTGCATCACTTCCAGCGTCTTGTAGCACTTGCGCAGGTCGGTCACGCCGGCGGCGGAATTCGTCGTGGCGCCGGCCGGGTACAGTTTCACGCCGTGGATGAAGCCGGTGTCGCGCGCGCGGCGGATCTCGTCCGGTTCCGTGTTGTCAGTCAGATACAACGTCATCAGCGGCTCGAAGCTCATGCCGGCCGGCAACGCGGCCAGGATGCGCGCGCGGTATTCGGTCGCCAGCGCGGCCGTCGTGACGGGCGGCTTCAGGTTCGGCATGACGATGGCGCGGGCGAACTGGCGCGCGCTGTGCGGCAGCACGCTGGCCATGGCCGCGCCGTCGCGCAGGTGCAGGTGCCAGTCGTCGGGGCGGATGAGGGTGAGGGTGTCGGGGGATTCGATGATGGACATGGCGGCTCTCGGATTGCGAACCCCGACATTTTATCGCACGCACCCGCGCCGGGCAGGCATTGTGGGTGCGCACGATACATTGCAATACAGAACAAAATACCCGTTGGGGCTAGAATCGTCCCATGACGTTCGACCTGCTCACGCTCGCCCAGCTGGCGCTCATCATCGTGTTCGGTTATACGGTGTTCGGCCTCACCGGCTTCGGCTCGTCCGTGACGGCAATGCCCCTGCTCGTGTTCTTCATCCCGCTGCGCATGGCGGTGCCGCTGATGCTCGTGTTCGACCTGGTCTCGAACATCCTGCTGGGCCTGAAAAACCGCCGCTTCATCGACAAGCGCGAAGCGTTGCGGCTGATCCCGTTCATGGCGGCCGGGATGGCCGTCGGGGTGCTCGCCCTCGTGCGCGCGCCCGAGCGCACCCTGCTGGTCGTGCTCGGCCTGTTCATCCTGTGCTATTCGGCCTGGAGCCTGCTCGCGCGCCGCAAGCCGCCGCCGCTGGCGCCCGTGTGGGCCGGGCCGTTCGGTGTCGTCGGCGGCATCTTCACGGCGCTGTTCGGCACGGGCGGGCCGTTCTACACGATCTTCCTCACGAGCCGCCTGGACGACAAGCTGACCTTGCGCGCCACCCTCAGCGGGGTGCTGTTCTTCAGTGCCATCTCCCGCCTCGTGCTGTTCACGGGCGCGGGCCTGTACAGCCAGCCGGCGCTGCCGCTGCTGGCCGTCGTGCTGCTGCCGTTCGCGCTCGGCGGGCTGTATGTCGGCAACCGGCTGCACCAGTGGCTGCCGGCGGAGCGGATCAAGCAGGCGGTGTGGGTGGTGCTGATTGCGGGTGGGGTGAATCTCGTGGTGCGCAATATCTGATCAATGGAGGATCCGGGCCAGGAATTCCCGCGCCCGCGCCGACCGCGGCGCCTCGAAGAACGCTTCGCCCGGGCTGTCCTCGACGATCCGCCCTTCGTCCATGAACACGACCCGATCCGCCACCCGGCGCGCAAACCCCATCTCGTGGGTCACGACCATCATCGTCATGCCCTCCTGCGCCAGGCCCGTCATCACGTCGAGGACTTCGCCCACCATTTCCGGATCGAGCGCGGACGTGGGCTCGTCGAACAGCATCGCGACGGGGTCCATCGCCAGCGCCCGCGCGATCGCCACGCGCTGCTGCTGGCCGCCCGAGAGCTGGGCCGGGAATTTGTCCTGGTGCGCCAGCAGGCCGACGCGCTCCAGGTATGTCAAGCCATTGGCCGTCGCCTCGTCGCGCGAACGCTTCAATACCTTGACCTGTGCGAGCGTCAGGTTGTCGCGGACGGACAGGTGCGGGAACAGTTCGAAGTTCTGGAACACCATGCCGATGCGCGCACGCAACGCCGGCAGGCGCGTGGCCGGGTCGCCGACGGACGTGCCGTCCACCCTGATCGTCCCCTGCTGGAAGGGTTCCAGGCCGTTGACGGTCTTGATGAGCGTCGACTTGCCGGAACCGGACGGCCCGCACACCACCACGACGTCGCCGCGCGCGACATGCGTCGTGCACTCGCGCAGGACCTGGACGGGGCCGTACCACTTGCTGACGTTGTCGATTTCTATCATTTGTTTTCGTCGGATTTGGGTTTGCTTGACAGTACCATCAACGACTAGGATACTGCCGGGACTTGTCAATATCGCAGCACCAGGCACCCGGCAACTCCCTGATCTTGCACGAGATTGTGCCACGGCAGCGGGACAGGACGGACGATCTCCCCTGCCCCGCCATCCGCCACCTAGAGGAAACGTATGAACAAAAGAAACCGCCTCACCACCTGGATCCTCGTGGGCCTGGTCCTCGGCATCGCCGCCGGCTACATCGCGCACACCAGTCTCGCCGATCCCAAGGGCTTCGCCGACACGATGTCGCTGGTCACGACCCTGTTCCTCCGCCTGATCAAGATGATCATCGCACCGCTCGTGTTCTCCACGCTGGTGGTGGGCATCGCCAAGATGGGCGACGCCGCGGAAGTCGGCCGCATCGGCATCAAGGCGCTGGGCTGGTTCATCATCGCATCGATTCTCTCGCTCACGCTGGGCCTGATGCTCGTGAACCTGTTCCGTCCGGGCGACGCGATGGCCTTGTCCGGCACCCTGCCGGCGGCCGGCGCCTCGTCGGGCATCACCGCCTCCGGCCTGACGCTGAAGGACTTCATCACCCACCTCGTGCCGACGTCGATCTTCGACGGCATGGCCAAGAACGAGATCCTGCAGATCGTGATCTTCTCGATCTTCTTCGGCACCGGCGCCGCCGCCATCGGCGATCGCGCCGCGCCGATGATCGCCGCCATCGACGGCGCCGCGCACGTGATGCTGAAAGTGACGGGCTATGTAATGAACTTCGCGCCGTTCGCCGTGTTCGCGGCCGTCGCCGGCGTCGTCGCCACGAGCGGTGTCGGCGTGCTGGGCACCTACGGCAAGTTCATGGGCGAGTTCTACCTCGGCATCGCGCTGCTGTGGGCGATCCTGATCGCGATCGGCGTGCTGTTCATCGGCCCGCGCCTGTTCAAGCTCCTCGGCCTGCTGCGCGAACCGACCATCCTCGCGTTCACCTGCGCGTCGTCGGAAGCCGCGTATCCGAAGACGCTGGAAGGCCTGGAGCGCTTCGGCGTCAAGAACCGCCTGGCCGCGTTCGTGCTGCCGATCGGGTATTCGTTCAACCTGGACGGCTCGATGATGTACTGCACCTTCGCCACCGTCTTCATCGCCCAGGCCTACGGCATCGAACTGGCGCTGTCCACGCAGCTGACCATGATGCTCGTGCTGATGCTGACGTCGAAAGGCATGGCCGGCGTGCCGCGCGCCTCGCTCGTCGTCATCGCCGCCACGCTGAACCAGTTCCACATCCCCGAAGCCGGCTTGCTGCTGCTGCTCGGCATCGACCACTTCCTCGACATGGGCCGCTCGGCCACGAACGTGATCGGCAACGGCATCGCCACCGCGGTCGTCGCGAAGTGGGAGGGGGATCTGACAGATCCCGCGCTCGCGGACAAGGACATCGCCACAGCGCCCTTGCGCTGACCGGCACCCCGAACAAGGCTCCTCCCAAGGAGCCTTTTTTTTGCCTTCCAAAAATTGTTAAAAAAGGAGATCTTATGTTCTTAAAAGTTGTACGCACTTGGCTCGCACTGTTCCTGATGACGATGCTGGCCGCGGCCGCGCAGGCCCAGACGGCGGCCCGCCTGCCCAACATCGTGATCCTCGCCACCGGCGGCACCATCGCGGGCACCGGCGCCACCAGCACGACGACGGTCGGCTACGCGGCAGCCAAGGTCGGCGTCGATGACCTGATCAAGGCCGTGCCGGAACTGAAGCAGGTCGCCAACGTGACGGGCGAGCAGGTGTTCCAGATCGCCAGCGAAAACATGAGCAACGAGCACTGGCTCACCTTGGCCAAGCGCGTCAACACGCTGCTGGCCAAGCCGGACGTGGACGGCATCGTCATCACGCACGGCACCGACACGATCGAGGAGACGGCGTACTTCCTCGACCTCGTCGTCAAGAGCAAGAAGCCGGTGGTGGTAGTGGGCGCGATGCGTCCGTCGACCGCGATCTCGGCCGACGGCCCGATCAACCTGTACAACGCCGTCCTGACGGCCGGCAGCCCGGATGCCGTCGGCAAGGGCGTGCTCGTCGTGCTGAACGACCAGATCAACGCCGCGCGCGACGTCAGCAAGACCAACACGACGACCACCGACACGTTCAAGGCGACGGAACTGGGCCTGCTGGGCTACGTGGTGGGCAACAAGGCGCACTTCTACCGCGCCTCGACCCGCAAGCACACGGTCGACACGGAATTCGACGTGAGCAACCTGTCGGCGCTGCCGCAGGTCGACATCGCCTACACCTACGCGAACGTGGGCCCGACCGCCGTCAACGCGCTGGTCGCCGCCGGCGCCAAGGGCCTGATCCACGCGGGTGTCGGTGACGGCAGCCTGCCGAACAAGGTGCGTCCGGCCCTGTCGGCCGCACGCGAAAAAGGCGTGGTCATCGTGCGCGCGAGCCGCGTGGGCCAGGGCATCGTGGCGCGCAATGGCGAAGCGAATGACGACCAGCTGGATTTCGTGGTGTCCGATACGCTCAATCCGCAGAAGGCGCGCATCCTGCTGATGCTGGCGCTGACCAAGACGAACAGCACCAAGGAGATTCAGCGGATGTTCTACACGTATTGAGTTGGGGGTTATGGAACATCCTTGACAGTATTTTCAGGATCTGTAACCATACTCGTACCACTCCTCCCTTGCGGTGTCATTCAGTTGACTCTCGTTTGGGACGAAACAGCCGCTCTTCGGGGCGGCTTTTTCACATCTGAAAACACTCGACGTGACGTCGCACTCAACCTCATCCGGAAACACTGCTGTCTACGTCGACGGCTACAACCTCTACTATGGCAGGTTGCGCGGCACGGCTTTCAAATGGCTGGACCTGGTTAAACTGTTCGACGACTTGCTCGCCCGGCGCGATCAAAGCGAAAAGCTGGCCAAGCTTTACCTGTTCACTGCCCCCGCACTGGCCACGTTCGCCAGCCATGGCAACGCATCAGTCGAAGCGCAGGCAGCTTATCATCGGGCGTTGAAATCAAAATACGAAGACCGCTTTGAAACGATCTACGGCACGCACTCGTTCGATCGGAGCGGAACGCTCCTGCCTGTATATGTCCCCGGCCAACCCTTCGACCGGACGCAGCGTACGCGGGTATGGAAGCTCGAAGAAAAGAAGACCGATGTGAACCTCGCTTTGCACATGTACCGCGACGCATGCAAAGGGCTCTACGATCGAATCATCCTGGTGTCGAACGACAGCGACGCCGAGCCGGCTCTCGAAGCGTTGCGGTCAGATTTCCCACATATCATGCGTGGTGTGGTGATGCCGATTCGTCCAGTGGTTTCGAGTAGCGCAGCACACCGCCGGCCGAGCGGATCGCTGGCCAAGCAGGCTGACTGGACGCTGTCCCACCTGGCCGACGACGTCCTCGCCGCGGCGCAGCTGCCGGATACTATCCCGACCAGGAAAAAACCGATTCGTAAGCCCCCACACTGGTAGCCGCGATCGCGGCCCCCACACGTCATCACACCAACGCGTGTCCTTGCATCCTGGTCAGTATCGCCAGCGGACTCGCCTCCTTGTCGTACTGGTGCATCGGCGACAGCTGCAGCGTGTGCTCCATCATGTACTGCCCCGCCATCACGGCATGCGAGGTCTGGTCCGAGAAGCACACCCACGCGCAGCCGGGCGGGAAGTTGAACGTGACCTGCGGCGCGTTCTTCTGGTAGTCGAGGTCCGACTTCATCGCGTCGTGCAGTTGCAGCATGATGTGGTCGTATTCGCTGCGCAGCGACTTCGTCACGTGCAGCGCATTCAGCACCTTCGCCTGCCACGCCGAATACGGCTTCACCTTGGGCAGGAAGCGGCGCGCCACGTCCTCGAACGGTTCGCCCACGCGCCACACGCGCGGCTCGCCTTCCTGGTTCACGTTGGTGAACACGCGCAGCAGGCGCTCGCCGTAGTTCGGGCGCGACGGGAACGCGTCCACGTGCATGCGGCGGTCGTCGGCGCGCCACGACTGCACGCGGTTCTGCACGACCGCCGGCCGGAAGCTCGTCGCGCCGCGGCGCAGGTGTTCGCCGTAGCGCGGCACCAGGTTGCCCAGCAGGCTCTCGGCTTCGGCGCGGAAGCGGCCGATCATCCCGGCCATCAGCGCCTTCGTCGCATCGTCGCCGACGACGCCTTTCAGGTCGCCGGCCGACGACAGGCTGATGTTGCGGGTCTTGGGGTCGCGGATGTCTTCGCGGAACAGCGCCAGCTCTTCCTTCTGCGGCGCGAAGCCGTGCTGCGCGAAGTTGGGGAAGTACAGCACCTTGCCCGCTTCCAGCGCGGCGATCCAGGCCGGGTTGCCGTGGCCTACGTCCGCCATGTCGATCTCGACGATCTGTTTTTCCATCCTGTTCAATCCTTAATCTTGTACCACTTCGACCGGCGGCGATGCGAGGTCCTCGTCCTGCCTTGCCTGCTGGCGGTCCCACATCTGCTTGTACAGGCCATCCGCCGCGATCAGCGCGGCGTGCGTGCCCCGCTCGACGATGCGGCCATGGTCGAGCACGAGGATCTGGTGGGCGTCCGCGATGGTGGACAGGCGGTGCGCGATGACGAGCGTCGTTCTCTGCTTCGCGATTTCCTTCAGCTGCGCCTGGATCGCCTGCTCCGACTTCGAATCGAGCGCGGACGTCGCTTCGTCGAAGATCAGGATCGCGGGATTCTTCAGCAGCGTGCGCGCGATGGCCACCCGCTGCTTCTCGCCGCCCGACAGTTTGAGGCCGCGTTCACCCACCATTGTCGCATAGCCGTCCGGCAGGCTTTCGATGAAGTCGTGGATCGACGCCGCGCGCGCCGCCGCCACGATGTCCGCGCGGCTCGCGCCCGGGCGGCCGTAGGCGATGTTGTATTCGATGGTGTCATTGAACAGCACCGTGTCCTGCGGGACGATGCCGATCGCGTGGCGCAGCGAATCCTGCGTCACGTTCCTGACGTCCTGGCCGTCGATGCGGATCGCCCCCTGCTGCACGTCGTAGAAGCGGAACAGCAGGCGCGACAAGGTCGACTTGCCCGAGCCGCTGTGGCCCACGACGGCCGTCGTCGTGCCGGGCGGGATCGTGAAGTCGACGTCGAACAGGATCTGGCGCTTCGGGTCGTAGCTGAATTCCACGTGCGAGAACTCGACTTTCGCGCCATGCGTCACCAGTGGCTTCGCATCCGGCGAATCGGCGACTTCGCGGTTCTGCTCGAGGAGGCCGAACAGCCGTTCCATGTCGGCGAGGCTCTGCTTGATCTCGCGGTAGATCACGCCGAGGAAGTTCAGCGGGATGTACAGCTGGATCATGAAGGAGTTCACGAGCACGAGGTCGCCCAGCGTCATCGTCTTGTCGATCACGCCCTGCGTCGCGCGCCACAGGATCGCCGTGACGGCCGCCGCGATGATCAGCGACTGGCCGCTGTTCAGGAACGACAGCGACGTCTGCGAGCGCACGGCCGCCTGCTCGTACTTCTGCAGGCCTTCGTCGTAGCGCTTCGCCTCGTAGTCCTCGTTGCCGAAGTATTTCACCGTCTCGTAGTTGATCAGCGAATCGATGGCCTTCGTGTTCGCCTTCGAATCCAGGTCGTTCATGGTGCGGCGGAAGTGCGTGCGCCATTCCGTCACGGTGACGGTGAACGTGATGTAGGTGACGAGCGCAATGGCCGTGATGCCCGCGAACCAGGCGTCGTAGTGCGTGCCGAGGTAGCCCAGCACCAGCGTGATCTCGACGAGCGTCGGCAGGATCGAGAACAGGGAGTAGGACACGAGCGAGCTGACGCCGCGCGTGCCGCGCTCGATATCGCGCGTCATGCCGCCCGTCTGGCGGTTCAGGTGGAAGCGCAGCGACAGCGCATGCAGGTGCCGGAACACTTTCAGGGCGATCGTGCGCACGGCGCGCTGGGTCACGCGCGCGAACAGGAATTCGCGCAGCTCGGTGAACAGCGTGGTCGAAAAGCGCAGCGCGCCGTAGGCGACGAGCGCGCCGAGCGGCAGCACGAGCAGCGCGTGCGGATCCGTCGGGCTGATCGTCAGCGCGTCGATCAGCTTTTTCAGTACCAGCGGCACGCCCACGTTGGCCATCTTGGCGCCGACCAGGCAGATGAGGGCGGCCAGCACGCGCCACTTGTAGACCCACAGATAGGGCAGCAAGGTGGCGATGGTGGCCCAGTCGTTCCGTTTGGTGTTCGGGTCGGATGGGGGCGGCAGGGAATTCGGAGAGGAGCGTCGCATGGCAGGGCTCGAGGTTTTATGGTTCAATCGAGAGGATTGTAGCCTTTACCGAGAAATGAAGATGACCCAGCCTGTAAACACCACCCCGTCCACCACCCGCCTGCCGGAAGGAAAGATGCCCGTGCTGCGGATGATGCCCGCCCCGTCCGATGCGAACGTCTACGGGGACGTGTTCGGCGGCTGGATCATGGCCCAGGTCGACGTGGCCGGCTCGCTGCCGGCCGTGCGCCGCGCGAATGGCCGCGTCGCCACCATCGCCGTGAATTCCTTCGTGTTCAAGAATCCCGTGTTCGTCGGCGACCTGCTGTCGTTCTATGCCGACATCGTCAAGGTCGGCAATACGTCGATCACCGTCTACGTCGAGGTCTATGCGGAGCGCAATCGCCTGCAGACGGACGTCGTCAAGGTGACGGAAGCGACGCTGACCTATGTCGCCACGGGCCCGGACCGCAAGCCGCGCCAGTTGCCGCCGCTTGAATCGCTGATCGCGCAATAAGCGCCCCCAGATGACCTGGCCGCGCCGTCTGTTTCTGCTGAACGCCGCGCGGCTCGCTGCGGCATCTTCCTCCCTGCTGCTCGCCAGGCCGTCGAACGCGGCCGGCTATCCGTTCAGCCTCGGCGTCGCGTCGGGCTGTCCGTTGCCCGATTCCGTGATCCTGTGGACGCGCGTCGCGCCCGATCCGCTCGACGCGACGAAGACGCCGCCGCTCGCCCTCACCTTGCGCTGGGAAGTGGCGCACGACGGGGCATTCCGCAAGATCGCCGCCAAGGGCACCGCCGTCGCGACGCCCGAACTGGCGCACAGCGTGCGCGTCGACGTGCGCGGCCTGGAACCGGGGCGCTGGTACTGGTACCGCTTCATGCTGGGCGACGCCGTCAGCCCCGTCGGCCGCACGCGCACGGCGCCCGCGCCGGACAGCATGCCGGACAGCCTGAAACTGGCCGTCGCGTCATGCCAGCACTGGGAGTTCGGCAGCTATGCGGCGCACCGCTACCTCGCGCAGGCGAACCCGGACCTCGTCGCCTTCCTCGGCGACTACATCTACGAATGGGGCGCGTACCGCCTGCAGCACCCGGCGCCGGGCGTGCGGATCGTGCGCCAGGACGAATCGTTCACGCTGGCGGACTACCGCCGCCGCTATGCGCAATACAAGACGGACCCGGACCTGCAGGCCGCGCACCTGGTCGCGCCCTGGATCGTCACGTGGGACGACCACGAGGTCGCGAACGACTACGCGGCGGACCGTGACGAGCGCCTGTCGCCGAACTTCGTGCAGCGCCGCGCGGCCGCCTACCAGGCCTTCTTCGAACACATGCCGCTGCGCCTGCCGTCCCCGAAGAACTTCGCCAGCGTACGCATGTTCCAGCGCTACGACTGGGGACGCCTCGCGCGCTTCCACGTGCTCGACGACCGCCAGTACCGTGCGTGGGAAGCGTGTTCGCATCCGGGCATCGGCGGCTCGAATTCCGTGACGCCGCGCGCGTGCCCCACCCTGCTCGATCCGCGCCGCAGCATGCTGGGTCCCGAGCAGGAAGCATGGCTGAAGGCCGGACTGGCATCGTCGAAGGCGCGCTGGAACGTCCTCGCGCAGCAGACGCTGATGGCGCAGTCGTCGCAGATCCCCGTCGCGCCGCCAGACAATGGCCGCTTCTGGACGGATGGCTGGGACGGTTATCCCATCGCGCGCCGCCGCCTGCTCGACACGCTGGTCGAGACGCGCGCCGCGAACCCCCTCGTGCTGGGCGGCGACGTGCACACCTTCTACGCGACGGAACTTCGACACGATTTCAACCGGCCCGTGTCGACCGCGAATCCGGTCGTGGCGACGGAATTCGTCGGCACGTCGGTCACGTCGAATTCGCGCCCGCAGCTGCGCACGTCGCAATACGTCGCGATGAACCCGCACATCCGCTTCGGCCGCAGCGACAAGCGCGGTTACATGCTGATGGAGATCACCCCGATCGAGACGCGCACGCGCTTCATGGGGCTGGACGAGGTGCGGGATCCGAAGACCGTCCAGCGGGAGCTGGCGGCCTTCCGGGTCGCGGATGGGAAGCCAGGGGTAGAAATTGCGGCAATTTGAACCGTCGTTCCCGCGCAGGCCTGACCACATGCTGCCGCTGTCATCCCGACGGCTCGATATCTGGCTTCTTCATACCGACCAGGCGCAGGATCCCGCGTTGATCGCGTCGAGCAATGCCATGCTCGACGACGGCGAGCGCGCGCGCACGCAACGTTTTTATTTTGAACGTGACCGCCACCGCTTTCTCATGACACGCGCGCTGGTACGCTCGACGCTGTCCCATTATGCGGATATCGCGCCGGCGGCGTGGCGTTTTGGCGCTACCGCATTTGGCCGGCCGATCATTCTGAATGCGCATCCGGTGGCCGGACGGATCGTCTTCAATATCTCGCATACCGACGGATTGATCATGCTTGGCGTGACCACCGGCCGGATGCTGGGAATCGACACGGAAAAACTCGCGCCGGACAGCCCCGACGGAGTCGCCGAATCCGTGTTCAGCGTCGCCGAGCGCAATGCGCGTGCAGCCCTTCCGATCGATGCGCGACATCAGCGCTTTTTCGATCTGTGGACTTTGAAAGAAAGCTATATGAAGGCAAGAGGCATGGGTCTGTCGATTCCTCCGCATCTGATCGAGTTCACGCTGGATGAGCCGAAACGGATCGGGTACGCAATCGCCCCGGCACTGTCCGATCCGGTCGAACGCTGGCATTTCCAGCAATGGTCTCCGACGCCCTCGCACCGCGCCGCGGTCTGCGTGGAACGCGGTCCGGCCGAGCCGTTGGATACGTTTGCCTGGACCGCCCTGCCTGGAAAAGCCGCCTTACCCTGCCCCCATCTGCCGGAGCGTGTATCCGCGTAGCGACCGGCAGACGAGATGCCGTCAGCCCTGGCCGGCAACCCGCCGGGTCCAGATGCGAACGTTCGCCTGCCCCGCCGCACCACGCCTTCGCAGCCAACGCCCCTGGTTCGAATCTGCGAACAGTTCGTTCCTCAAGTAGCTTGTGATTTCACGGCAGTAGCCGGGAGCCACCAGATTCATGATCCACAGGTTGCCGTCTTCGTTCCATTCGCTTAAATGCAGCGGCGCGTCGCGATCCTGCAGCAGGCGCTGTTCGACATCGGGTGCGACAAATGCCCAGGTCACGTAGCCGACCGGCCTATGTCGCTTCTGATCGTAAATGATTTTCACCTGATCCATCGCCACCGCCGGCATGATACGTTCCTGCAAAGTCTTCGGCGTCAGAGGCTGCCCGCAAATAACGCCGTTGACATACACGATCGCACCGATCGTTTCCGCACGTTGGCGATCGTTCTCATCCTTGAGGGCCAAACTAATTCTGCATATCGACATTCTTGACCTGCTTTCTCATCCATCAATGATTGGTGTCGGCGCCGCTGGCCTTCAGTGTCACGTCGCGAAGCATGGCGACTTGCCGCGCGCTCAAAATCCCGGGGCGCAAGTGCTCGAGCGCGGCACCAAACGTCGTGGGCTTACCGTTGGCTACAAACCCGGATTGCTCGGTCAGCACCATGTCGGTATCGAACCACGCCCGCAGGTCGATCTTGCCCGCCTCCACGTCGGCCAACAGGGTTTTCGCATGGACCACCAAATCGTCGATGAACGCGGACACGTCGCCGCCGCCCTGGATGACCTGGTCCACGTTCCTGTAGAGCGTGGGTCGGTAAAGTGCGGGAAACGCGGCGTTGACCCGGAACGCGTTCACGCTGAGGAAAAGCTGGGCATGGCTGCGCTGCTCCGGCCCGAACTGGCGCAGATAGGCGGCGCGAAAACGCATATAGACGTCCACGAGCCGGCGCCGCAGTACCGGATTCGGCAAGCTCGATGCAAGCTCCAGCTCCGCTTCCTGTTCGTTGCCGCAAAATGCAATCTGCTGCATGATCGTGTTCAGATGATAATCCCCGGTTTTTTCGGGCATCACCAACGGGTCTCGAGGATCGTCGGACCAGATCGGATAAATCCTGTTGTTGCCGGATTGACGAATCGCGGTCATGACGTCGAACAATGCGGTCTTCAACTGCATGTCGATCGGACGGAGGCGCTCTTCGCTGACGCCGGAAATCTTCAGGAATTCCACGAACAGCCGGTCCTGGAAATGCCGCTGAAAATGCGCTTGCAACTGGGCGGAACTGAGCAATTTCCTGCTGCTCTCCGCCGGCAAATATTTTCGTAAATAGAAAGGCAGATCGGCAAACAGCGCGCCGAGCGTTTGCTCTTCGCTCAGAAAATCCGGCGACAACGGCGCGCTATAAATACGGCCGTAATCCGAGACGGTCGTGGCAGTCGCGAAATCGAGCCAGACGCCGTCCAATGTCAGGTTCGAGTCGGTCAGCGAACTGTGCATGATCCGCTTCGCACGCGCCGCGGCAATCTGGGTTGCACAGCGCTTGAACGTCGCCAGCAGACATTGGTTGAGATACTGCGGGTCCTCGGGATTGGCCGGGGCATTACCGTACAGCGCCGCGAACGCGCGCCCGATCGACTGGACCGCCGTTCTGGTCCGCACCACGTCCGACGGCTGTCGCTGCATCTCGCCGAGAGGACGGTAAAAAATGGACCGCATATAATGCGCAGGGCGCGGCACGGCCGGGCGCAGGATGAGTGCGCGCGGCGTGGTAGGGTCACGGTCCGGCGGTGCCCCAAGCAGCGGCACCCGGGTTCCTGTCGTAATGATCGCCAGGATGCGCAAGCCGCCGTACGGCAATGCGATATTGGATACTTCCCCCCATACCGCCTCGACCACCGACTCGTTCAGTGACGCTCCGCCATACGAATGAAAAAAGTCCGATCCGGCGCCCGCCAGGGGGTTGCGGCCGATGCCTTTGATCGCCACGCCCCGGTATTCGCCGCAGCGCACGCCGCCGCCGTTACATACCGCGCCCGAGCCGCCATAGCGCTCGCCCAGGAACGAGCGGGTCTCGTTCCGAAAAGTGTCGGCGCTTTCGCCATCGAATGGGATGCAGTAGGCGAAGTCCTCGAGCTCGGCCCTGGTCATCGAACTTTTGCTCGCCCACACGATATTGGGCTTCGCAACACGCTTTGCCTCGAATGGCACGAGCGACACCTCGGGCAAGACCGACTGCAGCGCAATGCGCGGTCGTTCCTTGGTCGCGTTTTTCGGCAACTGAAAACGGTCAAAGTAGCTCATTATTTTCCTTATACACGTACACGCTTGGTTTTCTGGCCAAATCCGATCGGCGCGGCGCGGTGCGCCTTGCCACCGCTGATGGCTGCACCGAGGTCGGTCAGATTAGGGTGCTTGACGATATTCATGTGATTTCCCGGCACACTGATGACACGGACGTTTCCATCGAGGAGATGCATCCATTTTTCCGTGAGTTTGTCGTCTGTAATCCTGTCGCCGTTCATTTGTTCCTGTGCCCGGAACAAAGTGACCCTGGAAGAGATCGGCGCGAATTCATACTTGTCCAATGCACTGAGAATGCCGTGCCTGACCTCGAGATGGCGTTCGAACAAGGGCCGGTCATCCGGGATCGAGGGAAAGCGACCGGACATGCAAAAGGCAATGATGCTTTCCACATCATCGTTATTCCTGTATTCATTCAGGAAATCGAATTCCTCCTTGGTGATGTGATCCGAAAGGAAGGTCATCAGCGTATCCGCCTTGCTGATTTTTGCGACACGATCCACGGGTTCGGCATCGATCGACACCGGTAACGCCTCACCGCTCGCGTTTTCTCCGGTGCGGGTGCGCTGGCGCAGCGTCGACCACAGATTCCTCCACCACCCACCGCTGCCGCCCGCATCCGCCTCCTCCACCGGCTCGTCGACAGCAACGGGCGCGCCATCGACGGGCTCCCGCTGCTCGCCGGGCAGGCGGCAATGCGTATCGATCAAGCCGACGAAATCGATGATCTCACCCTGCGCAATCAACTGCCGCGCCATTTCGTACGCAATCACGCCGCCGGCGGAATAGCCTCCCAACCGGTACGGGCCCTGCGCCTGGACCTTCCTGATCTCGCCGATATACGTTGCCGCCATCTCCTCGATGGCATATGCGGCGGCCTCGCCGGCCAGGAAGCCGCTCGCGGAGATGCCATAGACCGGGGTTGACTGATCGATATAGGGCGCCAGGTCCTCGACGTAACCGACGTCCCCGCCTCCCGCGTGAACGAGAAACAGTGGCGTGAAGCGACCCGTCGGGCGAATCGCCGCAAGCAGCGATTGCTTGGCGCTGCCCGACGCAATCACGCTCGCGAATTCGGCCAGTACCGGGTGCGCGAACAATGCGCGCAACGGCACCTCCAGACCGGTTCGCGCCTGGACCCGTGAAACCAGCTGGACGCCATTCAGGGAATGGCCTCCCAACTCGAAGAAGTGATCGTTGCGTCCGACCGCGCCGACACCGAGCAGATCTTGCCAAATCTCGGCAATGGCGAGTTCCAGTTCGCCTTGCGGCGCCTCGTAGGCGCGGCTGACCAGTGCCGACTCGTCCGGGGCGGGCAGCGCCTTGCGGTCCACCTTACCGTTCGGCGTCAGTGGCAATGCCTCCAGTATCACGAAGGCGCTCGGCGTCATGTACTCGGCCAGCGTGGCCGAAAGCTGCGCGCGCAGGTCGGCCGCCGACAGGGATGCACCAGCATGCGGCGCGACGTAAGCCACCAGGCGTTTATCGCCCGGCGCATCTTCACGCGCCAGCACCACCGCCTCGCGCACGCCGTCACACTCCTGCAACCGCGCTTCGATTTCGCCAAGTTCGATGCGGAAGCCGCGCAGCTTGACTTGAAAGTCGTTGCGGCCGACAAATTCGATATTGCCGTCATCCCGCCAGCGCCCCAGATCGCCCGTCTTGTACATGCGCGCTTCCGGATCGTCGCTGAACGGATCGGCCAGGAACCGTTCTCCCGTCAGTTCCGAGCGGTTCAGATAACCCCGTGCGACACCTGCACCGGCAACATACAATTCGCCCGCTACGCCGATCGGCACCGGTTGCAGGTGCGCGTCCAGGATATAGACCCGGGCGTTGGCGATCGGCCGGCCGATCGGGATGCTGACGGCTTCAGGCGGCACGGCGGTAATCACGCCCGCCGTCGCAATCGTGGTGCTCTCGGTGGGACCATAGCAATGAATCAGCTGCCATGCCGGCGCCCTGTTCAATGCGCGCGCGACACAGTACGGATCAACCACATCGCCACCGAACAGCAGATACTTGAGCTTGCTGAGCGCCGGTGCAATGGTGTCCAGATAGGCATTGAACAAACCGGTGGTCAGCAGCATCGCGCTGACTTCGCCGCTTAGCAGCTGAGCGCTGAACCGCGCCGGGTCGAGCAGCACATCTTGCGCAACGATCAGCACACTCGCCCCGTTCAGCAATGCCCCCCAGATCTCCCATGTGGTGGCGTCGAACGACGGGCTGGCGCAGTTGGCCACCCGGTCTTGCGGACCGAGCGGGGCAAGACCACGATGCATTGCCAGCCACACGACATTCCGATGTTCCAGCATCACGCCTTTCGGCTGCCCACTGGAGCCCGACGTATAGATCACATTGGCGAGATGCGTGCTACGCAGGCCTTCTCTTGCCGGATTGTCGGCCTCGGATCCGGTATCGGCAGCGTCCAGGTCCAGCAACAAGACCGGCCAGCCACTGTCGCAGAACCGTTCCACATGGAGCGCCGGCGTGACCACGGCCCGCGGCGCGCTGTCTTTCAGCATGTAATCCAGCCTGGCCGCCGGATAGGCCGGATCGAGCGGCACATACGCGCCCCCGGCTTTCAGGATGCCCAACAGGCCAACGATCATTTCCATGCTGCGCTCGGCACAGATGGCGACCCGGTCGTCCGGTTGCACGCCCAACCTGATCAAGCGATGGGCCAGCTGGTTCGCCTTGCGATTCAACTCGCCATAGCTCATCGTGCGCTCTTCGAACACCAGCGCCGTGGCCTCCGGTTGCGCCAGCGCCTGCGCCTCGAACAGTTGATGGACCAGCTGTTCGGATGGACAGGCCGCATCGGCCGCGTTGAACTCGACCAGCAGCCGATGGCGCTCCGCCGGCGGCAGTGCGGACAGCGCGCCGAGCGGCCGTTGCGGCGCGTGGTCTAAAGCATCGACCAATACGTTGACAGCCTGCTCCAGGTACGCGACCAGCCGTTCTCCGTCGACGCCCTGGATGCACTGCGCACTCAGCCCGAACTGCCTGCCCAGGTCATCCACGGACAGGGCGATCGGATAATTGGTGCGTTCCTCCATCGCAAGCGCGCGGATGCCTTCCCAGCCGGCGGATGGATGGCCATGTCCTTCTTCGCTCAGCAAGCCCTCGCTGTGGCGATAGTTCAGCACCGAAGTGAATAACGGCAGCG
>CBIHOW010000101.1:0-18667 GCA_966211695.1 uncultured Massilia sp. | reverse complement strand
CCGCGTGTTCATTGGCGTTGTCGGAAATCGTCCGGATGACGCCGAACGGAATCCCGAGTTCAAAGCAGGCCTGCGCGACCGCGGCGCCTTCCATCTCCACCGCCAGCAGGCCGGGCAATGCCGCATTCAACGCGTGCAGGCGGTCCCTGTCGCTTACGAACTGGTCGGCGCTGGCGATGAGCCCACGATGCAGCCGCGGCCCGCTGAGCGCGAATACGGCCCTTTCCCCGGGGTCGACCGCCAGGGCGAAGTCGTCTTCCAGGAACCGGTGTGCCGCATCGGCCAGCTGCAACGCCATGTGATGGTCGGACAGGAAGTGCGTCAAACCCGTCAACGGCACTTCGTAACGTGGGAACAAAGGACTCGCATCCATGTCGTGCTGGACGAGCGATTCGGCCACGACGATGTCGCCGACACGGATGGAAGCGTCGCCAGCGCCTGCCACGCCCGTAAAGAGGATGTGGGTAACACCGAACTTCTCCACAAGCGTTGCGGTCGTCAGTGCCGCTGCAACCTTGCCTATACGCGATAAAACGCACACAGCGTCGATTTCCCACAGTCGTCCGACAAAGTACTCGCGCATGCCGTGCGTGAGCTTGTAGGGCCTTTCCATGGCCTCCACGAGCCCCTGCTGTTCTTCGTGCAACGCGCTGATGATCCCTAATCGCATGTTCAGCCTTGTTCTGGATGGGTTGACGGACCGGTTTTGGCGGCTTGTTCACGCTCTTCCCGCTGTTTTTGTCTTAATAAAACAAAGATGTATATAAAAAATGGTAGTGATAGTAAACGCGCATCGCGCTGTGGATAAGACGGAATTTGTCTACAGCGTCAACGGTTTACGCGCTCACGGATCGGCTGGACAAGCATTGTATCGATGCTGAACCGATGTTGGACAAAATCCGGGCGAGCAGAAAAAGCTGTCGTTCTGCACATCTGCTCCTGTGGATATGCAGGACCTTTTCCACAGTCGAGCTGGTTTTGTCTGCCAACACGGTGCTTGCAGGATGCGGACACTGTTCTGGATGCAACGTTGGCATCACGTTCTTTCTGTAGACAGGACAGACGTCGAGCAGTGGTTGCGTCAACTTTGGATGCGACGGTGGCCAGTTCTTTTTTTTTGCAGACAAAAGAGCGTTTGCGTCGCTCGCGGCGGTTTTCCTTCTTTAGTTAACTTGGATAGATAGTAAGGATGGTGATGATAGTAAACGCCTCCTGAACTGTGGATAAGCGGGATTTTTTCCATAGGCTCAAGGGTTTACGTGCGCCGGAAGCGGTCGAACAAACCTTGTTTCTGGCGGGGACCGAAACTGGACAAAAAGTTCGTCGTCGCGTCGTTTGGCAGTTCCGCACATTCGATCCTGTGGATATTCAGCAGCTTATCCACAAAAGGCGCGAAAACAGGTGTGTCGAGGTGCTTGCAGCCAGCCTGGTCGACGTCGTGCAGGTATCGAAGTCGCGTTCGTGTCCGGAGTCGGGAAATTTATTTTTTGGGGCAGGACCCGCAGCGTTCGAAGCGGCTCGTCAGGTTTACAACCAAAAGCTTGTATACAGAATGATGGTAGTAGTTAACGGTGGTCCTCTTCTGTGGATAAGCCGGGTTTTTTCCACAACATCAAACGTTTACGGTTCGCATAAGGCGGTGGGCTGGTCTTGTATGTGTCTTGTGGCAAAACTGGATAAAAATCCGGGCTGTGCGAAAAATCGATCTTCCTCACATTTCGTACCTGTGGATATTCATACGCTTATCCACAGTCCAGCGATCCCTTGTTGAGCTTAATCATCTGGTAAGCTTGCTTGAACGAATCACGATGCGAGGGTCCATGGAGTCCGCAGGGGAATTCGATGTCATCATCGTCGGGGCCGGTACCGCCGGTTGCGTGCTGGCCAACCGCCTGACCCGCAGGCCCGACGTGCACGTGCTGCTGATCGAGGCCGGCGGCAAGGACGATTACCTGTGGATCCACATCCCCGTCGGCTACCTGTACTGCATCGGCAACCCGCGCACGGACTGGTTATATAAAACGGAAGCGGATCCCGGCCTGGCGGGACGGTCGCTGATCTACCCACGTGGAAAAGTCCTGGGCGGCAGTTCGTCGATCAACGGCATGATCTACATGCGCGGCCAGGCCGAGGACTATGACCGCTGGGCCGCCATCACGGGCGATGCCTCCTGGCGCTGGGATAACGTCCTGCCTATTTTCAAGGCAAGCGAAGACCACCAGGGCGGCGCCTGCGCCATCCACGGCAGCGGTGGCGAATGGCGCGTCGAGCGCCAGCGCCTGTCCTGGGAAATCCTCGACGCGTTCCGGGAAGCGGCCCACCAGACGGGCATTTCGAAAGTCGACGATTTCAACGGCGGCGACAATGCCGGCTGTGCCTATTTCGAAGTCAACCAGCGGCGCGGCATCCGGTTGAACACGGCGAAAGCGTTTCTCAGGCCGGCTTCCACGCGGCCGAACCTGACGATCATGACGGGCTGTCATGTCGAAAAGCTGTTGATCGAGCAGACGGAGCAGGGCGCGGTCTGCCGTGGCGTGCAATTCACGGGCGGCGGCCGTGCGTTTTCGGCCGCGGCGCGGCGCGAAACCCTGCTGGCTGCCGGCGCCATCGGCTCGCCGCATATCCTGCAATTGTCCGGTATCGGGCCGGCGAACTTGTTGCATCGACACGGCATCACGCCCGTCGTCGATGCGCCCGGTGTGGGCGAAAATTTGCAGGATCACTTGCAGCTGCGCATGGTCTACCGCATCACGGGCGCCCGCTCGCTCAATACGAGTGCCGCGTCCTGGTACGGCAAGGTAAAAATCGGCGTGCAATACCTGCTGTTCCAGAGCGGGCCGATGTCGATGGCGCCGTCGCAACTGGGCGCGTTTGCCCGATCCGATCCCGGCCAGGCGACGCCGAACCTCGAATACCACGTGCAGCCGCTGTCCCTGGAAAAATTCGGCGATCCGCTGCACGGTTTTCCCGCTTTTACCGCCAGCGTGTGTAACCTGCGGCCGACGGCGCGGGGTCACGTCCGGCTGGCGGCGAACGACAGCTATGCGCCGCCAAAAATATCGCCGAACTACCTCAGTACGCCGGAAGACCGCAAGGTGGCGGCCGACGCGCTGGCGCTGACCCGGCGCATCGTCGCGGCGCCCGCACTCGCAAAATACCGGCCGGAAGAGTTCAAGCCGGGCCCGCACTACCGCACGGAGGAAGAGCTGGCGGAAGCCGCAGGGCTCATCGGCACGACGATTTTCCACCCCGTCGGCACCTGCCGCATGGGCAGGACGGACGATCCGCTCGCCGTCGTCGACAGCGAGTTGCGGGTCAAAGGCGTCAAAAGGTTGCGGGTCGTCGATGCATCCGTCATGCCGACGATCACGTCCGGCAACACGAATTCCCCGACCCTGATGATTGCCGAAAAGACGGCCGCACTGATCGAGCGCGCGTGGTCGTAGTGCGTTTTTGCACAACGGGTTTGCGCGTCCTCATGACGTAACGCAGGGCGACACGCGTGGCGCGTGCTGTATCTTGACGAGTTCCAAAAGTGTGTATGATTTGTAAAGCTTGAATGCACGAAAGCGGGGAGACGCAATGCCGGACGTCATTCTGGAAACACGTGATCTGACGAAGGAATTCAAGGGTTTTACGGCGGTCAACCAGGTGAGTCTGCAGGTGCAGCGCGGCCATATCCACGCGCTCATCGGACCCAATGGCGCGGGCAAGACGACGTGCTTCAACCTGCTGACCAAATTCCTGGCGCCGTCCGCCGGCCGCATCCTGTTCAACGGCACCGACATCACCTCGTTGAAACCGGCGCAGATCGCGCGCATGGGCATCATCCGCTCGTTCCAGATCTCGGCCGTGTTTCCTCATCTGACCGTGCTGGAAAACGTGCGCATCGGCTTGCAGCGCGCCCTCGGCACCAGCTTTCATTTCTGGCGCAGCGAAAAGACCTTGAACCGGCTCAACGACCGCGCCATGCAGCTGCTGGCCGAAGTGGATCTGGAAAACTTTGCCGATACCGTCACGGCCGACCTGCCGTACGGCCGCAAGCGCGCGCTCGAGATCGCGACGACGCTCGGCATGGAGCCGGAACTCATGCTGCTGGACGAACCGACGCAGGGCATGGGCCACGAAGACGTGCACCGCGTGACGGAACTGATCAAAAAAGTGTCAGCCGGCCGCACGATCCTGATGGTGGAACACAACATGAACGTCGTGTCCGGCATCTGCGACCGCATCTCCGTGCTGCAGCGGGGCGCCGTGCTGGCGGAAGGCAGTTACGCGGACGTGTCGCGCAATCCGCACGTCATCGAAGCGTACATGGGCAGCGCGGACAGCAACCTGGCGGGAGCACACGGATGACGCCGGCACTGGAAATCGAGAACCTGCAAGCCTGGTATGGCGAATCGCACATCCTGCACGGCGTCAGCCTGACTGTGCAGCCGGGCGAAGTCGTCACCCTGCTGGGCCGCAACGGCGCGGGCCGCACAACCACCTTGCGCGCGATCATGGGCCTGACGGGCGCGCGCAGCGGGTCGATCAAGGTCAATGGCATCGAGGCGATCCGCCTGCCCACGCACCGCATCGCCCACCTCGGCATCGGCTATTGCCCGGAAGAGCGCGGCATTTTCGCGTCGCTGTCGGCCGAGGAAAACCTGATGTTGCCGCCGAAGCTGGCCGGCCATGATGGGAACATGAGCGGCATGAGCGTCGCCGAGATCTACGAGATGTTCCCGAACCTGTACGAACGGCGCCACAGCCAGGGCACGCGGCTGTCCGGCGGCGAGCAGCAGATGCTGGCCGTGGCGCGCATCCTGCGCACGGGCGCGAGACTCCTCTTGCTGGACGAGATCTCGGAAGGCCTCGCCCCCGTGATCGTGCAGGCGCTGGCGAAGATGATCACGACCCTCAAGGCGAAGGGCTACACGATCGTCATGGTGGAACAGAATTTCCGGTTTGCGGCGCCGCTGGCGGACCGGTTTTATGTCATGGAACACGGCCGCATCGTCACGACGATCGCGGCCGCCGAGCTGCAGGCCAGCATGCCGGCATTGACCGAGCTGCTGGGCGTTTGATCATCGACAACGGAGACCACATGAAAACAGCGATTGCCTTTGCCGCCGCCGCCTTCGCGGCCGGCCTGTCCATGCCGGCGCTTGCCCAGATCTCGGGCGACACCATCAAGATCGGCATGATCACGGATTTATCGGGCGTGTATTCCGACATCGACGGCAATGGCGGCGCCGAAGCCGTGCGCATGGCGATCGCGGATGCGGGCGGCGCCATCAACGGCAAGAAAATCCAGTTCATCGTCGCCGACCACCAGAACAAGCCGGACATCGCCGCCAGCAAGGCGAGGGAGTGGTTCGACCAGCAGGGCGTCGACATGCTGATCGGCGGCACGAACTCCGGCGCCGCGCTGGCCATGTCCAAGGTGGCGGCGGAAAAGAAAAAAGTGTTTATCGCCATCGGTTCCGGCAGCGCGCAACTGACCAACGAACAGTGCTCGCCCTACACCGTGCATTACGCCTATGACACGGTCGCACTTGCCCGCGGCACGGGCGCCACCATGGTCAAGCAGGGCGGCAAGAGCTGGTATTTCCTTACGGCCGATTACGCGTTCGGCCAGTCGCTGGAAAAGGACACGACCGACGTAATTAAAGCCAATGGCGGGACCGTGCTGGGCAGTGTGAAGCACCCGCTGGGCGCATCCGACTTTTCGTCGTTCCTGCTGCAGGCGCAGTCGTCGAAAGCGCAAGTGCTGGGGCTGGCGAATGCCGGCGGCGACTTCATCAATGCCGTCAAGGCGGCGAAGGAATTCGGCCTGACGAGCAAGATGAAGATCGCGGGCCTGCTCGTGTTCATCAACGATATCCACACCCTCGGGCTGCAGACGACGCAGGGGCTCTACCTGACGGACGCCTGGTACTGGGACATGAACAACGACACCCGCGCGTGGGCGAAAAAATACTTTGCGAAGATGAAGAAGGAGCCGTCGTCGCTGCAGGCGGCGGATTATTCCGCGGCGATGAATTACCTGAACGCCGTCAAGGCGATCGGCACGGACGATGGCGACAAGGTCATGGCGCAGCTGAAAAAGACCAAGATCAACGACATGTTCACGAAGAATGGCGAGATCCGCCCGGACGGCCGCATGGTGCACGACATGTACCTGATGCAGGTCAAGACGCCGGCCGAATCCAAAGCACCTTGGGATTACTACAAGGTCGTGGCCACGATCCCGGGCGCCCAGGCGTACACGACCAAGGCCGAGACCAAGTGCGCGGCCTGGAAGTGACCCTGTCGCTTCCATGGAAATTTTCGGCGTCCCCCTGCAGGCGATGATGAGCCAGCTGCTGCTGGGCCTGGTGAACGGTTCGTTCTATGCGATGCTGTCGCTGGGCCTGGCCGTCATCTTCGGCCTGCTCAACGTGATCAATTTCTCGCACGGCGCGCTGTACATGATGGGGGCGTTCGCCGCGTACATCGGCGTCACGTCGTTCGGGCTGAACTACTGGACGATGCTCGTGCTGGCGCCGCTTCTCGTCGGCGCGTTCGGCATCCTGATCGAAAAGACGATGCTGCGCTGGCTCTACAAGTTCGACCATCTGTACGGCCTGCTGCTGACCTTCGGCATCACCCTGCTGCTGGAAGGCGTGTTCCGCTCGTTCTTCGGCGTGTCCGGCCAGACCCTCGACGTGCCGGAAGCGCTGTCCGGCGCCACCGACCTCGGCTTCATGATCCTGCCGAACTACCGTGCCTGGGTCGTGGCCGCTTCGCTCGTCGTGTGCCTGGCGACATGGTTCACGATCGAAAAGACGCGGCTGGGTGCCTACCTGCGCGCCGGCACGGAAAACCCGAAACTGGTCGAAGCGTTCGGCGTCAACGTGCCCTTGATGGTGACATTGACCTACGGCTTCGGCGTCGCGCTGGCGGGCTTTGCCGGCGTGCTGGCGGCGCCCGTCATCAACGTCACGCCGCTGATGGGTTCCAACCTGATCATCGTCGTGTTCGCCGTCGTCGTGATCGGCGGCATGGGGTCGATCCTCGGCTCCATCGTCACGGGCCTGGCGCTGGGCGTCATCGAAGGGCTCACGCGCGTGTATTACCCGGAAGCGTCGGAAGTCGTCGTGTTCGTCGTGATGGTGATCGTGCTGCTGCTGCGTCCCGCCGGCCTGTTCGGCAAGGAGAAATGAGGTCATGAATCGAACCCTCGGCTACGGTCTCGCATTGCTGGTGGCGCTGGCGGCCCCGTTCGTGGGCTATCCGGTTTTCCTGATGAAGCTGCTGTGCTTCGGGCTGTTCGCCTGCGCCTTCAATCTCCTGATCGGCTACACCGGGTTGCTGTCGTTCGGCCACGCGGCATTCTTCGGCGGCGCAGGGTATATCACGGGACACGCGCTGGCGGTGCTCGGGTTGCCGTTCGAGGTGTCGCTCGTCCTCGGCGTGCTGGCGGCCGCGGGGCTGGGTTGTATCATGGGGCTGCTGGCCATCCGTCGCCAGGGCATTTATTTTTCGATGATCACGCTGGCGCTGGCGCAAATGGTGTATTTCGCCGCGCTGCGTGCGCCGTTCACGCATGGCGAGGACGGGCTGCAGGGCGTCCCGCGCGGCAGGCTGCTGGGCACCGTCGACCTGGGCAACGACCTGACCCTGTACTACGTCGTGCTGGCGATCTGCGTCGCCGGCTTTGCCTTGATCGTGCGCACGGTGCACTCGCCGTTCGGCCAGGTGCTGAAGGCGATCAAGGAAAACGAAGCACGCGCGATTTCGCTGGGCTATGACGTGGACCGCTACAAGCTTGTCGCCTTCGTGCTGTCGGCCGCGCTGGCCGGCCTGGCCGGTGCGACAAAGACCGTCGTGCTCGGCTTCGAGACGCTGACGGATGTGCACTGGACGATGTCCGGCCTCGTCATCCTGATGACCCTGGTCGGCGGCATGGGCACCCTGGCCGGACCGATCCTGGGCGCCTTCCTCATCGTCGCACTGGAGAACAAGCTGGGCGACCTGGGGAACTTCCTGGCCGAGACGACGCATGTAGAATGGTTCGCATCACTCGGAGAATCCGTCGGCATCGTCACCGGCCTCATCTTTGTTGCCTGCGTGTTGTTGTTCCGCCGGGGTATCGTCGGCGAGATCGCGGCGGTACTCCACTCTCCGGTTTCGAGGAGGCGAACGTGATCGACGAATCCCTCATGCTGGACGTCAACGGCATCCGCATCCACACGACGACGACGGGGCAGGGGCCGGCCGTGCTGCTGCTGCACGGCTTTCCCGATACGCACATCGTCTGGCGCAAGCAGGTCCCCGTCCTGGCCGCCGCGGGCTTCCGCGTACTGGCGCCCGACCTGCGCGGCTATGGCCGCAGCGATGCGCCGGGCGGCGTCTTCGACTACACGATGGACAAGCTGCGCGGCGACGTGCTGGGCCTGCTGGACGCCCTGCATATCGACAAGGTCTTCCTCGTCGGCCACGACTGGGGCGGCATCATCGGGTGGCAGATCGCGGCGCTGGCGCCGGAACGTGTGCACCGCTACGTGGCGATGTCCACCGGCCACCCCTATGCCATCGCGCATGCCGGCATCCTGCAGCGCTTGCGCATGACTTATATCCTCGGCTTCATCATGCCGGGCATCGCCGAGCATACGCTGCGGGCGGGCGACTGGTTCATCATGCGCCAGTTCACGGACGAGCCCGGCCAGGCCGACCACTGGAAGCACGACCTGTCGCCGCCGGGGCGCCTGACGGCCGCCTTGAACTATTACCGCGCGAACCTGAGCCTGGCGCTGCCGCGCGACCACCGCCGGGTCAAGGTGCCGGTGATGGGCTTGTGGAGCGACCGCGACCCGGCGCTTGGCGAAAAGCAGATGCGCGATTCGGCCCACTACGTCGATGGCGAATTCCGGTTCGAGCGCATCCGCGGCGCCGATCACTGGCTGCAACTGACGGCGGCCGATGAAGTCAACCGCCTGCTGCTCCAATTCTTCGAAGAGGGACGGGCGGCGGCGACCTGAGTTTGTTGCGTCGCAACAAGGGTGTCGGACTACAATAGCGCTTTTACGTGTTATTCGTCATGTTCGATTTTGCCCTGCTGGCCGTCGCGGCCTTCGTTGCCGGTCTTGTGGATGCTGTTGTCGGTGGGGGAGGATTGATCCAGATCCCGGCGATGTTCGCCATGTTCCCTCGTGAGGTACCGGCAACGCTGCTGGGCACGAACAAGCTGGCTGCGATGTTCGGGACCTCCGTCGCGGCCGTCAAATACTCGCGTCGTGTGACGGTCGCCTGGAGCACGGCGGCGCCGGCGGCCGTCGCCGCGTTCGCGCTGTCGTTCATCGGTGCATGGACCGTCACCCGCGTGCCGGGCGACTTCGTCAGGAGCCTGCTGCCGCTGATCCTCGTCGCGGTGGCTGTGTACACGTACAAGAAGAAAGACCTGGGCGCCGTGCATGCGCCCGCCCACAGCGGCATGAAGGAACGGCTGCTGGCGATGGGTGTCGGTGCCGCCATTGGTTTCTATGACGGCTTCTTTGGTCCTGGCACCGGCAGCTTCCTGATCTTCCTCTTCGTCCGCTTCTTCGGGTTCGACTTCCTCAGCGCGTCGGCCGCGGCGAAGATCGTCAACGTCGCCTGCAATATCTCGGCGCTGATCTGGTTCGGCTACAGTGGCCACCTGCTCTGGCAATTGGGCCTGTTGATGGCCGTGTGCCAGATTGCCGGTTCACTGGTGGGGACACGGCTGGCGCTGAAACACGGCAGCGGGTTCGTACGCAAACTGTTCCTCGTCGTCGTCGGGCTACTGATCGTAAAGACAGCGTTCGACACCTTCAAGCGTCTGGGCTGGTGATTGTTTCACGTGGAACAGTCAACGCGACTTGCGCACATGCGTGACGAGCGTCGGTAGATCCCATGCGCCGCCCGGCCTGATCTGGCGGCACACACCGGTTGTCTTATCGGACGTTTGGGCGAATGCGCGCCCATCCCATGTCCACGTCGCGGTCGCAACGCAGTCGGCAATCCCGCGTCCCTTCTGGTATAAGGTGATAACGCCGTCATCGTAATCGGTGGCGGCCGTCGTGACGAAGACGGCTGAGTTGGGCGGTTTCGCATTAACGACCCAATAACCGTCGCCGGTGTTGTAGGCGGCTGCCCAGCATGCTCGCCGTGTCGGACTTGGCGTACAACAGTTCGCAGTCGTCATCCTTGACGGTCTTGCGCAGTGCGGCCTTGATCTCCGGAGCGGGCAATGGCGGCAGGACATTCGATTCAGGTTTGCCGCCCTTGCGCACCAACGCGCCGGGCGTATCTAGCCATTTGCAGTTCGACCTTGATGGGCTGGTTCGGTCCAGCGGGGGGCGTCAGCAAGATGGTCGCGTTCGGACCGTCGTCTTCTTCGTGATAGCCGGCCGTGCGGCACGTTCTCGTGTTGTCGCAGGCGAGTTCCCCGTCCTTGTGAGTGAACGTGGTCGATGGCAGATCGGACCGCGGATAAGCGCCGACTGTGGCGCTCGCGGCGAGCAGGACGCAGCGGAGATAGCGGCGTTTCGGCATGGCGGCAAGGTAGAGTGACTGTGGCGAAAAGCCTAACACAGCACTGTTTCACGTGAAACAAATCGTCGTTTTCGCGGCCGAGCCGAAGCCGCACGGAAAAAAGAATCTATAATCCCTTCTTAATCCTCCTCGCAACACACTCCATCATGCTATTTCCGACAGAATTCGACGTGATCGTCGTTGGCGGCGGCCATGCCGGCACCGAAGCGGCGCTGGCGTCTGCGCGCATGGGCCAGAAGACCCTGTTGCTCACTCATAACATCGAAACCCTGGGCGCGATGTCCTGCAACCCGTCCATCGGCGGCATCGGCAAAGGCCACCTCGTCAAGGAAGTGGACGCCATGGGCGGCGCAATGGCCATCGCGACCGACGAAGCCGGTATCCAGTTCCGCATCCTGAACTCCTCGAAAGGCCCGGCCGTGCGCGCCACCCGCGCCCAGGCCGACCGCATGCTGTACAAGCAGGCGATCCGCTCGCGCCTGGAAAACCAGCCGAACCTGTGGCTGTTCCAGCAGGCCGTCGACGACTTGATGGTCGAAGGCGATCGTGTCGTCGGTGCCGTGACGCAGATCGGCTTGCGCTTCCGCGCGCGCGCCGTCGTGCTGACGGCCGGTACTTTTCTCGACGGTAAGATCCACGTCGGCCTGCAGAATTACTCGGCCGGCCGTGCCGGTGACCCGCCGGCGGTATCCCTGTCGTCGCGCCTGAAAGAACTGAAACTGCCGCAGGGCCGTCTGAAAACGGGTACGCCGCCGCGTATCGACGGCCGCAGCATCGACTTCTCCGTGATGACTGAACAGCCGGGCGACCTCGATCCGGTGCCCGTGTTTTCGTACATGGGCAATGCCGCGATGCACCCGAAACAACTGCCGTGCTGGGTCACGCACACGAACGCGCAGACGCACGACATCATCCGGAACGGCCTCGACCGCAGCCCGATGTACACCGGCGTGATCGAGGGCGTCGGCCCGCGCTACTGCCCGTCGATCGAAGACAAGATTCACCGTTTCGCCTCGAAGGAATCGCACCAGATCTTCCTCGAGCCGGAAGGTCTCACCACGAACGAGTTCTACCCGAACGGTATCTCGACGAGCCTGCCGTTCGACGTGCAGCTGGCCATGGTGCGCTCGATGCGCGGCCTGGAAAACGCATTCATCCTGCGTCCCGGCTATGCGATCGAATACGATTATTTCGATCCGCGCGGCCTGAAGGCATCGCTGGAGACGAAGGCGATCCAGGGCCTGTTCTTCGCCGGCCAGATCAATGGCACGACGGGCTACGAAGAAGCCGCGGCGCAGGGCATGCTGGCCGGTATCAATGCGGCGCTGCAGACGCAGGGCCGTGACGCCTGGACGCCGTCCCGTTCGGAAGCCTATCTCGGCGTGCTCGTCGACGACCTCACGACGCAGGGCGTGGCCGAGCCTTATCGGATGTTCACGAGCCGTGCGGAATACCGTTTGTCGCTGCGCGAAGACAATGCGGACATGCGTTTGACGGAGATCGGCCGCCAGCTGGGCGTCGTCGGCGATGCGCAGTGGGAAGCGTTCGAGCGCAAGCGCGAAGCCGTCGCGCGCGAACTGGAACGCCTGCGTTCGACGTGGGTCAACCCGCGCATCCTCGCCGCAGCCGAATCCGAACGCGTGATCGGCCAGGCCATCGAGCGCGAGTACAACCTGGCGGACCTGCTGCGCCGTCCGGGTGTCGAGTACGACAAGCTAGTCACTCTGCAGGGTGTCGACGGCCAGGCGCTGGGCGGCCCGGGCGTGGAAGATCCGGCCGTGAAGGAGCAGGTCGAGATTCAGCTGAAGTATTCGGGCTATATCAACCGCCAGGCGCGCGAGGTCGAACGCCATGATTACTACGAAAACCTGAAGCTGCCGGACAATCTGAACTATCTCGAGATTACGGCGCTGTCGATCGAAGTGCGCCAGAAGCTGGATAAACAGCGTCCGGAGACGCTGGGCCAGGCCTCGCGCATTTCTGGCGTGACGCCGGCGGCAATTTCCCTGCTGCTCGTGCATTTGAAGAAGCGTGGCGCCAAGGGTTTCACCAGTGTCCCGAACGAGGAATCGGCCGCATGAAGAATTTCGACCGATCGGCCTTGTCGGCCGTGCTGGGCGAGGGTATCGCCGCGATGCGTCTCGACGTGAGCCCGGCCCAGCAGGACAAGTTGATGGATTACCTGGCCCTGATGTTCAAGTGGAATGCCGTCTACAACCTGACGTCGTTGCGCGATCCGATGCAGATGGTCACGCACCACCTGCTGGATTCGCTGGCGGCCGTGCCGGCATTCGCGGGGGCGCAGAACGTGCTGGACGTGGGTTCCGGCGGCGGTTTGCCCGGCATCGTGCTGGCAATCGTGCGTCCGGACATGAAAGTGTCGATGATCGACACGGTCCATAAAAAAACGGCGTTTCTCACGCAGGTGAAGGCCGAGCTGGGCCTGGCCAACGTCACGGTGTACACGGCACGCGTGGAGCAACTGCAGGTGAGCGACAAATTCGACGTCATCACCTCGCGTGCTTTTGCCGACCTGTCGGATTTCGTCAACTGGTCTTCGCACCTGCTGGCGGACGGCGGACGCTACATTGCCCTGAAAGGGGTGGCCCCGAAAGATGAACAGGAGCGGCTGCCGGCAGAGTGGAAGGTCGACAAGGTGGAACCGCTGGACGTACCGAGGCTGGGCGCCGAGCGTCACCTGGTATTCATCGAACGTTCCACGTGAAACAATCGCGCGAACGTTCCCGTCCCGGCACTAGAATATAAACTGTATAAACAGTTTATACCGTTATTACCATATAAATCGTATAAACCGTTTTAATGGTATTAACCGTATGACAGATAAAGGCATACATGGCGAAAATTTTTTGCGTAGCAAACCAGAAGGGCGGAGTCGGCAAGACCACGACCAGCGTGAACCTGTCCGCCGGTCTCGCCAAGCTCGACCAGCGCGTGCTGCTGGTCGACCTCGACCCGCAGGGCAATGCCACCATGGGCGCGGGCATCAACAAGGCGGGGCTGACCTCGTCGATCTATGAGGTGCTGCTGGGCGAGGCCGACGTGGCCACGGCGCGCCTGCGCAGCGAAGCGGGGCGCTTCGACGTGCTGCCCGCCAACCGCGAGCTGGCCGGCGCCGAAGTCGAGATGGTCGAGCTGGAAAACCGCGAGCGCCGCCTGAAGGAAGCGCTGGCCAAGGTCGATGCCGACTACGACTTCATCCTGATCGATTGCCCGCCCGCGCTGTCGATGCTGACCCTGAACGGTCTCGTGTCCGCGCACGGCGTCATCATCCCGATGCAGTGCGAGTACTACGCGCTGGAAGGCCTGTCCGATCTCGTGAACACGATCAAGAAGGTGCACGCGAACCTGAACCATGATCTGCGCATCATCGGCCTCTTGCGCGTGATGTTCGATCCGCGCATGACCCTGTCGCAGCAGGTGTCCGCCCAGCTCGAGCAGCATTTCGGCGACAAGGTGTTCAAGACGATCATCCCGCGCAACGTGCGCCTGGCGGAAGCGCCGTCGTACGGCATCCCGGGCGTCACGTTCGATCCGTCCTCGAAGGGCGCGCAGGCCTATATCGCCTTCGGTGCCGAGATGGTCGAGCGCATCAAGACTATGTAACCAGAACTTATCAACGTCATGGCAACCAAAAAACTCAAAGGACTCGGCCGCGGTCTCGACGCGCTGCTGGGTGGAGACGCTCCCGAGACGCCCGCCACGCCATCAGGCGCGCCGTCGCTGCTGCCGGTCGGCCAGATCCAGGCCGGCAAATACCAGCCGCGCACGCGCATGGACGACGGCTCGCTGGCCGAACTGGCAGCGTCGATCAAATCCCAGGGCATCATGCAGCCGGTGCTCGTGCGCCCGATCGACGTCGCCGCGTCCGGCGCGCGCTACGAGATCATCGCGGGCGAACGCCGCTTCCGTGCGGCCCAGCTGGCGGGCCTGGACGAGATCCCCGTGCTCGTGCGCGAGGTGGACGACCAGAACGCCGCCGCGATGGCGCTGATCGAAAACATCCAGCGCGAAGACCTGAACCCGCTGGAAGAGGCGCAGGGCATCGCGCGCCTGATCTCGGAATTCAGTTTTACTCACGAACAGGCGGCGCAGGCCGTCGGCCGCTCGCGCAGCGCCGTGTCGAACCTGCTGCGCCTCGTGAACCTCGCGCAGCCCGTGCAGACGATGCTGATGGCGGGCGACATCGACATGGGCCACGCCAGGGCGCTGCTGGCCGTCGACGCCGCGAGCCAGATCGCGCTGGCGAACCAGGTGATCGCCAAGCGCCTGTCCGTGCGCGAGACGGAAAAGATGGTCGCGCGCGCGCTGGAAGAGCAGAACGCCCCGCCGGCCGCGCCGCGCCAGAAGGAAAAATCGGGCGACATCGTGCGCCTCGAGGAAGAGTTGTCGGACCGCCTGGCGACGCCCGTCGCGTTCAAGATGGGGCCGAAGGGCAGGGGACAATTGATCATCGACTTCGCCGACCTCGACGTCCTCGACACCGTGCTCGCGCGCCTGCGCGCCTGAACACCGGGGGCAGACCCCAGCCTTAAGCAATTTCCTAAAACCGGGGTCTGACCCCGGTGCCTCCCTCGGTGCACCACGGCGACGCGCCCGCGCACTCCCACCGCACAACGTCCTCACTGCCACGGTGCAAAACGAGCAACCCGGCGAGCGCACTCGTGGTCGCGCTACCAGACCATCCTGGCCGGTATATGCATGGCCGAAACTACCGGTTTACATCGCTCAACAGTCGCAAATACACAACATTTCGTAGGAAATTTAACAGTTTCCAGGTAATTTATTTTGTCGTTTTTACACCCGATATAAGCGAGCGCAAGGACGGAAGAGTTTGACTATGGGTCCGATAACACCTTATAATCCCGCTGATTCATGTAATTACCATACCGTTACACGGTTCCACTACGGCTGGCGCGAAAAGAACAGAAAAATGCTGCGCTTGGTCTCCCTGCAAATCCTGGCAACACTTGTGGCCGGCGTGATCGCCGGACTGCTTGGGGGGTGGGCTGCGATGTTTTCGGCGGTACTTGGCGGGATGTGTTGTGTCGTGCCCAATGGCATCATGGCGTTTCGCCTGTTCGCCAGTTCACAAAAAATGGGCGGTGCAAACCCTGCCACATTTTTCATCTGGGAATTTGTAAAGATTGCTTTAACGCTCGCGCTGCTGTACGCAACGGCGCGGCTGTACCACGGCCTGAACTGGCTGGCCCTGCTGGGCGGGTTCATCGTGGCGCTGAAAAGTTACATCATTTTATTATTTGGGCATAAACAATGACGAGTACGGTAGAAACCGCGGCGGAGCATGCGCCAAACGCGAGCGAATACATCAAACACCACCTGGGCCACCTGACGCAGGGCCATCAATCCTTCGTGGTCGACTTCAGCGTGTGGAACCTCGACACGATCCTGTGGTCGGTCGCAATGGGCGTGATCGGTATCACCCTGATGTGGCTGGCAGCGCGTCGCGCGACCTCCGGCGTGCCTGGCCGCTTCCAGGCGTTCGTCGAAATGATCGTCGAAATGGTCGAAGACCAGTCGAAAGCGATCGTCCACGGCGACCGTACCTTCATCGCTCCGCTGGCACTGACCGTGTTCGTCTGGGTCGTGCTGATGAACTCGATGGACTTCCTGCCGGTCGACCTGTTTGCCGGCATCTTCCGTGCCCTGGGTATGGGCGAACCGCATTTCCGCGTCGTGCCGACCGCCGACCTGAACGGCACCCTCGGCATGTCCCTCGGCGTGCTCGCGCTGATGCTGTACTACAGCGTCAAGATCAAGGGCCTGGGTGGCTGGATCCACGAATTGTTCGCCGCTCCGTTCGGCATCTGGATGGCTCCGTTCAACTTCCTGTTGAACATCATCGAATACGCAGCAAAAACCGTGTCGCTCGGTATGCGACTGTTCGGCAACATGTACGCCGGTGAGCTGCTGTTCCTGTTGATTGCACTGCTCGGCTCCACGGCAACCGTGTTCGGCTTTGTCGGCCACGTCATTGCAGGTTCGATCTGGGCAATCTTCCACATCCTGATCGTCGTGCTGCAGGCATTCATTTTCATGATGCTGACGCTGGTGTACATCGGTCAGGCCCACGAAGGCCACTGATCGGCACGATCGCAAGAACGACCAAGATAGTGGTAGTAAAGAAGTTGTAATTTTTCAATTTTTTAAATTAACTTTTGGAGTAAATCTCATGACTGACGTTTCTTTCGTTGCACTGGCTTGCGGTCTGATCATCGGCCTGGGTGCTATTGGCGCATGTATCGGTATCGCCATCATGGGCGGTAAGTACCTGGAAGCCTCGGCACGTCAGCCTGAACTGATGAACACCCTGCAGACCAAGATGTTCCTGCTGGCTGGTCTGATCGACGCTGCATTCCTGATCGGTGTCGGTATCGCCATGCTGTTCGTGTTCGCCAAGCCGTTCACCAGCTAAGAGCTTCCCACGACAAGTGATCTGAAGCGCCGAACCGACAGCACGGTTCGGCATCCGTTTTTGTGAGAAGGAACCTACCGTGAACTTGAACGCAACTTTGTTTGCCCAGTTCGTGGTCTTCTTCATCCTGGCGTTCGTCACCATGAAATTCGTGTGGCCGCCGCTGATGAAAGCGCTCGACGAGCGCGCCGAGAGGATCGCGAATGGTCTGGCCGCCGCCGACCGTGGCAAGGCCGAAATGGCCGCCGCTGAAAAGCGTATCGCCGCCGAACTGGCTGCGACCCGTGACGAAAGCACCAAGCGTATCGCCGACGCCGAAAAGCGTGCCGCAGCGATCATCGAAGAAGCCAAGCAGCAGGCAAGCGCCGAAGCCGCCCGCATTCTCGAAGGTGCGAAGGCCGACGCCGAACAGCAGGTTACCCGCGCGCGCGAAGAACTGCGTGCCCAGGTCGCTGCCCTGGCCGTCGCCGGTGCCGAGCAGATCCTGAAGCGCGAAGTCAACGCAGCGGCCCACGCCGACCTGCTGAACCGCCTGTCGACCGAGCTCTGATCATGGCTGAACTCGCAACCGTCGCCCGCCCTTACGCCGAAGCACTGTTCCGCGTCGCCCAGCAGGGCGACCTGGCCGCCTGGTCGGCCACCGTCGCGGAACTGGCGCAGATCGGTGCCAATCCGGATGTGCAGGCTTTTGCTGCCAATCCGAACGTCAAGCAAGCACAGCTGGCCGATACGATTGCGTCCCTGGTCAAGTCGCCGCTGAACGCTGAAGCGAAGAACTTTATTGCGATGCTGGCCGAGAACGGCCGCGTTGCCCTGCTGCCGGAAATCGGTGCCCAGTTCGCTGTGCTCAAGAATGCACAGGAAGGCGCCGCCGACGCGACGATCTACAGCGCGTTCGACATTTCGGCCGACCAGCTCACCCCGCTGGTCGCCACGCTGGAAAAGAAATTTGGCCGCAAGCTGAACCCCACGGTCGTGGTCGATCCGTCGCTGATCGGTGGCGTGCGCGTGGTCGTCGGCGATGAAGTGCTCGATACCTCGGTCCGCGCGAAGCTGCAGCAGATGCACAACGCGCTGGTTGCCTGAGAATCGCATTCGTCTCCGCGTCCAGGACTTGCCCTACGCATCAAGAAACTATTAGGAGTTAGCACTCATGCAACTTAATTCGTCTGAAATCAGCGAACTGATCAAGAGCCGCATCCAGGGCCTCGAAGGTCAGGCTGATGTTCGTAACCAAGGCACGGTGATCTCCGTCGCCGACGGTATCTGCCGCATCCATGGTCTGTCGGACGTGATGCAGGGCGAGATGCTGGAATTCCCGGGCAACACCTTCGGCCTCGCCATGAACCTTGAGCGCGACTCGGTCGGCGCCGTGATCCTGGGCGCCTACGAGAACATCTCGGAAGGCGACACCGTCAAGACCACGGGCCGCATCCTGGAAGTGCCGGTCGGTCCGGAACTGCGTGGCCGCGTCGTCAACGCACTGGGCCAGCCGATCGACGGCAAAGGTCCGGTCGATGCCAAGCTGACCTCGCCGATCGAAAAGATCGCCCCGGGCGTGATCGCCCGCGAATCCGTGTCGCAGCCGCTGCAGACCGGTATCAAGTCGATCGACGCGATGGTGCCGATCGGCCGTGGCCAGCGCGAGCTGATCATCGGCGACCGCCAGAC
>CBIHOW010000100.1:0-18755 GCA_966211695.1 uncultured Massilia sp. | reverse complement strand
TCGCCTTCGCGGCGCTGCGCAAGTTCGGCCACGGCTATGTGATCGGCCCCGTCGTTGCGGCCGACGCCGAGCACGCGAAGGCGCTGATCGCCCATTGGGCCGGCACGCAAGCGGGCGCCTTCGTCCGCGTCGACGTGCCGGACAGCAGCGGCCTCAGTCCCTGGCTCACGGAGATGGGCCTCGTCCAGGTCGAGGAATCGGTACACGCGATGACGCGCGGCGACCCGCCCCGGCCCGCGGGCCCGGTCAAGCGCTTCGCCCTGCTCAGCCAGTCGCTCGGCTGACCCGGAGGGACATGGCATGACCACCCAATCGACCGCCATCGTCTACCGTCCCATGCGCGAGGCCGACCTGCCCGCCGCGCACGCGCTGTCGCAAGCCGTGCGCTGGCCGCATCGTCCCGACGACTGGCTGTTCGCCCTGCGCCTGGGCACCGGCTTCGTGGCCGAGGAAGACGGCGCCGTCGTCGGCACCGCGCTGTGCTGGCACCAAGGTCCGCGGCATGGTTCGCTGGGGCTGATCATCGTGTCCCCGGACCACCAGGGCAAGGGCATCGGACGCCGGTTGATGCACCTCGTGCTCGAACAACTCGGCGACCGCTGCACGCTGCTCAACGCCACCGTGGCCGGACAGCCGCTGTACGAAAGCCTGGGCTTCCATGCCATCGGCACGATCCACCAGCACCAGGGCATCCTGGCCGCGGCGCCGGCGCCGGCGGGCCTGCGTGCGCGCCGGGCCACCACCGCCGATGTTCCCGCCATCGTCGCGCTGGCGAACCGCGGCACCGGCATGGTGCGCGACGCATTGCTGCATCGATTGATCGACGTGGCCGAAGGCGCCGTGCTGGAGCAGGACGGCGCCGTGACCGGCTTTTCGCTGATACGGCCGTTCGGACGCGGCCACGTGATCGGGCCGGTGGTCACGGCCGATGCCGCGTGCGCGCAAGCGCTGGTCGCGACGTGGAGCGATGCCTACGCCGGCGCCTTCGTGCGCATCGACGTGACGGGGTCGAGCGGCCTGGGCGAATGGCTGGCGCAGGCCGGGCTGGCCGAGGTGGACACCGCGGTGACCATGGCCCGCCATGGCGTGCCGCCGCGCGACGATACGGTCCGGCAGTTCGCCATCGTCAGCCAGGCGCTCTGCTGACGCCGGCCAGACCGCTCAATAGCCGCTGGTCCGGTCGATGACGCCGTCGACCGGCAGTCCGCGCTCGATCCGGGCGATCCTGGCCGCGATCTGGCGCGCGCTGTCCCGGCGCAGCGTCAGCGCGGCCACGTGCGGCGTGATCTCGATGCGCGGATGCCGCCAGAACGGGTGACCGGGCGGCAGCGGCTCCTCGCGGAACACGTCCAGCGTGGCCTGGGCCAGCCGGCCGCTGTCGAGCGCGCGCAGCAAGTCTTCCTCGACCAGGTGGGCGCCCCGTCCGATATTGATCAATTGCGCGCCCGGCGCCAGCCGCGCGAACAGCGTCCGGTCGAGTATGTTCGCCGTGTGCGGCGTCAACGGGAGCAGGTTCACCAGCACGTCCAGGCCATCGAGAAAGTCCGGCAACGCGTCCTGCCCGGCAAAACAGGCGACCTGGCCGACCGCGCGCGGGCCGCGGCTCCAGCCGCGCACCGCGAATCCCAGCTGGGCCAGCGCGGAAGCCACGGGCGTGCCGAGCGCGCCCAGGCCCATGACCCCGACCGCGTGTGTGCCGGCGTCGCGCCCCGGCAGGGGCTGCCAGCGCCGGGCGCGCTGGAGCGCGGCGTACTCGGGGAAGCGGCGCAGGTGGCGCAGCACGGCGGCCAGCACGTACTGCACCATTTGCGGCGCCATGCCGGCATCGTCCAGCTTGATCAAGGGTACGTGGGGCGGCAACAGGTCCGGCTGCGCTGCCAGCAGCGCGAGCACGGCATCCACGCCCGCGCCGAGGTTGAACACCGCCTTCAGCCGCCCGCGTCCGGCGAGCGCCTCCCTGGGCGGATTCCAGACCAGCGCATAGTCGGCGGGGTCACGGTCGCCCGGCCGCCATGGGCGCACGCGGGCCGCCGGCAGCACGGCGGCAAGTTCGTCGATCCAGGACGCGGCGTCGCCGTCCGGCAGGCACAACAAGATTTCCATGGGCGGCTCAGGCTGGTGGGTTACGGGCAGGCAGTATGGCACCGGGTGCGCAGCAGGAAATTCCGAATGCTTCCCAAATACGCAATTCCCGGCATTTTTTGCACGGCGCCGGCGGCAGCTATCGCTGCGTGTCCGTGGCTACCATGTCGCTGTCTTCCCCTTTCATCTGGAGCCCGCCATGCCTACCCATTCCCTCGTCGCGCTGGACCGCGACCACCTGATCCACCCCCTCGTCAATTACCAGGCCCATGAACAAAGGGGCGTCACGATCCTCGAATCGGGCCACGGCGCCTACCTGCGCGACGCGCAGGGCACGGAATTGCTGGACGCGTTTTCCGGCCTGTGGTGCGTCAACGTCGGCTATGGCCAGGAGAGCGTGGTCCGGGCCGCCGCCGAGCAGATGCGCAAGCTGCCCTATGCGACCGGCTATTTCCATTTCGGTTCCGAACCCGCCATCCGTCTTGCCGCGCGCCTGGTGGAACTGGCGCCGGCCTCGCTGCGCCACGTGTATTTCACGCTGGGCGGCTCGGACGCGGACGATTCCGCCATCCGCTTCATCACGCACTACTACAACTCGACCGGCCGCCCCGCCAAGAAGCACTTCATCTCGCTCGAGCGCGGCTACCATGGCTCGTCCACGATGGGTGCCGGCCTGACTGCGCTGGCCGTGTTCCACCACCATTTCGACGTGCCCCTGCCGCAGCAGCACAAGATTCCCTCGCCCTACCCTTACCGCAATCCGGCCGGCTCCGACCCGGACACAATCATCCGCACGTCGGTCGAGGCGCTGCGCGCCAAGGTGCGCGAGCTGGGCCAGGACAACGTGGCCGCGTTCTTCTGCGAACCGATCCAGGGCTCCGGCGGCGTGCTCGTGCCGCCCAAGGGCTGGCTCAAGGCCATGCGCGACGCCTGCCGCGAACTGGACATCCTGTTCGTGGTCGACGAAGTCATCACGGGTTTCGGCCGGACGGGGCCGATGTTCGCGTGCGAGGCGGAAAGCGTCGAACCGGACCTGATGGTCGTCGCCAAGGGTCTCACGGCAGGCTATGCGCCGATGGGCGCCGTGCTGATGTCCGACGCGGTGTACCGCGGCATCGCCGACCACATGCCGGCCGGCGTGCCGGTGGGCCATGGCCACACCTATTCCGCACACCCGGTCAGCGCGGCGGTCGGTCTCGAAGTGCTGCGCCTGTACACCGAAGGCGGGTTGCTGGCCAACGGCCAGGCCCAGGCGCCGCGCTTCGAGCAGGGCTTGCGCGACCTGCTCGGGCACCCGCTCGTCGGCGACGCGCGCAGCCGCGGGCTGCTCGGCGCGCTCGAACTGGTCGCCGACAAGGCCGACAAGACCCGCTTCGACCCCGCGCTGAAGCTGCACGAACGCATCGCCGCCGCGGCCTACCGCAACCGCCTCGTGTTCCGCGCCTTCGGCGACAACGTGCTCGGCTTCGCCCCGGCCCTGTGCTATACGGCGGATGACTTCGACCTGATGTTCGAGCGCCTGGCCCGGACCCTCGACGAGGTGCTCGACCAAACGGAGGTGCGCCGCGCGCTCAAGTCAATTTGATGTGGCCTCAGGGAAAAATCATCATATGCTGAACAAAAATTCGCTGATAGTATGATGACCAGTATCAACGGCGAGACAGAAATGGCAAACCACGATGATCCCTGATACCCTCAAGCTGGACCGGATCGATATCCGCATCCTCAGCCACCTGCAGCGTAACGGCCGGGTCACGAACGTGGACCTGGCCGATGCTGTGGGCCTGTCTCCCAGTCCCTGCCTGATCCGCGTGAAGCGCCTCGAGAAGGCGGGCTACATCAACGGCTACGGGGCCCATCTGCAGCTCGAGAAACTCGGCGACATGCAGGTGGTGTTCACCCAGGTCACCCTGTCGGACCACCGCCGCGAGGACTTCGCCAAGTTCGAGTCCGCCATCCGCAGCATCGACGAGATCGTCGAATGCCATCTGGTCAGCGGCGGCTTCGACTACCTGCTCAAGTTCGTCACCCGCAGCGTGGCCCACTACCACAGCATCGCCGAGGACGTCCTCCGGCAGAGCATCAACATCGAGAAATACTTCAGCTACATCGTCATCCAGTCGCCCTTCGTCAAGCACCACTATCCGATCGAGAAGTTGTTCTCCTCGCACGAATGACGAGACGGCGGCCGCGGTGAAAAAATAAAACCGCGCCGAGGCGCGGTTTTCGTTGGCAGCGCTACTGTCATGAAAAATCGCTCATGCGGCAACCTTGTTGGCGGCGAGATCCCAGCCGCCAATCGTCGAGCCCCCGACGCCGCCACCGATTTTCTGCTGGGTATACTTCCATTTAACCTTGGAGAATTTCAGGCTGACGTGCTCATCCAAAATGGTGCCGGGCTCGATGCTTGGCTCGATGCCGCCGATTAGAACGTTCTCGAGTTCAATCTCGAAATACTTGATGGGCTGCCCCTGCCCGTCGGCACGCATGAATTCAAATTTGGCCTTTGGTAGCGTTTTGCCCATTGCGCAATGCTGCAGGAGTAGCGGCGACGATAGATCGGCGGCCTTCAAGAACGATATTTCCTTCAGTTCCGCACGCTCCGCGGTATGCCCACCCGCTGTCGAGGCTGTGGCGCTCTTCGGCTGGAAGACGCCCCAGCGCACGCTCTGGCACTCGATCCAACCCTGATGTCTATCGTCTTGCGACTCGCCCTTGATGCCATCTATCTGCAGATACACGTCGATTGCCATCTGTTCTCTCCGGTGAAATATCGGACGAATGTCCGGATACGCCCAATTCTTCGGGCATCACGGTGGGGGCTGGTTGCGCACTCCCAAAAGACATGCCGTCGAGGAGCGATAGATTGTTCCCTAGTTGAGCTACCTGGGAGAGAAAACGATGGCAGGGAAAGGAAAAGGGCAGCCGGCGCCGCAAACGGGACTGGGGGCAAACGACAGTTTGACCATGAGTGCCGACGCACGCACACGGATGCGGCGCCGTGAGGTGGACGTCTTCAACTATTACGATGACGGCGGGCCCGGAAAAGGCCATTGCACATGGGGTGCCGGCATCCTGGCACACCGTGGGCCGTGCACGAAAGAAGAGTTGGCGCGACCGGTGAGTCAGGCCGAAGTGGATGCCGAGTTCTCGCGACGCGTCGCCAAGGCAGAGAGAGAAGTACGCAGGAATGTCAGCAAGCAGTCACTCAACCAAGACCAATTCGATGCACTGGTCAGCCTGACTTATAACGCCGGAGCACGAGGTAGCCGTGGCACTTACAAGCTCGTCGAACAAGGAGACTTCAAGGGTGCCGCAGCGAACATTCGGCAAATGACCAAAACGACCGTCGGTGGCAAAAAGGTCGTGGCCAGAGGACTCGTCGGCCGGCGTGCCGAGGAATCCGCACCTTTTGCCGCACCTGAAGCAGCAAAAAAATGAACGGGGGCCCTATGTCATTCATGCGAATCTTCCTGAGACTGCGAGCTGTTCCGGCCGTCGCGGCGCTGGCCGTTACGATCTGCCTGCCGCGGCCCGTACATGCTGCCGCCCCGGATTACGCGGATCTGCTGGGCGCTTGGCGGTTGACCAACGTACTCGACTCATCCGAGATTACCGCACTCGACGACAAAGAGGCCGCGCGCCTCGTAGGCAAAATGCTGGTAATCGCGCGCGACAAGGTGTCGCTTGCCGGAGAAACCTGCAAGGAGCCCGAATTCGAACACCATTTTGAAGATACTGTCCGTTACCTGCGCGAGGAGGCACATGCCGCATCCGGCAAACTGGGGCTACCCGCCGTTGTCGAGGTTATCGATCTGTCGTGCACGGAAGTGCTGCGGAAGAATCACAACAAAGTCGTTGTATATTGGAAGGGTTTCTTCTTCGATGCAGTCAAACAAGAGTCCGAGACGGCAGGGCGAGAAGCCCGATACTGATTGAAGCGATCCCTCATTGCTGCGGCAACGGGGGGCACCATGTCGGCCAAGGGTGGTCTGGACCACCCGAGCGTTTATCTCGCGCGAGCACCATCCGCGAGTTTTCTGGTTCTCGGCAATCCAGTGCGCCAATCCCTCGCTCGTCAGCCCGCCGTACTTGATCCTCCCGCTGGGCGCGATTAGCGCGGCGGCTTATATTCCGGGAACATTTCCTTGTACAGGAAGTTCATCAGCTCCTGCGTATCCTGCGGCCGTGCCGACAGGGTAACGACGCGGTTCAGGCGATGGGAATCCCACTCGAAGTCGCCGGTCTTTTCCTTGCGGATCAGTTCGATCATCTTCTTGACGATCGCCGTCTCGATGTCCGGCTCGCTGCCGCGCTCGACCGTCACGGCCGTCAGCCAGCGGCGCTTGAAGTTCGGGTTCCAGCCGCGGAATTTCAGGTCCGCCCTGCTGAACGTCTTGTTGGAGACGCTGAACACGCCGCCCGTCTCGTTCGGATCCTGGCCGCCGCGGCCGTTGATGGCGGCGATGTTCGCGAGCGCGTTGCGCGTGCCGCGCGCCGCTTCGCTTTCCTCGGCCTGGTCCGTCTGCGCCGGGGCGCCGCGGCGCTTGCGCTGGGCCTCGATATAGGCCTGCATGTCGACTTCCTGCGGCGGCGCCTTGGTCTCTTCCTTCGGCGGCTGCGGCTTCGGTTTTTCCTCGACAGGTTTGATTTCCGGCACGGTGATCGTGTCCGGCAGGCGCGGCATCGTGATGCGCGGCATCGTGAACTTCGGCACGGGCGCCTTGTCCGTGTGCTTCGGCGCCTGCTCGGCCGGCTTGGCGGCGGGCTTGTTTTCCTTCACGGGCGGCAGCCAGACGACGGCTGCGCCGGACTTCGGCGGGGCGTGATGCTCCGTCTTGGGCTGCATCAGGTAGATGGCCACGAGCAGCAGGTGCAGGCCGAGCGTGACCGCGATACCCGTGCGGTTCGGACCCTTCTCTCCATAGACGACCACGTTCCGTCCGGGCAGCGGCTGGCCGCAATGTGCGCAGACATCGCTGTCTTCCAGCGGGATATGGGAATGGTCACGCAAGATAATGAACGCCTCCGTCCGGAGGACAAATAAAAGATATTGACGAGGCGCAGTCTAACCCGTTTGGTATGCCTGCGCACGCGCTGTTAAGGTTCTGTAATGAGAGTACAAGCTGGGTAGCTTAATGGTTGTTACAGTGTGTATCAACCTTGCCACACGGAACCATCAAGCAACCTTCGTCAATACCACCTTCCGTCCCTGCTCCACATCCACGAGCTGGGCATCCGTCATCGGCCCGGTGCCGCTGTACTTGTCGAGATACAAATAAATCACGGGCGTGATGTACAGCGTGATGACTTGCGAAAAGATCAGGCCGCCGCACACCGCGAGGCCCAGCGGCTGGCGCAGCTCGGCGCCGGCACCGAGGCCGAGGGCGATCGGCAGCGCGCCCATCAGCGCGGCCAGGGTCGTCATCATGATCGGGCGGAAGCGCAGGATGCACGCCTCGCGGATCGCCCGCTCCGGCGCCATGCCCCGGTTGCGCTGGGCGTCGAGGGCGAAGTCGATCATCATGATCGCGTTCTTTTTCACGATACCGATCAGCATCAGGATGCCGATGATGGCGATCATCGTCAGGTCCAGGTTGAACAGGCGCAGGGTCAGCAGCGCACCCACCGCGGCGGACGGCAGGCCGGCCAGGATCGTGATCGGGTGGATGAAGCTCTCGTACAGCACGCCCAGCAGCACGTAGATCACGCCGACCGCGGCGAGGATCAGGATCAGCTGGCTCGACTGCGAATCCTGGAACACGGCCGCGTCGCCGCCGTACTTCGTGATGATGGACGCGGGCAGCTTCATGTCGCGGCCCATCTGCTCGATGGCGGCCGTGGCGGCGCCGAGCGGCGCGTCCGGCGCCAGGTTGAACGACAAGGTGATGGCCTGCAGCTGGCCCTGGTGGTTGACGGCGATGGGGCCGACCGTGCGTTTCACCGTCGCCACGCTCGACAGCTGCACGAGCTGCCCCGTCTTGCTGCGCACCGACAGGCGTGACAGCGCGTCCTCGAACTGGCGGTCCTCGTTCGCCGTTTCCAGGATCACGTAATAGCTGGCCGCGCTGGAATAAATCGTCGAGACCTGGCGCTCGCCGAACGCCGCGTACAGCGCCGTGCGGATGTCGCCCAGCTGCACGCCCAGCAGATTCGCCTTGTCGCGGTCGATGTCGAGCTTGGCCTGCAAGCCCTTGTCCTGCGTATCGCTCGTCACGTCGCGGAACAGCGGGTTGTTGCGCATGCGCTCCATGTACTCGTTGGCCCACTGGCCGATGTCGGCGCCGGACACGCTTTGCAACGTGTACTGGTAGCGGGCCTTGCTGGGACGGCCGCCCAGCTGCAGGTTTTGCACCGGTGCCATGTAGACATTGACGCCGGCGATCTTGCGCAGCGACTTGCGCAGGCGGTCGACGACCTGCGGCATCTTGTCGCGCTGGGCGCGCGGTTTCAGCACGATGAACATGCGGCCGTTGTTGCCGCCGCCCGTGAACGACGTGACGTCCTGCACGGCCGGATCGGCCTGGATCACTTCCGCCACCTTCGTCTGCAGCACGACCAGCGCGGACGACGAGATATCCTCCGCGGCCTCCGTCGTCACGCGCAGCTGGCCGATATCTTCCTCGGGGAAAAAGCCTTTCGGGATGGTCGTGTACAGCACGACGGTCAGCGCGAACGTGCCGAATGCGACGATCAATACGACGACGCGGTGCTTCAGCGCCACGTCGAGCGTGGTCTCGTACGCATTGCGCAGCGCCGTGAAGCCGCGCTCGAAATGGCGGCCGATGAAACTCTTCTCTTCCGTGTGGTCGTGGCCATGCGCCGGCAACAGGCGCGACGCCAGCATCGGCACCAACGTGAGCGACACGGCGGCGGACACGAGGATGGCCAGGCCGACGATGACGGCGAATTCGTGGAACAGCAACCCGATCACGCCCGGCATGAAGAAGATCGGGATGAACACGGCGACGAGCGATACCGAGATCGAGACAATGGTAAAGCCCATCTCGCGCGAGCCGTCGAGCGCGGCGCGCATCGGCTTCTTGCCCATCTCGATGTGGCGCACGATGTTTTCCAGCACGACGATCGCGTCGTCGACGACGAGGCCCACGGCGAGCGTGATGCCCAGCAGCGAGATGTTGTCGAGGCTGTAGCCGAGCCAGAACAGCAGCGCCAGCGCACCCAGCAGCGAGATCGGCATCGTGACGGCGGGAATGAACGTGGCGGACGCGCGGTGCAGGAACAGGAAGATCACGAGCACGACGAGGCCCACCGTCAGCGCCAGCGTGAAGTTCACGTCGTGGATCGCCTCGCGGATCGACACGGAGCGGTCGTTGACGAGGTTGATCTTGATCGAGCTCGGGAGCTGCGACTGGAAGCGCGGCAGCAGGCGGCGCACGCCGTCCACCACTTCGACCGTGTTCGCGTTCGGCTGGCGCTGCACGAGCAGCACGATGGCGCGCTCGCCGTTGTAGGCGCCGAAGGCGCGGGTCGACTGGTAGCTGTCCTCGACGGTCGCCACGTCGCGCAGGCGCACCGGCAGGTCGTCGCGCGTGGCGACGATCAGGTTCTCGAAGTCGGCCGCCTTCATCATCTGGGCGGGGCCCTGGATGGTGAGCGTCTGCTGCGGACCGTCGAGGATGCCCAGCGCCGAGTTCGAGTTGGACGAGCGCAGCGCCGTCGCCAGCTCGTCCATCGTGATGTTGCGGGCATTCATGAGGTCCGTCTTCGCGCGCACGCGCACGGCGAAGCGCTTGCCGCCGTTGACGGACACCTGGGCGACGCCCGGCAACGTCGAGATCGCGGGCGACACGAGGTTTTCCGCGTAATCGTTCAGCTCGGAGAGGTTCATCGACGGCGACGTCATCGTCATGAACAGCACGGGCGCGTCGGCCGGGTTGACCTTGCGGTACGACGGCAGCGTCGTCATTTCCTGCGGCAGCTGGCGCTGCGCGGCGAGCAGCGCGGCCTGGACGTCGACGGCGGCCGCGTTGACGTCGATCGACGGGTCGAATTCCAGGGTGAGCGACGTGCTGCCCTGCGTGCTCGTCGACGTGATCAGGTTGATGCCGGCGATGGTCGAGAACTGCTTTTCGAGCGGCAGCGCGACGGACGACGCCATCGTCTCGGGGCTGGCGCCGTCCAGGTTGGCGTTGACGTTGATGACGGGCGTGTTATAGCTGGGCAGCGCCGCCACGGGGATGTGCGAATACGCCAGGATGCCGACCAGGATCAGGCTGATCGACAGCAGCACGACCATCACGGGCCGGCGGATGCACAGTTCGGACAGGTTCATCGTGTTCAGCCCTTGTCGGCGACGCGGACCATCTCGGAGGCGAGACGCACCTTGGCGCCCGGGCGCACGTTCTGCTTGCCGTCGGTAATGACCTGCTCGCTGCCGGCGAGGCCGCTGACGGCCGCGTCCACGCCCGCGCCGTACACGCGGTGCACCGGCACGAGGCGGGCCGAGCGGTCCTTCTCGAGCACGTACACGAACGTGCCCTGGGCATTGGTGATGATGGCGTTCTGCGGGATCACGACGGCATCCTTCAAGGTCTGCACGACGACCTTCGTGTTCACGTACTGGCCGGGCCACAGCGTGGTCTCGCGGTTGTCGAACTCGGCCTTTACCTTGATCGTGCCGGCCGCCGGATCGACCGTGTTGTCGACGAAACTGAGCGTGCCTTTCACGGGTGCCAGGTCGGCGCCCGGCAGCGCCTCGACCTCGACCTTGCCCCGCTTCTGCGCCGCGAGCAGCGCCGGCAGGCTCGATTCCGGCAAGGTGAACGCGACGGTGATCGGGTCCAGCTGGGTGATCGTCGTGAGCGACGTCGCCGGCTGCACGAGGCTGCCCGGATAGACGTTGATGCCGCCCACGCGCCCGGACATCGGTGCGCGGATCGCCGTGTAGCTCGTCGTGACGCTGCTCGCGCGCGCGGCCGCGATGTCGGCCTGCAGGGTGGCGCGGGCCTGGTCGACCTGGGCGCGCAGGGTGTCGACGGCGCTCTGGGCGATAAATTTCTGGGCGAACAAGTCCTGGCTGCGCTTGAACTGGCGCTCGAGGTCGGCCAGCGACGCGCGGTCGCGCTCGACCTGGGCCTGGGCCTTGTCGAGATTGGCGCGGTCTGCGCGGTCGTCGAGCGAGAACATCAGCTCGCCCTGTTTGACGAACTGGCCTTCCTTGATGTGGACTTGGCGGATGGTGGCCGTCGTCTGCGGATGCAGGTCGACTGTGCGGATCGGCGTCACGGTGCCGTTGGCCTGCTGCACGACGGCCACGTCCCGGCGTTGCGGCGCCACGACGTTGACGACGGCCGGCGGCTGGGCGCCCTTGCCCTTGCCGCCCGGGGCGGCGGCCCCGTCGGCATGCGAATCGGACTTATGGTTCAGGGTCCATGTTCCGGCGCCGACGGCAATGACGATGCCGGCGACGATCGCGATATTCCTGGTCTTCATTCCACTCCCTGTGCCGCTTGGTGCAGCCTCTCTCTTGTCATTTTTATGCGATGAGGATGACGCCGGCCGCAAGGCCGAGCCTCCGTTGGCGATTGTCCCACACGGGTGTAACAGCAATGTTTCTGCCCGTGCGATTTTGTTGGCTATTTGCCTGGGTAGTATTCCGGCAGCATCAGGGTCGCTTCCAGCCCGCCTTCCGGATGGTTGGCGAGGCTGATGCTGCCGCCATGCTGCTCGGCGATGTTGCGGGCGATGGTGAGGCCCAGGCCCGTGCCGCCCGATTCGCGCGAGCGCGACGATTCGACCCGGTAGAACGGGTCGAACACGCGCATCAGTTCGCCGCCCGGGATGCCGGGGCCGGCGTCGCGGATGCGGATGCGCGCGGCACCGTTGATGCGGTCGACGCTGACCCTGGCGGCGTGGCCGTACTTGACGGCATTGTCGATCAGGTTGACGAGGCAGCGGCGCAAGTCCATCGGCCGTCCCAGCAGCGCCATGCCGGCGTGGCCGGAGAGACTCACGCGCTGGCAGCTCTCGGCCGCGTCGGCGACGACGGAGTCCAGCAGCGAGTCGAGGTCCAGCATCTGCATGGCTTCGTTCGTGTCCATGCTGCGCGCCAGGTCGAGGCCTTCGCGCACCATCGCCTGCATCGCGGACAGGTCGCCGATCAGGCGCTCCTGCAATTCCGAGTCGCTGACCTTTTCCAGGCGCAGGCGCATGCGCGTGAGCGGCGTCTGCAGGTCGTGCGTGATGGCGGCCAGCATCTGCGTGCGCTGGAAGATGTACTGGCGGATGCGCGCCTGCATCGCGTTGAAGGCGGCGCTGGCCTGGCGGATCTCGTCGGCGCCGGTGAGGTCGAGCGGCGGGTGGTTGATGTCGTTGCCGAGGTCTTTTGCCGCCTGCGCCAGCTGCTTCAGCGGCCGCGTCGTCATGCGCGCGACGAGGTAGGCGAGGAAGGCGACGCTGGCGAGGAAGATCGAAATCGTCCACGTGTAGTCGGTGCGCTGCGGCGACGTGGCCGAGCGCGGCGGCAGCACGGACAGCACGAGCTCGTCGCCGTCGCGCAGGCGCACGCTGATGCTCTCGCACGTGCCGCGCCACTTCATGCGCAGCAGGCCGAACACGATGGGCTGGTCGCGCGCCGTCGAGCACGCCGCGGGACGGTCGGCCAGCGAGCGCAGCACGTAGCCCTTGCCCATGCGGGCCGCGAGGGCCTGGGCGAATTCGGAATTGGCGGGCGCCCGCGCGGCCGGCTGCGTGTCGGCGTCGACCAGCTGCATGCCGGGACGGTTGGCCACGTCCAGGTAGGCCTTGCGGGCGGATTCCGGGACGATCTCGGTGGCCATGATCAGCTGCTCGGCGCGGTCGAGCCAATGGAGGTCGCGGAACTCGTCGATGACGCGCTGGCGCTCGGCGTCGGCCAGCAACTGGGTCAGCGCGGCCGTGAGCAGGATGCCCAGCAGCAGGGTAGCAAACACGCGGCCCGTCATCGAGCCGAGGAAAGCTCTCACGCGCTCGGCTCCACCGTGACCTGGCCGGCCAGTACGTAGCCGCCGTTGCGGACGGTCTTGATGATCTGGGGCATGCGCGCATCCTCGCCCAGCTTCTGGCGCAGGCGGCTGATCTGGATGTCGATCGAGCGGTCGAACGGGTCGGCGTCGCGGCCCTGGGTGAGGTTCAGCAGCTGGTCGCGGTTCAGCACGCGGTTCGGGTGCTCCAGGAACACGCGCAGCAGGCGGAATTCGGCGCCGGACAGCATGATGATCACGCCCTGCGGATTGACGAGGTGGCGCGCGGTGAGGTCGAGCGTCCAGCCCGAGAATTTCATCTGCTGCACGTTCTCGGCCTGCGAGTTCGGCGGCATCGCGTGGCTGCGGCGCAGCACGCTGCGGATGCGCGCCAGCAGTTCGCGCGGCTCGAACGGTTTCGGCAGGTAGTCGTCCGCCCCCATTTCGAGGCCGAGGATGCGGTCCAGCGGTTCGCTGCGGGCCGTCAGCATGATGACGGGCATGGTCGAATGCGCGCGCAGCTTGCGGCACAGCGTGAGGCCATCGTCGCCCGGCAGGTTGAGGTCGAGCACGATCAGGTCCGGACGCGTCTCGTCCAGGATTTTCCACATGGCGGTGCCGTCGGCCGCGGCCAGCGCGCGGTAGCCGTTCGCTTCCAGGTAATCGGCCAGCAGCGATCGGATATCGCGGTCGTCGTCGACGATCAGGATGGTAGATGGATTGTCCATATCGCCATTATCCCGACTTGTCGGAGCCCTGAACAGTCACTTTGTATCGGCTTGTATATGGATCTTCCAGGGAAACAAATTGATACAAAGAACGAGACAGCGGAAAAGCTCCGCTTACATCTTGCGCCCATGATGGGAACCGTGCGAAGACGACGCGATGCACGCAGATCGGAGCATGAAGACAACGATTGGCCGTTTGCCAAGTTAACCCTGACCAGGAACCAGAGATGACAACCTATCGCAAACACCTCATTACCGCCCTGTCCGCGCTGACGCTTGGCGCCGCCGCACTGGGCGCCCATGCACAGACGGCGGACCAGGCCGCACCGCAGGCCCGCCACGGCATGCAGCACCAGAAACCGACGCCGGAACAGCGCGCGCAGTTCCGCGCCAAGCGCATCGCCAAGCTGCATGACGAACTGAAGATCACGCCGGCCCAGGAAAACGCCTGGAACGCTTTCGTGAACTCGATGCAGCCGCCGGCACGCCAGCCGCACGACCGTGCTGCCTGGGCCAACCTGACGGCACCGGAACGCATGGCGAAGATGATCGAGCGGCAGAAGCAGCGCACGGCCGCCCTGGAGCAGCGCCAGGCGTCGCTGAACACCTTCTACTCGGTCCTCGACGCGGACCAGAAGAAGACGTTCGATGAGAAGGCGGCGCATTTCGGCCGCGGCCACGGTGGGCATCGCGGCTGGCAGCATCGCGGCAATACCGCGCAGGGTTGAGCGTTACTGCAGCCTGCTCAACGACGCCAGGAACTTGTTCGCATCCTGATAGCCGATTACACGGCTATCAGGAATTTCCTTCCCCTGTTTGTCGAACAGGATGATCCCCGGCGGCCCGAACAGGCCGAAGCGCTTGAGCATCGCCCGGTCATCCCCATCGTTGGCCGTCACGTCCACCTGCAGCAGCACCGTGTTCGCCAGCCGCGCCTTGACGGCCGGGTCCACGAAGGTCAGCTTTTCCATTTCCTTGCACGACACGCACCAGTCCGCGTAAAAATCCAGCATCGCCGTGCGGCCGCCAGTCGCGGCCAGCGCGGCGTCAAGCTGGTCGACGGTCTTGATGCGCGTGAACGTCAGCGGCTGCGCCGGGGCGCCGCCCGTGAATCGGGCCAGCGGCGCGAGCGGATCGCGTGCCCCGCTGGCCACGCCCACCAGTTGCGTGGCGCCCAGCACGGCGCTGGCGGCGCCGAGGGCGAGCGCGGCGTAAGGTGGGCGCCCCGCGCCCACGCGGACACGCATCCAGGAACTGCTCACCAGATAGGCCCCGTATCCCAACAACAGCGCGGCCCACAAGACCATCTGCACGATACCCGGCAGCACGGGCGCGGCCATCCACAAGGCCATCGCCAGCATCAGCACGCCGAAGAAGCGCTTCACCGATTCCATCCACAGGCCGGCGCGCGGCAGCAGCGAACCGGCGGACACGCCCACGAGCAGCAGTGGAATGCTCATGCCGATCGCCATCGCGAACAGCGCGGCGCCGCCGATGACGACGTCGCGCGTCTGGCTGATGTACACGAGCGCACCGGCGAGCGGCGCGGCCACGCACGGGCCGACGATCAGCGCGGAGATCGCCCCCATCACGAACACGCCGGCCAGCTTGCCGGACGACTGGCGGCCGGAGGCGCTGGACAGGCGCGTCTGCAAGGCCGCGGGCACCTGCAGCTGGTAGACGTCGAACATCGACAATGCCATCGCGACGATGAGCAGCGCGAAGCCGCCCAGCACCCAGGGATTCTGCAGCGCGGCCGCCAGCCCTTCGCCGAGCAGGCCGGCCGCCACGCCCAGCGCCGTGTAGACGATCGCCATCCCGAACGAGTACGCGAGCGACAGGATAAAGCCGCGCGTGCGGTGCACCTGCTTGCCTTCACCCACGATGATCGACGACAGGATCGGCACCATCGGCAGCACGCACGGCGTGAACGCGAGGCCCAGGCCCAGCAGGATGAACGCGGGCACGATGGCCAGCAGGCGGCCGCCTTGCAGCAGGGACGCGATGCCGGACAGTTCGGACGGCGCCGCCGGTTTCACGGGCGGCGCGGCGGGGGCGGGCGCAGCCGCGGCCGGCGTATCGACCTGCGGCGCAGGCTGCGCGGCCTGGCCGGGAAAATTAAAACCGCCGCCCTGCCCCGGCGCGAGGCTCATCTGCGGTGCGCCGCCGCCGGCGCCCGGCGTGAGCTGGATCGACGCCTCCTGCGGCGGATAGCACAGGCCCTTGTCGGCGCAACCCTGGCCGGTGGCGGTCAAGGTGAACGGTGCCGCGGCCTCGACGGGGATGCGGATCTCCACGCCATTGTGATAGGTCTCGACATTCTTCTGGAACGTGTCGTCGTACTTGATCTTGCCGGGCGGGATGACGGGCTCGCCCAGCTTCGCGCCGCTTGCGGTGAAACGGAAGCGCTCGCGGTACATGTAGTAGCCGTCGGCGATCGCGTAGTTCACGACGATCGTGTGCGCATCAAGCATGTGCGCGGAGAACTTGAATGCCTGCTCGGGCGGCAGGAAATCGTCATCGGCGTGGGCGGGCGCGACGAAGGCAAGGCAGGCCAGCAGCATGGCCGCCAGCAGTCGCACTATCGACAGGGAGGAAGATCGGAACATGGTCGGAAAATTGGTTCAACGCATCAGCATGGTACACCGGGTGCGCGTCGTTCGCTGGGGCGAAAAAAAACCAGGCCGCAGCCTGGTTTTTCACGTTGCCTGAACCCCGATTACTCGGCGGTCGGTGCTTCGTCGGCCGAGGTGACTTCCGGACGATCGACCAGCTCGACGTAGGCCATCGGTGCGTTGTCGCCAACGCGGAAGCCCATCTTCAGGATGCGGATGTAGCCGCCCGGACGCGCGTTGTAGCGCGGGCCGATTTCGGCGAACAGCTTCTGGACGATTTCGCGGTCACGCAGACGCGAGAAAGCCAGGCGCTTGTTGGCCAGCGTATCGTTCTTGCCCAGGGTGATGATCGGCTCGACGACTTTGCGCAGCTCCTTGGCTTTCGGCAGGGTGGTCTTGATCGCTTCGTGACGCAGCAGCGAAACGGTCATGTTGCGCAGCATGGCGAGACGGTGGGAAGAGGTACGGTTCAGCTTGCGAAGGCCGTGACGGTGACGCATGGTATTTCCTTTCGAGTTAAGTTTAAATCCGAGCTCTTCGATCGCCGCTTATGCGACGCGGGCCGGTTGGCGTTGAAACGCCCGGGACGACGTGTCCCGGGCGGGGTACTGCAATCTTACTTTTCGAGACCAGCCGGCGGCCAGTTCTCGAGTTTCATGCCGAGGGTCAGACCACGGGAAGCCAGGACTTCCTTGATCTCGTTCAGCGACTTGCGGCCCAGGTTCGGCGTCTTCAGCAGTTCGTTTTCCGAACGCTGGATCAGGTCGCCGATGTAGTAGATGTTCTCGGCCTTCAGGCAGTTTGCCGAACGGACGGTCAGCTCCAGGTCGTCCACCGGACGCAGCAGGATCGGATCGACCAGCGGTGCACGCGACGGCGCTTCCGCGGCGGCTTCCGTGCCTTCCAGGGCGGCGAACACGTTCAACTGGTCGACCAGGACGCGGGCCGACTGGCGGATCGCTTCTTCCGGCGTGATGACGCCGTTGGTCTCGATGTTGATGATCAGCTTGTCGAGGTCGGTGCGCTGTTCGACACGGGCCGATTCCACGGCGTACGACACGCGGCGGACCGGCGAGAACGAGGCGTCGAGGATGATGCGGCCGATGGTCTTGTTCGTGTCTTCCGACAGGCGGCGCACGTTACCCGGCACATAGCCGCGGCCTTTTTCGACCTTGATCTGCATGTCCAGCTTGCCGCCGGCGGTCAGGTGGGCGATCACGTGTTCCGGGTTGATCAGTTCCACGTCATGCGGCAGGTCGATGTCCGATGCCAGGACCGGGCCTTCGCCTTCCTTCTTCAGGGTCAGCGTCACGGAGTCGCGGTTGTGCACCTTGAACACGACGCCTTTCAGGTTCAGCAGCAGGTCGACGACGTCTTCCTGCACACCGTCCAGCGACGAGTACTCGTGCACGACGCCGGCGATCGTCACTTCGGTCGGCGCGTAGCCGATCATCGACGACAGCAGGACGCGGCGCAGCGCGTTACCCAGCGTGTGGCCATAACCACGTTCGAACGGTTCCATCACGACTTTCGCGTGGCCGGCGCCGAGCGTCTCGACATCGATAATACGTGGCTTCAACAAACTATTTTGCATGAAATGTCCTTTTCAATACCCTCGGCTCGTTACACCGATAAGGCTGATGGCATCAGTAGTGGAAACGCCTGCTTCTGGGAGCAGGCGGTAAAGCGAATTCGGTAAAGCGGACGGTAGATGAACCGTCGTTCCCGCGAAGGCGGGAACCCAATTTCTGTCACCGTAATCGGCTGCTCGAAATTGGATCCCCGCCTTCGCGGGGATGACAAAATCGGGTGACTCGCGTCACCCAATTTTGTCAATTAACGCGAGTACAGTTCGACGATCAGTGCTTCGTTGACGTCGGCAGCGATCTCGTTACGCTCAGGGAACGTACGGAAGGTGCCTTCCATCTTCTTGGCATCGACCGACACCCAGCTCGGGAAGCCAACCTGGTCGGCCAGCGACAGGGCTTCGACGATACGGGTCTGCTTCTTGGCCTTTTCGCGGACGGCGATGACGTCGCCGGTCTTGACCTGGTACGAAGCGATGTTCACGACGTTGCCGTTCACGGTCAGGGCCTTGTGGCTGACCAGCTGACGTGCTTCGGCGCGGGTCGAGCCGAAGCCCATGCGGTAGACGACGTTGTCCAGACGCGATTCCAGCAGCTTCAGCAGGGTCTCACCGGTGTTGCCCTTGCGGCGCGACGCTTCGGCGAAGTAGCGGCGGAACTGGCGCTCCAGCACGCCGTAGATACGCTTGACCTTCTGCTTTTCGCGCAGCTGGTTGCCGTAGTCCGAGGTGCGGGCACCCGACTTGACGCCGTGCTGGCCCGGCTTGACGTCCAGTTTGC
>CBIHOW010000099.1:0-19235 GCA_966211695.1 uncultured Massilia sp. | reverse complement strand
TGATGGCGTTCGCCGTCAAGGTCCCGATGTGGCCGGTGCACACCTGGCTGCCGGATGCCCACGTGGAAGCGCCGACCGGCGGTTCCGTCGTGCTGGCCGCGATCATGCTGAAGCTGGGCGGCTACGGTTTCCTCCGTTTCTCGCTGCCGATCGCGCCTGACGCGTCGCACTACCTGGCCCCGCTGATCATCGTGCTGTCCCTGATCGCCGTGATCTACATCGGCCTGGTCGCGATGGTGCAGGTCGACATGAAGAAACTGGTCGCGTACTCGTCGATCGCCCACATGGGCTTCGTCACGCTCGGCTTCTTCATCTTCAACGAGATCGGCGTGCAGGGCGGTATCGTCCAGATGATCTCGCACGGCTTCGTCTCGGGCGCCATGTTCCTGTGCATCGGCGTGCTGTACGACCGCCTGCACTCGCGCCAGATCGCCGACTACGGTGGCGTCGTCAACGTGATGCCGAAGTTCGCCGCGTTCTCCGTGCTGTTCGCGATGGCCAACTGCGGCCTGCCGGCGACGTCGGGCTTCGTGGGCGAATTCATGGTCATCCTGGGCGCCGTCAAGTTCAACTTCTGGACCGGCCTGCTGGCCGCCACCGCCCTGATCCTGGGCGCGGCGTACTCGCTGTGGATGGTCAAGCGCGTCGTGTTCGGCAAGATCGGCAACAAGCACGTGGCCGAACTGACCGACCTGAACGGCCGCGAGTTCTTCATGCTGGGCGTGCTCGCGATCCTGACCATCTACATGGGCCTGTATCCGGCGCCGTTCACCGACGCGCTGCAAGTGTCGGTCGCGGACCTGCTGCAGCACGTGTCGGTCAGCAAGCTGCCGCAGGCAGTCGCTGCTGTCGCCGCGCACTGAGACGATAGGGCACAAACAACGATATGAATCCGATGATTAACACCCAAGCCGTGCTGGCCGCCAACAACCTGGGGCCGGTCTCTGCAGAAATCTTCCTGGTCATCGCGTCCTGCGCCATCCTTCTGATCGACATGTTTCAGAAGGAAGGCAAGCGTACGCTGACCTACGTCCTGTCGCTGCTTACCCTGGTGGGCTGCGCCGTGATCACCTACGCCGACTTCAATGCCGGCACGACGACCTACACGTTCTACAACATGTTCGTGTCGGATCCGATGGCGAACCTGCTCAAGCTGTTCACCTACCTGGCCGTGGGCGTGACCCTCGTGTACTCGCGCCAGTACGCCGGCGAGCGCGGCATGATGTCCGGCAATATGGGCGGCGAGTTCTACGTGCTCGCGCTGTTCACGATGCTGGGCCAGATGATCATGATCTCTGGTAACAACATGCTGCCGATCTACCTGGGCCTGGAACTGATGTCGCTGTCGCTGTACGCGCTGGTGGCGATGCGCCGCGACCATGCGATCTCGACCGAAGCCTCGATGAAGTACTTCATCCTGGGTTCGCTGGCGTCGGGCTTCATGCTGTACGGTATCTCGATGATCTACGGTGCCACCGGTTCGCTGGACATCACGACGATCGCCAAGCTGGTGTCGAGCAACGCCGCCAACCACACGATCCTCGTGTTCGGCCTCGTGTTCGTCGTGGCCGGCATGGCCTTCAAACTGGGCGCCGTGCCGTTCCACATGTGGGTCCCGGACGTGTACCAGGGCTCGCCGACCGCCGTCACGCTGCTGCTGGGCGCCGCGCCGAAGCTGGCCTCGTTCGCGATGATGATCCGCATCCTGGTCGAAGGCCTGCTGCCGCTGGCGATCGACTGGCAGCAGATGCTGCTGGCGCTGGCCGTGCTGTCGCTGCTGGTCGGTAACCTGACCGCGATCGCGCAATCGAACCTGAAGCGCATGCTGGCGTACTCGACCATCGCACAGCTGGGCTTCGTCCTGCTGGGCATGATGGCCGGCGTCGTCGGCACCCGCGATGCCGCGAATGCCGCGAACATCGCCAACGCGTACAGCGCGTCGATGTACTACACGATCACCTACGTGCTGACCACGCTGGGCACCTTCGGCATCATCATGATGCTGGCCCGTTCGGGCCACGAAGCGGAAGAACTGGCCGACTTCAAGGGCCTGGCCAAGCGCAGCCCGTGGTACGCGCTCGTCATGACCGCGCTGATGTTCTCGCTGGCCGGCGTGCCGCCGATGATGGGCTTCATGGCCAAGTGGGCCGTGCTGGACGTCGTCGTCGGTTCGGGCCAGCTGTGGCTCGCGATCATCGCCGTGGCCGCGTCGCTGGTGGGTGCGTTCTACTACCTGCGCGTCGTGAAGGTCATGTGGTTCGACGAGGTGGCCGATGCGTCGCCGATCTCGACCCCGCTGGACATGCGCGTCGTGCTGTCGCTGAACGGCCTGCTCGTCGTCATCCTGGGCGTGCTGCCGGGCCCGCTGCTGGCGGCCTGCCTGTCGGCCATGACCCTGACCCTGAAGTCGTAAGGCCACGGTGGACGCCTCCCTGGCCAGCTGGTTGGTGATCGCGGTCGCACTCGCGTTCGCCAACCTGCCGTTCCTCAACGAGAGCGTGCTCGGCTTCATTCCCGTGAAGCCGGCGCTCAACAAGGCGCACGCGAAATACTTCGTCGTGCGCCTTCTTGAGTTGTTTATCTTATACTTTGTCGTCGGCGCGCTGGCCCACGCCCTCGAATCCCGCATCGGTACCGCGTTCCCCCAGACCTGGGAGTTCTATGCGATCACCGCATGCCTGTTCCTCGTGTTGGCCTTCCCGGGTTTCGTCCTGCGATACCTGCGCAAGCGCCGCGGCTGAGCACCGTCGTCCATGGCGCCGGTGCATAGAATAACGATGTACCGGAGCCTTCCATGGACGATCACCTCAAAGAAATCAAAGTCGACGGCGAGCTCGCCTACGACGGCAACTTCCTCAAAGTCTCGCGCGACCGCGTGAAACTCCCCGACGGCAAGATCACGCAACGCGAGTACATCCGCCACCCCGGCGCCGTCGTGATCCTCGCCCTGTTCGACGACGGCCGCGTGCTGCTCGAACGCCAGTTCCGCTATCCGAACGACCAGGTCTTCATCGAATTCCCGGCCGGGAAGATCGACCCGGGCGAAGCATCGCTCGCCTGCGCCAAGCGCGAGCTGGAAGAAGAGACGGGCTACACGGCCACCGATTGGCAATTCGTCTGCACGATCCACAACGCGATCGCGTATTCCGACGAGCACCTCGACCTGTTCCTCGCGCGCGGCCTGACGGCGGGCGACGCGAAGCTGGACGACGGTGAGTTCCTCGAGACCTTCACGGCGACCATCCCCGAGATGCTGGAGATGATCAAGCGCGGCGACATCACGGACGTGAAAACCGTGATCGGCACGTTCTGGCTGGAGAAGATCGCTGCCGGCACATGGAAGCCGAAATAAGGTGCCGGTGCGCCTGGCCGCGCTCGGCTTGATGCTGCTCGCCCTGAGCGGCTTTGCATCCGCGCGCACGCCGTTCGAGGCAAGCTGCGAGGACGCGGCCCGCAACGCCGGGGCGACGTTCTCCACGCGCGAAAGCGGCTGACGCGTCGACAACACGGTGTCCTACCACGACCTGACCCGCATGAAGCGGCCCGGCGTACGCAACGGCTACGTACTGGGCCTGACGCGCACGGAATCGCGCGTGGCGATCCAGGTCGATGGGACACTCCTCACGTCGCCCGACGGCGCGGCCGAATGCGTCATGCCGCGCGTCGCGGTGACCTTGTACTACCAGCCCATCGTCGTGTACGTCAGCCGCGAATTCGAGCCGGACTCGTGCACGTATGACGAGATACTTGCGCACGAAATGCGCCATCTCAAGTCTTACCTGGACTATCTGCCGAAAGTGGAAGAGCGGGTACGCGCGCGCCTGGGCGGCCGCTTTGCCGGCAAACCGTTGTATGCGCGCGCCGGCCAGTCGCGGGCACTGCTCCAGCGCGAAATCGACCGCAACTGGATGCCGTACATTAAGGCCGAGATGGGGCGCGTCGAAAGATTGCAGGCCGCCATCGACAGTCCGGCGGAATACGCGCGTCTGAGCAAAGTTTGCCAAGGTGAGGTACAGTCTCTTATTGGATCGACAAGACGTTCCCGATCGTAGATTGAACAACATGACTCAAGCACCACGTTACTTCGCCCTGATCCCCGCCGCCGGCGTCGGCGCCCGCATGGGGACCACGAACCCGAAGCAGTACCTGAAGATCGGCGGCAAGCCCATGCTCAGGCACACGCTCGACGCATTCCTGTCCAGCGAGCTCATCGCGCACACGTTCGTCGTCGTGAGCCCGGACGACCCCTACATCGATGCCGTCGCGCCCCATCACGGCGTGACCGTCCTGCGCTGCGGCGGCGCGAGCCGCATGGAATCCGTGCGCAACGGCCTGGCCGTGCTCGCCAACACGCTGTCGCATGCCGACTGGGTGCTCGTGCATGACGCGGCGCGCCCCGGCCTGACGGCCGAATTGATCGAAAAACTGATCACCGGCACGGGCGACCACCCGGCCGGTGGCCTGCTGGCGCTGCCGGTCGTCGACACGGTCAAGCGCTGCATCGACGGCGAAGCGGCCGGCACCGTGCCGCGCAACGGCCTGTGGCTGGCGCAGACCCCGCAGATGTTCCGTTACGAGCTGCTGCGCGACGCGCTGGCGGCGGCCACCGACCCGGATTCGATCACCGATGATGCCAGCGCGGTTGAAGCCCTCGGATTGAGCCCTAAACTGGTGGAAGGGCATCCCCGCAATCTCAAAGTGACGCTGCCGGACGATATCCGGATCGCCGAGATGTACCTGGCAGTGTCCCAACCCGAATTCGTCTAGCGTGTAAAGAAGATCATGGCTCTCGCATCGTACAACCCGACCCCGCCGTTCCGCATCGGTACCGGCTATGACTGCCACGCCCTCGTCGAAGGGCGCAAACTGATCGTCGGCGGCGTCACCATCCCGCACCGCCTGGGCCTGCTCGGCCACTCGGACGCCGACGTGCTGCTGCACGCCATCATCGACGCCATGCTGGGCGCCGCCGGTCTCGGCGACATCGGCAAGCACTTCCCGGACACCGACCCGATGTTCGCCGGCGCCGACTCGCGCGTGCTGCTGCGCGAAGCGGCGAACCGCGTGCTGGGCACCGGCTACACCATCGGCAACGTCGACGCGACCATCATCGCGCAACAGCCGAAGATGGCGCCGCACATCCCGCAGATGGTGTCGCGCATCGCCGAGGACATCGGCGCGTCGCCGCAGCAGGTGAACATCAAGGCCAAGACCAACGAGAAGCTCGGCTTCCTCGGCCGCGAAGAAGGCATGGCGGCGCAGGCGACCGTGCTGCTGTTGAAGGCCGCAACCTGACGTTGGGCACGTTCGCGGACCGCATGCCTCCGCGTGGGCGCAGGGCGCCCACCCTACGCGTCTTTTGTTTCCGTTGTAACATCGTCGGTCTGACGATGCCAACGGAGACGACATGAACACGCACCGCAGCGCCTGGACCCTGATCCTGGCCGCCAGCGCCATCCTGATGATCACGATGGCCGCGCGCCTCACGACGGGCCTGTTCCTGTCGCCGCTGAACACGGCAACCGGCCTCGGCATCGCGTCGATCAGCTTCGCGATGGCCGTCGGCCAATTCATGTGGGGCGCGTCGCAACCCGTCTTCGGCGCCGTCGCCGACAAATACGGTTCCATGCCCGTCATCGCGCTGGGCGCCGTGCTGCTGGCCGGGGGCCTCGCGGCCACGCCGTTCGTGTCCACGCAATGGGGCCTGCTCGTCACCCTGGGCATCCTGTCCGCGAGCGGGGCGGGCGCGGGCAGCTTCTCGATCCTCATCGGCGCCACCGCGCAGCGCCTGCCGGCCGAGCGGCGTGCGTTCGCGTCCGGCTTCATCAACGCGGGCGGCTCGTTCGGGCAATTCGTGTTCGCGCCGCTCGTCCAGTTCCTCATCGCCCGAGCCGGGTGGATCACGGCGATGCTGGCGCTGGCCGCGACTTCCCTGCTCACGATCCCGCTCGCGTGGCCGCTGCGCGGCAAGCCGCCGGCGCAATCCGTCGTGGGCCATGGCGACCTCACCCTGGGCAGGCAGGTGCGCGAGGCCATGCGCGACCGCAGCTACCTGTGCCTGCACGCGGGCTTCTTCACGTGCGGCTTCCACATCGCCTTCCTCGTCACGCACCTGCCGGGCGAAGTGGCGCTGTGCGGCCTGCCGGGGACCGTCTCGGCGACGGCACTGGGCCTCATCGGCCTCTTCAACATCGCCGGCTCGCTGACGGCGGGCGCGCTCGCCCAGCGCTACCGCATGAAATGGCTGCTGGCACTCATGTACGGCAGCCGCGGCCTCATCATTGCCGCGTACCTGCTGGCGCCGAAATCCGCGTGGACGTTCTACGTGTTCGCCGCCGCGCTCGGCTTCACATGGCTCGCGACAGTGCCGCCGACGGCGGGCCTCGTCGGCAAGCTGTTCGGCACGCGCTACCTCGCCACCTTGTTCGGCCTCACCTTGCTGTCGCACCAGGTCGGCGGCTTCTTCGGCGCCTGGCTCGGCGGCCTCGCGTTCGTGCGCTTCGGCGACTATACGTGGATGTGGTACGCCGATATCGCGCTGGCCCTGGCGGCTGCGCTGGTCAACCTGCCGATCCGCGAACCGAAGCCGGCCCCGGCGGCGGCGGTGGCGTAAGCGATGGCGCGCGATCCCTGGGCCTACCGCGACGTGGCCGTCGAATCGGTGCTTGATGCGCGCACGGGCCGGCTGCGGATCAAGCCGATGGCGGGGCAGGCGTATGCGACCTCGATGCGCGTGCAGTGCGCGCGGGCGCTGTCCGACCCGGAACGCTATCCGGCCGGCACCCGTTTCCTCCTCCGCGCCAAATTGACCGACCGCGCGGGCGGGCCGCCGTTCCTGTATGCGTGGCATGGCGATCCGGTGCGCGTGCTGACGGCGCGCGAGGTCCGTTCCTTCCTCGACGAGTACCGGCGCCGGCGCATCTGATCCGCACGGTCCGCCGAAAATCGTTACACTCTGGGCATCATCCGACCCATCAAGACCGAAAGGACCGTCATGGCAACAAGGAAGATTGCAGTGCTCGTCGGCAGCCTGCGCAAGGAATCGTTTACCCGCAAGCTGGCCAGGAGCCTGATGCTGGCCGCACCGCCCACGCTCGAACTGGAGATCGTCGAGATCGGCGAGATGCCGCTGTACAACCAGGATGACGAGACCGACACGCCCCCCGCCACCTGGACGGAGTTCCGCGGCCGCATCCGCGACGCCGACGGCGTCCTGTTCTGCACCCCGGAATACAACCGTTCGCTGCCCGCGGTCCTGAAGAACGCCATCGACGTCGGCTCGCGCCCCTACGGCCAGGCCGCATGGACGGGCAAGCCGTGCGCCGTCGTGTCCAATTCGCCGGGCGCGCTGGGCGGCTTCGGCGCCAACCACGCGGTGCGCCAGTGCCTCGTCTTCCTCAACATGCCGTGCATGCAGTCGCCCGAAGCCTATATCGGCAGCGTCGCGAACAAATTCGACGGCGACACGCTGACGGACGAAGGCCTGAAAACCTTCCTGCAGCAGTTCATGGAGTGTTTTGCGACGTGGGTGGAGCGCCATGCCGACTGATGCCGTGAACAGCCCCATCGCGATCCGCGACATCGACCACATCGTGCTGCGCGTCGTGGACCTCGCGCGCATGCTGCGTTTCTACGAGGACGTACTGGGTTGCCGCGAAGTGCGGCGCCAGGACGAGATCGGCCTCGTGCAGCTGCGCGCGGGCAGTTCGATGGTCGACCTGATCCCGATCTCCGGCAAGCTGGGCGCCGCGGGCGGCGCGGCACCGGGCCGGGAAGGGCGCAACGTCGACCACGTCTGCTTCCGTGTCGAGCCGTTCGACGAGGCGGCCATCCGCGCCCACCTGGCCGCGCACGGCATCGAGGCGGGGCCGGCGGCGTCGCGCTTCGGCGCCGAGGGCGAAGGCCCGTCGATCTACCTGGCTGACCCGGAAGGCAACATGATCGAGCTGAAGGGCCCGCCCACCGCGCCATGATGCATGACGACGACGCGCCGCCGAATGTGCAGCCGTATGCGCCGCAGGCCGTCGCCTACGGCAAGCCGCCGCCCGGGTGGCGGCGGCGCATGTACGACGTCATCTTCGAGGCGGACACCCCGGCCGGGCGGCGCTTCGACATCGCGCTCGTGTGCGCCATCCTGCTCAGCATCCTCGTCGTCGTGCTGGACAGCGTGCCGGCGCTGCACCGCGACCACGCCGAGCTGCTGAACGCGCTCGAATGGAGCTTCACCGTGTTGTTCACGGTGGAGTACGCGGCGCGCCTCGTGTGCGTGCAGCGGCCGTGGCGCTATGCCGGCGGTTTCTACGGCGTGATCGACCTGCTGGCCGTGCTGCCGTCCTACTTTTCGTTGCTCATGCCGGGCACGGAGCTCCTCCTCGACATCCGCATCCTGCGCCTGCTGCGCGTGTTCCGTATCTTCAAGCTGACCTTGTACATCGAGGAATACACGCGCCTGGGCGAAGCGCTCGCGGCCAGCCGGCGCAAGATCCTCGTGTTCCTGTCCGTCGTGCTGATGGCGATCCTGATCCTCGGCACGGTCATGTACGTCGTCGAGGGACCGAAGAACGGCTACACGAGCATCCCCGTCGCGATGTACTGGGCGACCGTCACCATGACGACCGTCGGGTACGGCGACATCACGCCGCACACCAACCTGGGCAAGGCGATCGCCTCGTTCATGATGCTGCTCGGGTGGGGCATCCTCGCCGTGCCGACCGGGATCGTGACGGCCGAGATGACGTTGCGCCGCGGCGACCGCCGGACGGGGCCGCCGCGTTCGGCCCTCCGTTGTCCTTCCTGCGGCAGCGGCGGGCACGAGGCGGGCGCCCGGTTCTGCAAGGATTGCGGGGCGGCGCTGCCGGCGGGCCACAGTGGCGCAAAATGAGGGTTGCTCAATTGTTAGAATCGGATAGAATCGTCATGACAGTGCAAGTCCCTGCGAATCGATGAACCAGTGGACGGATCCGATGATGACGACCTCAGTCGCGCCCCAGGATGCGGGCACCCCGACCGTACTGATTGTCGACGATACGCCGGCCAACGTGGGCATCCTCGTGGAGTATCTCGAGGGGCGCCAGGTCCGGGTGGCGGTCGCGCAAGAAGGCGAGGAGGGCCTGGCCCGCGCGGAATTCGTGCAGCCGGACCTGATCCTGCTCGATGTGATGATGCCCGGCATGGACGGCTTCGAGACGTGCCGGCGCCTCAAGGCGTCTGGCCTGACGCGCGACATCCCCGTGATCTTCATGACCGCGCTGTCCGAGACCCACGACAAGGTGGCGGGCTTCGCGGCGGGCGGCGTCGACTACGTCACCAAACCGTTCCAGATCGACGAAGTGTGGGCGCGCGTGACGACCCATCTTGCATTGCGCAGCGCGCAGAAGCGGCTCGCCGAACAGAACGCGAAGTTGCTGCGCACCGAAGCCGAGCTGCTGGCCGCCAACGACCTGCTCGAACAGCGCGTGGCCGAGCGCACCGCGGAGCTGGTCCGGACCAATGCCCGCCTGGAACAGAAGATCGCCGACTACAACCAGGCGGAACGGCGCATCGACTACATGGCGCACCACGATGCCCTGACGGGGCTGCCCAACCGCCTGCTGCTGGAAGACCGGGTCAACCAGGCGATCGCCCAGGCGCGGCGCCACCAGGACGAGATGGTCGCGCAACTGCACATCGACCTGGACCACTTCAAGACCATCAACGATTCCCTCGGCGAGCGGATCGGCGACCGCCTGCTGCAGGCCGTCGCCACCCGGCTGCAGCAATGCACGCGCGAGGGCGACAGCCTCGGCTGCCTGGGCGGGAATGGGTTCGGCATCTGCCTGGCGGCCCTGCGGGGCAGCAACGACGCCGCGCTCGTGGCGGGCAAGATCCTCGAGACCCTGGGCCGGCCGTTCCACGTCGAGGACCATGAGCTGCACGTGAGCGCCAGCATCGGCGTGGGCCTGTTCCCGTCCGACGGCAACGACGCGGCCGCGCTGCTGCGCGCGGCCAATGCCGCCATGTACCAGGCCAAGCAGAAGGGCCGCAACACGTACCAGTTCTTCACGCCGGCCCTGCACGAAGCGGCGAAGCGGCGCATGGCGGCGACGAGCCAGCTGCGCCAGGCGCTCGCCCACGAGGAGTTTTCCGTGTACTACCAGCCGCAGGTCGACATGGAGAGCGGCCGGATCTTTTCGGCCGAAGCGCTGCTGCGCTGGACGCCGCCCGGCAAGACGCCCCGGTCCTGCGCGGAGTTCATCGCCATCGCCGAGGAAACGGGCATCATCGTGCCGATCGGCGAGTGGGTACTGCGCCAGGCGTGCGCGCAACTGAAGCGCTGGCGCGACGGCGGCCATCCGGACATGCGCATCGCCGTCAACCTCTCGGCCCGCCAGTTCACCCAGGCCAACCTGACGGAGTTCGTGGCCCAGGTGCTGCGCGACACGGGCGTCCCCGCCGACGCGCTCGAGCTGGAACTGACGGAGAGCCTGACGATGCAGCCGAGCGACGACAACCTCGACGTCATGCGCCGGCTGAGCGCCATGGGCGTGCAGCTGTCGATCGACGACTTCGGCACCGGCTATTCCAGCCTCGCCTACCTGCAGAACTTCCCCATCCACGCGCTCAAGATCGACCGCTCGTTCGTCATCGGGATCAACGAGCAGGCGCACGATGCCGCGATCGTCACGGCCATCATCGCGATGGCGCACAGCCTGCACCTGAACCTGATCGCGGAAGGCGTCGACAGCCCCGAGCACGTCTCCTTCCTGACGGCGCACGGCTGCCTGGCCGCGCAGGGCTATTACTACAGCCAGCCGGTGCCGGCGGACGTGATGACCCGGCTGCTCGACCTGAAGAACCTGACGCCGAACGGCGGCGCCAGGGTCGATGCGTTGTTGCGTTAACCAACGTCGTTCCCGCGGAGGCGGGAACCCAAGTGTGCTTGCATTACCACTGCTCATCAGAATTGGGCCCCGGCCTTCGCCGGGGCGACGGTTTTGCGGTTGCGGGCCTTAAAACTTGAAACCGAGCCGCGCGTAGTAATACCCGCCATTAATGCCGAAGGGCGAGAACGATGGATACACGGTGACGGCGCCGTTGTCGAGGTTTGCGCGCTGCTCGGCCAGGAGGTTTGCGTTCACGTGGTCCGGGTACTGGTTGAACAAATTGTTCGCCCCCACCGACAGCATCCACGCCTTCGTGAACTGGTAGCTGACTTCCAGGTCCGTGATCGCGGTCGGCTTCACCTCCGTCTTGTAGTACGTGGCACCGTCCGACGACTGTAGTTCCGAGGCGCGGCCGTAGAACGCTTCGCGCGCATTGATCGTCCACGGCCCCGACTTCCACAGCGCGCCCAGGTTCACGCGCACGCGCGGCGACGCGGTCTCCAGGTCCGAGATCGCCGTCGCGTCCAGCAGCGTCTGCGGCTGCAGCTGCGCGGGCGCCTGGTTGATCTTGATGACCTCGACCTTGTTCCAGTTGGCCGCCAGCGACCAGTCCACCTTGCCGTACGCGCCGTAGCTGCTGTTCAGGGTCGCGACGAATTCCAGGCCGCGCGAGCGCGTGTTCACGGCGTTCGAGAAGATGTTGATGCCGGTCTGGACGACGGTCGGATCGAGTGCGTTGCCGTTGGCGATGATCGCCGCCGTCACCGCCGGCGAATTCACCGCGCCACCGGAACCGTATAGCGAACCGGAACCGACGATGCGGTCGCGGATCGTGATCTGGTAGGCGTCCAGCGTGATCGCGGCGTTAGCGGACGGATTGATCACGATGCCCGCGCTGATGTTCGTCGACGCTTCCGGCCGCAGGCCGTTCACGCCCACCAGCTTCGCGCCGGGCGAGTTCGGCGCGAGCTGCACGAACGCGCTGCGCGGCGACACGTTCGTGGCCGAATAGTATTCCTCGGCCAGCGTGGGGGCGCGAAAACCGTTCGAATACGTGGCGCGCACGCCGACGACGGGCGAGAAGTCGTAGCGGCTCGTCAGCTTGCCCACCTTCGCGTTGCCGAAGTCGCTGAAGTGCTCGTAGCGGCCGGCCAGGTCGACGGTCCAACCGGCCACCGGCTGGCCGGCGAGATCCACGTACACGGCCTTGTTCGTGCGGCTGTGCGAGCCCGCGTCCGTGAGGGAAAAGCCCGGGAACGATTGCGCGCCTTCCTTGTAGCGCGAGGCGGCGTCGCCGGCGCCGATCTCGTACTCGTCGCGGCGATGCTCCAGGCCGACGGCGAACGTCAGCGGCGTGGACCAGCCGACGTCGAATTCGTGGTGCAGGTCGAGGTTGTTGGTCCACTGGCTCGCGACGAATTTACCGGCGTAGAAGTCGAGCGGCGTCGAACCGGTATCCGCGAACAGCGACACGTTGCCCGAGTGCGCGACGCCCAGCTTCGCCTCGTCGCGGCCGTAGGTGCTGGACAGGTCCCAGTCCCAGCCGCCGCCCAGCTTGCCCTTGATGCCGGCGGTGAACGCGTAATCGTCTTCCTTGAACGTCTCCTGCGGCGAGAAACCGAGCGGGTAGATCGTCGGCAGGCGGTTCGGCATGCGGTAGTTCTCGAACGCGGCCGCCTTCTTGTGGCCGTAGGTGGCGAAGCCGTACAAGGTGAGGTCGGGCGTGACGTCGGCGCCGAAGTTGGCGGCGACGATGTGCTGGCGGTACTGCGCATCGCCGGAGATGTGGTTCACGTTCGGATAGCCGGGCGCGTCCTTCAGCTGCGGCATCGCGGCGAGGTTGGCCGGATCGGTCACGCGCGGGTCGATGCCGCCGCGGTCGGAGAAGCCGTGGTACTTCGTTTCCGCCGTCAGGCTCAGGTACGCATCGGCGAAGGGCGCGAGGCCCAGGTTGGCGCTGGCGTCGCCCGTGCGTCCGCCGCCGTCGCCATAGCCGCCGCCGTTGACGTTGCCCGCGAGGCCGCGGTAGTTCGACTTGAGGATGATGTTGACGACGCCCGCGATCGCATCGGTGCCGTATTGCGCGGCGGCGCCGTCCTGCAGCACCTCGATGTGGTCGATGGCGGCGACGGGGATGTAGTTCAGGTCCGCCGCCGCGCCGCCCTGGTACGGGCCGCCCAGCACGGCCAGGTTCGACGTGCCGTGGCGGCGCTTGCCGTTGACGAGGACCAGCGTATTGTTCGGCGACAGGCCGCGCAGGCGCGCCGACAGCGTCATGTTGGCCATGTCGCCGCCGAAGGCCTGCGCCGTCAGCGACGGCAGGTTCTGCGCCAGCGCCTGGATCAGGTCCGGCTGGCCCGTGCGCTGCAGCGACGTCGTGTCGAGCACCTGGATCGGCGAGGCGCTGTTCTCGACCTTCAGGCCCGTGGCGCGCGTGCCGGTGACGATCACGACGCCCGTGTTGAGCGGGCCGGCTTCGGCGGCCGCGTCGTTTTCCGCGGCGTGGGCGCCGAGGCTGCAGGACAGGACGCCGGCGGCGACGCCGGCATGGAGGATGGCCTTGTGCATGTGAACCCCTTTGTCTGGACAGTGTTGGTGGGTGGTGTTGGCGCTGTTATTTTTTTGCGGCCACGACTTCGATCTCGACGTACCAGCCGGGATTCGACAGGCCGGCCACCTGGACGACGGCGCGCGCGGGCAGGTTCGGTTGCGTGCCGCCGAAGAACTGCGTATAGCCCGCCATGAAGCCGGCGACGTCGGCGCGCCCGTTCTTGCCCGGATCGCCGACGAGGAAGACCTGCATCTTGACGACGTCGCCCATCGCGAGGCCCATGCCCTGCAGGATCTCCCTGATCTTCGTGAGCACGCCGACGGTCTGCGTCTTCGTGTCGCCGAACGCGGCCTGCGAATTCGGGTCGGCCGTCTTGTCGACGACGGGCGGGACCTGGCCGCTGATGAAGTGGATCGTCGTCCCCGGCGGCAGGGTGACGGCCTGCGCGATCGGGAAATCGGAATCGGGGATCTTGTGCCTGACGATCGTGGTGAAATTCGCGGGCGCGGCCAGCGCGGCCAGGGGCAGGGCGCAGTGGATGAGCGCGAGGGCGGCGGCGTAGCGGTTCGTTTTCATGGATCCTCCGGGGTCAGTGTTTGGTGCCGAAGCGGCTGTGCGACGCGGGCGCCACGCCGAGCGCGGCGCGCGTGCTGCCCACGTCCTGCTCCGTGACGGGCGCGGCGCCGTTGCCCCAGCTGGAGCGGACGTAGGTCAGCACCTGGGCGATCTCGCCGTCGTCGAGGCTCCCGGAAAAATCGGGCATGCCGCCGCGGCCCTTCAGCAGCACGGTGGCCACGTCGGCCGGCGCCCCCTGCACGAAGGCGTTGCCGGCGAGGGCGGGAAAGGCGCCGGGGATGCCGCGGCCGGTCGCCTGATGGCACGCGGCGCAGTTCTTCGCGAACAGGCTCTTGCCGTCCGTCGTGTCCGCGCGGGCGCTCGCGGCGCAGGCCGCAAGGGCGGCGCAAAGCAGCAGTCGGAAAGTCATGCGCTTGCCTTTCGATGGAGTTGTTCGATCTGCTGCCAGGCCGATTCGATGGCGCCGGCCTGCCAGCCCGTCAGGTAACTCAGGTGCTCGCCCGCGAGCAGCACGCGGCCTTCGCCCGCCAGCAGGGTCGGATAGGCTTTCTGCCGGCCCGCCTCGTCCCATTCGGCCCAGCCGCCCAGGTTGTACTGGACGCGGTGCCAGGCCACGGAGAACGCGTTCTCGAACGCGGCCCGGTACGGCGGGAAGATCTTCTCGCCGGCGCTCACGGCGAAGTCCGCGCGCTCGGCGGGGCTCAATGCGCTGACTTCGATCGCGTCCAGTGCGTAGTTGTAGTAGCCGAGCAGCACGCCCTTCTTCGACTGCCAGCCGGAGGAGGGCAGCGAGATCGTGTTGATGGCCTTGAGGTCGGTGAGCACGTGGCCGCCATAGATCTGGTCGTCCTCTTCCCAGAAGCGGCGCTTCATCTGCAGGCCGATCTTGCCGACCGGCGCATACGACACCGCCTTCAACGCGCCCTTGAAGCCGTCCGAGAAGTCCGCGTCGATCGTGCGCAGCACGGACAGCGGGATCGTGCACAGGCACCAGTCGGCCGTCACCTGCGAGACCTTGCCGCTCTTCGTGTCCTTGACGGTGACCGTGACCTGGCCGGGCGACTGGCGGATCGTCTGCACTTCGGCGCCGTGGCGGATCGTGCGGCCCAGGCGTTTCGCGAAACCCTGCGCGATGCGGTCCATGCCGCCGACCGGCTGGAACATCGTCGCGTGCATGGGGAATTCCTGCACGGCGCTGTAGATCCTGCCGACCCTGGACTCGAGCAGCTCGCGAAAGCCCAGCGGATCGGCGAGCTTGCCCGGCCTGAGGCCCGCGCCGGGCTGCTCGGCGAAGCCCGCGCCGTTGCGGCCGCGGTACACGAGATCCTTCGTGGATAAGGCGCCTTCGTGCGCCAGGTAGTCGAGCAGCAGGTGCTGGTCGTCCGCCGTGAGGGCCGTGTCGAGCCGGTTCGCCTGCACGGACTTGGCCAGCAGCTCCGCCACGTGGCCGCGCATATCGGCCTTGATCTGCTCCGGGCGCAGGCGCTGCTTCGAGAACGGGCCCGCATCCTCCATGTAGACCCAGGCGTGGTCGTTGTCGTTGACCATGACCTCGAGCGGGATGTCGAACTGCTTCGTGTAGTACAGGGTCGACTGGTGGTCGAGCGGGATGCGCCACGGGCCGTGGTTGATGTACAGGCCGTCGTCGAAGCGGCAGGTCTGCGCCTCGCCGCCCAGCTCCTGCAGCGTAAAACCCTTGCGCGCCGTCTGGCAGCGTCCGCCGGCGAAGGGCCGCGCTTCCAGCACCTCGACCTGGTAGCCCAGCTTGCCCAGTTCATATGCCGCCGTCATGCCGGCCAGGCCCGCGCCGAGGATGACGACCTTCCTGCCCTTGCCGCTGCCGGACAACGCCGGCGGGGCATTCACGCGGGACGCGATCCCCATGCCCCAGGCGTTCATCGTGTTGAGCAGCAAGGCCGAACCGCCAACCATTGCCGCCCGGTGGAGAAATTCGCGCCGCGTCAGCGACCGTGTCAAACGTTTCATCCGCACCTCTTCTGGTTATTGCAGGAACCTTCTTCGTTCACTTGAGTTTCAGCAATAGACGTGCCAGCGAGATGTGGTAAAGAGAAAAAATCTACGTCAAAAATAAAGTTGTTTTCTACGGTTGGCGAACGTAAGGATGGGGTAAGGCGAGAACGCCAAATAATGTTTGTTCCGGCGGTGGGGCGAGCGGGCTGCAGTGCATCGCGTCGCGCGAACTTTATTTGCGGGCGAGCAGACTTTGTTTTTGTATTGACGCGCGCGAGATGGGGAAGATGGGAAGACCGGCCCTTTTGTCGCACTGCACCATGCTGGGCCGGGTCGCACCGGATTGGCTAGGGAAGAATCGTGTGCTGCACCGCAACGGCCTCGCGTCGACCTGTGGCGGGCGCGCCGTCCTTGTCCAGCCAGTAGCTGAACTGGCCGAAGCTGGGCAGGTCGGCCGGCGGCCGGTCGCGGTAATAGTCCTGCAGCATTTGCCGGTACGCGGCGCGGCGTGAAAACTCGGGATGCGTGGCGGTATAGCGGGCGACGGCGGCACGGAACGTGGCGCGCATCGCGGCATCCGTGTTCGGGCCTGGATGGTCGCCCGATTTGCGCGGACGGCCCCGCTTGACGCCCGCGTTGGCGCCGCGCGTCTTCCCCGGGGCGCCGGAATTGCCGTAGTCGGGGAGGAGTGCATCGACGGTCTGGCCCCGTTCCCAGAAGCGGCGCAGGTAGCGCAGCACGCTCGGCCGCGACACGCCGTGCGCGGCCGCGCACGCGGCCACCAGCGCGGCGCGCTCGCGCGGCTGGTACAGCGCGGGCACGTGCGTGTGCAGGCCGGCGACGATGTCCCAGGCCTTGGCCTGCAGGTCGCGGTATTTCTGGGGCAGCAGCGGGGGCGGGGCGGGTGCGGCATACGGATCGTCCGTCAGCAGGCGGGCGCGGCCGGTGAGCACGTCGTCGGCCAGCACGTGCGGCGCGACCATGCGCGGCTGGCTGTGCGGCAGGCCCAGCTCGAAGGTGCAGGCGAGCAGCCGGTCGGGGGCGATCCACAGGATGCGGATCGTGCGTACCGGGTGGACGTACTGGATCACATCGTTAGGCAGAAACATGGCGGCTCCCTCATGAGTTCAGGAACTTGGACCCATGCAAAGATCGGACCATCCGCCGCTACTTCAGGCTGACAAGCCCGACACGATTAGCCCAGATCAAAGGTAACCCGCCTCGCGCCCTTAGTCTGTGAGCTTCGTGTCGCGGCGCCTGCTGCGGCCCGTTCAACCCAAAACTTTGCGAGGCAAACCATGTATCCATTTCCACAAACGATCGCCCCGGCGCTGCGCACCCACATCGATGCCCAGACCGCATTCCTGAACGACATGTCGAAGTCGCTGTTCAGCTCGTTCCAGCAGATGTGCGACCTGAACATCCAGCTGGTGCAGACGATGCTGGAAGAAACCACCCTGGCCAGCAAGCACGTGCTCAGCACCGACCGCCAGTCCGAGCTGCTGAGTGCCGCCACGGCGCGCACGCAGCCCACGACGGAAAAGCTGCGCGCCTACCAGCAGCACATCGCCCGCCTGGCGGCCGACTCGCAGGTCGAGCTGGCCCGCGTGACGGAGCAGCACGTGCAGAACACCACCCGCACCGCGCGCGCACTGGCGGACGAGGTGGCGCGCGATGCCACCGAGCAGACGGAGCGCGGCCTGCGCGCCCAGCAGGAAACCGTGCGCCAGTTCAGCGATCCATTCATCCGGTCGGGCAACGGTGCCGCCCAGCCGCACGCAGCGGGCAGCACGAGCCCGTCCCAGCCAATGCCGCCGAGCCAGCAGCAGGGTGGCCAGCAACAACGCGCCACCACGCACTGAGGCAGCATCACACGCCGCGCCCGGTCACCGGGTGCGGCGCGATGGGGCGCTGCGCCGCCGCGGCCGGGGCAGTGGTCCGGTCGCGCGGCCCCAGGCCGAACAGCGGACGCAGCAACGGCACCCGGCGCACGATCTCGAAGCCGGCGAAGCTGAGCACCGTCACGAGCACGACGAGCAGCACGGCTTCCAGGCCCGGTGGACGGCCCAGCGGTTTCAACGCATGGGCCAGGACGACGATCAGGGTCTGGTGCAGGATGTAGACGGGGAACACGGCCTCGGTCAGGTAACGCCGGGCCGGGCCGTCGCGGTCCAGGTGGCGCTGGGCGAAGCCGCAGGCCGCCAGGATCGCGCTCCATGCCAGCAACGCGTAGTCGGCGCGCATCGGATGCACCAGCAACTCCCAGCGCGTGCCGTCGATGCCGCCGGCGTCGTCCAGCGCGATCCACAGCATCAGCAGGGCCCAGCCGGCGAGGGCCAGCGCGAGGCACGTCCAGCGCAGTGCGGCGACACGGGGCCAGAAGCCCGGCACGCGCGCCATCAGGGCGCCGAGCAGGAAGATCGGCAGGTAATTCGCATGGTTGTACCAGTCGTCCACGAGCGCGTGGGTGACGGGAAACTGGTTCAGCATCAGGATGCGCGCCAGCGCCAGCACGGCGGCCGGCAGTATGACGATCTTCCAGCCCGTCAGCACGCGGCCGAGGCGGGCGGCGAGACGGTCGACACGCGGACCCAGTGCCAGCACGACGAGCGCGAGGACGGCCGTATAGGCCCACAGGTAGGCGACGAACCACAGGTGGTTCCAGGTCGGCAGGATCAGGCAGCCGTCCCGGCAGAAGCCGTGGTAGCCGCGCACGTACAGGCGCATGAAGTCGGCGTAGCTGCCCGCGTAGCCGAGCTTCTCGACGACTTCGAGATACGACTGCGGCGGCACGATGACGAGCATGCCGAACAGCAGGGGAACGAGCAGACGCCAGCTGCGCTTGCGCAGGAACACGAGGGGCCGCAGCTTCGCCAGCATGCAGCCGGAAGCGACGCCGGACACGAGGAACAGCAGCGACAGCCGCCATGGCGACGACAGCATCATGAACGGCTCGAGGGCGGTGCTCGCATAGGGGCTCTTCACGTGCCAGCCCCACGTCACGTAGTACATGCCCACGTGATACAGGATCAGCAGGAAGAACGCGATGATGCGTACCCAGTCGAGGAAGTGGTGGCGCGGCAGCGGTGGTGTGTGGACAGTGGTCATGGCGGATCGCTTAAGTTGTCGATGAACGACGTCAGGCTAGATCCGCGCTCGCACGGGCGCGAGCGGAATGTGGCGAGGCGGGAGCGGGACGGGGCGAGCCGGATGTGCGGGCAAAAAAAAGGTTCATCGCGTCTTACCGGGGAACGCATCCTTGATTTTTAGGAAGA
>CBIHOW010000098.1:0-19267 GCA_966211695.1 uncultured Massilia sp. | reverse complement strand
CCGACGACCGTGCGCAGCGCCTGCGGCCACGTGCGCGGATGGCCCAGCGGCGACGCGGACCAGTCGTGCGCGCGCATCATCGCGCCGACTTCGCCGCCGCCGCTCAGGAACATCAGGGCGCCGGCGTGCCCGGGCGCGTCCGGTGAGGCGCTGCTTTCGTCAGGCCGTTGTCCATTTTCTTGCATGATTGATACTGGCTGAAGCGACAACGCCAGTGTGCCATAAGGGCTTGCGGCAGGGCGCGCACGGCGGGGAGCGGCGTGCAGGCGTGCATGGAGGATGGAGCGGGTGAAGGGAATCGAACCCTCGTCGTAAGCTTGGGAAGCTTCTGCTCTACCATTGAGCTACACCCGCGTTGCCCGCATTCTACGCGCGTTCACGTTCTTTTGTCACCTTAGACATTTTTCGGCATGAGCTTGTGTCAAAAAATTCGTTGGACCACCCATGGATGGGCTCGTATATTGAACACTCATCCATCAGCACAGCGGAGGCACCGTGATGCCACATTTTTCCGATCAACACTGCCTCCGGGAGCGCGACTGATGGCCGACTTCGACATCGGCGCGATCGTACGCGACCTGAACGAGGCGCGCCGGCAATGGCGCCAGGCCCATCGTCCGGCCGGCGAAGTGCGCGGCCTCGAATTTCCGTCGCGCGCAGCGCTCGCGACCATCGTCGGGCAGCTGAAGGGCGTGCTGTTTCCGCTGCGCCTGGGTCCGCCCGACCTGCGCCAGGAAAGCGAGGATTTCCATGTCGCCCACGCCCTCGACACCGCCCTGCACGCGCTGCTGCGCCAGGTGCGCATCGAGCTGCGCTACAGCGCCGCGCTGCGCCACCTGACCCATACCGACATCGAACCGCAGGCGCTCGAGGCCACCCGCACGTTCGGCGCCGCGCTGCCCGGCATCCGCACCCTGCTCGACAGCGACGTGATCGCCGCTTTCCAGGGCGACCCGGCCGCACGCAGCGTCGATGAAGTGCTGCTGTGCTATCCGGGCATCCACGCGATGATCCACTACCGCCTCGCGCACTGCCTGTACGGGCTCGGCCTGCCGCTGCTGGCGCGCATCATCTCCGAGCAGGCCCACGCGGAGACGGGGATCGACATCCACCCGGGCGCGACGATCGGTGCCGGCTTCTTCATCGACCACGGCACGGGCGTCGTGATCGGCGAGACGGCCGTCATCGGCCAGCGCGTGCGCCTGTACCAGGCCGTCACGCTGGGCGCCAAGCGCTTCCCCGCGAATGTCGACGGCACGCTGCAGAAGGGCTTGCCGCGCCATCCCGTCGTCGAGGACGACGTCGTCATCTATGCCGGCGCCACCGTGCTGGGCCGCATCACGATCGGCAAGGGTGCCGTCATCGGCGGCAACGTCTGGCTGACGCACGACGTGCCGCCGGGCGCCCGCGTAGCCCAGGCCGCATCGCGCGAAGACGACCTGGGGGTGCCGGGCGAATCGGCTTAGTGAGTCGGCTTGACTACCTCGGGCTTTCGACCACGTACCCCCTGGCCTGCAGGCCGGCCAGGTAACTCGTCGGTCCCAGGATGTCCTGGATCTCCAGCACGGCGAACGTGGTGGCATTGCTGGCCAGCGCACTTTCCGCCGCCTTCAGCCAGGAGGTGCGCAGGCGCTGGCGCACCTGGCGCAAGGCCGCGGCGTCTTTCGCGATCGAGCTGTTCATGACGGCATCCAGGCACGCATCGCGCCGTTCCGCGTAGTTCAGCCCGCGGATCTCGGCGATGTCGCCGTTGGCCCAGGCATTCGCGCGCACGCGCATCGTTTCGAGATCGGTGTCCAGGGTGTCGAGCGTCCTGGTGAAGCAGACGAGATCGTCGACCTGCGAGTTCTTGAAGTCGCGTACGAGCTTGCGCGGGTCGTCGACCATCACGTCGTAGCCGGAGTCGCTCATTTTGACCTTGTTCTTTTTCGCGATGTCTTCGATCTTGCCCAGCACTTCGCTGCCATAGGAGAGGCCGCTTTTCTTGAGGCCGGCGAGCAGCAATTCCTCGCCCGCGAAGACGGGCCGGTAGTGCTCGACGCCATCGTCGTCGCCGATGTACCTGGCTTTCAGCACCGTCCAGTGCGCGTAGACGTCGGCCGGAACGACGTCGTGCAGGACGGCATCGTCCGGATTGCGCTTGATGCCGATGAGGCTCGGCAAGGCCGTCAAGCCGCGGAAAAAACCGATGTGGGCTTTCGCGACGGGCGGCATCAGGACTTCCTGCGACTTCGCCACGAGGCGCTCGACGCGCGACGCATCCCACTCCATCTTTTGCGGCAGCGGAGAATAGGTGCCGAAGACCCACATCACGTGCGTTCCCTTCGATACCTTCCACACGCCGGGGCCGGGCCGGCGGCCTTCGACGACGACGGTGGCCGGGATGGCGTTCGCGTCGATGACCGGTTCCACGGTCTGCGCGAACGCAGGCAGGGCGACCAGGCCCAACCAGAACACGACTCGCTTGGTTCTCTTCCTCATGGGGGTGACATCCTTATCGTGGACTCTCGACCGTATAGCCTTTCGCCTGCAGGTCGGCCAGGTAATTCGCCGGGCCGACGAGGTCCTTCATCATCAGGAGCGCGAACGTCGACGTGTTGTTCGCCAACGATTTTTCGGCCGTTTTCATCCAGTTGGCGCGGATGCGTTCGCGGAGATTCTGGAGGGCGGGCGTCGTCCTGGCCAGTTCACTGTTCAACAATGCATCGCCGCATGCCTCGTCGCGCCCGGCAAAGTCCAGGCGGGCAATCTCGGCGATGTTGCCGTTGGCCCAGGCATTGGCGCGGACCCGCATCGCCTCGATGTCGCTGTCCAGGCGGTCCAGCGTCTTCGTGAAGCAGCCCAGGTCCGCCATCTGTGTCTTCTTGAATTCCTTCAACGTACGGCGTGGATCGTCGAGCTCGAGCTGCAGGATGGTGGACGTCAACTTGACCTTGTTCTGGCCGGCGATCTTGCCGATCTCGCCGCGCACGTCGTTGTGAGGCGCGAGGCCGTTTTTCTTCAGGCCCGCGTTCAACAGCTTGTCGGCCGCGAAGATCGGCCGGTCGCGCTCGATGCCGTCGTCCTTGCCGATGTATTTGTCCTTCAAGACTTGCCAGTGCGCATAGGCATCCGCCGGCACCACGTCCTGCAACTTGGCGCCGTCCGGATTCTTTTCCATGCCGATCATGGACGGCAGCAGCGTCAGGCTCCGGAAAAACCCGACCTCGAAGTTGGCACCGGGCGGCAACAGCACTTCCTGCGACTTCGCCACGAGGCGTTCCACGCGCGCCGCATCCCATTCCATCTTCTGCGGCAGCGGAGAATACAGGCCGAACACCCACATCACGTGGTCGCCCTTCGATACCTTCCACACGCCGGGACCGGGGCGGCGGCCTTCGACGACGACGGTGGCGGGGACGGCATCGGCGGCCTCGACGGCGGCCGGTTGCCCGGCCTGGTCCACCGTCTGCGCGAACGCCGGCAGGACCAGCAGAGCCCACGAGAACACATACCCGTTGATTGTCTTCTTCATGGCGTGATCCTTATTTCGGGCTCTCGACCGTATAGCCTTTCGCCTCCAGGTCGGCGAGGTAGCTGTCCGGGCCGATGACGTTCTTCATCGGCAGCAGGGCAAACGTCGACGTGTTGTCGGCCAATGATTTCTCGGCCGCCTTCATCCAGTTGGCGCGGATGCGTTCGGGCAGATGCTGCAATGCGGGAGAATTCTTGGCGAACTGGCTGTTGAAGAGGGCGTCGTTGCATGCCTTGTCGCGCTCGGCATAATCGAAGCTCGAAATCTCGGCGATATTGCCATTGGCCCAGGCGTTCGCGCGCACGCGCATGGCGTCGATATCGCCTTCCAGCCGTTCGAGAGTCTTGGTGAAGCAGGCCACGTCGTCCACCTGCGACTTCTTGAACTCCTTCATCAGCGCGCGAGGATCGTCGACCTCCACGCCGAGCGTGGTCGACGTGATCTTGACCTTGTCGCGCTTGGCCGTCTTTTCGATCTGCTCCGGCACGCCGGTGTTCTTCGTCAGGCCGTTTTTCGAGATGCCCGCGCCCAGCAGCCTTTCGGCCACGATGATCGGGCGCTGGCGCTCGATGCCGTCGTTCTCGCCGATATACTTGCCCTTCAATACCTGCCAACGCGCATACACGTCCGCCGGGAGCACATCGTGCAACGTGGCACCGTCCGGATTCTTGTCGATGCCGATCGCGGTCGGCAGCAGGGTCAGGCCGCGGAAGAAGCCGACCTCCAGGCGGGCGCCCGGCTGCGTCAACACTTCCTGCGACTTGCCGACGAGACGCTCGACACGCGCCGCATCCCACTCCATCTTCTGCGGCAGCGGGGCATACAGGCCGAACACCCACATCACGTGGTCGCCCTTCGACACTTTCCAGACGCCGGGGCCGGGGCGGCGGCCTTCGACGACGACGGTCGCGGGGACGGCATCGGCGTCCTCGACGGCAACGGGCTGGGCCGTGGGTGCGGGTTCAGGATGGGGCGTGGTCTGGGCCAGGGCCGGCAGGGTCAGGAAACTCAGGTAAAGCGCACATGCATATCGTTTGCTCATCGGGCATCCCATCGTTGTTGTTGTGTGCGCAAAAGCTTAGCGCCACGGATGAGCTTAGCCTATCGGGGCAACGAAGTGTTACAACTTTGACATGCATATGTCGCGGTGGCAATGTTTATGCGTCGGGTGCGTCGGGTGCGTCGACCGGGCGGTCCAGCAGGTCGTGCGCCAGCTTGAGGCCCTCGACCATCGTGTTGAACGCTTCGCGCTTCGCGTCTTCGCCCGGCACGCGCAGCACGTACGACGGGTGGTACGTGGTGACGACCCAGCGCCCTTCGTGGCGCAGCGGTTTGCCGAGGGACGTCTTGAGGGTGACGTTGGCCGTGCGCAGCACGGACTTCAGCGCGGTCGCGCCCAGCGCCACGATGACGGTCGGCCTGACGCTGGCCAGCTCCTTGTCGAGCCAGTAGTGGCAGGCCTCGATCTCGCGCTGGACCGGGGTCTTGTGCAGGCGGCGCTTGCCGCGCGGCTCCCATTTGAAATGCTTGACGGCGTTGGTGACGTAGATCGTGTCGCGGTCGACGCCGGCCGCCTCGCACACGCGGTCCAGCAGCTTGCCGGCCGGGCCGACGAACGGCTGCCCCGCCAGGTCTTCCTGGTCGCCCGGCTGCTCGCCGACGAACATGATCTTCGCCCGTTTCGGGCCTTCGCCGCCGACGGCCTGCGTGGCGAACTGCCACAGCTCGCAGCGCCGGCATTCGTCCAGCTTCGAGGGCTGCTGGCGCTCCGGCTGGGCGTCCTCGGGGGCGATCGGGATCGTCGTGCCCTTGCGCTGGCCGACGGCCTCGTACTGGCCCACCTTGCGCGCGCCCAGAGACGCTTCGCTGACCATGTGCGGGACGATCTTCGCCTCCGGCAGGTTCTTCCAGCGATGCGACGGGATGTGCTGGTGCATGACGTCCGTGTTCAGGCGGGCCGGGTTGAACACGCTGCGGTAGTACGTCAGCCACAGGGCCTCGCCGCCGTCTTTGCTACCCTGTTCCAGGTCGGCCGCATCGCGCACCAGCGGTCCGGTATTATGCAGCGTATGGCCATCCCACAAGACGCTCGCCTCCGGCGTCGCGATCATCCAGCTGACCTTGCCCATGCGTGAAATAAAATGCTCGGCCACCTGGGGCAGCACGTCGTGGCGCGGCTCGTACCAGGCGACGAAGCGCGGCGGGCCGGCTTCTTCCGGGCGCTCGCGGAAGCGGATGTAGGCATGCATGTCGTGTTCCTCGCGGTGGACCGCCTTCACCATCGCGTGCAGCCGTGCGCCATCCTCGTCGGCCGGCGACTGCACGTCGTGCTCGCCCTGCTGCCAGCGCCAGATCACGCGGTACAGGAAGGCCCAGCGGTCCGGCACGCGGCAGCAGGCGGCCGACTGCAGCATCTCCATCAACGAGCGCGGGATGTGCGGCGCGGGGCGCAATGGCTCGGTCGGCGGTATGGGAGGATTATCGGATGCCCCGGCGGCAGGCGGCGCACCCGTGAACAGGTCGCCGCCCGCCAGCAGGTCGTCCATGTGCGGCGTGCTCCACGTCACCTGCTCCGGCGGGATGCCGTGGACGAGCAGTTCGCGCGCGGCCTCGCGCCATTCGGCGAACGTCTCGACCACGCGCTGCACGGCCATCACGCCGCCTGCAGCTCCGGCCACAGGTTCATCTGCTGCGGGGCGTCGGCCAGGTTACGCCGCAGCAGGTCGGTCGACGCGGCACCTTGCGCCGGCTTGTAGTCCGCCGTGATCACGAAGGGTGCCAGCTTTTTCAGGCTGCAGCGCAGGCGCGACAGGTCTTCCCAGCGGATGCGCCGCAGCCGCCGCAGATCGATCAGGCGCTTCGCGGTGCGCAGCCCGATGCCCGGCACGCGCGCGATCATGCTCTCGTCCGCGCGGTTCAGGTCGAGCGGGAAGTGGTCGCGGTTCGCGAGCGCCCAGCCCAGCTTGGGGTCGATGTCCAGCGCCAGGTTGCCGGCCTTGGGCATCAGTTCTTTCGCCGTAAAACCGTAGCCGCGCAAGAGGAAGTCGGCCTGGTACAAACGGTGCTCGCGCAGCAGCGGCGGCGGCGCGGACGGCACGCTGGACGGGCTTTGCGGGATGGGGCTGAACGCGGAGTAGTACACGCGTTTCAGCTTGTAGCTGCCGTACAGCGTCTGCGCGGTATTCAGGATCGTCTGGTCGTCGCTGGCGTCCGCGCCGACGATCATCTGCGTGCTCTGCCCCGCCGGCGCGAACGTGGGCGCCTTGGGGTGGTCGTCCTTTTCGTCCAGCTTCGTGCGGATGGACCCCATCGCCAGCTTGATCGTGTGGACGTTCTTTTCGGGCGCGAGCTTCGTCACGCTGTCCTGCGTGGGCAGCTCGATGTTCACGGACAGGCGGTCGGCATAGCGGCCCGCCAGTTCGATGAGGCGCGGGTCGGCGTCCGGGATCGTCTTCAAATGGATGTAGCCGCGGAACTGGTGCTCTTCGCGCAGGCGGCGCGCGACCTCGACCAGCTGCTCCATCGTGTAGTCGCTCGACTGGATGATGCCCGAGCTGAGGAACAGGCCGTCGATGTAGTTGCGCAGGTAAAAATCGCGCGTGAGCTTCACGACCTCGTCGACGGAGAAACGGGCGCGCAGCACGTTCGACGTGCGCCGGTTCACGCAGTACTGGCAGTCGTAGACGCAGAAGTTCGTCAGCAGGATCTTGAGCAGCGAGACGCAGCGTCCGTCCGGCGTATAGCTGTGGCAGATGCCCATGCCGTTCGTGGCGCCCAGCCCGTCCTTGTCGACGGAATCGCGCTTCGGCGCGCCGCTGCTGGCGCAGGAGGCGTCGTACTTGGCCGCGTCGGCCAGGATCTCGAGCTTGTCTTTGAGTTCCATCGCGGGATAAATACTGTATATATACACAGTATATCGCGAATCGCCCCCGCCGTGCCGTGCGCGAACGCACTGTTGTAGTGTTTGCGCTAGATCAATGTGTGTTCGGCTGGCGTGGATTTCGCGGTGGTAATATCGATGGATTGCTTCACGCTCCGGCCAGGATCCACCATGTCTGTACAGTACCGCAACAACGTCCACGTCATCGGCACCGGGTCCACGACCATGGTGTTCGTGCACGGTTTCGGTTGCGACCAGACGATGTGGCGCTTCCTGGCGCCGGTATTCGCGGAGCGCTTCCGCGTCGTGCTGTACGACCTCACGGGCAGCGGCCTGTCCGACTGGTCGGCCTACGACCGCGCGAAGTACGCGAGCCTGCAGGGCCACGTGACGGACCTGCTGGAGGTCCTCGACGCGTGCGCGGCCGGTCCCTCGATCGTCGTCGGACATTCGGTCGGCGCGTCGATCGCGCTGCTGGCGACGGTGGCGGCGCCGGAGCGCTTCCTGGCACAGGTTCTCGTGGGACCGTCGCCCTGCTACATCAATGACGATGATTACATCGGCGGCTTCAACCGCGAAGACATCGACGGCCTGCTGCAGGCGATGGAGGCGAACTTCGTCGAGTGGTCGCGCAAGATGGCGCCCGCCATCATGGGTGCGCCCAACCGCCCGGAACTGGGCGAGGAACTGACGCGCAGCTTCTGCCGCAACGACCCGGCCATCGCCAAGCATTTCGCGCGCGTGACCTTCCGGACCGACATCCGCGCGGACGTGGCCTGCTCCACCGTCCCCGCCCTGATCCTGCAATGCAGCGACGACCTGATCGTGCCGCGCGAAGTGGGCGAGTGGCTGCACCGCCACCTGGCGCACAGCGTGCTGCGCGTGATCGACAACGTGGGCCACTGCCCGCACCTGAGCGCGCCGACCGCGAGCTCGGTCGCGATCGATACCTTTCTCGCGCAGACGTTGCGGCTCGCTTCCAATCCGGCAGTGTAAGGGCATCGGCACCGTCCCGCCAGCCATCCGGCGGGACGCAACCCGGTGCCGAAAATGCACCAATGCGCGGCATCGTCCCGTGCGATAGTGGCGCCCGCTATCGACACCACCGGAGACACCATGCAGCTCTACCACATGCGCGGCGCCTGTTCGCTGGCCGACCTGATCGTTCTCGGCTGGCTCGGCGTGCCGCACGAGATCGTGCCGATGACGCTCGAGTCGATCAAGGCGCCGGCCTACCTGGCGCGCAATCCCGGAGGGAACGTGCCACTGCTCGTGCACGACGACCTCGCGCTCACGGAGAACGTCGCCATCCTCGGCTACCTGGCCGACCTGCATCCGCAGGCGCAGCTGGCGGGCGACGGCAGCCCGCGCGGCCGGGCCGAGGTCATGCGCTGGCTGGCCTTCCTCAACTCGGACGTCCACAAGGCGTTCAAGCCCCTGTTCGCGCCGGAGCGTTTCCTCGACGAACGCGACCTGGACGAGCAGCTGGCGGCCAACGCGCGCCGCCATGTCCGGGCCTACCTCGAACGCCTCGACGGCGTGCTCGCCGACCGCGACTGGCTCACGGGACGACGCTCGATCGCCGATCCCTACCTCTACGTCGTGCTGCGCTGGGCACAAGCGAAAGGCGTCGACATGTCGGGCCTGGATGCGCTGGCGGCGTTCCACGACCGGATGTCGCGCGACCCGGCCGTCCGCGACGCGCTGCGCGCCGAGGAAGCCTGACTGGACACGGAGGCCGAACGCCCATGCACATCGGGAAGTCGTACGGACTGTTCGAATTCGCGCACTGGACCCGGCGCCGCATCTACCCGCTCGCCGCGTGCGCAGTCGCCGTCGTCGCGCTCTACCAGCTGGGCGGCTGGCACTGGCTTTCCCTGCCGTGGCCCGTACTTGCGCTGCTCGGTACGGCCGCGTCCTTCATCGTCGGGTTCAAGAATTCGCAGAGCTATGGACGCACGGTCGAAGCCCAGCAGATCTGGGCGTCCCTCGCGGCAGCCAGCCGGCACTGGGGTCTGATCTGCCGCGACTTTCCCACCGACGAGGGTGCCGTGCCTCCCCTGGTCACCCGCCACCTGGCCTGGCTCACCGCCGTCCGCTACCAGTTGCGCGCGCCGCGGGTCTGGGAGGCCGCCGCGGCCGCGCCCAATGCCGAATACCGGGAACGCCTGTTCGACGTGGCGGAACGCAGCGTGCCGCTCGAGGCCGAGCTGGCCCGCTATCTGCCGCCGGACACCGTCGCCCGCCTGCTGACGGTCGACGACGTCCCTGCCGCGCTGATGTCCCTGCAGAGCCGCGCCATCCGCGACCTGTTCCACGACCAGGCGCTGCAGATGCTGCAATACGCCGAGATGCAAAAGACGCTGAGGGACTTGATCGACCAGCATGCGCGGGCGCGACGCCTCAAGGACTTTCCATATCCGCGCCAGTACGCGATCGTCAATTCGCTGTTCGTCTGGCTGTTCGCCCTGCTGCTTCCACTGGGGATGGTGCGGGAATTCGCGCGGCTGGACGCACCGATGGCGTGGCTTGCCGTACCGTTCAGCGTGCTGGTCGGATGGATGTACCTGGCACTCGACCAGGTCGGCGCGAGCACCGAAAATCCGTTCGAAGGCAGCGCCAACGACGTGCCGATCACCTACCTGTCGCGGGCGATCGACTACGAGTTGAGCGCGCTGCATGGCTTGCCCCACGGCCGGCCGCCCGCGCCTCCGGCCGGCCACATCGTGCTCTAGCGCTCTACGCCGCGCCGATATAGCCGTTGGCCTGCGCCAGCAACGCCGGCTCCATGCGCGCCGCGATGCGGCGGATGTAGCCGGCGGCCGGCGCGATGCCCGCGGCGCCCGCGCGGTGCAGCCATGCATAGGCTTCGACGAGATCGAGCGGCACGCCCTGCCCCGCCGCATACATCACGCCGAGGTTGAACTGGGCGCGCGCATGGCCCTGGCGCGCGGCGCACAGGTACCAGAAGTGCGCCGCCTCGTAATCGCGTTCGACGCCGTGGCCGCTGTCGTGGCGCAGGCCCAGCGCGAACTGCGCGAGCGCGTGGCCCTGCTCGGCCGCCTTGCGGTACCACAGCGTCGCCTGGCGCGGATCGACGGTGCCCGTGTCGTCGCGGTCCAGCAACTGGCCCAGCGCGTACTGCGCGGGCGCGTACTCCTGGTCGGCCGCCTTGCGGTACCAGTACGCGGCTTCGCGCTCGTCCTGCTGCACGCCGTTGCCGCTCTCGTAGCGCAAGGCGAGATCGAATTGCGCGCGCAGGTGGCCCTGTTCCGCGGCCTTGCGATACCAATCCAGTGCGATGGCAGGATCCTGCGCCACGCCGTGGCCCGCATCGTACAGCTGGCCGAGGTGGTACTGCGCGCCGGCGAAGCCCTGTTCCGCCGCGAGCGCGTACCAGTGCGCGGCCTGCGCGTAGTCCTGCTCGACGCCCTGGCCATGCTCAAAGCGAAGGCCGAGGTTGTCCTGCGCGCCCGCGTGCCCCTGCTCGGCCGCGCGCCGGAACCACGCGAGCGCCAGCTGCGGATCGCGCGCGACGCCGTGCCCGGCATCGTAGATCAGCGCGAGGTTGAACTGCGAGCTGGCGTGCCCCTGTTCTCCCGCGCGGCCGTACCACAGGATCGCCTTCTCGCTGTCCTGCGGCAGGTCCTGGCCCTTGTCGTAGCGGAGGCCCAGGTTGAACTGGGCCGGCGCATAGCCCTGTTCCGCGGCCTTGCGGAACCAGTGAATGGCCTGCTGCACGTCGCGCGCGATGCCCTGGCCGCTGTCATACCTGAGTGCGAGATTGAACTGGGAACGGGCGTAATTCTGTTCGGCCGCACGGCGATACCACTCGATGGCCAGCGCGACGTTCTGGGCCACGCCCTTGCCGCCTTCGTACATCATGCCGAGATTGTGCTGGGCGCCGGGGTCGCCCTGTTCGGCGGCCTTGCCGAACCAGTGCAGCGCCTCGCGCACGTCGGCCGGCGTGCCCTGCCCCTTCGCATACAGCCAGCCCAGGTTGTACTGGGCCTGGACATAGCCCTGCTCCGCGGCCTGCCGGTACCAGTACAACGCCTGGCCCAGGTCCTGCTCCACGCCCTGGCCCTTCTGGTACATCACGCCGAGGTTGTACTGCGCCTGTTCGAGGCCGCTGCTGGCGGCCATGCGATACCACGCGACGGCCAGCTCGTAGTTGCGCGGCACGCCCTGGCCGTTCACGTACATGAAGCCCAGGCTGTGCTGGGCCGTGGCGACGCCGCGCTCCGCGAGCGCTTTCACCCGCAGGAATTCAGCCGTATGGCGAGCGTCGGTCTCGCTCGGGGTCATGACGCATCAGGCCTGGAAGGCCAGCACGTTGGAAGCGCCCGCCGGCAGCCCCTGCGTGCGCAACACGTCGATGAAGCGGCCGAGCGGCATCGGACGGTGGTACAGGTAGCCCTGCATCGTCAGGCAGCCGTTCGCGCGCAGGTAGCGGGCCTGCGACTCCGTCTCGACGCCTTCCGCGATCAGGTTCAGGCCCAGGCCGCGCGCGATCGAGATGATGGCCAGGACGACCGGATAGTGCCCGTGCTCGTCGTGGATCTCCTTGACGAACGACTGGTCGATCTTGATCGTGTGGACCGGGAAGCGGTGCAGGTAGGCCAGCGACGAATAGCCGGTGCCGAAGTCGTCGATCGCGACGGAGACGCCCAGCTGGCCCAGTTTGTTGAGCTGCTCGATCGCGTGCTGCGGGTTGCGGATGCAGATGTTCTCGGTGATTTCGACTTCGATCTGGCTCGGCGCGATCCCGTAACGGAGGAGCGCGCCGCGCATCTTTTCGAAGAAGTCGCCCCGGTCGAGGTATTGCGGCGACAGGTTCAGCGACAGCCGCACCTGGTTGCCGCCGATGTTCTTCCACTGCAGCATGTCGCGGCACAGGGCGCCGATCATCCAGTCCGAGATCGGCAGCATCAGGCCGTTCTCTTCGGCGAACGGCAGGAATTCGCCCGGCGACACGATGCCGCGCGTCGGGTGGTTCCAGCGCATCAGCGCCTCGGCGCCGACGATGCGGCCGCTGATGGCGTCGATCTGCGGCTGGTAGTACATCTCCAGCTCGTTGTTCTCGAGCGCGCGGCGCAGGCTCTGCTCCAGCGCGATCTTCTGGTGCGACACGTCCTGCATCGACGGGTCGTAGAACGCGTGGCCGTTCTTTCCCTGCCCCTTGATCTGGTACATGGCGATGTCGGCGTGGCGCAGCAACTCGTCGATCGATTCGCCGTGGTCGGGATAGATCGCGATGCCGATCGAGGCCGAGATGTGCACGGCGTGGCCGTCCAGGTCGAACGGCTCCTGCAGCACTTCGAGGAATTTGTCGGCCACCATGCGCGCGTCGTCGCGGTCGCGCAGTTCCGGCAGCACGATGGTGAATTCGTCGCCGCCCTGGCGCGCGAGCGTGTCGCCCTTGCGCAGGCATTCTTTCAAACGGCCGGCGGCCTGCTGCAGCAGCTCGTCGCCCTTCACGTGGCCGAGCGTGTCGTTCACGAGTTTGAAGCGATCGAGGTCGATGAACATGACGGCGAGTTCCGTCTGCTTGCGCTTGGCCTGGATGACGGCGAGGCCGAGGCGGTCCTTGAACAGGATGCGGTTCGGCAGGTCGGTCAGGATGTCGTGGTAGGCCTGGTACGAGATGACTTCCTCCGCGCGCTTGCGGTCCGTGATGTCGCGCGCGACGCCGTACGTGCCGTAGAACTCGAGGCGCTTCACTTCCTGGTCGGGCACGTGCATGCCGATGGCGTTCAGCGAGATCGTCATCAGGGTGTTGTTGAACGTGCGCTCCTGGTTGGCGCCCGCGTGGCACTTCAGGCGCAGCTCGACGTTGCGCGAGGCCCGCTCGTCGACGCGGCGCTCGTTGAAGACGTAGCGCGCGCGCTCCAGGTCTTCGTCGTGCACGAGGATCGAGTAATGCTGGCCGATGAGTTCTTCGCGCTTGTAGCCGAGCAGCTGGTAGGCGCGGTCGTTGATGAAGGTGAACTTGCCTTCGTGGTTCAGCGTGTAGATGATGTCCGGCGACGAGTCCACCAGGTAGCGGTACATCTTCTCCGAGTTTTCCAGCTGGTTCGCGATCTGCGCGTTGGCCAGTTCCAGGCGGCGCTGCTTCAGGGCGTTCGCGACGGTCTTGAGCAGTTCCTCGCGGCTGTACGGCTTGCGCAGGTAATCGTAGGCGCCGCGTTTCAGCGCGCCGATGGCGGCGTCGATGCCGACCTCGCCGCTCATCACGATGACGTCGGCGTCGATGCCTTTCTCGTTGATGAAGTCCATGATCTCGTGGCCGCCGATGTCGGGCAGGCGCAGGTCCAGCAGCACGAGGTCGAAGCGCAGGCGCGACAGGTGCGCGAGCGCTTCGCTGCCGGTGGCCGCGGTAACGAGCTGGTAGCCGCGGCCCTGCAGCAGTTCGTACAGGGAGGCGAGCAGGCGCGGTTCGTCGTCGACGAGCAGGAGTCGGGGCTGGTCGATGCCGAGCGAGGATTGCGTGTCGTGGGGGCTGGACGACGTGGCGCTGGCGGAGAATGGATTCATTGTTACCTTATACGGATCCAAGCGCGCGCACCGGCGATGTGGCCGGGGCGCCGGCGCCGGCATGCGCCGGCAGCAGGATTTCAAAACTGGTGCCGGTCGTGCCGCTGCGGCAGGCGATGTGCCCGTTCAGCTTCTTGACCAGGCTGTGCACGATCGACAGGCCGAGACCGTGGTGCGGTCCCTCCTTGGTGCTCTTCACGGCCGAGAACAGATTGGCCAGCACCTCGCGCGACAGGCCGGGACCGGTGTCGGAGACGACCAGTTCCAGGTACAGCCTGCGCTCGCGGTTCACGTGGCCGCGGTTGGCGATCTCGATGCGGCCGCCGCTGCCGGACAGCGCCTCGATCGCATTCTTGACGAGGTTCACGAGGATCTGCTTGAGGATGTCCGGATCGCCTTCGATGCGGCTGTCGGCGTCGAGCATGCTCACGACGATTTCCACGTTCGCCGGAATGAAATTCGTCGTGCGGAACAGGCGCAGCACGTCGTCCACGACCCGGGCCACGTCTGCCGCCGGCGCCCCGTCGACCTTCGGCTGGATCTCGGTCAGGCTGCCCACCAGCTGGCCCACGCGGTCGATCTCCTCGTTCAGGATCGACAGCTCGGCGCTGACGGGCTCCTGGCGTTCCAGCTTGCTGTCCAGGACCGACAGGTAGTTCTTGATGATCGACAGCGGGTTGTTCACTTCGTGCACGACGCGCCGCGACGCTTCGCGGTATTCCTCGGCCACGTGGGCGAGCTGGCGGCGCGCGTGGCCGCGTTCCGACAACGCCGTCTCGAGCGCACCGGCAGCCTGCGTCCCGAACGCCTGCAGGAAGCGCTCGCGCTTCTGGCACGACGGCAGCTGCCACGTCGCGACGCCGCCCACCAGCACGCCGAGGCAGCGCGCGCCCGCGACGAGCGGCAGGCACACGAGCGATTCCGTGCCCAGCATGCGCAGCAGCTGTTCCTCCGCGAGGCCGAGCGGACGGCCGTCGCGGCGGATGAAGCCCAGTCTCCGATCCAGCGCGGCCTGCGCGACGGCGCCGCCCTTCGCCAGCGGCACGGTGAATTCGGCGATGCGCTGCTGGTTCGCGGTCGGCGCGCCGACGAGGGCCTGGCCGGTCGGATTCTCCAGCAGCACGACGGCGTTCTCGAAATCGAACAGGATGCGCGCCGAACGCGTCATCGCTTCCAGCAGGCCCGATTCGCCTTGCTGGCGCGCGAACGTCTGGCCCACTTCGGACACGAGCACGAGGTTGCGCACTTCCTCGGACAGGCGCTGCTGCACGGGATCGACGGGCGGCGGCGGCGCGAACGCGGCCGGCACGGGCAGGTCGTCGGCGCCCGCGAGGTCGATGCCGAGGTGGATCGCGGCCTTCTCGACCTGGCGCACGGCGAGGTTCAGCAGTTCTTCCGGTGCGTCCGGCGCGAGGCCGCACAATGCGCGCGCCTCGTCCACGAGGGCGTCGTCATGGGCGTGGCTGGACAGCACGTGGGCCACGCGCACGATGCGGATCAGGGGATGCGCCGCTTCCAGGCGCTCGCTCGGCTCGTGGTGGTACAGCACGGAATCGGCGAGGAAGGAATCGAGCTGCCAGCGCTCGATCAGCCAGGCGCCCGCTTCCGCGTGCGTGATCTGCAGGGTGCGCTGTTCGACGGCGCACAGGTCCTCGTCGTCGCGCGCCGTGAAATTGAAGGCGTATTCCTTGGGCGCCGTCGCGAGCAGCGCCAGGCGGCCGACGTTGTGCAGCAGGCCGGCGAGATACGCTTCTTCCGGCTGCGAATAATCGATGCGGCGGGCGACCTCGCGCGCCAGCACGGCGGCCATCAGGGAATTCTTCCAGAACGCGCGCAGGTCGGTGGCGCCGGAATTCGGAAAGCTGTTGAAGGTCTGGAAGACGGAGTCGCTGATGACCAGCGTCTTGATCATGTCCGTGCCCAGCGCCACCATCGCCTGCTCGAGGTTCGGCTGGCGGCTGTTGCGGTGGTACGCGGAGCTGTTGGCGACGGTGAGGATCTTGCCCGTCATGCCCGCATCCTTGGCAACCAGCGCGGCCAGTTCCGGCATGCCCAGATCGTCCGCCTGCAGGTGCGCAAGCAGCTTGATGAGGATCTGGGGCATGGCCGGCAAGCGCGCGATCAGCAGGCGATTGCGGATGTCCTGGTCAGGTTGATGTATGGATTCAAGCACGGCCGCCAACTTGGTTTTTGGGTGATGGCCGCTTTCCCCTGCGGAAGCTGCCACAGTGTTCGTTCTTGCGGTCCCTGGAATAGAGCAATTCTTACATCATTATTCCAAGCATGAAAAACTTATCTTAGCATATATACATTTCTGACCGGGAACAATACTTTCCAAGAAATTTGAGGCGTTTTAGAGTCACATTTCAGTTCAAATGTATTGACAATGCGCAACTGTGACTGCGAAAGAAACCGGTCGTCAAGCCAGCGCCTTGTACCGGCGGTATTGGCGCGACGTCATCCAGCACGCCAGCGACGCCAGCGCGAACGCGGCCTGGCCGAGCGCCATCGCCAGCACGGAATGGGTCAGCGCCGGCGCGATGATGCCGGCCACCAGGGCGCCCATCAAGGTCGTCACGAACGACTGGCACGACGCCACCGTGCCGCGGATGTGCGGGAACAGGTCGAGCGCCAGCAGGGTGGCGCTGGGGTTGATGATCGAGCTGCCGAAGTTATAGAAGAACATCGGCAGCACGGTCCACGGCAGCGCCGGGGGCAGCACGGCGTGATACGTGACGGAGCCGGTGACGGCCGCCAGCATCAACGCATAGCCGATCGCGATCTGGCGCGAGAACGTCATCCTCCCCGCCAGCCGGTTGGCGGCGAGCGCGCCCAGGAAGATGCCGCTCACGGCCGGCACGAACAGCCACGCGAAATCCGACGGCCCGAGGTGCAGGTGCACGGGCAGCAGCACGGGCGCGCCCGCGATGAACAGGAACATGCCGCCGAAGTTGAACGCGACGATCCCGGACTTCATCTGGAACAGCACGGAGCTGAAGATGTCCCCGTAGCTGCGCGCGAGGAAGCGCGGATTGAACGGCTGGCGGCGCTCCACCGGCATCGTCTCGGGCAGGTGCTGCCAGCACACCCACCACAGGATGACGGAGAAGGCCAGCAGGCCGAGGAAGATCGACCGCCAGTCGAACGCGGACACGACCCAGCCGCCCAGCACGGGCGCGATGGCGGGCGCGATGGAGAAGATCATCGTCACCATCGACAGCAGCCGCGCGGCCGGCGCGTCCGAATACAGGTCGCGGATGATCGCCCGGCCCACGACGACGCCCGCCCCGGCCGACACGCCCTGCATGATGCGGAAGATCCACAGGTAGTGCACGGAATGCGCGGACGCGCAGCCGAGCGTCCCGACCGCGAACACGATCAATCCGACGAGGACCACGTTGCGCCGCCCGAACGCGTCCGACAGCGCGCCATGCCACAGCGACATCGCGGCGAAGGCCAGCATGTACGCCGTCAGCGTCTGCTGCACTTCCAGCCCGGTCGCGTGCAGCGACGCCTGGATGGCCGGGAACGCCGGCAGGTAGGCATCGACGGAGAACGGGCCCAGCATCGACAGCGCGGCCAGCAGGGTGGCGAGGCCGCCCGCGGACAGCATTTTGATCTTGTGCGGCGCCGGCAGCGGGACGGGGGTGACGGGGTCTTTCGGTAGATTGTCCGGTTCGGGTTCGGGTAGCATCGATTACTCTTCTTTCGGTTTTGCGGCGTCGCGACGGTTGAAACCGGCAACCATGTCGAAGCGGAACAGGCGGCATTCGAGCGCGCCGTTGAAGAACGGGGTCTTGCGCGATTCCTTCAGGCGCAGCAGCTTGGGCAGGCCCAGGTCGGCCGTGAACAAATACACCGTCCAGCCGGCGAAGCGCTGCTTCAAGGTGGCGGAGAGCTGCTGGTAGAAGCCGACGGCCATCTCGTCCTGCGGGATCGTGGAATCGCCACGCACGCCGATCCGCTCGCCGTACGGGGGATTCGTCACCAGCAGGCCAGGCTCGCTGGTGGGCGGCTGCACCTGCTGCGCCTCGATCTGCTTCAGCGGCACCTCGAACAGGATGCCGGCCGAGCGCAGGTTATGGCGCGTCATCGCGACCATGTCGCCGGAGATGTCGGAGCCGAAAATGGTTGGCGTCTCCGGCAGCGGGTTCGGCTTGATCGCCGTCTTCATCTCTTGCCAGGCCTTGGCATTGAAGTTCTTGAATTTCTCGAACGCGAAGCGGCGGCGCGCGCCGGGCGGGATGCCCTGCACCATCTGCGCGGCCTCGATCAGGATCGTGCCCGAGCCGCACATCGGATCGAACAGCGGCACGCCCGGCTTCCAGCCCGCCACGCGCAGCAGGCCGGCGGCCAGGTTCTCGCGCAGCGGTGCGTCGCCCGTCTCTTCGCGCCAGCCGCGCTTGAACAGCGCTTCGCCGGACGTGTCGAGGTAGATCGTGAAGTTGCGCTGGTCGAGGAAGCCCATGATGCGCATGTCCGGCGTGCGCGTGTTGACGGACGGGCGGCGGCCGAACTGGTCGCGGAAGCGGTCGCAGACGGCGTCCTTGATCTTCAGCGTGGTGAACTCGAGGCTCGTCAGCGGCGACTTGATCGCGGTGATGTCGACGCGGATCGTGTGGTCGACGCTGAACCAGTCTTCCCACGGCTGTTCCAGCACGAGGTCGTAGATGTCGTTCTCGTTGGCGTACGTGCGGTTGGCGATGCGCAGCAGCACGCGCGACGCGATGCGCGAATGCAGGTTGATGCGGTACGCGTCCGTGTTCGTGCCGGAGCAGTGCACGCCGCCCGGCACCTGGTTGTGCACCTTCAGCGACGTGCTGCCGGTGGTCTGTGCGATTTCGGCCAGCTCGTCGGCCAGCGCCTGTTCCATGCCGCGCGGGCAGGGGCAGAAGTAGGAAGTCATGGGGAACCCTTTATCCGTAGTTGAAAAACATTCGGGGTCAGAGCCCGAATTTCACGGGTGGGCTCTGACCCCGACTGACTAAAACGAAGCGGCCGGGATCGCCCGGCCGCCAATTTCTGCCGTCGCCCCCGCGGAGGCGGGGGTCCAAGTTGCGCGCGTTACCGCAGCGCTGGCAGAACTTGGAGGGATAGCGCTGGGGGCGCTATCCCGCCTGCGCGGGAATGACGTTGTTTATGGTCATGTTAGAACGGCTTCACAACCACAAGAATCACGATCGCCAGCAACAGTAAAACCGGCACTTCGTTGAACACGCGGAACCACTTATGGCTGCGCGTATTGACGCCGCGCTCGAATTTTTTCAGCAGCGAACCACATGCATGATGGTAGCCGATCACGAGGATCACGAGCGCCAGTTTTGCGTGCAGCCAGC
>CBIHOW010000097.1:0-19269 GCA_966211695.1 uncultured Massilia sp. | reverse complement strand
TCCTGCTCGATTCGAAGCAGAGCCGCCAGCTGGCCAACGAATGCAAGGACGCGGAACAGGCCAAGCCGGCCGTGGTGGCCGCGGCACCGGCCGAACCGAAAAGCTGATGTGTAAGCCGGAACGCCCGCACGTCGTCCCTGCGCAGGCAGGGACCCAATGTAGCGTTCCGGTGCCAGTACTTGGGCCCCCGCCTCCGCGGGGGCGACGGCATGAAATCGTTTGACGCAGCAACAACAAAATCCCCACAGAAGGAGAATTTAATGTCTCACAACACGTTGAATACGCTGAAGGAATTCCCGCTCGCAGGGGGACAGACCGGCCAGTTCTATTCCCTCCCGGCCCTGGCCGAGTCGCTGGGCGTGAACCTGTCGCGCCTGCCGGTGTCGATCCGTATCGTCCTCGAATCCGTGCTGCGCAACTGCGACGGCAAGAAGGTGACCGAAGAGCACGTCCGCCAACTGGCGAACTGGGGCCCGACCGCCGCCCGCACCGAAGAGATCCCGTTCGTCGTCGCCCGCGTCGTGCTGCAGGACTTCACCGGCGTGCCGCTGCTGGCCGACCTGGCCGCGATGCGCAACGTGGCCGCCAAGACCGGCGCCGATCCGAAGAAGATCGAGCCGCTCGTCCCGGTGGACCTGGTCGTCGACCACTCGGTCACGATCGACCACTTCCGCACCCCGGACGCGCTCGACCTGAACATGAAGATCGAGTTCCAGCGCAATAACGAGCGCTACCAGTTCATGAAGTGGGGCATGCAGGCATTCGACACCTTCGGCGTCGTGCCCCCGGGCTTCGGCATCGTCCACCAGGTGAACCTGGAATACCTGGCCCGCGGCGTCATGAAGAACGGCTCCATGTACTACCCGGACACCCTGGTCGGCACCGACTCGCACACCACCATGATCAACGGCGTCGGCGTCGTGGGCTGGGGCGTGGGCGGCATCGAGGCGGAAGCCGGCATGCTGGGCCAGCCGGTCTACTTCCTGACCCCGGACGTCATCGGCGTCAACCTGACCGGCGTGCTGCGCGAAGGCTGCACCGCGACCGACCTGGTGCTGACCATCACCGAGATGCTGCGTAAAGAAAAGGTCGTCGGCAAGTTCGTGGAATTCTTCGGCGAAGGCACCGCGTCGCTGTCGACCACCGACCGCGCCACCATCGGCAACATGGCACCGGAATACGGCGCGACGATGGGCTTCTTCCCGGTCGACGAAAAGACCGTCGACTACTTCCGCGGCACCGGCCGTACCGAAGAGGAACTGGCCGCCTTCGAAAACTACTTCAAGGCCCAGCAACTGTTCGGCATCCCGAAAGAAGGCGAGATCGACTACACCCGCGTGCTGCACCTGGACCTGTCGACCGTCACCCCGTCGCTGGCCGGCCCGAAGCGTCCGCAGGACCGCATCGAACTGGGCAACGTGAAGTCGAACTTCACCGACCTGTTCTCCAAGCCGACGAACGAAAACGGCTTCAACAAGTCGCCGGAAGACCTGTCGAAGGTCTACGAGACGACCAATGGCGTGCGCGTGAAGAACGGCGACGTGCTGATCGCCGCGATCACGTCGTGCACCAACACGTCGAACCCGAGCGTGCTGCTGGCCGCGGGCCTGCTGGCCAAGAAGGCCGTCGAAAAGGGTCTGACCGTCGCACCGCACATCAAGACCTCGCTGGCCCCGGGCTCGCGCGTCGTCACCAACTACCTGGAAGCGACCGGGCTGCTGCCGTACCTGACGCAGCTGGGCTTCGGCGTGACCGCGTACGGCTGCACCACCTGCATCGGCAACGCCGGCGACCTGACCCCGGAACTGAACGCCGCGATCACGTCGAACGACATCATCGCCGCCGCCGTCCTGTCGGGCAACCGTAACTTCGAAGCGCGCATCCACCCGAACATCCGTTCGAACTTCCTGGCCTCGCCGCCGCTGGTCGTCGCCTACGCGATCGCCGGCAACGTCACGCGCGACCTGATGACGGAACCGGTCGGCAAGGGTTCGGACGGCGTCGACGTCTACCTGGGCGACATCTGGCCGACCTCGCAGGAGATCCACGACCTGATGAAGTACGCGATGAACTCGGACGTCTTCAAGGCCAACTACGCGGACGTCAAGGGCAACCCGGGCGCGCTGTGGGAAGCCGTGTCGTCCGTGTCGGGCCAGGTCTACGACTGGCCGGAGTCGACGTACATCGCCGAGCCGCCGTTCTTCGGCGACTTCGAAATGACGCCGAAGGCCGCCGCGGCAGGCATCGCCAATGCGCGCGCACTGGGCGTGTTCGGCGACTCGATCACCACCGACCACATCTCCCCGGCCGGTTCGATCAAGGAAGACGGTCCGGCCGGCAAATGGCTGAAGGACCACGGCGTCATCAAGGCCGACTTCAACTCGTACGGCTCGCGCCGCGGCAACCACGAGATCATGATGCGCGGTACGTTCGCGAACGTCCGCATCAAGAACAAGATGATCCCGCCGAAGGCCGACGGTTCCGCGGTCGAAGGCGGCATCACGATCCACCAGCCGAGCGGCGAACAGCTGTCGATCTACGACGCGGCCATGAAGTACATCGCGGAAGGCACCCCGACGATGATCTTCGCGGGCGAAGAGTACGGCACGGGTTCTTCGCGCGACTGGGCGGCGAAAGGCACCCAGCTGCTGGGCGTGAAGGCCGTGATCGCCCGTTCGTTCGAGCGCATCCACCGTTCGAACCTGGTCGGCATGGGCGTGCTGCCGCTGCAGTTCCTGGGCGACGACAGCGTCGAGACCCTGGGCATCACCGGCAACGAGACCTATGACCTGAAGGGCCTGGAAGGCGAGATCCGCCCGCAGATGCAGGCGACCCTCGTGATCCACCGCGCCGACGGCTCGACCAAGGAAACCTCGGTCCTGCTGCGCATCGATACGCCGATCGAAGTGGATTACTACAAGCATGGCGGCATCCTGCCGTTCGTGCTGCGCCAGCTGCTGGCGGCGTAAGCTGCTTTAGAAAAGCACAAGGGCCGGAACCTTTGCAGGGTTCCGGCCCTTTTTCATTGTTACCCCAAGAACGTCGTTCCCGCGCAGGCGGGAACCCAAGTTTGCCGGCTGCGCCACGAACTTGGGCCCCCGCCTGCGCGGGGGCGACGGTGGTTGGTTCAGGTCTCCGCCCACATCCTCAACAGGTTGTGATAATGCCCGGTCAGCGCCACCATCTCCGCCCCATCGCCATGCTTCGCGCGCAAGGCCTGGATATTGGTGTCCAGCTCCAGCAGCATCGCCCTCTTCCAGTCGTCGCGCACCATGCTCTGCACCCACAGGAACGACGCCACGCGCTCGCCGCGCGTCACCGCTTTTACCTCGTGCACGCTGGAAGACGGATAGACGATCGCATCGCCCGCCGGCAGTTTCACCTCGTGCGTGCCGTACGTGTCGACGACCGTCAGCTCGCCGCCGTCGTAGTCGTCCGGATCGCTCAGGAACACGGTGCACGACACGTCCGAGCGGACGGGTGACCCGCCCCGCTGCGCGCGGATGGCGCCGTCGATGTGCAGGCCGTAGTGCTCGCCGCCCGCGTAGCCGTTGAAGAACGGCGGCAGGATGCGCAGCGGCAGCACCGCCGAGAAAAACAGCGGGTTCGCCATCAGCGCGCCGCTGACGATCTGGCCCAGTTCCACCGCGAGCGGAGAACCCTCCGCCAGCTGGCGGTTGCGCTTGACCTGCGCGCCCTGGCTCCCGACGCTCGCGCGGCCGTCGACCCAGTCCGTCGCGTCCAGGCGCGCGCGCATGGACTTCACCTGGTCCGGAGTCAGCACGCCTGGAATATGCAGCATCATAATTAGAACTTCACGTTGGCCGACAGCGTGGCCGAGCGGCCCGGACCCACGCCGGCATAGTGCGGCGACGAGACCTTGTCGAAGTACAGCTTGTCGGTCAGGTTCTGCACGTTCAGCTGCAGGCTGACGTCCTGGTTCAGCGCATAGCTGGCCATCGCGTCGAAGCGGGTATAGCCCGGCGCCCGCTTGTTGTTGTTGACGTTCCCGTACACCGTCGACATCGAGTTCAGGCCCAGGCCGAACGTCAGCGCCTTCGTGACGGCATACGTCGTCCACAGCGAGGCCGAGTGCTTCGGCGTCGCCGGGAAACGGTTGCCGTTGTACGGCGACACCACGTAGACGGGCTTCGCGGTCGTGCCGACGTTCAGGTAGCCGTTGTCCGCGATCTCCGCGTCCAGGTACGTGTAGCCGCCGAACACGCTCCACTGCGACGACAGCTTGCCCGAGAAGCCCAGCTCGACGCCCTGGATTTCCTTGCGGCCGACGTTCTGCGTCGTGCCGTCCGGCGCCGTCACGCGGGCATTGTTCATCGTGCTCTTGAAGACGGCCGCCGTCAGCGACAGGCGCCCGCCCGGCATCACGTCCCACTTGGTGCCCAGCTCGATATTCTTGCTGCGCTGGGGCTGCAGGTTCTGCACGGCCACCGTCAGGGCATCCAGGCCGTCGCCGCCGTCATTGCCCGGCGGGGTCGCCGACGTCGCGTAGGCCAGGTAGATGCTGCCGTTCGATGCCGGCTTGTAGACGAGGCCCGTCTGCCAGCTCCAGAAGGTGCTGTCGACGTGCGCCGTGACCGCGGCCGTCGTCGCAGTCGGCAAGGTGTTCAGCGTCGTCTGGAAATCGTCGTAGCGCGCGCCCAGGTTGACCTGCCACTGCGGATTGAATTCGATGGTGTCGAACGCGTAGGCCGCCTTCGTCTTCGTGTTCACGTGCGTCAGCGCGCCCGACAGGGTGCGCGTATAGGCCCACGGATCGTACGGGTTCGGATCGACCAGCGTCGTGCAGTTGTACAGCGTGGCGGCGCCCGATGTCGGGCAGGTGAACGTGTTCGTCAGCGGGTTGTTCGTGCCCGGCGTGAAGACGTAGGCGGCACGGTCCGTCGTCTCGCGGTCGAACTCGACGCCCGCGTTGTACGAATGCTTGATGCCGGCCGTATCGAGTTTGCCCGACATGCTGGTCACGTTCGACAGCGTGCGGGTTTCCGTGGCGCGGGTGTTCGCGCGGCGCCAGACGGTGCCGTACAGGACCGTGTTGCCCTTCGAATCATCCGGCTGCGTCCACACGTAGTCGTTCTTCGTCTTGCCGTAGCGCGTGACGTTGCGGAGCTGGATGCCATTGGCCAGTTCGTGGCGCAGGTCGATCGTCGCGATGTCGCTCTTCGTGTCGCGGAAGTCGCGGTTGGCGAGGCCGTAGAACGTCGAGCGGTCGACGTTGAACGGGGTGCCGTTGCCGTTCTTCGATACGTTGGTGCCGGTCGTGATCGGGTTGTTGAACGGGAGGCCCGTGTCCGGGATCTCGTGCGTGGTCAGGTGGTAGACGCTGACGATGGCGCGCGTCGGGCCGGTCAGGCCGAACGTGACGGTCGGCGCCACGCCGTAGCGGTTGCCGCCGACGACGTCGCGGCCCGGCACGTCGTTCTCGTGCGCCATCACGTTCAGGCGGAACGCGCTGTTGCTGCCGATGTTGCGGTTGATGTCGCCCGTGATGCGGCGGTATTTGTCCGTGCCGATGCCGACGCTGGCATGGTTGAAGTCGTAGCTCTGCGCCGTCTTCGTGATCAGGTTGACGCCGCCGCCGGCCGACGAACGGCCGCCCAGCGCCGAATTCGGGCCCTTCACGACCTCCACCTGCTCCACGGCGAAGATCTCGCGCGACTGCGAACCGGCGTCGCGGATGCCGTCGATGTACGTGTCCGTCTGGGCGTTGTAGCCGCGGATGAACATGTTGTCGCCGACCGGATTGCCGCCTTCGGCCGCGCCGATGGTGATGCCGGGCACGGTGCGCAGCGCATCCGTCAGCGACGTGGCGCCCGTCTGCGCGATGACCTCGGCCGGCACGATGGTGACGGATTTCGGCGTGTCGAGCAGCGGCGCGGTGAATTTGCTGTTGGCCGACGCGGGCTGCTGGTTCGCGCCCGTCACCTGCACGCTGGGGATCGAAGGATCGGGCGTGACGTCCGGTGCGGCGTGGGCGGCGGCGGGCAGCGCCAGCGATGCGAGCATGGCCAGGGCCGGGGTCGGCAACGTGCGGGCATGCTTGCGGCTGGTGATGAAAGGGGTCGGGGTGTTGTTTTTCTTCGTGGTCATGGTGTGGGGGGCCGATCTGCCGGGCGTCTCGCTGCGCCGTCGTTGGCAAGAATATTAATGAGAACGATTCGCATTATGATTCTGATTAGTACTTTTAGCAAGCCTGACTGGACGATCGATGCGGAGGTGACGCGGGGATGCGACGGAGTCAATCTTGCCGCAGTGTTACTGGGGTGTGAGCGAATCAACTACAATACCGGGGATAAGGGTTTATCATGACCCGAGATTTCAACCAAAGAACACGTCACCTTTACCGAAGAGACTCCCCAAGCGTATGCGTCGCCCTTCCAAAGACTCACCCAAACTTTCGGCAGAAAGCCAGCGTCTCATCAGCATCAGCAACGCCATCGTGCAGGCCGCCAGCCGCGTTGAAGAACGGACCTGGGAACGCAACCTCGACACCCAGCTGCAGAAGCTGCTCAAGACGAACCACCAGGACAGCATCGATGCCGCCCTCAACGTCCTGTTCAAGGGCGACCTCGCGGTCTACGACGTGCTGATGGATGGCGTCGAGGCGGTCAGCGAGTCCTCGACGATGACCGAACAGGCCAAGGACGGCCTTGAAACCACGTGGCAGGTGCTGCTCGTGGCCGCGCCGATCCTCGCCTGGACCCGCTTCTCGATCGCGTCCGGCACGATCCCCGGCGACATCCTGAACACGCTGACGGCGCACTTCTCCGCCCACCTGCTGGCCGACGACACGAAGCTGGCCATCGCGCCGACCCTGTACTCGATCGACCAGCTGCCGCGCACCCACGCCGAGACCTATGCCCTGACGCACAAGCTCGCCGCCGCCGCCCACAAGGGCTCGACGGTGAAGCCGGCCGCGCCCGGCCCGGACACGTCGCAATTCCTGGCCGACACGCGCTACCTGCTCGTGGCCGTCGTCGCCCCGGTGGGTGCCCCGCTGTTCCGCTGGCAGGAACCGCAGCACCACATCACATTCGAAGCCGAGCGCGAGAACTGCCTCGAGCAATGGCGCGCCCAGGCCGGTCCGAACATTGCGCGCCTGCTGCCGGGCTGCGGCGTCGAGCTGCTGCTGCCGGAAGCGTATTACGTCGCGTGCCGCGAGGCCGATAAACTGATCCGTCCGGTATCGATCCGCGCCGCCGTCCACTACCTGACGAACACGCTGGGCGTGGAACCGAACGACCTGCGCGCGGTCGTGGCCGGCTTCGGCGACGAGGCGAGCGACAACCAGGTCGACGAATACCGCGTCGGCTTCACGCTGCGCCAGTCGTCGGACGTCGTCTACGGCATCGTCTGGCCCCTGTACGGCCAGGAAGACGAGGACGGCACGCCGATGGAAGGCCCGGCCGGCGGCGGCGACCGCCCGCTAGCGCCGCTGGACGAGATCGTCAAGCACCTGAACGACGTCGGCATCACCCACGTCAAGCGCATCGGCGAACGCTATGTGGCGGAGTACTGCGACGACTGCGGCGCCCCGCTGTTCGCCGACCCGAGCGGCGAGCTCGTCCATGCCGAAATGCCGGAAGACACGCCGACGGGGAACGAGCACTTCCACTGACGCGTGTAATCGCCCTCCTCCCAAACCCGGCCACGTGCCGGGTTTTGTTTTTGTTTCCCAAAACCGGGGTCAGAGCACATTTCGACGCAAATTCGGGGTCAGAGCACTTTTTGAAGCATGATCTACGCAGCAAGTTTGCAAGGTCGCCGTGATTGCGTCACTGCTTCGTATGCGAATCGTCCACGCAGCGCGCAACTCCCGGCGGTTTGTTGAGCCACCGGGACATTGATCCGAAATGTGCTCTGACCCCGAATTCCGCTCGAAATGTGCTCTGACCCCGAAGTTTGGCATTTGCCTCTAATCTTCTGCGTTGACGCACGTCCGACCGGCCGCTAAATTAGTTAACACGTTAACTAAATCGCTGCCACCCATGGAACCCGTCACCATTCCCCTCCCCGGCTCCGACATGATCGCCGCGACCCTGTGGCAGGCGCAGGGTGCCCGTGCCGTCGTGCTGGTGCACCCGGCCACCGCCGTCACGCAGCGCTACTACGAAGCGTTCGCGCACTACCTGCACGGCCTGGGCCTGCATGTGCTGACGTACGACTACCGCGGCACCGGCCGTTCGCGTCCGGCCGACCTGCGGCGGTGCAGCGTGACGATGGCCGAGTGGATGGAGGACGACAACGGGGCCGTCACCCGCTGGGCGGCCGCGCGCTTTCCCGGGCTGCCGCTGCTGGCCGTCGGGCACAGCGTGGGCGGGCATGCGATCGCGCTGTCGTCCGCGACCGGGCTGCTGACGGCGGGCGTGCTCGTGGCGTCGCACGCGGGCGTCACGCGCACGGTCCGCGGCGCCGTCGAGCGGGCCCGCGTGTGGTGCGTGATGCGGCTGCTCGCGCCCGTCCTGTACAGCGTGCTCGGCTACATGCCGGGCCGCCGTATCGGCCTCGGCGAAGACTTGCCGCGCACGGTGATGCTGCAATGGAGCGGCTGGACGACGCTGCCCGGCTATTTCCTCGACGATCCAAAAATGGATGCGCGCCGGCGCATGGCGCGGGTGCAAGTGCCGCTGCTCGTGCTCGGCTTCGACGACGATCCGTGGGCCAACCCGCGCGCGATCGGCATCCTCGTGCAGCCGCTCGTCAACGCGCGCGTGGAGCGACGCCAGGTCGCCCCGCGCGACGTGGGCCTGCCCGCCATCGGCCACATGGGCTTCTTCCGCCGCCAATGCGCGCACACACTGTGGCCGCAGGTGGCCGATTGGCTGCTGGCGCACTGCCCCGTGAAGGAACACGCACGATGACGGCCGCCAAGAAGCCGCCCCGCTTCGTCTTCCTGCTGAACCGCGCGCAAAAGGTGCTGCAGCGCTGGATCGAGACGCGTCCGCAAGCGTGGGACGGCATCAGCTCGGCCCAGGCGGGCCTGCTGTTCCTGCTCGCGTCGCGGGGAGAACCCGCCACGGTCGGCGACATCGCGAAGGGTTTGCAGGTGGCGCCGGCCGCCGTCACGAACCTGTCCAAGCGGATGCAGGCGGCGAACCTGATCGAGCGGGTGGGTGACGACGCGGACGGGCGCGTCACGCGCGTGCGCTTGAGCCCGCAGGGGCAGGATGCGAGCCGCCAGGCCCACGCCGTGTTGCAGGACCTGAACGCGCGCCTGACGGCCGGGTTCACGCCGGACGAACTGGACGTCGTCGCGCGCTGGCTGGCGCAGGTGGCCGAACTCGAGCGCGACCTGCCCGGGGATTGACTGCCCACGTCACGCGCGCGACCGCACCGGCGTGACGTACTCGACGTCGCCCGGCACCACGGACAGGTCGACCCATCCCTGGCGCCAGGCCTCTTCCAGGTCCCTTTCGATCGTCTCCAGCGGCGCCGGGGCGCCGGCAGGGAAGCCGAGCACGCCGCACGCGCAGTTGCGGCCACGCGCCTTGGCCCGGTACAAGGCCATGTCCGCGAGGTTCACGACCTGTTCCCACGTCAGGGCCGTACCGCCGAGCGACAACGGAAGCGGCGCGAACCCCACGGACACGCTGACCGGAATGACCACGCCCCGGTGCTCGGCGGCATGCGAGGAGATGCCGTGCAGGATGCGCAGCGCCACCTCGTCCAGGCCGTCGCGCGCGACCGCCGGCACGAACGCGAGGAATTCCTCGCCGCCCCAGCGCACGATCATGTCCGTGTCGCGCAATGCCTGGCGCAGGTTGTGCGCGACCGTCTTCAGCACCGCGTCGCCGGTCGCATGGCCCAGCGTGTCGTTGATGTCCTTGAACCGGTCGACGTCGAGCACGAACAGGGCCCCCACGGTCCCGTCGCCGCCCGTGCGCCGCTCGTTGCCGGTCCGGCCCATGAATTCCTGGAAGTGGCGGCGGTTGTACAGCAGCGTGAGCGGATCGAGCGAACTCTGCTGCTTCAATTGCTCGTTCTTCTCTTCCAGCTCGGCGTTGGCGCGGCGGACCTTCCGGTACAGCAGGCCGACGGCCACCGCGGCCAGCGCGAAGACGATGGCGAGCAGCCACCAGATCCGCTGCTGCAGGCGGCGATTGTCCAGCTCCGCTTTCGCGGCCCGGTTCTCCTGGTGCAGCGCGTCGATCCGGCGCTGCTTCTTCTCGGCCTCGTATTTCTGCTGCAGCTCCATCAACGCCTTCTGGCGCTGCTCGGCAAAGATCTCGCTCGACAGCTTGCGCTCGCGGTTGTACGCGTCGACGGCGCCCTTGTAGTCGCCGGCGTGCTCCAGTGCGTTCCCGTATTCGCGCAGCACCGCCAGCAGTTCCGGCTTGTCGCCCTGTTTTTCATAGGTGGCCAGGCCCGCCTCGAACTGCCGCTTGCCCTCGGCCAGCTGCCCTTGTCCGAGCAGCGCCTGGCCCAGGTTGACGCGGGCGGTGGCGACGTCGTTGTTGTTCCTGGCGTCGACGGCGGCATCCAGCGCCTGCGCGGCATAGGTCTGGGCCTCGTGGAACCGGCCCTCCTTCAGGTAGCAATCCGACAGGTTGACCAGCGTGGTCGCCACCATCTGGCGTGCGCCGATGCTGCGTTCGAGGGCGAGCTCCTCGAACAGCGCGTGCCGTGCCCGCGCGAACGCTTTCTGCTCGACGGCCAGCGCGTACTCGTCGCCCAGCGCCGTCGCGATATAGCCCGGGGATGCCATCCGCCTGGCCACGGCCAGCGCTTCCCGCTGCGCCTCCCACCCCTTGTCGAAGTCGCCCGTGTTCAGGTACAGCTGCACCAGCGTATGGAGCGCACTGGCCAGCGGTGCGGCGTCGTCCTTGACGTGGCGTGCCATGTCGACGGCGGCATGCAGTTTCGCCAGCGCCTCCGGGTAATTGCCCTCCTCCTGGAACGATTGCCCGGCGGCAATAGTCGCCAGCACCTTGGTCGGAAGGTCATCGGTCGTCAGGGCGACCCGTTCCGCCTCGAACGCCGTGGCGTGCGACGCGGCCAGCTCTTCGCGCGCGTACAGGGTGTTGGCGCGTTCGATCAGACCCTTCGCCAGGGCGACGTTGTCATGGTTGCGGCGGCCATACGTGACGAGCTGGTCCGCCAGGGTCAGGGCATGCGTCAGGTCGCCGATGCCGCGCTCGGCGGTGCTGTAGTGGTACAGGAAATCGGTCCGCAGCGATGCCGGCGCGGTGGCCATTTCCCATTCCATCGCGCGCAGGCGGCGCGACGCCTCGTCCGGCACGAAGCGGGCCATGGCGCCCACCTCGCGCAGGCGGCGTGCCTGCGTGTCGTTGCCATGGGCGATGAGTGGGCATAGCAAGACCGCGGCGGCGCAGACTGCGCGCATGCTGGATGATGACAGTACGGAAAAGGCCATTGCGTTCCTCGGACTGGGCCGTAGGACGGACGGCCGCTTGCCGGCGCATTATGCCTGCTGTCATCTAGAACGTTCAACTTAACCGTATCCCTCCCCATGCGTCATGGGTCAGCGCCCGGCCAGCGACGCCAGGTAGCCGTGGATCTGCGACACGGCCGCCGCGCCCTCGCCCGCCGCCGCGGCCACGCGCTTGGTCGAGCCGGCCCGCAGGTCGCCCACGGCGAACACGCCGTCGACGCTCGTCTCGAGCGAGCGGGCGCCGTGTTCCGCGCGCGTTTCGGCGCCCGTCAGCACGAAGCCCTTGTCGTCCAGTTCGACGCCGCATTCGTGCAGCCAGTCGCTGTTCGGATCGGCGCCGATGAACAGGAACAGCCGGCGCACGGCGAACGCGCGCTCGTCGCCGCCGTCGATGCTGCGGCAGCGCACGCCCGTCAGGCCATTCTCGTCGCCCTCCAGCGCGGCGATCTCGCGCCGTGTGTGCACATGGATGTTGGGCGTGGCCGCGATGCGTTCGATCAGGTAGCTCGACATCGTCGCTTCCAGCCCCCGGCGCACCAGCATATGCACCTCGGACGCATGCGCCGCGAGGAAGACGGCGGCCTGCCCGGCCGAATTGCCGCCGCCCACGAGCATGACGGCTTCGTTGCGGCACAGCCGCGCTTCCACCGGCGACGCCCAGTAGTACACGCCGCGGCCTTCGAATTGCGCCAGGTTGGGCAGGTCCGGCTTGCGGTAGCGGGCGCCCGACGCCAGCACGACGGTCCTGGCCTGCAGGCAGGTGCCGTCATCCATTTCCACCTTCAGGGGCCGCTCGTGGCACAGCAGGCGCGTGGCTTGCGCGGGGATCGCGACTTCGGCGCCGAATTTCAGCGCCTGCACGTACGAGCGTCCCGCGAGCGCGCGGCCGGAAATCCCGGTCGGGAAGCCGAGGAAGTTCTCGATGCGCGCGCTGGCCCCGGCCTGGCCGCCATACGAACGCTGGTCCAGCACCATCACGCGCAGCCCTTCGGAGGCGGCGTACACGGCCGTCGCGAGGCCGGACGGACCGGCGCCCACGACCAGCACGTCGAACACGGTCCCCCGCTCGATGCGGGGCAAGGTGCCGAGGCAGCGGCCCACTTCGGCCAGGGTCGGGTTCTTCAGTACGAAGCCGTCCGGCAGCGCGACGAGCGGCCAGTCGGACTCGTTGCGCCAGTGCTCGCGCACGAGCTGGGCCGCTTCCGGGTCCGTATCCGGATCGCGCCGCGTGTACGGGTAGGCATTGCGCGACAGAAAATTCTCGAGCTCGAACAGGCCCGCGTGCGCGTTCGGCCCGATCAGGATAGGGCCGCCCGGCTTGTTGTTGATGAGTTGCACGCGGCGCAGGATAAATGCGCGCATCAGGCGCTCGCCCAGCTCGGCCTCGGCCACGATCACGGCGCGCAGGCATTCCGCGTCCAGCACGAGGGCTTCCAGCTCGCCCACCGCGACGCCGTCCGCGAGCGGCGGCCGGCCGGACAATTGCGCCACTTCGCCGCTGAACTGGCCCGGCCCGTATTCGACGACCTCGACCCGCTTGCCGAGCGCATCCGTCCGGCTGCACGACAACCGCCCCGCCAGCACGACCACCATGCCCGGCGAATCCACGCAGGCGCGGAACACGGTGGCCCCGTCCGGCCACGTGCGGTGCGTCCCGAAGCGGCGCAGGCGCCGGATGTCGTCCGCGCTCAGCACGGGATAGATCTGGTGGCCGCGCGTGGCCAGGTCGATGGCGGCGCGCGCCTCGGAATCGGGCGCGAGGCTGGCGGAGATGAGTTCGGGATCGTGTTCGGACATGGTCGGCGCCTTGTGGTGGGGTACGCCGGCATGCTAGCGCACTTCAGGCGCGATGTGGACTGGATAAATGTAGGGGTGTCAGTCGCGCGAAGGCACCCGCGTGAAACGCCGTTTCAGTCGCAGGAACGGGGTTTCGAACGTCCGATACAGCACGGAGGCCACGGCCACGGTCGCGGCAAGGGCGAGCAGCATGCCGACGTCGTCGCCGAGGCCCGCCAGCCACGGTTTGAACTTGTCGTACACGAGCCAGAAGAAAAAGATGTGGATCAGGTAAAGACCGTAAGAAATGCGCCCGAGGTAGACCAGCGGCGCGGGCAGGAACCGCGCCGGCGTGCCGAGCATCGCGATCAGCATGAGCGCCGCGCCGGCCAGCACGAGGCTCCAGCCGGCCAGGCTTTCCATCACGGTGGCATGCGGAAAGTCGGCCTTGATGCCGAACACCGCAGACGCGGCCAGCCATGCGGCGATGGCGACGAGCCACAGGCCGGCCCGGATCGCGACGTGCCAATCGGGCCGGCGGCCGCGCAAGGCCAACGCCAGCAGCATGCCGCCGGCGAAGAACTGGAAATGCACGAAGCTGTTGGTCCACTGGCCGCTGAAGCTGGGCGGCGTCGTGAACCCGCGGGCATACCAGGCGATCACGCCGTACGAGACGGCGATCACGGCGACATTGACCGCAACGAGCGCGCGGCGCCCCAGCGAGGCGAGGAACGGGATGACGATGTAGAACTGTTCCTCGACGGACAGGCTCCACATCGGATTGACGGGATACTCGATCCAGCCGTTGAACGTGATGTACCAGTTCCCGGCAAACAGCATGAAGGATAGCCACTTGGCCGGCGAGTCCGCGCCGGCGCCCGGCAGGACGTGATTGAGCAGGACGAGCCCGAAAAAGACGAGGAAATACAGGGGCCAGATCCGCAATATGCGCCTGGCATAAAAGGCGCGCACGTCGATGGTGCCGGTCGCGCTCCGCTCCCGTTCCAGCAATTCGGTGATCAGGAAAGCGCTCAGGAAGAAAAACACCGGCACGCCATACACGCCGATCTGCGCGAACGCATGGAACCACGGATGACGTGCCTGGTCGATCGGCGCCAGGTCCGTACGGTGCGTCATGAAGACGAACAGGAACGCGACGAAGCGCAGCACGTCCAGTTCGGGACGGTAATACCGGGCCGCCGCCTGCCGTGTGTCCGGCGCCACCGGCAAGTCCATTGTCGTACGGGCGTCCCGCATCGTGTATCCATCCCAGTGTGGTCGATGCGGCCGATTCTCGCCCGGCCCGGCCTGTTGACGCTAAAAAAATTGCCTCTAAAAATGCAAAAAACGGCAGTGCCGGACGGTTACCGTGTCGGCAACGCCGCGATCACGCGTTTCGCGAACTCGGCCGGATTGCCCGCATGCCAGCGCCACACGATCACGAGATCATGCTCGGGAGAAATCACGATGTCGTTGCTCCCGGCGCCCAGCGCCGCGAACGCCGTCGGCGGCAGCCCCGGCAGGTTCTTCCCCTGCGTGTTCAGCCACCACAGATACCCGTAGTCAGGGCCGTGCGCACTGGGCGTCAGTGCCGCCTTCACATAGCCCTTCGGCACAATCTGGCGGCCGTTCCAGTTGCCCTGGCGCAGCCACAAATAGCCGAAGCGGGCCATGTCCCATGAATCGATCCACATGCCGCCGCCCCAGCGCGTCCCGCCGCTGACGGACGCCACGAGCTTGCCGTTCATGTCCACGTAGCTATTCGTGTACGGCACCCACTTCCATTGGTGCGACGCGCCGATGGGGTCCATCACCTCGTCCTGGAACACGTCGGGGACAGGCCGGCCGAACACGCGCAGCAGCGACAGCGCGAAGCGGTTGATGCGCACGTCGTTGTATTCGTAGAACGTCCCCGGTTGCTGGAACATGCGGGGCTTGCGCTCGCCGGCGCCGAACGCGTCATGCCCGACGAAGTCCGCGTTCTTGCCCCACATGCTCCCTTCCCACTCGGATTCCTGCTGCAGGTGGTGCTTCCACGTGACGGCCGCATTATGGGGCGACGCGTAGCCGCCGTCCTTCACGGTCGCGCCGACGGGCGCGTCGAGGTTCGCGATCTTCCCGTCGCGCAGGGCGACGCCGGCCACGGTCGACAGCATGCTCTTCGCCACGGAATACGTCGGGTCGACGAAGTGCGTGTCGCCGAATTCCGCCACGACATAACCCTTGTAGATAACGACGCCGTTCGTGGCCGCGCGCTTCGACGGCAGCGAACCGAGCGGCTCGCCGAACGTCTGTCTCTGGTCGGAAAAGTCGCGGGCGCGCTCCGTCTCGTGCGCCTGCGCGTACGCGACCGCCTCGCGCAGCTTCGCCGGGTCGATCCCCAGCTGGGCGGGCGGCTTGCGGGCCCACTCGCCGGCCGGCGGAAAATAGGACGGTTCCGCCTTCGGCTTCGGCACGGTCGCCGCGTGCGCCAGGACTGGCACGCACACGGCCAGCGCCAGCAATAGCCGCCGCTTCACGGTTTGTCCTGCCACCGCGAATACGGCATCCTGATCAGGCTGGAGTTGTAGTAGCGCTTCTCGCCCGTGACTTCCTGGCCGATCCAGTCCGGCTTCTCGAACGCCTCGTCCTCGGCATCCAGCTCGATCTCCGCGACGACGAGCCCGGCATTCAGGCCGAGGAATTCGTCCACTTCCCACGTGTGGCCCGCATGCTCGATGCGGTGACGGATCTTTTCCACCTGCGGCTGCTCGCACAGGCCGTCGAGCAGTTCCGTCGCATCCGCCACGGGGATCTCGTATTCCCATTCGCCGCGGGATGCCCCGGTACTCTTGCCCTTGATGGTGATGACGGCCCGCTCGCCCTCGATGCGCACGCGCACGGTCCGGACGGCATCGGCCACCAGGTACCCCTGGCGCATGCGCGTCGGGATGCCCTGCCCGCGCCAACCTTCATTGGCCAGCAGGAACTTGCGTTCGATCTCGACGCCCATGAGATACCCCTTAGTCGTCCAGCGATTGCAGGATCGGCTGCAGCATCGCCGCACCGAGCGCGGCGCTGCGCGCGCCGTTCCAGCCGACGTACGGGTCGGGCAGGTTGGCGTTGTCCTTGAACGGCATCTCCAGCGTCAGCGACAGGCATTTGAACGTGTGGCCGATGTACTTCGAGGCCAGGGTCAGCAGTTCCTCGTTGTACTTGCTCGCGGCATAGCCATAGACGTTCTGGAAGTCCGGGCTGGCGGCCATGTAGCGCTCGATGAACGCGTTCTGGGCGGCCAGGCGCTCCGGCGTGAAGTCTTCCAGCATCTCGCTGCCCGCCACGAAGTTGTACGGCAGCGCCTCGTCGCCGTGGATGTCGAAGAACATGTCGACGCCCGTCTCGTGGATCTTGTTCTTCACGCACAGCACTTCCGGGCTGCGTTCCAGCGACGGCGTCATCCACTCGCGGTTCAGGTTGGCACCGGCGGCGTTCGTGCGCAAATTGCCGCGCACGGAACCGTCCGGGTTCATGTTCGGCACGATGTAGAACACGGCGCGCTGCAGCAGCTTGCGGGAAATCGGGTTCGAATTGTCGAGCAGCGCATCCATCATGCCTTCGACGAACCACTCGGCCATCGTCTCGCCCGGATGCTGGCGCGCGATCACCCAGATCTTTTTCTCGGCCTTCGGATTGCCGACCACGACGAGGTTCATGTCGCGGCCGTCGACGGTCGTGCCGATGTCGTGCACCCGCGCGACCGGATTCTCGGCCACTTCACCGAGCAGGCGCAGGTGGCGCTCCCAGGTGTAGGGCTCGAAATAGGCGTAATAAATGCTGTCCAGCTCAGGGGTGTGGTTGACGGTCATGACCTGGCCGTCGAAGGACGTCGGAACCCGGAACCAGTTCTCGGTATCGTAGCTGGCCGCCACCTGGTAGCCCTCGAAACCCTTCGGATACGTCGCCTGGCCCGCGTTCAGGAAGCGGATCGTGCAGGCCTGGCCGCGCGCACCCTGCAGGCGGAAGTGGAACCACTGGTGGATGTCGGCGTGGGAGTCCTTGCGCAGCTTGAGGTCGATCTGGCGGGGATCGGTGGCCTGGACGACGTCGATCGCACCGGAGTCGAACAGCTGGCTGATCTTGATGGGCATGGGCGGGTTCCTCGAAAAACGTTCAAAGACCGCATGATAGCCGAGCCCACGCCCGCCGGCCACGTTTGGACGGCGGACAGGTTTCTTACGCGTCGAGGTCGATCAGGTCCTTGCTGTAGGCCAGCATGATCTGGCGCATCAGCTCGACGTTCCTGCGGTCGAGGACGACGGTCAGGTCCGGTTTGCGGTCGAGGTTGTACGTCATGCTGATCTTGCCCGGCAAGACCTTGCACTGCACGGTGAACGCGCGCGGGATGTTCGGGTGGTCCCAGTCCCACTGGCTGATCTGCGGGCCGGGCGGCGGCGGCTGCAGGTTCGGATCCTGGTTGACCGGCAGGTGCTTGAGGAGCCAGAACACGATCGATGCCGGCACGAACACGGCGACGTCGCTCGCGCCGTGTGCGGAAAACTTGGTCAACAACAGGTTGCCGACCCGGTCGCACGACATGGACATGCTCTTGACTTGACGGATGACCGCTGATTTCACGACGAATTCCTATGGGCTAAGTGGTTGAAAGCTCGGGGATTCTACCGCATCCCATTTAGGAATTGTGTTAAAGAAATGCAAAACGGGGAGCCTCCGCTCCCCGTGTGGAATTCTTGCAAAGGGAACGGCGCCGCCACCGTCCCGCTTGCGCAACAATTACTGCTTGTTGCCCTTGGACGAGCTGCGCGACGACGAGCCCGAAGCCGACTGGCGGTTGCCATGGCTCATGCTGCCTGCGCGACGTGCCTCTTCCGAGGTGAACTCGTGGGCGGTGCCCTTCTGGTGAGCGGCCTTGCCGCCTTCGCTGGCAATCTGGCGCTGACGCTCCGGATCCATCGATGCGAAACCGCGGTTTTTGGTGCCGCCACTTTGCTTGTTGCCTTGATTGCTGGATGCCATGATGTTCTCTCCTCGTTGCAGTTGAAACCGCCGCGTCCTGCGGCAGGCCTGCCGATGCTGTCGGATGCACCGTTGAGCGCTCGGTCGGAAGACATGTTAGGCATGCCGATTGGCTGAGACTATAGGAGCATTTCAGATGACTTTGTAGGACAATGTGAGACAGAAAATGCACTCTCGAAACTCTACTTCCAGTCGTAAATAACTCGTCGGTAATCGTCCTACATATAGCCGCAACGTCTTCCTATACTGAAGTCTCCTTTGGACGCGCATCATCCCAGTTCCAGATCGAAAGGAGACGACCATGGACGCGAACCAACGCAGCGAAGCGAACAACCAGACGAACAACGGCGCCAACGAAAAATGGGCGCCCGGATCCGAGGGCGCGAGCGCCGACCGCGGCCAGCCGCTCGACCACACGTATCCGCAAGGTACCGGCGTACCGCAGGGCAACCAGCAGCGCGACATCATGGGCGGCCAGGCCGGCGTGGGCAACCGCGAGTACGGCGAGGACACCGGCATCCCCGGCGGCTCGATGGACAACCAGGTCAACGGCGGCTCCGGCGCCGTGCAAGGCATCACGGACAGCCACCAGCGCCAGATGGAACAGAAGTCCGGCGCCTACGGCTTATTGGAACAGCCCGTCGGACACCGTCCGAAAGACTCGGGCGTAGATCTGAACCAGCAACGGGATATGCACCGGGACGTCGTGCGCGGCAACCTGCCGTCGCAAAGCGCCCAGCAACCCGACCTGCAGGGCGGCTCGCTGTCCGATTCGCGCGGCAACCTGCAGGCCTCCACGCACACGCAGGGCGGCGGCATGCACGGCCCGCGCAGCGAGCTGCCGTCCCAACCGCCGGGCGGCTCGATGCGCAACCGCCAGTCGGCATCGGGCGGATCGGGCTCGACGCAGGGCGGCGGCATGCCGGGACCGGGCGCCGCCGGCGGCCATGAAGCCCAGCACGGCAACACGCAGCTGGACGTGGCCGGCTCGCGCTCGATGTCCAACCAGAACTCCGACGTGGGCGGCGTGCACCAGTCGAACGACGTGGCCGGCGGCCTGCCGCGCTCGC
>CBIHOW010000096.1:0-19357 GCA_966211695.1 uncultured Massilia sp. | reverse complement strand
CGCTGTACGCCTCGGCGCGCTTCAACGCCTTCATCGTCGCGGCAACGACCGGCAGTGCGCAGACCATGACCTCGGAAAAGGAACGGGCGCTGGAGTATTTCACCGACCAGTTTCGCAAGATGATGGAAGCGAATCTCGAGGATTTCATCGAGAATTTCGATACCTACATGAAGCGGGCGGAGAAGTAATCGCCTGCGTTCCAAACATGGCCGCCGCGTGCGGCCATTTTTTTGCGCAGGGAGATGACGTTCAAGCGGGGCACCCGTGGCGGCGGTTATCATCATGTCATTGCGACTTCGCGAGACACCGATCTGAAGAGGTATCGATGGTGCAGTTCGAATTCAGGCCGCAGTGGAAAGAGGAACTGCTTTGCTCTTGCGCCCTTGGGACATTCACGTTGGACATGCCGATGGGCGTCATGTCCGTGTACCTACCAATAAAGACGGCTTGGCATCAAGTTGCTCCACCATGGGCAACGGACCTATGGGACACGTTGCATCAGCAATTGCAGGCGTGGTGTGAAGAGAAAAACATACCTCTTTATTTTTGTTAGCACTTGATATCGTATGCGGATCAACTGCCACATCAATTCGTTCTTCTCTGAATATCCTTGTCGCGGTCATTATCGTTAAAAGTAAATGGGCAAAAACCGGCTAGAAGCCTTCAGCGACGGCGTCATCGCCATCATCATCACCATCATGGTGCTGGAACTCAAAGTCCCGCACGGCGCCGATTTCAGCGTGCTGCTGCCGCTGTGGCCGGTGTTCATGAGCTACGTGCTCAGTTTCATCTATGTGGGCATTTACTGGAACAACCACCACCACATGCTGCACGCCGTGAAGGAAGTCAGCGGCGGCGTCCTGTGGGCCAATCTGCACCTGCTGTTCTGGCTGTCGCTGATCCCGTTCGTCACCGCGTGGATGGGCGAGAACCACTTCGAGAACGGGCCGACCGCGGCCTACGGCTTCGTCCTGTTCATGTGCTCCATCGCCTACCTGATCCTGGTGCAGGCATTGACGGCGAATCACTCGAAGAACGCGGCGCTGGCCGAGGCGATCGGTAACGATCGCAAGGGCAAGCTGTCGTGCGTCCTGTATCTGGCCGGCGTGGCCTTGTCGTGGTTCGGCGCGTGGCTCGGGTTCATCGTCTATGCGGCCGTCGCCATCGTGTGGCTGATTCCGGACCGGCGCATCGAAGAAAAAGTGGCACAGGAAGAGCAATCGGAGCGGGGCTGAGTCTCCCGCAATGCCTTTTTTTCGGCCGTAAATATGTAACTTACGGCAATATCCCTGCTATCCTTAGGGCGCACTTCGCCGCCGGGTTCGTCCCGGCGGTTTCCATTATGGAGTGCACGAGCAAGAAGAGATCGGCCCGTGGCACAAGCACGGTCGGATCCGACAACCCTCCGGAGAGCCCAAAGAATGAACCGTTCGCACATCCTGGCCGTCGCTGTTACCGCAGCCGTCGCCAACCTGGCCCATGCCGCCCCTGCCTCGCTGCTGCCGGCGTCCAACCCGTTCGCCAAGCCGAGCACCCTGCAGTTCCAGTACCCGGCCTTCGACAAGATCAAGAACGAGGACTTCGCGCCGGCGTTCGAAGAAGGCATGCGCCAGCAGTCGCTGGAAATCGACGCCATCGCCAACAACAAGGCGGCGCCGACCTTCGACAACACGATCGTCGCGATGGAGCGTTCGGGCCTGCTGCTGAACCGCGTCTCGACCGCGTTCTACAGCCTGGTCGGCGCCAACACCAATCCCACGCTCGACGCGCTCGACAAGGATCTCGCGCCCAAACTGGCCGCCCACAGCGACAAGATCCGCCTGAACGACAAGCTGTTCAAGCGCATCCAGACGCTGTACGACAAGCGCGCCAAGCTGCACCTCGATCCGGAATCGGCCTACCTGCTCGAGCGTTATCACACCGACTTCGTCCGCGCCGGCGCCAAGCTGTCCGCCGCCGACAAGGAAACCCTGAAAGCCTATAACGGCAAGATCGCCGCCCTGCAGACCCAGTTCAGCCAGAACGTGCTGAAGGAAGCGAACGCGTCGGCGCTCGTCGTCGACACGCGCGAAGAGCTGGCCGGCATGTCCGACAAGGCCATCGACGCCGCCGCCGCGCTGGCGAAAAAGGATGGTCTCGACGGCAAGTTCAAGGTGCCGGTCGTGAACACGACCCAGCAGGCGCCGCTGTCCGTGCTGACCAACCGCGCGACGCGCGAAAAACTGCTGGCCCTGTCGCTGGCCCGCGGCAGCCACGGCGGCGATTATGACAACCGCCAGGTCGTGCTGGACCTGGCCAAGGCACGCGCCGAGCGCGCCAAGCTGCTGGGCTATCCGAACCACGCCGCCTACATGCTGGAAGACCAGACCGCCAAGACGACGGACGCCGTCAACAACCTGCTGGCCGAGTTCTCCAAACCGGCCGTGCGCAATGCGAAGAAGGAAGCGGCCGAGATCCAGAAGGTCATCGATGCCGACGGCGGCAAGTTCCAGGCGACCGCTTACGACTGGAATTACTACACGGACAAGGTGCGCCAGGCACGCTATGCATTCGACGAGAACCAGCTGCGTCCCTATTTTGAGTTCAACAACGTGCTGGTGAACGGCGTATTCTTCGCCGCCACCAAGGAATACGGCATCACGTTCAAGGAACGCCACGACCTGCCGGTGTACAACCCGGACGTGCGCGTGTTCGATGTGTTCGATGCCGACGGCAAGCAGCTGGCGATCTTCCTGCACGACCCGTATGCCCGCTCCAATAAACGCGGCGGCGCGTGGATGAATGCCTATGTCGGCCAGAACAAGCTGCTGGGCACGCATCCGGTCATCGCGAACCACCTGAACATCCCGAAGCCGGCCGCGGGCGAGCCGACGCTCCTCACCTACGACGAAGTGCGCACGATGTTCCACGAGTTCGGCCATGCGCTGCACGGCATGTTCTCGAACGTGAAGTACCCGCGCTTCTCGGGCACCCGCGTGCCGCGCGACTATGTCGAGTTCCCGTCGCAGGTCAACGAGATGTGGATGGCCTGGCCGGAAGTGCTGGCCAACTACGCCAGGCACTACCAGACGGGCGCGGCCATGCCGAAGGAGCTGCTGGACAAAGTCCAGGCGTCGGCCAAGTTCAACGAAGGCTATCGCACGACCGAGTACCTGGCCGCAGCTATCCTCGACCAGAAATGGCATCAATTGGGCGCCGACCAGATCCCGGCCGACGTGCTGGGCTTCGAGGCGACCGCGCTGCACGATGCCGGCGTCGACTTCCCGCTCGTCCCGCCGCGTTATCGCACGACGTACTTCTCGCACGTGTTCTCGGGCGGCTACTCGGCCGGCTACTACGGCTACCTGTGGGCCGAGAAGCTGGACGCCGACACCGTCGAATGGTTCAAGGAACACGGCGGCCTGACGCGCGCGAACGGCGACCGCTTCCGCCAGATGCTGCTGTCGCGCGGCGGCACGATGGATGCGATGGACATGTACCGCAACTTCCGCGGCCGTGATGCGAAGATCGAGCCGCTGCTGGAGCGCCGTGGCCTGACGGACGAGTAATCACGACGACAAGGGCGGCGCGCCAGGCCGCCCTTATCGGGTGTAGACTTCTCACAACATCATGACGTGAGAAAGCCATGCTGCCCGAAAACGAAAACACCCTGAAAGCGCACCTCAAGACGCTGCACCGCAGCCTCGAGGAAACCGGCGAAGTCGACGATGAACTGGAAATGCTGCTGCGCCAGCTCGACGGCGACATCAAGCACGTGCTCGACAAGCGCGCCCAGGATCCCGACGCGAACACGTACGGCCTGGCCTCGCGCACGCAGGAGCTGACGGCCCGCTTCGCCATCCGTCATCCGCACCTGGAACCGGCCCTGCGTGAGCTCGGCAACATCCTCGCGAGCATGGGGATTTAACGACAAGCCATTGAAAATTAAGCCATTTTTAAAGGGGGCCGCAGCTTAAGCAGGCGTTTTCCGGTAAAATGCCGGCCAATGAACTCCCCTGCCAATCTTTTCGCGAACGTCGCCAAGCGTTCCAGCCGCGCCCCCGCGGCTCCGTTCCTGCCCATGTCCCGTGCCGAGATGGACAAGCTGGGCTGGGATTCGTGCGACATCATCCTGATCACGGGCGACGCCTACATCGACCATCCGAGTTTCGGCATGGCCCTCGTCGGCCGCCTGCTGGAAGCGCAGGGGTACCGCGTCGGCATCATCAGCCAGCCGGACTGGACCTCCGTGGAACCGTTCCGCGCACTGGGCAAGCCGAACCTGTACTGGGGCATCACGGCCGGCAACATGGACTCGATGGTCAACCGCTACACGGCCGACCGCAAGATCCGCTCCGACGACGCCTACACCCCGAACGCCGAGCCCAATAAACGTCCGGACCGCGCCGTGACCGTCTACTGCCAGCGCGCGCGCGAAGCGTTCCCGGGCGTGCCCGTCATCGCCGGTTCCATCGAAGCGTCGCTGCGCCGCATCGCGCACTACGATTACTGGTCGGACAAGGTGCGCCGCTCCGTGCTGTTCGAATCGAAGGCCGACCTCGTCATCTTCGGCAACGCCGAGCGCGCGCTCGTCGACGTCACCCGCCGCATCGCGGCCGGCGAGAACATCAAGTCCATCCGCGACCTGCGCGGCACCGCGTTCCTCGTGCCGCACGGCTGGCTGCCGGACGAAGAGTGGACCGTGCACAATTCCACCCGCGTGGACGTGCCGGGCCGCATCGACCCGCAGCCGAACCCGTACGCGATGGCGCTGGAAGACCCGAAGCAGTGCGCGCTCGACAACGCCGCGCCGGAGCCGGAGGTGAAGCCGATCGTCATCATGACGCGCGAAGAGCGCCAGGCTGCCGCGCGCGAAAAAGCGCGCAAGACCGTCGTCCGTCTGCCATCATTCGAGACGGTCAGCGAAGACCCGGTGATGTACGCGCACGCATCGCGCGTGTTCCACCTGGAATCGAACCCGGGCAATGCGCGCGCCCTCGTGCAGCAGCACGGCGACCGCGACGTCTGGCTGAACCCGCCGCCGCTGCCGCTCGCGATGGACGAGATGGACGGCGTCTACGACCTGCCGTACGCGCGCGCGCCGCACCCGAGCTATGGCAAGGCGCACATCCCGGCCTGGGAAATGATCCGCTACTCCGTGAACATCATGCGCGGCTGCTTCGGCGGCTGCACGTTCTGCTCGATCACGGAACACGAGGGCCGCATCATCCAGAGCCGCTCGGAACCGTCGATCCTGCGCGAGATCGAACTGATCCGCGACACGACGAAGAATTTTGCCGGCACCATCACGGACCTGGGCGGCCCGACCGCGAACATGTACCGCCTGGCGTGCAAGGACAAGAAGATCGAGGAAACATGCCGCCGCCTGTCGTGCGTGTATCCGTCCATCTGCACGAACCTGGGCACGGACCACAGCAAGCTGATCTCGCTGTACCGCAAGGCGCGCGCGATCCCCGGCATCAAGAAGATCCTGATCGGCTCGGGCCTGCGCTACGATCTGGCCGTGCGCTCGCCGGAATACGTCAAGGAACTGGTCACGCACCACGTCGGCGGCCTGCTCAAGATCGCACCGGAGCACACGGAAGAGGGCACGCTCTCCAAGATGATGAAGCCGGGCATCGGTGCCTATGACGAGTTCAAGGCGCTGTTCGACAAGTACTCGCGCGAAGCTGGCAAGAAGCAATACCTGATCCCGTACTTCATCGCCGCGCACCCGGGCTCGACGGACGAGGACATGTTGAACTTGGCCCTCTGGCTCAAAAAGAACAATTTCCACCTCGACCAGGTGCAAACGTTCACGCCGACGCCGATGGCCATGGCCACGACGATGTACCACACGGCCAAGAATCCGCTGCACAAGGTCACCGAAGATTCGGAAGAGGTGCTTACCGCGAAGAGCGGCAAGAGCCGCAAGTTGCACAAGGCCTTCCTGCGCTACTACGACCCGGAGAACTGGCCGGTCCTGCGCGAGGGCCTCAAACGCATGGGCCGTGGCGACCTGATCGGCAACGGCGAGCGTCACCTCGTGCCGCCGGCCGGTTCCGAACAGGAAGTTGCCCCGCAGCGTGGCGGCGACCGCCGCCCGCCGGTGGCGCCGCGCAGCGAGGCGCCGAAAGGCCGCGTGATCGAGGTCGCGACCCGGCGTAAAGGGCGCGGCGGCGAACCGGCACCGTTCATGGCGCCGCCGTCCAAAGCGAAGGCCGGGATTTTGTCGACCATTAAGTCGAAGCCCAGGGCGGGGCGCAAATAAGCCAACGAGAAACCGGAGCCTGCTCCGGTTTTTTTATACGCTCAGGTCGGCACTCGCCTGCTTGTCCCTCAGCCTGCGCGCATACCGATGCCGTGCCCTCAGCCGCGGATTGGTCATCAGCCGCCCCATGGTCTCCCCGACGACCATGACGACACCCAGCAGCGGCAGCACGAGCATCAACCCGGCCACGCCGGACAGCGCCCCGCCGATGAAGATCATCAGCACCGTCACGAGCGGATGGATGTGCAGGCTGCGGCCCAGGGTCAGCGGCATGAAGACGAAGTCGTCCAGCAGGCGCGCGAGGATGAAGACGACGATCGCGCCGTAGGCGATCAGCGGATTGTTCGGCGCGTCGGTGGCGGCGACGACCACGACCATCATGCAGCCCACGACCGAGCCGACGAACGGCACCCATGCCAGCAGCGCGGATATAAAGCCCAGCAGCAGCGGGGAGGAGACGCCGATCACCCACAGGCCGAAGCCGAGGACGATGGTGTCCAGCACGGTCAGCTTCAATAAACCCTCGAAATAGCGGCGCGCGGTCTGGTCGACCTGGTGCAGCAGGAACAACGTCCGTTCGAAATAGGCGTTCGGCACGGCGCGGGCGAGGAATTTTTTGAAGCGCAGGCCGTCGCGCAGGAAGAAGAAGGCGAGGAACGGGGCCAGCAGGATCGACGGCAGCCAGCCGGCGGCGCCCAGCAGGATCGACGTCAGGTGGCGCTGGGCGAAATTGTCCGTGTAGGCCTTGAAGCGCTTGTTGACGATCGACGTCAAATGCATCTCGGCCAGGATCGGGAACTTGGCTTCCAGCAGCGTCATCGTGTTGCGCACGAAGGCGACGCCGCCGTCCAGGTACAGGGCGCCCGTCTTGTGCCAGCTGTCCGTGTCGCCCGGCGTGCCGGTCCAGGTCATCGCCGCCATCACCAGCAGGACAGTGGCGCCATAGAACACGATACACACGAGCGTGGCCGAGACGTTGCGGGTGAACCCGGCGCGCAGCAGGCGTTGCATCGGACCCAGCAGGATGTAGTACAGGACGGTGCCGAGGATGAAGGGCAGCACCAGCCACAGCATGTGCTCGAGCAGCACCAGCAGCAGGCACGTTACGCCGATGATGCCGGTCCAGACGAAGGGACCGCTGCGCTCGTCGCGGAGGGCGCCGTGGATCACAGCGCCTCCACCTGGGCATTGCCGTCGAGCCAGCCGCGCAGGCGCTGGCCGATATGGCGGGCCAGGGCGAGCGAGATCTTGTAGCCGATCACGGCATCCGTTTCCATCAGGGCCAGGAAGTCGTCCCGGAAGAACACGGCCAGTTCGCACGCGTCGAGGGCGCGGACCTGCGCGCTGCGCGGGGAATTGTCCAGCAGGGCCAGGTCGCCGAAGAAACTGCCGGCGCTCAGTTCGCCCACGATCTGGCGTCCCCGGCTGTGGCTGCGGCTGATCTGCACGCGGCCGCTCATCACGAGGTACAGCGCCTGGCCTTCCTCGCCTTCGTCGAACACGATCTCGTCCGGCAGGTAGCGCCGTTCATGCATGAGGCCGTCGACGAACTTGATTTCGAGCGGTTTGAGGGAACGGAACAGCGGTGTGTTCTGCAGCCGAAGCTGGCGGGGGGACAGCGTGGACGATTTCAGGAAACCAAAGATCACGAAAGCTCCAGGACGATGCAACCGAGTGGCCGCTTTGGCAATTATGAACGATTCAATTGTGCTTGCGCAGCAACAAATGCTCATTGGATTGGACGCGACACAACACCCCGTAGTCACCGTGCATACCGCTCAACCGTTGGTGCAAATCGTGCGTGCAGTAGATTAGAAAACGTGTAATATAATTCCTTTGGGAAATATTAATTACCTACATGGCATCATCTCACCACTTCCTGCCAGGAGGAACCGAGTGATCGATATCCAGACTTTCATGTTGGCGCTTGGCATCGGCAACACGGCGTTTGCCTTGCTGATGGCGGGTTATATGCGCGGTGCGGCGCCCAATCCGGGCCTGCGTACCTGGATGTGGGCGCGCCTGTCGTCCGGCCTGGCGCAGATCTGCTGCTGGGTGGCGCCGCATGTCGGGTTGCCCATCGCGGAGGAACTGGCCGCGTTCGGCTGGGTGGGCGGCGTCGCGCTGGAGCTGGCGTCGTACTGCGTGTTCTTTGGCTTCCGCAACTGGCGTCGCATTCTTGCGCCCGCTGCCGTCGCGGCGCTGATCATCGTGGCGGCCGCGGCGCTGGTCCAGGCGTCGCGTGAACAGATGACGCAGGTGGTGGCCGTGATCGTCGCGCTGTTCGCTTCCGGCGCCGCCGCGATCCTGCTGCGCCCGCAGGCCGATGCGCCGCTGCTGCAGCGTATCATCGGCGTCAACGATGCCCTGTTCGCCATCGCGATCTGGATCTGGATGGGTGTCGCCAATGGCGGTATGGGCACGTTCAATGCGAATCCCGTCTATGGCTTCGCGTACCTGGCCAGCTATCTGCTGATGATCGTCAACGGCTTCGGCTTCCTGTTGCTGTGCAAGCTGAAGGACGACCAGCGCATGCAGCGCCTGGCCACGATCGACGGCCTGACGGACATGTTGAACCGCCGCGCCTTTTTCGAGCGCGCCGAGCGTGCCCTGCAGGCCGCGGTGCGCCTGCGCAAGCCGATCGCCCTGATGATGCTCGACCTCGATCATTTTAAACAGCTCAACGACGGCTTCGGCCATGCTTGCGGCGACCAGGCCTTGCGCCTGTTTGCCGACACGGCGCGCGCCACCTTGCGCGAGAACGATGTGATGGGCCGGCTGGGCGGAGAAGAGTTCGCGCTGGCGATGCCGGGCACGTCGCTGGCGGGTGCGCAGTATGCCGCCGAGCGCCTGCGCATCGCCGTCGCCGAGGCCCCGGCGCTGGCCTGCGCCGCCACGTATCGCATGACGGTCAGCATCGGGCTCGTGATGATCGATCCGAACGAGGAGTTGACGGCCGCGCTGGCGCGTGCCGACCACGCCCTGTATGCGGCCAAGACGGGCGGCCGCAACCGTGTCGAGATCGGCGGGCCTCTCCTCAGGCGGGCCTGAGCGGCCGGCGTTCAAAGTACGCCCGGCTGCGCGTCGAGGTCGAGCGTGACGGTCGGCGCGACGCGCAGGTCCAGGTGGCTCGTCAGCACGATGCAACTCGTGCCCGCGCGCGCGCGGCGCGCAAGGGCTTCTTCCAGTACGCCGACCGCGGCGACGTCCAGGCCATTAAACGGTTCGTCCACCAGCAGCAGGCGCGCCGGCAATGCGAGCGCCAATGACAGCTGCAGCTTTTTATATTGTCCCAGCGACAGGCCCGTGACCGGCTGGGCGCCGATGTCGGCGATGTGGAAGGCGTCGAGATGGCGGTCCAGTGCGGCGCGGTCGGCATCGGGATAGAGCGCCAAGTGCAGCTCCAGCCATTCGCGCGCCGTCAGCCAATCGAGAGCCGGCGCTTCGCCGCCGCAATAAAAGCTCAGGCGCCGGTAGGCGAGCGCATCCGTTGTGCTGTCCAGGCCATCGAGGCGGATGTGGCCGCGGCTCGGGGCCAGGGCGCCGCCCAGCAGTTTCAGCAGGGTCGTCTTGCCGCGCCCGTTGCGGCCGCGCAGCCACGTCAGGCCCGGGCCCAGTTGCAGGTTCAGGCCGAGGAAGACGCTGCGCGTCGCGAAGTGAAACGCCAGGTCCTCGATGTCGACGGCGGGAGTCAGTTCCATAGTTTGCTTCCGGTGGCGCACAGCAGCACGATGACGAACGCGACGAGCGCCATGCGGCCGCGTGCCGTGAAGGGAGGCGTCAGCACGAGCAGCGGCGGCATGGCCCAGGCGAGCAGCAGATACAGGCGGCCGGCCGTGCCGTGCCAGGCGCCGGCCAGTGCACCGGCCGCGGTGACGGCAGCCGGCGCGAGCGCGATGCCCAGCAGCACCAGCGCGCGGGCATGCCGGGCCAGCGCGGCGACGTCGACCGGCCAGCCGGCCGCGAGGCCACGCACGCGCGCGAGCTGGTTCCGCAGCGCCTGGTCGGCCTCGTGCGCCAGCAGCACCTGCAGGATGCTCGTCAGGATCGCGCCGGCCACGCGCGGCAGCGCCTGCGGCCCCAGCATCCACAACGCACCGGCACCGACGGCGCCGACCAGCAGCGCGCACTGGCGCGCGCCGGCGGTATTGCCGCGCCACAGGGGCAGCCAGAACAACTGGCGCCACAGGTAGAACCCGCCGGTGCGGGGCGAGGGCGGGTGGGTGACGGAGGCGGCGTCCGATGGCGCGCGTTCCGCCCGTCGCGGCAGGCCCGCGGCGTGCACGAGCAGGCCGGTGGCGCAAGCCAGCGTCAGCAGGAAGGACAGCATGGTGCCGCCGATGACCCGCGGCGGCGACATCCAGCCGGGATTCTGGGACAGCCAGATCGCCAGCGACGCCGCATAAGCCAGGGCCAGCGGCGCGGCCAGCAGGGCGGCCACGGCGACGGACGCGCGCAGCAGCATGCCGGGAGGGACGGGCAGCGGGTGCAGCCAGGCGGCCACGTTCGGCGGCACGATGCGGGGCCGCAGCAGCACGATGGGCAGGCTCATCGCGACGCCGTGCAGGGACAGCAGGGGAAGGGCGAGCGGCAGCGGTTCGGCGGCCGCCAGCATCGCGGGCAGGGCGGCGAAGGCGACCAGGCCGAGTATCATCGGACCCAGTACGAACATGGCGATCTCGGCGGAGCTGCGCAGGCGCGCGGCCAGACGTGCCACGGCGTGGCGGGCGAGGCGGATCCGGAACCGGGTGTAAGGGTGAACCATCGATAGAGTACGGGGGTCTGAAACGAAAAAAGGTCCGACGAATCGGACCTTTTTTCTTGATGCTGGCGGAGCGGACGGGGCTCGAACCCGCGACCCCCGGCGTGACAGGCCGGTATTCTAACCAACTGAACTACCGCTCCGTTTACTCTGATCGGTTCTTCACTTTGCAAATTCAAACTTGCTGAAACTGACTGGTGGGCGCTGAGAGGCTCGAACTCCCGACCTAATCCTTGTAAGGGATCCGCTCTACCAACTGAGCTAAGCGCCCGTTTCAGGGTTTTTCTTGCCGACGTTTGTCATCACGTCCGAAGAGGCCCGAATCATAGCGTATCCCCTCGAAAACCTGCAAGGGTTTTTCAGAAAAAAGTGAACAGGGATGTGACGCGCCACGTTCTCATATACAACAAACTGTTGTATGGATGTGTAAGCCGATTCGTATTACTTGCATAAGGATATACACATAATCGACAATTGCCGGTTTACATGCCGGCAATATTTAGACATCAACAATCAGGTGCGAGTTTGCCGAGGCAGGAGAGACAGGCGGAGACAACGCGGCAGTTTTTTTCACTCTTCCCAGCTAGGAAAAACTCAATGATCAAGATGTCCAAGATGCACAAGCGCGTCATCGCCGCGCATGGCGCAATGCTGGCGCTCGCTGCCGTACCCGGCGGCGCGGCCCTGGCCCAGACTGCGCAGGCGACCGAACTGCAGACGGTGACGGTGACCGCACAGCGCCGTACCGAAAACATCAAGGAAGTACCGGTGTCCGTCACCGCCATCAAGGGCGAAAAGCTGGACGTGCTCGTGTCCGGCGGCGCAGACATCCGCCTGCTGGCCGGCAAGACTCCCAGCCTGAACGTTGAGTCCTCGAACGGCCGCACGTTCCCGCGTTTCTATATCCGCGGCTACGGCAACACGGACTTCTCGACCTTCGCGTCGCAGCCGGTGTCGCTGATCTATGACGACATCGTCCAGGAAAACCCGATCCTGAAGGGCTATCCGATCTTCGACCTGGCCGGCGTGGAAGTGCTGCGCGGCCCGCAGGGCACGCTGTTCGGCCGCAATACCCCGGCCGGCGTCGTGAAATTCGAATCCGAGAAGCCGAACCTCAAGAAGACCGAGGGTTACTACAACCTGTCGTACGGCACCCACGGCACGGCCAACGTCGAAGGCGCGATCAACGTGCCGCTGTCGGACAAGTGGGCGATGCGCGTGTCGACCCTGCGCCAGCACCGCGACGACTACGTCGACAACTACAGCGACGTCGCGAAGACGAAGAAGACCGGCGAACTGGACGGCTACAACGAACACGCCGAACGCGTGCAATTCCTGTACAAGCCGGATACCACGTTCAGCGCCCTGTTCAACGTGCACCAGCGCACGACCAACGGCAGCGCCCGCCTGTTCCGCGCGAACCTGATCAAGAAGGGCACGAACGACATCGTCGACGGCTACGACCTCGACAGCATCGTGACGAACGCCCAGAACTTCCAGAACCTCAAGACGAACGGCGCGAATGCCCGCATCACGTGGGACCTGGGTCCGGTCGTCTTCCACTCGATCACGGGCTACGAGTCGGTCGGCAGCTACTACAGCCGCGGCGACATCGACGGCGGCACGCCGCAAGGTCCGGGCTTCATCCCGTTCCAGTCCGAGACGGGCGGCTTCATCGACGACCTGAAGCAGTACTCGCAGGAATTCCGCGTCGAGTCGAAAAACACGGGCCCGCTGAACTGGCAGGCCGGCGTGTACTACTTCAAGGAAGACGTGACGGGCGGCAGCGACGGCTACAACAGCACCACCGGTGCCCGCACGTCGCGCCAGGCCAGCGAGCAGAACAACAAGGCCTGGGCTGCATTCGGTTCCGTGACGTACAACATCAACGACGCGCTGTCGGTGCGCGGCGGTATCCGCTACACGGACGACAAGAAGGACTTCCGCACCGTCACCGCGATCGGCTTCAACCCGGTGGGCCCGAACAGCGTCGGCGAAAGCAAGGACAAGATCAGCTGGGACCTGTCGAGCACGTACAAGCTGAACCGTGACGTGAACCTGTACGCACGCATCGCGACCGGCTTCCGTGCGCCGAGCATCGCGCCGGCCTCGACCTTCGCACCGGTGGGCATCACCGTGGCCGACGCCGAAACGATCACGTCGTACGAAGGCGGCATCAAGGCCGACCTGTTCGAGCGCCGTGCCCGTGCCGCGTTCTCGCTGTACGACTACGAGATCAAGAACCAGCAGCTGACCGTGGTTGGCGGCAACACCAACGTTACCAAGCTGATCAACGCGAAGAAGACGGCGGGCCGCGGCGCCGAGTTCGACCTGGAAGGCCTCGTGACGCCGGACCTGCGCATCGGCGCCAGCGCATCGTACAACTTCACGGAAATCCGCGACCCGAACCTGTCGCTGACGAAGTGCGCTGCCTGCACGATCACCGATCCGCTGAACGCCGCCGGCAACGTCGTCATCAATGGCAACCCGCTGCCGCAGGCACCGAAGTGGATCGTCAACCTGAACGCCCGCTACAGCATGCCGGTCGCCGATGGCGAGTTCTACGTCTACACCGACTGGTCGTACCGTTCGAAGATCAACTTCTTCCTGTACGAAGCGAAAGAGTTCACGGGCAAGCCGCTGACGGAAGGCGGCCTGCGCCTGGGCTACATCTGGGCCGACGGCAAGTATGAAGTGGCCGCTTTCGGCCGCAACATCCTCGACCAGCGCCGCATCACGGGTGCCATCGACTTCAACAACCTGACGGGCTTTACCAACGAACCGCGCACCTACGGTGTCCAGTTCAAAGGCAATTTCTAAGTTTTACCAAGTCGTCAGACGAAAAGGCCGCGAGCGATCGCGGCCTTTTTTTTCTTCAGAGATTTTGCCTAAAACCGGGGTCTGACCCTAATGCCGGTCACTTAAGCCACAAACTCGTCGTTCCCGCGCAGGCGGGAACCCAATTTCCCGGGCTACGGACGCAGAGCTTGGATCCCCGCCTGCGCGGGGAGTCATTTCCGGCAATGCCGGGAATGACGGTTTTTCACGCTTAACTGACTGGCATTAGGGTCTGACCCCGGTATCTAAGCACAATTGATCAATCTCAATATGCATGCATTAGTTGTGTGCGCAACGCCTGACAGTCACGAAACATTGTTAATTCATGGGTCTTGCCGCAGCGATATCTTCTTTTGCTTAGTTCACATTTTTCCGAAGAATCTAGGTTTTAGCGCTATCAGCGCCCGAATGTGTTGTAAATGCATCGAATTCAATTGTGAATTTTCTACACGTTCATTTCTTTCGCGCTAATCTGCCATGTCCGCTTTTCAGATGGACAATCAGTGTCCAAAAAGACACTGATACAACTAGATCTCAGGCAATCACGCCTGCGGAAAATCAACTTTTGTGTTTTTCTAAAAAGGAATAAACATGAAGTCTCAGCAATCGAAGTATCCGGCAATGTTGAAACTGTGCGCCGCGGCCGTCCTCGGTCTCGGCGCCGGCGTTGCGGGCGCGGGGGTGCCCGTGGACGTGCCGGCCGCACCCGCCGCGCAGCGTGTGGCCGTCTCGGACCAGACCGATCGCATCATCGTCAAGTACAAGGATGAGAGCGCACCTGTCGTCGCCAAGGGCGGACAGGTGTCGATTGCACGTGCCGCGGCGCCGCTGTCGGCCACGCGCAAGGCCATGGTCGACCGCGCCGGCCAGCAGTTCGGCATGCTGGTGAAGGAATCGCATTCGATCGCGACCGGCGCCCGCGTTTTGAAGCTGGACCGCAAGGTGTCGCTGGCCGATGCCGCGAAGCTGGCGGCCGAGCTGAAGGCGCGCGATGCTTCCGTCGAGTACGCCGAGCCGGACCGCATGATGCATGCGCTGTTCACGCCGAACGACTCGATGTACAGCCAGCAGTGGGATTTCTTCGAAGCGACCGGCGGCATGAACGTGCCGGCCGCCTGGGACAAGTCGACCGGCTCCGGTATCCGCGTCGCCGTGATCGATACGGGCTACCGTCCGCACGCCGACCTGTCGGGCCAGATCCTGGCCGGCTATGACTTCATTTCCGACACCTCCATCGCGAACGACGGCAACGGCCGCGACAGCGACGCCAGCGACCCGGGCGACTGGACCACGGCAGGCGAGTGCGGCGCCGGCGAACCCGCGTCGAACTCGAGCTGGCACGGCACCCACGTGGCCGGCACCATCGCCGCGGCGACGAACAACAGCACCGGCGTCGCCGGCGTCGCGTACGGCGCCAAGGTCGTGCCGGTGCGCGTGCTCGGCAAGTGCGGCGGCTACACGTCCGACATCGCCGACGGCATCATCTGGGCATCGGGCGGCACCGTGTCCGGCGTGCCGAGCATCGCGGCGCGCGCCCAGGTGATCAACATGTCGCTGGGCGGCGGCGGTGCGTGCGACACGACGACGCAGAACGCGATCAACAGCGCCCGTTCGCGCGGCACGGTCGTCGTGGTGGCGGCCGGCAACGAGTCTCAGAACGCGAGCAACAGCAACCCGGCCAACTGCGCGGGCGTGATCACGGTGGCGGCGACGAACCGCTCCGGCGGCCGTGCGTCGTATTCGAACTACGGCACCGTCGTCGACGTCGCGGCACCGGGCGGCGACAGCGGCGCGGCCATCCTGTCCACCTTGAACGCCGGCACCACGTCGCCGGGCGCCGACAGCTACGCGGGCTACATGGGCACGTCCATGGCGACGCCGCACGTGGCGGGTGTCGTCGCGCTGATGCTGGCCAAGAACCCGAACCTGACGCCGGACGAAGTCGAGTCGCGCCTGAAGTCGAGCACGCGTCCGTTCCCGGCCAGCTGCTCGGGTTGCGGCACGGGCATCGTGGACGCGTCGGCCGCGGTGGATGCGGCCGCCGGCACGGGTGGCGGTACCGGCACGACGATCTCGGAAACGGAGTCGAACAACACGATCAGCACGGCCAACAGCGTGACGACGTCCGGCACGACGGTCAATGCCGCGATGGGCAGTTCGACGGACACGGATTATTTCTCCGTCCAGTTGCCGGCCGGTAAAACCCTGACCGCGACGATGACGCCGAACTCGAGCTCGGACTACGACCTGTACATCTACAACAGCGCGGGCACCTTGCTGGCACGCAGCGAGAACGGTACGGGGTCCGTGGATACCGCCACGTCGTCCAACACGGGCTCGACCACGGTGGCCCGCTATGTGCGCGTCGTGTACTACAGCGGCGGCACCGGTTCGACCAGCGGCAAGTACACGCTCAAGCTGACCTGGTGATGCGTTATAACAGGACTAATAACCGTTAAAATTCAATTACTTAACGAAAAATTTCCTGTTGTAAAAACCCCGAAAACGGCCCCATGCGGGCCGTTTTTCGTTACGCTGCTCAGTTCGGTTCACTGAAAAGGATGCAGCATGACGCAGCGCCACACGATCGCTTCTTTGTTGAAAATTTGTGCAGCGGCCCTCGTTGCCGCCGGTTGCGCCGGCCAGGCCGTGGCGCAAACCACTCACTACGTCACCCAGACCGACCGCATCATCGTCAAGTACAAGGGTGACGGCGACACGTCGAAGAGCGGCGTGGCCGCACGCGGCATCGACCGCGCGCGCCAGGCCCTGATCGACCGCGCCGGCCAGACCTACGGCGCCACGATGCGCGCCCTGCGCGCGACGGCGAACGGCGCGAACGTCCTGCAACTCAACCGCACGATGTCGCTCGACGAGGCGCGCCAGCTCGCGGCCGAACTGAAGTCGCGCGACGCCAACGTCGAGTACGCCGAGCCGGACCGCATCATGGTTCCGCTCGCCACCCCGACCGACCCCAGCTACACCCAGCAGTGGGACCTGTACGAAGCCACCGGCGGCATAAACGCGCCCGCCGCCTGGGACAAGTCGACCGGCGCCGGCATCAACGTGGCCGTGATCGACACGGGCTACCGCCCGCACGCGGACCTGTCGGGCCAGATCCTGCAGGGCTATGACTTCATCTCGACGACCACCATCGCCAACGACGGCAGCGGCCGCGACACGGACGCCAGCGATCCGGGCGACTGGACCCCGGCCGGCAGCTGCGGCACGGGCATCCCGGCCGCGGACCAGAACTCGAGCTGGCACGGCACCCACGTGGCCGGCACGATCGCCGCGAAGACCAACAACGGCCTCGGCGTCGCGGGCATCGCCTACAACGCGAAGATCGTCCCGGCGCGCGTGCTGGGCCGTTGCGGCGGCTACACGTCGGACATCGCCGATGCCATGGTCTGGGCATCGGGCGGCACCGTGACCGGCGTGCCGGCCAATGCGAACAAGGCGCGCGTGCTGAACCTGTCGCTGGGCGGCACCGGCGCGTGCGACACGACGACGCAGAACGCGATCAACAGCGCCCGTTCGCGCGGCGCCGTGGTCGTCGTCGCGGCCGGCAACTCGAACACGAATGCGATCAATTCGAACCCGGGCAATTGTGCGGGCGTGATCACCGTCGCCGCGACGAACCGTTCGGGCGGCAAGGCGTCGTATTCGAACTACGGCACCAACGTCACCATTGCGGCCCCGGGCGGCGACAACGGCGCCGGCATCCTGTCGACCCTGAACTCGGGCACGACGACGCCGGCATCGGACAACTACGCGTACTACATGGGCACGTCGATGGCGACGCCGCACGTGGCCGGTGTCGTCGCGCTGATGCTGGCGGCGAATCCGAACCTGACGCCGGATGACGTGGCCGCCAAGCTGAAGTCGACGGCGCGCGCCTTCCCGGCCGCGTGCTCGGGCTGCGGCGCCGGCATCGTCAACGCGGCCGCCGCCGTGAACGCGGCCTTGGGCTCGTCGACCACGACGACGACGACGACCCCGACCTGGACCAATTGTGCCACCGAAAACGGCACCTGCTCGTTCACCGGCACGCGCGACGTGCGCTACGGCACCGCCACGAGCTACGTGACGAAGACCTTCACCGGCTCCGTCAAGTGCTCGAACTCGGTGTTCGGCGACCCGGCCTACGGTGTCGTCAAGTCCTGCAGCTACTCCAGCGTTACCAAGTAAGTCCGCTCTACCCGCCGCCGCATCCCCGCGGCGGCGGCGTTCCCTCTTGCACTAATCCTAATTCCCAGCGATACTGTATGCAATTACAGTAGTCGCTCGGCGCGGGCGACCGCCACCGTGAACGCCCCCGTCCGCAAGATCATCCACTGCGATTGCGATTGTTTTTACGCATCCGTCGAGATGCGCGACGACCCGTCCCTGCGCGGACGGCCGCTGGCCGTCGGCGGGCGGGCCGAGCAGCGCGGCGTGGTCGCCACCTGCAACTACGAGGCGCGCCGCTACGGCATCCACTCGGCGATGGCGACGGCGCAGGCCGTTAAATTGTGCCCGGACCTGATCCTCATTCCACCGAACATGGAAAAGTACCGGGTCGCGTCGCGCCAGATCATGGACATCTACCGCGACTACACGGACCTCGTGGAGCCGCTGTCGCTGGACGAAGCCTATCTCGACGTGACGAACTCGCCGCACTGCAAGGGCAGCGCGACCCTGATCGCCCAGGAGATCCGCCGCCGCATCTTCGAGACGGTCGGCATCACGGCGTCGGCCGGCGTGGCACCGAACAAGTTCGTGGCCAAGATCGCCAGCGACTGGAACAAGCCGGACGGGTTGTTCCTCGTGCGGCCGGACGAGGTCGATGCATTCGTCGCTGCTCTGCCGGTGAAGAAATTGTTCGGCGTAGGGAAGGTGACGGCCGCGAAATTGCATCGCCTCGGCGCGCAGACGTGCGGCGATCTGCGCGACTGGAACATGGACAAGCTGCAGCAACACTTCGGCTCGTTCGGTGCGCGGCTGTACGACCTGTGCCGCGGCATCGATGTCCGCGAGGTGAATCCGGTGCGCGAGCGCAAGTCGATCAGCACGGAGGAGACGTACACGCCCGACGTCCCCGACCTGGAAGGCTGCCTCGCGCTGTTGCCGGACCTGTACGAGCATCTGCTCGGCCGCATCAAGCGCAACAATGCCGAAAAATTCATCAACAAACTGTTCGTGAAGATCAAGTTCGCGGACTTCCAGCGCACCACGGTCGAGTGCGTCGGCTACGCGCCGAACATGGGGACTTATCGGCACCTGATGGAGACCGGCTGGCTGCGTGCGAGCCGTCCCGTACGGCTGCTGGGTGTCGGCGTGCGCCTCAGCGATACGGAAACCGTCGAGCAACTGAGCCTGTTTGACGAACGCGCAACACATTAAAAAACCGATTCCCGACGACATCTTATGCCGCGTAGCAGCGTGTAGAATGTCGTTCCTTTGCAATACTGAGATAACCGAAAGCAACGTTATGTGGTTCAAGAATCTTCAGATCTACCGCCTGC
>CBIHOW010000095.1:0-19650 GCA_966211695.1 uncultured Massilia sp. | reverse complement strand
GCCTGATCCTGCAGGTCACCCTGATCGGCTGGCTGCCGGCCACCATCTGGGCCGTATACGCGCTCAGCCAGTTCAAGACCGACCAGAAGATCGAGCGGGCGCTGCGGCAGCGGGCATGAACACACCGGGGCGCCTGCTGCCGTTGCTGGTGCTGCTGACCGCGTGCGGACAGCCGCTGGCACCGACTGTGCCGCCAGTGCCGCCGATGCCCGCCTCGGCAACGGATCCGGCTGCGTATCGCACTGCGGCGGCATCCGGCGCCGCCGTCTACGCGGTCGACCCGGGCGCCTCGCTGGTCGCCGTCACGGTACGTCGCGGCGGCCTGGTGGCGCGGCTCGGGCACGACCATGTCGTGGCCAGCCACGCGCTGTCCGGCTTTGCGGCACCCGGGATGGGCCGGGCCGACGTCTCGTTCCGCGTCGACCAGTTGACCGTCGACGAACCGCCACTGCTGCGCGATGCGGGCATCGCCACGTCGCCGTCGCCGGAAGCGGTCGAGGGCACGCGCAAGAACATGCTCGGCCCGGTGCTCGACGCCGAGCATTATCCGGTGGTGGCGCTGCATGCCGAACTGCCGGCGGACGGACGGCTGCGCGTCGCCGTCACGCTGCACGGTACGACGCGCCAACTGGAGGTGCCGGCCGCGGTGCAGGTCGACGCGGCGCAGGTGACCGCGAGCGGCACGGCGCGCCTGAAGCAGACCGATTTCGGCATCGTGCCGTTCTCCGTGGGTGCCGGGCTGCTGGCGGTGCAGGACGAACTGGAGGTGCGCTTCGACATCGTCGCGCGGCGCTGGAGGCCGTCCTCATGACACCGAAGAGCGCCATCGGCATGCTGCTCTGGTCGGCCGGCCACCTCGTCAATGCGCTGGCCCTGCTGGCGGCCGGCATGTACGTGCTGTTCTGCGTCGCCTGGCTGCACGCGCCGCTGCCGGACGTCCTGCGCGTGACCGCCACGATGGCGCTCCCGATCCTCGGGCTGGCCTGGCTGTGCCGCTGGGGCGGTCGGCGGCTGTGGAAACCTGTACCCGCGCCCTCGCCCGCCAGGCGCGGTCTGCTGGCCGTGGCCGGCATCGCCGTGGCCATCGCCTGCGGTTCGGTCGTCCGCACCGGCGTGCGGGACTACCAGTGCAGCGTCGACCGGTCCCGGCACGCGGCGACGCATGCGGCCGACACGCTCAGGAACGGCTTCGAGCGCGTGTGCGAAGGCGATCTCGATCGCTTCGACATCGCGTTCCGATCGCTCGCGAAGGCCACCCGCAAGCTGGCGTTCACGCCGGTCGATTTGACGCACACGCCGTTCGCGCAATTCGAGAGCCTGGGCGGCCGGGCCGAATCGGTCACCGACGTCCGCTCGCGCCTGTACCGCGGCTTCCGCATGCCGGACGGGCACCAAGTGACCCTGTTCGAACACGACATGTCCGCCGACGGCACCCGCAGCTGGCGCGATCCGAAAGACGAGCCGGAACGCATCAACGGCCTGCCGGCCCGGCTCGTCGTCATGGAAGCCGCGTCGGGCAAGGCAGTCTCGCTGCTGTCCTGGTTCGAAGGCCGGCGCATGTACGAGTTGTGGGTCGATGCCAACGTCGTGCGCGTTCCGCTGCGCGACCGCTTGTTCGCGCTGGCCGCATCGCTGCCGCGCGCCGTGCCGGCCTGCCCCAACGAGCCGCCGCGCGCGCCGCTGCGCTTCGACGCGGACGGCAATCCCGTCGACGAGCCGATGCCCCGGGTATTGACGCAGGCGCAGGTGGACGCGATGGTGGACCGGAGCAAGCGGCCTTGCAAATGACGTGTATCTCTCACCCGAACAACCCGTGCAGGAACCACTTCGGCCCATTGTCATCGGTCCCGATCCGCTCCCGATACACCCAGTACAACGTGTGATCGAGCCCCTCGGCGATGAAGTAGTCGCGCGTCTCCGGCCCATCCCACCAGCCGGCCTCGAGACGCTCCGGATTCGACGCCATCCGCAATGGCGACCCGTAGAACGGACGATGGTCGCGCATCAATAGCGCGATCGGCCGCGCCAGCAGCCACGTGGGCCGCGGCAGGCTCAATACGTCGGGCGGCAGCTGCGCGTTGCGCGCCTTGTCGCTGACCTTTTGCTGCACCGGCACCCAGACGTTGGCCTGTTCCGGGCGGTAGTCCGCGAGCGGCAGCGGTTGCAGGACGTTTTCCGGGCCCAGGCGCGCGGCCAGCAGTTCCAGCATGCGCATGCGGTCGTCCTCGCTGCCGCCCGGTTCGGGGAACAGCGATGCGTTCGGCGGCGCCATCGGCCGCACCTGCAGCGCTTCCAGTGCGAGGCCGATCACGGGCGCCTCCAGCGTCAACCGCCCCAGGCGTTCCTTCAGCAGGCGTACGAGGTGCTCGTCGCGCCATGTCGGTTCGGCCAGCACGATCTCGACGCTCGTCGGCGGGCGCGCGACCCGGCCCCGTTCGTGTTCCAGCTGCAGGGTGATGCGCTCCACCGCCAGCTGGCGTGCGCACAGCCATCCGGTCAGCTGCAGCAGCAGGCATTGCGCGCCCGCCAGGAGCAGGTCGGCGTCGTCGATGCGGTCGTACAGTTCCAGGCGCGCGCGGAACGTCTCGGGCGGCGCGATCCATTCGTACAGTTCCGGCACGAGGCCGTAGGCGGCATCGAGGAGGTCGAGCAGCTCGCGGCCGCAGCGCCGCTGCAGGCCGGGGCGCGGCAGGCGGCGCAGGTCGCCCAGCGTGTGACAGCCGATGCCGTCGAACCACGCCGCGTACGGCCGCGCCGGCGGCATCAGGAGCACGGCCAGCCGGTCCAGGCGGCGCAGCAGCGCTTCCATGCGCACGGCGCGACCTGCGTTCGCACGCGCGAGCAGCCACGCGCCACGCGCGGTGGGCGCGCACGCGAGCGAAGCCGTGAAGCCCAGCGCGCGCACGTTGGCGTGCACGCGCCGGCACAGCGCGCGGATGCCGCCGAACAGGCGCAGGCTGGCGCCCACGTCCATCAGCAAGGTCGCTTCCTCCCCTTCCGCGACCTGCGGCGTGTACTGCAGCAGGGCCAGCGCCACGGCCTGGCGCGCGTCCGTCTCCAGCGTCTGCGCGCGCTCGTGGATGCGCGCGTCCGGCAGCAGCATCAGCACGCCGCCGCGGCGCATGCCGGTGCGCACGCCGGCGTCCTGCGCGTAGTGCGAAGCCACGAGCACGCGCTCCTGGTCGAGCACAACGCTACCGGTGTCAGTGCACCAGCTCGGTGTGAACACTTCCAGCGGTAACCGGGGCAGGTGCAGTGCGATCCACAGACGCATGGCGATTGGGCAGATGATTGGGCAAATAAGAGGTCAAGGGAAGGAACAGCGTCGCGTCGCGTTGCGGTCCGCGGCGTTTGACGAAACCGATCTCGATACCGCCCGCCTGCGGCCGCAGGGACAGGCGCAGCGGTGCCGGCGAGGCGTCTTGCCCGGCTGCCAGCGGCCGCATCATGAAGAACAGGGTTTCCCCCGCCTGCGCGGCCAGGTGCAGGCGGCGCAGGTTTTCGGCGCGGACGTTGTTCTGCCAAAACAGCAGCGCGCCGCAACTGCCGCTGCGCAGCACCTGTTCCGCCGCCCACAGCGCGTCCGCCGTGCGGGTCGCGCGCACCCAGATCAGTTGCGAAGGCGGCACCCCGAGCGCCGCCATCGCCAGCGCCTGGGGCGGATGCGGCGGTTGCAGCAGCACGATGCGCCGCTGCGCCACGGCCGCCAGCGCGGGACGCAGCAGGCGCATCTCGCCGATGCCGGGCTGTTGCAGCAGCAGGTCGACGAGCGTGCCCGTCGGCCAGCCGCCGCCCGGCAATTGGGCGGACAGCGTGGGATGGCCGGTATCGATGCAGCGCGTGTCGCTACGCGCCAGCTGCGAGGCAAGCCAGAGCGACGGATGCAACGATTCCGGCGCTGCAGATGTTGAACCTGAGCAATTCATGTATGATGCGAAGAAATACTGTATAAACATACAGTACTATTCTCATCAGGTTTTGGCAAGGTTAATCTTATTGAATGCCAGGTTGACAGGTCCGGATTGCGCTCAGGCGGCCGGCTGGGATACCGCCACCTTGCCCGTCTTTTTCATGGTTTTCGCCGTCAGCCACTGGCGCACCGGGATGTCGTAGAACGTCAGGCAGATCCAGGCGAGCGCCACGCAGACGGCCAGCGTCGCGACGGCGATCGGCCAGCCCTGCGCCACCGGGATCTTGTTGTCCTGCACCCATGCGGTGTACGTGTACACGAACGGGTAATGGATGATGTAGATCGGATACGAGATCGCGCCCAGGAAGCCGCAGACCCTGGCGGACAGCCCCGATTTGACCTCGCCGCTCGCGCCGAGATAGACGACCAGCGGGAACACGACGATGATGCACAGCGATTCGTACAGGCCGTTCATCCACAGGTCACGCTCGCCGCCGAAGCGCGGCAACGCGAGTACGACGGCGATGATGACGCTGCACAGCAGGAACGCATGCCTGACGTGGCCCACCGTGACGACCCGCGACAGCAGCAGGCCCGCGAAGAACGGATACAGCAACCGGGTCAGCCCGATGCGCACCTGCGCCGGATCCAGCGACCAGCCGCCGATCACGTCGCCGGTCGGCCCGGTGACGCAGTAGTGGACCAGCGCGCCGCCCGCGGCGAACACGCACAGGGCCAGCACCAGCTTCGAGAACTTGCGCACGAACAGCGCATACAGGATGTTGCCGACGTATTCGTAGAACAGCGACCAGCCCGGGCCGTCCAGGGGATGCATCTCGGTCCAGCCGCGGATATCCAGCGAGAGCGGGACCGGGATCAGCGTCATGCCGATCACCATGACCACCAGCAGCAGCCACACGGGCGTCTCCTGGATCCGCGGGAAGATCGGACTGGCCTGGAAGTAGAACATGAGGGCACCGATGATCATCGCCACGACGATCATCGGATGCAGGCGGATCAGCCTGCGCTTGAAGAATTCGGTCGTCGACATCGTCTTCCAGCGGTCGTCGTAGGCATAGCCGATGACGAAGCCGGACAGGACGAAGAAGAAATCCACCGCCAGGTAGCCGTGGTTGATGATCTGGACGAACCGGCTGGCCGCGTGCGCCTCGAACAGGTGGAATGCCACGACGATGAGGGCGGCAACGCCGCGCAGGCCGTCGAGGATGGGGTAATGGCGCTTGGTGTCTGCGAAACCGACAGACGAAAGAGCGTTCGCCACTGGGTGTCTCCTTTGTGGTTGATGGAATCAGTTGGACCGCGTGCGTACGGGTGCCGGCGCCGTGACGAGCGTCGCGCACACCGGAATCAGGGCCAGCAGGCCTGCCAGCATCCAGAAGGCCGTGTGCAGCCCGGTCGCCTTGGCGACGAAGCCGATGCCCGCCGGACCGGCGAGGATGCCGGCATAGGCGGTCGTGCTGATGGCGGCGATGGCCAGGCCGGGCGGCATCGCGTCCTGCATGGAGGCCCGCCGGAAGAACACGGGCACGATGTTCGAGCAGCCCACGCCGATCAACGCGAAGCCGGCCAGCGCGAATGCCGCGGATGGTGCCGTGAGCAGCACGACGAAGCCGGCGAGCGCGATCACGCCGCCCGCCACGAGCGTCTTCCTGTCGCCGAAGCGCATGCTGATCGCGTCGCCGGCCAGGCGGCACACCGTCATCGCAACGGAGAACACGATGTAGCCGGCGCCGCCCTGGGCCACCGGGACCATGCCGTTTTCGGTGATGAGCAAGGCGCTCCAGTCCAGCAGCGCGCCCTCGACCAGGAACGTGATCGTGGCCAGGACGGCGATCACGAGAACGGTCCCGCGCGGCAGCGCGAACAGCGGCCCCTCCTTCGACGCGTGCCCGTTCAGCAGCCGCGGCACCGCGATGGCCATGGCCACGACCATCAGCGCGGCACAGAGGAAGGTACTCGGCATCGTCCCGAGGCGCTTCGACAGCAGGAACGTCATGAACGCGGAACCGGCGAAGCCGCCGATGCTGAAGTGCGCATGAAAGCCCGACATCAGCGGCGTGCCGGCCGCGCGCTCGACTTCGACCGCATGCAGGTTCATCGCCACATCGAGCGCCCCCAGCGTCGCGCCGAACAAGGCCAGCGCCAGCCCCAGCGTGGGCACCGTGTCGGCGACGGCCAGCAGCGCGAGCGCGCCGGCGAAGCCGAACCCGCTGCCGATGATGATGGGTTTGCTGCCGAACCGCATCGTCAGCACGCCCGTCGCCGCCATCGCCACGATGGAACCGCAACCGATGCAGAGGAACAGCATGCCGAGGATATGGTCGCCGATGCCGAGATGGTTCTTCACGAACGGCACCAGGGGCGCCCAGCACGAATAGCCGAAACCGGCGACGAGGAACAACAGGCGCGTTGCGAGGCGGGTCGCCGGGCGATCAGCGGAAAGCATGGGGAACTCCTGCCAAAGCGGCTCAGGACAAGGGCGCGGCCTGGAGGACCGCGGCGCCCGCGTGGACGAGGGCCTGCACGTCGGTATCCGCCGCGTCGCCCTCGAGGATGAAGCGATGGATGTCCTTGACCGCGGCGATACGGTGCGGGGCACGCGTGCCGAGTTTTTCGGTCGTGGCCATGACGACGGTGGTGCGGCCGGCCGCCCGGAGCGCGCGCTTGAACGTGGCATCGGCCGGATTGAACGCGCAGACGCCCGCCGCCACGGACACGGCACAGGCGCCGACGAAGCACGTGTCGATGTTCATCTCCGCCAGCCGGGCCACGGCGTTCGCGTCGACGCAGCCGCCGACGTGCGGGTCGACGACGCCGCCCAGCAGGATGAGCCGCAGGTCCTTCCGCTTGACGACTTCCGCGGCGATGCCGATGGAGTTGGTGGCGACCGTCAGGTCGTAATCGCCCGGCAGGAACCTGACCAGCGCGAGATTGGTGCTGCCGTTGTCCAGGAACACCAGTTCGCCGGGTTCGACCAGCGTGGCGCCCACCCGCGCCAGCGCCGCCTTCCGTTCGCGCGCCTCGTCGATGCGCGTCGCCATCGGCGTCGACGCCGGAGAGATCGGCAACGCGCCGCCATACACGCGCCGGCACCGGCCCTCCGCCGCGAGCACCCGCAAATCGCGCCGGATCGCATCTTCGGAGACGCCGAATTCGAGGGCCAGCGCAGTGGAATTGGCGGCCTGGCCGGCGGCCAGCCTGCCGGCGATGACGTCGCGGCGTGCAAGGGGAAGATCATTCATGAATGGATAATATCATGCAGAATCGTATTTTGTAATCGATTTCAAATCATGCAAAAACGTGCACGCGAAGACGCCATGCGACGTCCGCGGTGGCCCGCGAAAAATCGATCCTTGAGATGGAAACGATTCCACATTACCAGCCGCAGCGGGCAACGTCAACTACAACGTTGCCCGCGGCTCAGGTGGTGACCGCCGGCACGGTCTTGCGCACGGAAGGCGCTGCCGGCCGTGCCGAGCCGAGGAAAATAGAGCGGGTCAGGGAAAACCGATCCAGCGCACGCGCGATGGCATACGACAAGGCGCACGCAACGATGAAACGAATCGTCGCGCCATACGAGGGAAGCCAGTTCCGCATGGCCACCGCAATGGGCATGTGGAGGAACATGATTCCCATCGAGTATCGGCCAAGTCCGGCAAGGACAGGCCCGATGAACCTCATCCTGGCCAAATACAGATTGACATCCATGAACGCCAGGATCAGGCAGAGAGCAAGTACAAACGACAGATAGGGTATGCCATAGAGATTGCTCTTCATGTCTTGCTCGACGTGCACACCGAGAAGCACCAGGATCACCGCGATACATGATCCTATCCAGGCAAGCAATACCATTTCCCCTTTCAGCGCGATGCGCTGGAACAGATACCCCAGGAAGACATAGGGCATGGCCGCCGGGACGACATGGATATTCAGGGGAAGCCAGAAGTCCGGATATCGAAGATTGACGTAGCTGATCGACCAGCCGACCAGGACGATGATCGCCACCACAACGTTTCCCCAGCGCGCCAGAAGGAAATTCATGAGCTGCTGGGTAAAGAACAGGCATGTCACGAACCAGAGCACCGCCATCGTGCCGCCAATCCCTTTTCCGCCCGCCAGTAATTGCAGCAGTTGATGGCCGCCCTCGCCGACCATCGACATCTTCACCAGGGAAGGTGCGCCGAGCAGAATCAAGAAGGCGCAATAGGGAACGACAAGATGCCTGAGTTTCTTTACAAGATAACCGTGGCTGTCCAGACTGGGGTGTAGAAGATAGCCGCTGATAAAGAAAAACAGCGGCATATGAAAAATGTGGATGATGTCCCTGTATAGGGTGTCATACAGCACGATATGCGCTGCGGCGACCAGGAGGATGCCACCCCCTTTCATGCAGTCTATCCATGCGGACTGTGCAGATTGCATCGTCATGACTAACCTCCGGCGGCATTCCAGGCAGATCGACATCGTGCCCACTGAGACTGATCAAGTCTAGTGGGCTGTCTCGAGGAATGGTTGAGGCTAGTCAGGCAAATCAGAATGCGTGCCGTATTCCGAGATCCACCGCCCCGTTCCCCGATCCCCCTTCGATTGCGCTGCCGACCGTGTAGCTGGCCCCGTGCCGGTTCACGATATGCGCGACCGCGCCATACAGCTCGGTGCGGCGCGACAGCGCGTAGCGGTAGCCCAGCGCATACTGGGTCGCATCCTGGTCGAGCGCGCCGCGGTCGTCCTTGTGGATCCACGACACCATCCACGTGTGCGGGCCGGACGGGATCGTGGCGCCGAGCAGCACGTCGCGGCTGTCGCTGGACGCCACCGGCACGCCGGGCCGGCCGTACGGGTTCGCCGTATTGCGCAGCAGGGAACTGTTCAGGCCCTTGCCGACGCCGTACGCGGCGTGCGCCTTCACGATGCCGAAGTCGTAGACCGCGGCCAGCACCGTGTTCTTCGCGTTCGACGTGCCCTTGACCGCCGCCGTGTCGTTGTTGCGGTTGTGGTAGCCCAGGCGCACGCGCAGCGGACCGGCGGTGTAGTCGAGCGCACCGCCGAACTGCCGGCCCGCCGACGCATCGCCCGCCACCTCGCCGGCGCCATACACCAGTTCCGCGCTCACGCCGCCGGCGACGGGCGACACGTATTTCAGCGAATTGTCCATGCGGCTGGCCGAGTTGCCGGTCGGGGACATCAGGTTCTTCGTATCGCCCGCGTAGCCGGACGCGAACGGATCGGCCATCACCACCGTCAGGTATTGCGGCGTGTACTGGCGGCCCGCCGTCAGCGTGCCGAAGCCGCCCTGCAGGCCCGCGTAGGCCTGGCGCCCGAACAGCAGCCCGCCCTGCCCCATTGCGCCCGTGTCGGCCTGGAAGCCGCTCTCCAGCAGGAAGATGGCGGCGAGGCCGTTGCCCAGTTCCTCGCGGCCCTTGAAGCCGAGCCGCGAGCCGGCGCCCACGCCGCTCGTGATCTTGGTGACGTCGCCGCCGCTACCGCCCGTTTCGCGGACCAGCGCGACGTCGACAAGGCCATACACGTTGACCGCACTGTCGGCGGCAACGGCGTCCATGCAAAGCGCGGCCAGCGCGCCGGCACACAGGATTGTCTTCATCATTGTCCCTTTCTCGTTATTGTCATGCGTTGATGGGTGCATAGCCGCCGCCGCCCGGCGTCTCGATGACGAACACGTCGCCCGGCTGCACGTCCGTCGTCGCCACGAAGCCCAGTTCCTCGACCCGGCCGCCGGCGCGCTCGACGTAGTTGCGGCCGCACCGGCCCGGTTCGCCGCCCGCCATGCCGAACGGCGGGACGATGCGGTTGTTGGACAGGATCGACGCCGTCATCGGCGCCAGGAAGCGGATCCTGCGCACGCCGCCGTTGCCGCCCTGCCAGCGCCCGCGGCCACCGGAGCCCTGCGCGATCTCGTAGCTGTCCAGGCGCACCGGATAGCGCCATTCGAGCACCTCCGGATCCGTCAGGCGCGAGTTCGTCATGTTGGTCTGGACGACGTCGGTGCCGTCGAAGCCCTCGCCCGCGCCCGAGCCGCCCGCGATGGTCTCGTAGTACTGGTACTCGGCGTTCCCGAACGTGAAGTTGTTCATCGTGCCGGGCGACGATGCCTGCACGCCGAGCGCACCGTACAGGGCGTTCGTGATGCAGCTCGACGTCTCCACGTTGCCCGAGACGACGGCGGCCGGATAGCGCGGATTGAGCATCGAGCCCGCCGGGATGATCACGTTCAGCGGCTTCAGGCAGCCGGCGTTGAGCGGAATGTCGTTGTCGACGAGCGTGCGGAACACGTACAGCACGGCCGCCATGCAGATCGAGCTGGGCGCGTTGAAATTGTTGTCCAGCTGGGGCGACGTGCCGGTGAAGTCGATGTCGGCCGTGCGCGCGGCATGGTCGACACGGATCGCCACCTTGATGACGGCGCCATTGTCCAGGCGGTACTTGTAGCTGCCGTCCCTGAGCGCGCCGACGACGCGGCGCACGGCTTCCTCCGCATTGTCCTGCACGTGCCGCATGTAGGCCTGCACGACGTCGAGCCCGAACTGGTCCACCATCCGCAAGAGTTCGTCGACGCCCTTCTGGTTCGCCGCCACCTGCGCCTGCAGGTCGGCGATGTTCTGCGCCACGTTCCGGCAAGGGTAGTCGCCCGACCGCAGCAGCGCCGTCGTCTCGCGCTCCAGGAAGCGTCCCTCGCGCACCAGCTGGAAGTTGTCGATCAGGACGCCCTCTTCCTCGACCCGGCGGCTGTCCGCCGGCATCGATCCGGGCGCGATCCCGCCCACGTCCGCATGGTGGCCGCGCGACGCCACGTAGAACAGGATGTTTTCCCCCGCCCGGTCGAACACGGGCGTGATCACGGTGATGTCCGGCAGGTGCGTGCCGCCGTGGTACGGGTCGTTGAGCATGTAGACGTCGCCCGCCCGCATGCGGCCGCGGTTCGCTTCGATCACGGTGCGGATGCTCGCGCCCATCGAGCCCAGGTGGACGGGGATGTGCGGCGCGTTGGCGATCAGGTTGCCCTCCGCGTCGAACAGCGCGCACGAGAAATCCAGGCGCTCCTTGATGTTCACCGACACCGCCGTGTTCTGCAGGCGCAGGCCCATCTGCTCGGCAATGCTCATGAACAGGTTGTTGAAGACTTCGAGCATGACCGGATCGGCCTCGGTGCCGATGGCCTTGCGGCGCGCGCGCGGCGCCACGCGCGTGAGCACGAGGTTGTCGTCGGCCGTGACTTCCGCGACCCAGCCCGGTTCGACGATGTTGGTGCCGTTCGCCTCGACGATGATCGCGGGCCCCGCGATGCGGTCGCCGGGCCGCGTCTGCGCGCGCAGGTACAGCGCGCTGTCGTGCCACTGGCCGCCCGAATACACCCGCACCGTTTCATGCGGCGCCAGCGCCGTGGCGCGCGGCGCGGGAGCGGCAGTGTGCGCGCTGTCCGCGTCGGTAGCGCCGATCGCTTCCACCGAGATCGCCTCGACGACGATCGCCTTGTCCGGCATCAGGAACGAATAGCGCTTGCGGTACGCTTCCTCGAACTGCACCTGCATCGAGGCCACGCTGTCGTACTGCACGATGATGACAGAATCCGTGCCTTCGTAGCGCAGGTGCGCCCGTTTGACGACGCGCACGGCATCAAGCGCGATACCCTGCGCCAGCAGTTCATCGGCCGCATCCCGCGCCAACGCATCGAGCGCGGCGCGCAGTGCGCCGGTCGTGTCTTCCGACAGCGCCGTTTCCATCGTCCGTTCGCGCATCGCCGTCTGGCTCGCGAGGCCCATGCCGTACGCGGACAGCACGCCGGCGAACGGGTGGGCGAAGATGCGGGTCATGCCGAGGGCGTCGGCCACCAGGCACGCGTGCTGGCCGCCGGCGCCGCCGAACGTGGCCAGCGTGTATTCCGTCACGTCGTGGCCGCGCTGCACCGAGATGAACTTGATGGCATTGGCCATGCTGCCGACCGCGATTTCCAGGAAGCCTTCGGCCACCTCTTCCGGCGTACGGCGCTGGCCCGTCTCGCGTTCGATGCGGGCGGCGACCTCCGCGAATTTTTCGCGCACGATGGCCGCGTCCAGCGGTTCATTCGCATGCGGGCCGAACACCGCCGGGAAGTGCGCGGGCTGGATCTTGCCGAGCATGACGTTGCAGTCGGTGACCGTGAGCGGACCGCCGCGGCGATAGCTGGCCGGGCCCGGATTGGCGCCCGCGCTGTCCGGGCCGACGCGCAGGCGGCTGCCGTCGAAGTGCAGGATCGAGCCGCCGCCCGCCGCTACCGTATGGATGCTCATCATCGGCGCGCGCATCCGCACGCCGGCCACCTGGGTCTCGAATTCGCGTTCCAGTTCGCCCGCGTAGTGCGACACGTCGGTCGACGTGCCGCCCATGTCGAACCCGATCAATTTGTCGAAGCCGGCCTTGCGCGCCGTGCCGACCATGCCGACGATGCCGCCGGCGGGGCCGGACAGGATCGAGTCCTTGCCCTGGAAGCGGTGCGCGTCCGTCAGGCCGCCATTGCTCTGCATGAACAGCAGGCGCACGCCTTCCATCTCGGCCGCGACCTGGTCCACGTAGCGGCGCAGGATCGGCGACAGGTACGCGTCGACGACCGTCGTGTCGCCGCGCGAGACCAGTTTCATCATCGGGCTGACCTGGTGCGACACGGACACCTGCGTGAAGCCGAGATCCGCGGCGATGGCGGCGACCGCGCGTTCGTGGTCCGGGTAGCGGTAGCCGTGCATCAGCACGATCGCCACCGAGCGGAAGCCCGCGCCATGCAGGTCCTGCAGCTGCGCACGCACGGCGGCCGTATCGAGCGGCTGGACCACGTCGCCGTGCGCGCCGACGCGTTCATCGACTTCGACCACGCGTTCGTACAGCAGCTGCGGCAGGACGGGATGGCGGTCGAACAGGCGCGGCCGGTTCTGGTAGGCGATGCGCAACGCGTCCTTGAAACCCCTGGTGACGAGGAGCGCGGTGCGCTCGCCCTTGCGTTCCAGCAGGGCGTTGGTCGCGACCGTCGTGCCCATCTTGACGGCTTCCACGAGGTCGGGCGTGATCGGGGCGTCGGGCGCGATGCCGAGCAGGCGGCGGATGCCGGCGACGGCCGCGTCGCGGTACTGCTCGGGGTTCTCGGACAGCAGCTTGGCCGTCACCAGCGCGCCGTCCGGCTTGCGCGCGACGATGTCGGTGAACGTGCCGCCGCGGTCGATCCAGAACTGCCAGCGCTGGCGCGGCGTGTTGTCGTGATGGGTTGCTTGGTGGTGCATGGTCTTACCTCTTCAAAGTAACGGGCGAAGCGCGGCCATGGCGCGCGCCGGGGCGCCCGTATCGTCGTGCGTGGATTCAGGAAAGGATCAGGATTCGAGGCGCTTGCCGCGGGTCTCGGGCAGGGTCAGCGCGGCCACGACCATGATGCCGTAGGCGCCGGCCGCGAACAGGCCGATGGCGTGACCCAGCGGGAGCGACTGGCCGGTGGCGCCGATCGCGAACGGGAACAGCGAACCGATCGCGCGGCCCATGCTGTAGCAGAAGCCCTGGCCGGAACCGCGCATGCGGGTCGGGAACAGCTCGGTGAGGAACGCGCCCATGCCGCTGAAGACGCCGGAGACGAGGAAGCCGAGCGGGAAGCCCAGCAGCAGCATCACGTTGTCCGTCACCGGCAACCGGGTGTAGGCCAGCGCGATGGCCAGCGAGCCCAGGGCGAACAGGATGAAGTTGCGCTTGCGGCCCAGGCGGTCGGTCAGGTAGGCGCTGACGATGTAGCCGACGTACGAGCCCACGATGACCATCGCCAGATAGCCGCCGGTGCCCAGCACCGTCAGGTGGCGCTCCGTCTTCAGGAACGTGGGCAGCCACGTCGTGATCGCGTAGTAGCCGCCCTGCGCGCCGGTCGTCAGCAGCACGGCGCGCAAGGTCGTCGACAGCATCTTCGGCGAGAAGATCTCGGCGAACCGAGCGCCTTCCGCGTGCTCGCCGCGGCGCTGCTCGGCCAGGAACACGTCCGGCTCCTCCACGAAGCGGCGGATGTAGATGACGAAGACGGCGGGGAGGATCCCCAGCAGGAACAGCGAGCGCCAGGCCAGTTCGGCCGGCAGCAGCGAGAACATCAGCGCGTACAGCAATGCCGAGACGCCCCAGCCCAGCGCCCATCCGGCCTGCACCATGCCGACCGCCTTGCCGCGGTCCTTCGCGCGGATGACCTCACCCATCAGGATGGCGCCGGCCGTCCATTCGCCGCCCATGCCGAAGCCCATCAGGCCGCGCAGCACGAGCAGCTGGTTGAACGTCTGGGCAAAGCCGCTCAGCACAGTGAACAGCGCGAACCACAGGATCGTCAGCTGCAGCGTCTTCACGCGGCCGATGCGGTCCGACAGGATGCCGGCCAGCCAGCCGCCCAGCGACGACGTGAGCAGCGTGACGGTGCCGATCAGGCCCGCGTCGCCTTTCGACAGGCCCCAGGTGGCGATCAGGGTGGGAATGACGAAGCTGAGGAATTGCGTGTCCATCGCGTCCAGCGCATAACCGACCTTGCAGCCGATGAACGTGCGGCGCTCCGTTTTCGTGAGTTGGCGCAGCCAGCCGAAGTGACTCGTATCCTCCACGCGCTCCTGCGCAAGTTCTTGTGTGTTCATGTCGTCTCCGTTGTTGTGGTTTGTTTTTTACAGCGTCGCGAGCGAAGCATTCGGTATGTCGGTCACCAGCATGTACCCGGGGCGATGGGTGATCACGAACGGCAGGCGCGCGGCGCGGATCGCCTCCTGCGGCGTGACGCCGCACGCCCAGAACACGGGCACTTCGTCCGCCATGACCTCGACGGCGTCGCCGTAGTCGGGCCGCGCCAGGTCGGCGATGCCGATCAGGCGCGGATCGCCCAGGTGCACGGGCGCGCCGTGGATCGCGGGATAGCGGCTCGTGATCTGGATCGCGCGGATCGCATCCTTCGCCTTCAACGGACGCATCGACACGACCATGTTCCCGCCGAACGGCCCCGCGGCTGCGTTCGGGATGTTCGTGCGGTACATGGCGATGTTGCTGTCCTGCTCGATGTGGCGCAGCGGGATGCCGGCGGCCAGCAGCATTTCCTCGAACGAGAACGAACAGCCGATCGCGAACGCGACCAGGTCGTCGCGCCACAGGCCTTCCAGCGACGCCGGCGTCTCCGCCAGCGCGCCGTCGCGGTACACGTAATAGCCGGGGACGTCGGTGCGCAGGTCGACGTCGGCACCGAGCGCCGGCACGTGCCACGCGCCCGGCTCGCCGACCGCGAGCAGCGGGCAGGCCTTCGGATTACGCTGGGAAAAAAGCAGGAAGTCGTGGGCCTGCGCTTGCGGCAGGATGACGAGGTTGGCCTGGGCAAAGCCGCCACACACGCCGGCGCTCGGCTTGCGGAACTCGCCTGCGCGGACCAGGTGACGGAACTCGATCGGTCTCATGGATTTCCCCTGCGGGTAATGACATAAAACAAGCATAAATGCATCTTTACATTCCACCAAGCCACTTATTTTTACCGCATGTGTTAAGTTTTACTAAACGCCCCCTTTGCCCATTACCGTTATGCTTAAAGTATTCTTTACGCCATGAATACCCGCTTCCTCGAGACTCTCATCACCCTCGCCCAGTTGCGCAGCGTCCGCGCGACGGCCCGCGCCATGCATGCGACGCCGGCGGCGATCTCGCTGCGGATCAAGGCGCTGGAGGAAGAGCTGCAGACGGAACTCATCGACCGCAGCACCCGCGAATTCCGGCTGACGCCGAACGCGGACTACCTGCTGAACCACGCGAAGGCCGTCGTGGATGCGACGCGGCGCCTGCGCGAGGCGGCGCGCACGGAAAGCGCGGTGCGGGGCCGGTTGCGTCTGGGCGTGATCGAGACGGTGGTGCACAGCTGGCTCGCGCACTCCGTGCGCCAGCTGAACGCCAGTTTTCCGGAGCTGGAAATCGATCTCGTCGTGGACATGAGCACGACGCTGGAAAAACGTTTACTGGCGGGAGAGCTCGATCTCGTGGTCGGCATCGAGGGCGTAAACAGCGGCGAGATCACGTCCGAGCCGCTGGCCGTGTACCCGGTGCGCTGGATCGCGCGCGCCGGCTTGCTGTCGGCGCAGCGCGAGGGCCTCGCCCAGCGCCTGCTGCAATTCCCGATCCTGACGTTCGGCCGCGGCACGCAGCCGCACCGGATGCTGGAAGACATCGTCACCCGGCTCGCCAACCTGAGCGCGGTGCCGCTGGAGCAGACGCGCATCACCTGCTCGCCGTCCGTGGCCGCCATCATCCAGCTGATCCGCAACGGCTTCGGCGTGGCCGCGATTCCCTGGCTGTTCGTCAGCAGCCATCTCGAGGCCGGCGAATTCGTGGAAGTGCCGCTGCAGCCGGTGCCGCCGCCGATCATCGTGTCGATGAGCCGCCGCACGAACGCGCCGGTGGCGGTGCATGCGGCGGCGTCCGCCGTGCGCGCGGCCTGCGCGGAGTATTGCGCGCAGGTGGACGAAAGGTATATCGAGAGCCTGGGCTGAGCCCCCGGCCGTCAAGCGCCCGGTTTCGGATGCCGCGGCAGCACCACCGTGAAGGTCGTGCCGTCGTCCGCATTCGATGCGACGCCAACCTGCCCGCCGTGGGCATGCGCGATTTCGCGCGCGATGAACAGGCCGATGCCGAGGCTGGTGCGCTCGGCCGGGCCGTCGCCGCGGGCCCCGCCGCGGACGAGGGGTTCGAAAATCCTCGACAACTTGTCGGGCGGGATCGGCTGTCCCTGGTTGTTCACGGTCAGGACGATATCGTTGCCGCCCGCCGCCAGGCCGACCCGGACCGGGCTATCCGGGCTGCCGTACTGGATCGCGTTGCCGATCAGGTTCGACAGCATCTGGGCCACGCGGCTGTCGTCGAAGACGGCGTCCAGCACGGGCGGCGCGTCCAGGTCGATCCGCCGCTGCGGATGGAACGTGCGCAGTTCGTCGACCACCTGCCGGCACACGTCCACCAGGCTGCCCGGCCGGGGCTGGATCGGCATGCCCGGCGCGAGGTGGGCGCGCGTGAAGTCGATCAGGTCGTCGACGAGCCTGCCCATGCGCCTGGCACTGCTGAACATGCGCGTCGCCATGCGGGCGTACGTCGGCGGGATGTCGGTGGCGTGCATGATGAAATCGGCCCCGCTCACCAGCGTGCCGAGCGGATTGCGCAGATCGTGGCCAAGGATCGCCAGGAACATGTTCTGCGACCGCTTGACGAGATCCTCGTACCGCGCCACCGATTCGGCCATGGCCTGGTCGACCGCCTCGTTGAAGCGGGTCATGTCGCCCAGGTCCGTGCTCCGCTGTTCCGGTGCCGCCTCCCGCCACAGCGCCAGCACGCTCGAGCGCAGGGCCCGGTACTCGGACACCAGTTGCGCCACCGTATAGCCGGACAGCAAGCGGGCTTCGGCATGGGCTTCCGCCGCCGTATCCCCGTCGCCGCGCTTGCCCCGCCCCTTGGACTTGGCGACGCGTTCGGCGTCCGACTGGAGGGTATCGAGATCGTCGGCGAAGGCGAGCAGCATCTGGCGCGCGTGGTCGCGCAATGCATCGTCGTCCATCGTCAGGGCCGGCGGCTCGATGGTGCGCGCGAAGTCTTCCCATTCCTGCAGGATCGCTTCCATATTGCTACGGATGAAATCGGCAAGGCGGTATTGCTGCGTCATGGTCCTGGTCAACGTGTCTGGGTCCGGGGGAGGATCGTCGCATCGGAGGTGACGGTAATATTACCGATCATCACCTGAACGGGATGCACGATTCACGCGCAAACGCCACCAGCCGCTCCCGCACCCAGCGCTGGGCCGCGTCGCCATGGTTGCGGTCATGCCAGGCCATGTGGATGGCGAAGCCGGGTACGGGCAGGGGCGGTGCCAGCACGCGCACGCGGACACTCCTGCCTTCCACCATGCGGGCCGGCACCAGGGCGACGAGGTCGGAGCGCTCGACCAGGTCCAGCACGGAGTGGAACGTCGACGCCGACACGGCGACGCGGCGCCGCAGTCCCTGCGCGTCGAGCACTTCGTCGACCGGCGACGTAAAGCTGCCGCCGCGCGGCGAGACCATCACGTGTTCCAGCTCGCAGAAGCGCGCCGTATCGAGCGGGCGGCGCAGCGCCGGGTGGCCACGGCGCGCGATGAAGACGTAGCGCTCCTCGAACAGCGGGCGCGAACGGAGCGACTCCGCGATGCCTTCCGGCGTCAGCACCGCGAGGTCGACGTCGCCCTTTTCCATCTGCGCTTCCAGCCGTGTGGAATCGGCCGGACGCAGGGCGATGCGCAGGCCGGGCGCATCGCGACGCAGCGCCAGCGTGAAGTCGAGCAGCAGCGCCGATTGCACATAGTCCGAACACGCCACGTGGACCGTGAACTCGTCGCACGCGGGATCGAAGGCGCGGGCCGACGTCACCACGTCGCGCAGCTGCGCCAGGGCCGCCGCCAGCGGCGCCTGCAGGCCGAGGGCCAGCGGCGTGGGCGTCATGCCCCGGTGGCTCGGCACGAACAGCGGGTCGCCCAGCATCTCGCGCAGGCGCGCCAGCTGGGCGCTCAGCGCGGGCTGGCTCAGGTTCAGGCGCTGCGCGGCGCGGCTCACGCTGCGCTCGGCCAGCAGCGCGTCGAGGGTCACGAGCAGGTTGAAGTCCAGCTTTTTGATATCCATTTTTTGGATACTACCCCAAAAGCCAACTGGCATTCCCAAGCGCGGTTTGCATGCCCAGAATGGCCTTCATCGCCATTCAAGGAGCACGAAGATGAAGACCGTTTTACTGGTACACGCCCACCCCGACCCGCACTCCCTCACCGCGCAGATGGTCCAGGCCGCGCGCGCCGAACTGCGCGCCCAGGGCCATGAAGTGATCCAGTCCGACCTGTACGCGCTGGGCTGGAAGGCCGTCTACGACGAACACGATTTCCCCGACCGGCTGAACCCCGGGCGCCTGTCGTTCGTGGAGGAATCCGGCCACGCGTTCGGCACCGGCACGCAGCCGGACGACGTGCGCGCCGAGCAGGCCAAGCTGATGGCGGCGGATGCCGTCGTCTTCCAGTTCCCGCTGTGGTGGTTCGGCATGCCGGCCATCATGAAGGGCTGGATCGAGCGCGTGTGGGCGTACGGCCTCGCCTACGGTTACCGGGGTGCCGGTAACCTTCACCGCTACGGCGAGGGCGGCCTCGCGGGCAAGCGCGCCATGTTGTCCGTGACGACGGGCGGGCCGGCCGAGGACTATGGCCCGCGCGGCATCAACGGCCCGCTCGACGACCTGCTGTTCCCCATCACGCACGGCACCTTGTTCTTTCCCGGCATGGACGTACTGCCGACGTATGCCGTGTACGGCACCGGCCGCATCGATGCCGAGGGCGTCGAACGCGCGAAGGCGGGACTGGCGGCGCGCATGCGCACCCTGTTCACCGATGCGCCGATGGCCTACCGGCCGCAGAACGGCGGCGACTACCCGGACCGGCACGTGCTGGCGGACGACGTCGCGCCCGGCGTCACGGGGTTGCGCGCCCATCTGCGCTGAGGGGTATGCGCCCGTCGTGGGACAATAGGTGAAATTGGCACACCGTCGCCCCTGCGCAGGCAGGGGCCCAATTTGCGCGCGTCATCGCGATGCACGCAAACTTGGGTCCCCGCCTCCGCGGGGACGACGTGGTTATGTATAAGGATCTCATCGATGACCACGACCATGCACAAGATCGCCCTGATCCTGTTCGTGCTCGCCCT
>CBIHOW010000094.1:0-20153 GCA_966211695.1 uncultured Massilia sp. | reverse complement strand
CCCGAACAAGGCCATCGGCAAGATCAAGGAATTGCTGGTACGCCGCGCGATCTAATCCCGGCCTCATCGATACGAAACAGTAAAACTACCGTACTGCCGGCTTCCGGCAGCCGGAGTATAGTGTTGACCCAACAACGGACTCTAGTGTGAATACGCATCAATCCGACCCCGCCAACCGTGCCCGCTTGCGCTGGCGTGCCCGCCGCGGCCTGCTCGAGAATGACCTGATCCTCACGCGCTTCCTGGATGCGCATGAAGAAACCATGACGGACGAGGAAGTCGATGCGCTGACCCGTCTGCTGGACCTGGCGGATAACCCGCTGATGGACCTGCTGCTGGGGCGCGCCGAGCCCGAAGGCGAGGTCGACCTCCCGCATGTCCGCGCCCTGGTGGCGCGGCTGCGGCAAGCGTGAGCGAAACCGGAAGATTTCGTTTTATTTTGTCTTGTAGACCCACCTCCCAAAGAAGGAAGTGCCATGAACATCTCTGATACCAAAGCCACCCTGTCGTTCTCGGACGGCAGCCCATCGGTAGACATGCCGATCTACAAAGGCACGATCGGCCCGGACGTCATCGACATCCGCAAGCTGTACGGCCAGACCGGCAAGTTCACCTATGACCCTGGCTTCATGTCGACCGCCGCCTGCCAGTCGGCCATCACCTACATCGATGGCGACAAGGGCGAGCTGCTGTACCGCGGCTACCCGATCGAGCAACTGGCCGTCAACTGCGACTTCCTGGAGACCTGCTACCTGCTGCTGAACGGCGAACTGCCGAACGCCGCAGAAAAGGAAAAATTCGTCAGCACCGTGACCAAGCACACGATGGTCCACGAGCAGATGCAATTCTTCTTCCGCGGCTTCCGCCGCGACGCGCACCCGATGTCGGTGCTGGTGGGTACCGTCGGCGCGCTGGCGTCGTTCTACCACGACTCGCTGGACATCAACGATGCCAAGCAGCGCGAGATCTCGGCCATCCGCCTGATCGCCAAGCTGCCGACCCTGGTCGCGATGGCTTATAAATACTCGATCGGCCAGCCGTTCGTGTACCCGCGCAACGACCTGTCGTACAGCGCGAACTTCATGCGCATGATGTTCGGTAACCCGTGCGAAGAGTACAAGGTCAACGACGTCCTCGTCCGCGCCCTGGACCGCATCCTGATCCTGCACGCCGACCACGAGCAGAACGCATCGACCTCGACCGTCCGTCTGGCTGGTTCGTCGGGCGCCAACCCGTTCGCCTGTATCGCAGCCGGTATCGCCTGCCTGTGGGGCCCGGCACACGGCGGCGCGAACGAAGCCGCACTGAACATGCTGAAGGAAATCGGCTCGGTCGAGAACATCCCGGCCTTCATCGAGAAGGTCAAGGACAAGAACTCGGGCGTGAAGCTGATGGGCTTCGGTCACCGCGTGTACAAGAACTTCGACCCGCGCGCCAAGCTGATGCGCGAAACCTGCCACGAAGTGCTGAACGAACTGGGCCTGCAGGACGACCCGCTGTTCAAGCTGGCGATGGAACTGGAAAAGATCGCCCTGAACGACGAATACTTCGTGTCGCGCAAGCTGTACCCGAACGTCGACTTCTACTCGGGCATCGTGCAGTCGGCCCTGGGCATCCCGGTCTCGCTGTTCACCGGTATCTTCGCGATGGCCCGTACCATCGGCTGGATCGCCCAGTGGAACGAGATGATCGCCGATCCGGAACAGAAGATCGGCCGTCCGCGCCAGCTGTTCGTCGGCTCGACCGTTCGCGACGTGCCGAGTATCGACAAGCGCTGATCGACGTCTTCGTTGTCAGAAAGCGAGCCTGCGGGCTCGCTTTTTTTACGTCTCCGTATAAAATATACAGTGTATAAATAAGGAGGCGCCATGATCACCGGACACGTATTCATCGCAACGAGCCTCGACGGCTACATCGCGCGCCCCGACGGCGACATCGGCTGGCTGCTCGCGCGCGACGACCTGCAGGAAGACCACGGCTACGACGCTTTCATTGCCGACAAGGACGCGATCGTGATGGGGCGCGGCAGTTACGAAAAGGTCGCGACGTTCGATCCGTGGCCGTACGACCGGCCCGTGCTGGTGCTGTCGCGCCAACTGGCCGGTACGTCCGTTCCCGACCGGCTGCACGGCAAGGTGCGTTTCGCGGACTTGGCGCCGCTCGATGCCATGCGCGCACTGGAGCAGGACGGCGCGCGCCGGGTCTACGTGGACGGCGGCCAGGTCGTGCAGGCGTTCCTGCGCGCGGGGCTGATCGAGGACATGGTCGTCACGACCGTGCCGGTGCTGATCGGTGCCGGCCGGCCGCTGTTCGGCGAACTGCCGGGCGACCGCGACCTGGCGCTCGTCGCCAGCCGCAGTTTCCCGTCCGGGCTCGTGCAATCCACGTATCGCGTGTTGCCATGACGCGCCCGCGCGGCCGTCCCGCGCGCGGGCAGGGCGTCACGCGCGACGCCATCCTGGATGCCGCGCTGGCCCTGCTCGATGAGGATGGCGACGCCGGGTTGACGATGCGTGCGCTGGCGGCGCGGCTGGGCGTGACGCCGATGAGCCTGTATCACCATGTGACCGACCGCGCCGGCTTGCTGCGGGCCTTGTCGGACCGATTGTATGGCGACGTGCTGCAGGGTGTGGACGAGGCGGGCGGCCCCGTCGAAGGGATCCGGATGCTGCTGACGCGCTATCACGATGCCGTCGTCGCGCATCCGCAGCTGACGCTCGCGATTTTTGCCGAGCCGGCGGCCTTTGCCGGGGCGAGCAGGGAAATCACGGGCCGGCTGACGGCGCTGCTTGAGCTCGTCACGCCGGCGCATCTGCTCTGGCGCGACATTCTTGTCGATCATACACACGGCAGCGGGCTGGCGGTCGTTGCCGCCCGCGGCGACACGGCCCAGGTGGATGCGTTAAGTGCCGCTTATCGGCAGGCGCTGGATTGCCTGCTGGCGCAGTATTTGGTCGGTGAACCATGAAGAGCCGCGCTAACCGCTCACCTGTGTCGGCGCGACATACTTCCTGCCAAGTGCAATCTTGGCATTGCCTTGCGTGACATGCTTGAAGAATGGCCTGCCTGAACCTTCGGAGATGAAGAAGAAATACTCGCCATGTGCATTGCGGGCAAATCGGTGAACACAAAGTAAGGTGTAGGTATTGCTCTGCCTGTCGGTGAACCCTTCCCGACGCTCGTCCACGATATCGGCAGTGCGGCCATCAAAACATAGCTCCGGAAACTCACTGTCGACGATCAGCGCGCGGAATTCATCTTCCACCCGCGGCAAAATGCTCAGATCGTCGCCCCTGGCCGCAGTACGACAAGAGTGCACCACGGTCCAGGCGACGAACGCAAGAAAAAGAAAAAACAGTACTGCGTTCACAGTGGCTTTCCATATTGCGCTGTTGATGCCGGCAGCTCAGCATGACGGAATGACCGCCCCGAGCAAGCGATAACGCTACATGAAAAAGGCCGCCGGATCGTCCCGGCGGCCTTTGCGTTCCACGTTATCGATGAATGATCAGACAGCGTAATAAGCCTCGACCGTCCCTTTCAGCTTGATCAGCATCGGACGGCCCTTGCGATCCAGGGTCTTGCCCGCGGCGACCTTGATCCAGCCTTCGCTCAGGCAGTATTCCTCGACGTCCGTGCGTTCCTTGCCGTTGAAACGGATGCCGACCGGGTGCTTGAAGACTTCCGCGTTGTGGTGCGGGCTCTTCGGGTCGATGGACAGGCGGTCGGGGAGGGGTGGGAGTTGGGTAGTATCGTTCATGGCGAGAATTATCCACGATTCTGCCCGCACGCGCGAGCGCCGCGCATAACCGCTACTGGCACTTGCCCCTGATCTTGGCCACCGCGACGAACGGCAGGGCCAGCAAGCCGGTCAGGAAGAACGTGGGCTGGCGCTTCAGGCCGTCCGCATGCAGGCAGTCCGGCACGGTGGCATCCTCGACCTGGCGCGCGAAGATGTCGTAGCGGTTCGCGCGCAGCGTGTCGGCCTCGTGCAGGCGCGGGTTGTCCGGCCGCTCGGCCAGCGTGTCCCGCACGGCCTTGCGGATGGCATCCTCGTCCAGGTGCGGCCGGACGCTGGCCGGCGGTGTCTCCGGATCCGTGGCCCAGGCGGTGGAAGCGATAGCGGTCAGCAAGGCAGCGAGAACGAAGGCTTTCATGTGTCGAGAGCGTCGTGGTGGCTTGACAAATGTACACCAGTTCGGGTCGAGTTGTTGAACTGGCACGTTTCGTTACACAATGCCTGTTCGATCCACCAAGGACTTCAAGACCATGAAATCGCTCATCCTCGCCTGCTGCCTGTTCGTGACCAGCCTCGCGCACGCCGCCGGCATCGACCCGGCCCTCGCGCAGCAGGTCAACGCGTTCGTCGACGGCTGGCACGACGACGCTGCGCATGCGCGCATGCGCTACTTCGACAAGATGGCGCCGGACGGCGTCTACATCGGCACGGACCGCACCGAGCTGTGGCAGCGCGACGCATTCCGCGAATGGGGCCGCAAGTACTTCGAAGGGAAGCAGGCCGCCTGGGTCTTTCACCCCACGCGCCGCAACGTCTATGCGACGGCGGACGGTTCCCTGATCTGGTTCGACGAATTGCTCGACACGGAAAACATGGGGCATTGCATGGCCAGTGGCGTCATCCGCAAGACGCCGGCCGGGTTCGAGATCGTGCATTACCAGCTGTCGTTGGCCGTGCCGAACGAGGCGGCGAAGAAGGTGATCGAGGTCGTGAAAGCAGCCGAAGCCAGATAGTTCGACGCCCGGCTTATTGTGGATATCCCGTAGAGACGCGCTTCCGGCATTGATTTAGTTCGATGACATTACTATTATCATTCAATACAAATAAACATTTTTGCAATACGTCGTAGCGTGGAGCAAGTAGTCGGGAGCGTAGTGAAAGGGATCGTCTTTAATTTGTTGGAAGAGGCCGTCAGCAGTACGTACGGCGACGCCGCGTGGGATCGGCTGCTCGATGCCGCAGGCGTGGAAGGTGCCTATACGTCCCTCGGCAGTTATGACGACGCCGAGATTGGCGCCCTGGTGCGTGCGGCAGCGGAAGCCATGGACATACCGGAAGATACCGTGCTGCGCTGGTTCGGACGCAGGGCCATGCCGCTGCTGGCGCGGCGTTACCCGGCGATCTTCGACAGCCATGCGAACGTGCGCAGTTTCCTGCTGAGCCTGAACAGCATCATCCATCCCGAGGTCTGCAAGCTCTATCCCGGTGCGCGGACGCCGGTTTTCGATTTCGATACGAGCGTCGCCGGCGTGCTGAAGATCGGCTACGACTCCCCCCGCCGTTTGTGTGCGCTTGCCGATGGGTTCATGCATGGCGCCGCCACGCATTTCGGCGAGCGGATCGAGCTCGAGCAGCACGAATGCATGCACCGCGGCGATCGCCGCTGCGTGTTCCACGTGCGTTTCGAGCCGGCATGAACGGACTCGACAAGACGGACGCCGAAGCGGAGATCGCCCGCCTCCAGCGGCGCGTGCGGCGCGAGGCTGCCGCGCGCCGTGAAGCCGAGGCGATCGCCGAGCGGGGACTGCGTGCCTTGTACCAGCGTCAGCAAGAAATTGCCCTGCTGGAGAATATCGCGGTAGCCGCCAACGAGGCGGACGACGTGCATGCCGCGATGGAACGCGCGCTCGCGGCGATGTGCCGCTATGTGAGCTCGCCCCTCGGCAACCTGTGGCTGGTGTCCGGGCCGCAGGGGCAGGAGCGGGTCAACGCCACCGGCATCTGGTACGACGAGGCTGCGCGCAACGGGGACAGTCCGGTCCAGGAATTGCGAACGCGCACCGAGGCTGGCGTGTTCGCGCCCGGCGTCGGGCTGCCAGGGCGGGTCGCGCTGAGCGGCAGGCCGGAATGGGTGGCCACCGATGGCTCGGGCACGGTCGAGCTGCCGCGCCTGCCGCTGATCGTCGGCGCGGGGTTTGCTTCGCTCGTTGCGTTTCCGGTCATGATCGCCAGCGAAGTGGTCGCGGTCCTCAAGTTTTTCAGCCGCACGTGCGAGGCGCCGGACGAATCGCTGCTGCGCCTGATGGCCCAGGTCGGCACGCAGCTCGGCCGTGTGTTCGAGCGTTGTCGCGCGCGGGACAAGCTCATGCACAATGCGCTGCACGATCCGCTGACCCAGCTGGGCAACCGCAGGCTGTTCCTGGAACGTCTCGAGCACCTGCTGCAGCGCACGTGGCGCAAGCCGGGCGACCATTTCGCCGTGCTGTTCGTGGACCTGGACCGCTTCAAGTCGATCAACGACGGCCTGGGACACCAGTCGGGCGACCAGTTGATCATCGCGGCGGCCCGGCGGCTGTCGGCCTGCCTGCGCCAGAACGACCTCGTGGCGCGCGATCCCGCGTTCGCGCACGAGCATTTGGTCGCGCGTCTCGGCGGCGATGAATTCGTGATCCTGCTCGACCAGGTCGGCAGCGCGGAACATGCGATCCTGGTCGCGGAGCGCATCATGAGCGTGCTGGCCGAACCCTTCGACGTGGCCGATCAGCGCGTGTTCGTGACCGCCAGCGTGGGCATCACCCTGAGCGCGACCGGCTACGCCAACGTCGAGGACATCGTGCGCGATGCCGACATCGCGATGTACCACGCCAAACGCACCGGGCGCGCGCGCTGGATGATGTTCGACCAGGCCATGCAGCGGGCTGCCGTGAGCCGGCTCCAGATGGAAGCCGATCTGCGCTACGCGATGGACCGCCGGGAGTTCTTCCTCGAGTACCAGCCGATCGTTGCGCCGCTCGACGGGCGGGTGCGCGGTTTCGAAGCCCTGCTGCGGTGGCGCCATCCGGTACATGGCCTCGTGTCGCCGGCCCGGTTCATTCCGATCGTCGAAGAAACCGGCCTGATCGAGCCGATCGGCGCATGGGTGCTGGGCGAGGCGTGCCGCCAGTTGCGCGACTGGCAGCAGGCCTTCGACATGCACCTGACGATGAGCGTGAACGTGTCGGCCGTCCAGTTCACGGACGACGGCCTCGTCGGCGTGGTCACGCGTGCGCTGGGCGAGGCGGGCATCGCGCCCGCCACTCTCAAGCTCGAGCTGACCGAAACCGCCGTGATGGCTGACGCCGAAAGCGCGCTCGCCGCGTTCGCGCAATTGAAGGCGCTGGGCGTGCGGGTCAGCCTGGACGATTTCGGCACCGGCTACTCGTCGCTCAGCTACCTGCGCCGCCTGCCGATCGACACGCTGAAGATCGACCGCTCGTTCGTCAGCAAGCTCGATTGCCACGACGACAAGCGCCAGATCGTCGAGGTGGTCCTGACGCTGGCCCGCGCGCTCGGCATGGAGGTGGTGGCGGAAGGCGTGGAGACCGAAGCCGAGCTGGCGCTGTTGCGCGCGATGGGCAGTGACCTCGTGCAGGGCTATTACTACTACCGCCCTCTTGCACCGGAGTTCGCCGCGCGGGTACTGGCCGGGCAGTTCGGATCAAAATAACTCGAGGTTTTGCGGCGCCGCAGGCGGCGTCTTCTTCGCCACAGGCGCCTTCGGGGCCGCCCAAGTCTTCATCTCTTCCGCCGGATACGGACGCAGGAAGCTGCGCGCCAGCTCGGGATCGCGGCAGTGCAGCCAGGCGTCGACCTCGTTCGGCGGCAGTACGACGAGCGCGCGCTTTTCGTCGTCCGGTTTATGAAAGCGCCGCATCAGCGGGTGGTCGTCCGCATTGATCGTGATCTGCGTGAACGACGCCGCGATCGTGCCGTCCGCCTCGGACCACTCGCGCCACAGGCCCGCCACGAAGAACACGCTGTCGTCGCGCATGCCGATGCCGAAGCGCTCGGCGCGGCCGCTTTCGTAGTTGGGTTCATAAAAGCAGGTCATCGGCACGGCGCACAACTGGGCGCGGCGCCAGGCCGGGGCGAACGAGCGCTTTTCGCCCAGCGATTCGGCGCGGGCGTTCATCGTGTCGAACGGTTTCACGCCCGCCGGGATTTGGCGGCGCGGGACCATGCCGTAGCTCGCCAGCTGCAGCATCCGTTCCCCGCCCGCGCCCGCGCGCACGATGGGTGCCGTGTAATCCTTCCACGTCTCGCTGGGCCAGTCCCAGTCGCGGTACAGGTCGACCAGGGTGCCGAGCACCATGTCGAGTTGTTCGGGCAGCGGGGGGCGGTAGTTGACGCACATGGCGTCAGTTTGCCATAAAACGTCCTTAGAAGCGGTAACGCGCGCTGACCAGCACCGTGCGCGGCTCGCCCGGCATGTTGTAGTCGTTGGCGCCGCTGTGCGCGGACACGAAGTACGTACGGTTCAGCACGTTGCGCACGGTGACCGTGACGTCGACCTTGCCGCTGTCGTAGCCCCCGCCGAGCTGCAGCACGCCATAGCCCGGCAGGGTCGTCAGGTCGTCCGGCGACGCGTAGCGGCTCGACTCCGCGCGGCCGCCGGCGGCGACCCAGAAGTGGCCGTCCAGGCGGTGCTTGATCCACGCGTTGAACGTGTGGCGCGGCGTGAGCGCGGCCGTGTTGCCCTCGAACGGCTTGCCGGCGGACGTCAGTTCCGTCGAGTCCTCGATCTTGCCGCGCATGTTCGCATAGCCCGCGATCGCATCCCAGCCCGGCGCCAGTTCGCCCATGTAGCTCAGTTCGAGGCCGCGCGTGCGCTGGCGGCCGACGGGCAGCGAGAAGTTCGTGTTGGCCGGATCGGCGACCTGGATGTTCGACTGGGTCATGTCGAACAACGCTGCCGTCAGGCTCGAACGCGCCGTCAGGTCGAGCTTCACGCCCGCTTCCTTGTTGACGGTCTGCGTCGGTTTCAACGTGTCGCTGTTGGCGCGGAACACGAACGAATCGGAGATGGGCTGGAACGAGCGGTTCCACGACGCGTAGACGGCCACGCGGCTCGTCGGCTGGTACACGGCGCCGAGACGCGGCGACCATGTGTCGTCGGTGCGGTGCAGGTCGACGTTCTTCGCCGTGCGGTCGTCGCGGTCCTGCTTCAGGTGGTCGTAGCGCACGCCGGCGAGGATCTTCCACTCGGGCGTCAACGCCACGAGATCCTGCAGGTACAGGCCCGCGATGTCGACGCGGTTCTTGTTGTCCGCGCCGGGCGTGACGGTATCCGGCAGCACCGGCAGGTCGACGAGCACCGGGTGGAACAGGTTGTACGTCGCCACGTTGTTGCGCGTGCGGAGCACCTCGCGCTTGTTCTGGCGTCCCAGTTCCACGCCGTACAGCAGCTTGTGGTTCGTCGTGCCCCAGTCGGCCGTCTGCGACAGCTCGTTCTGCAGGTAGCGGCCGTCCTCGTCGCGCAGGCGGTGGCTCTGGCCGATGGCGACGGTCGGGTTGGCGCCGTCCTTGATCGCGCCGATCGACGTGTAGTTGCGGTCCAGCGCGTAGTCGTACGCGCGCAGCACCGTGTGCAGTTTCAGGTCGGGCGTGAACGCGTGGTCGAGCGTCGCGGTGGCGCTTTTCACGTCGCTCTGCACGAACGCGCGCGCGGTGGCGTTGGCGGCGCCGAAATAGGTCTCGACCGGCACGTCGACGGGGCGGCCGTGGTAGCTGGGCACGCCCTGGTCGGCCAGGCGCTTGTCGTGCAGGTAGTCCGCCTGCAGGGTCAGGGTCGTGCCGGGGCGCAGCTTGAACGTGGCGGACGGTGCGAGCGCCTGGCGGCGCAGGAAGTAGCGGTCGCGGAAACCGGTCGAGTCTTCGACGGCGCCCGTCAGGCGGAACAGCGCGTCCTTGTCGGCCGTGGTCGCACCGACGTCGAATTCGCCGCGGCGCTGTCCGTGCGAGCCGAGCGTGACGCCCGCCTCGAGCAGGGCGTTCTCGAGCGGCTTCTTCGTCACGCGGTTGACGAGGCCACCGGCCGACCCGCGCCCGTACAGCACGGAAGCCGGTCCTTTGAGCACTTCGACGCGCTCGATGTTGGAGAGGTCGCGGAAGTACAGGGCGTCGTCGCGCACGCCGTCCACGAACTGGTCGCTGATGGCGGAGAAGCCGCGGATCGTCACCTGGTCGCGCTGGCCGTCGCCGACCGAGAACGAGAGGCCCGGCACGTTCTGCAGCGCGTCCTGCAGCGACAGCGCGTTCTGGTCGTGCAGCACGACGGCCGGCACCACGTTGACGGTCTGCGGAATGTCGCGCAGCGGCACGTTGATCTTGGTGGCGGTGTTCGTCTCGGTGACTTCGTACGAGCCGGCGTCGATCTTCTTGTCGCGGATGACGACTTCCGGCATCGCCGGCTCTTCGGCGCGGACCGGTGTCCACACGCTGCAGGCGAGGGCGACGAGATAGGGGAGGGGGCGAAGTGCTTGTTTCATGATATCCCTGTTGTTGTTTGGATGGGTTGGTAATGCGTGGATCGGATACGGATCGCGCGCATGCCGACGGCGGCGACCGCGTACAGCAATGCGACGGTCCAGAACATGGCGGACAGCGGCACCCACGCCAGCGCGAGCCCGCCCGCGCCGGCGCCGGCGAGCGCGCCCGCCTTGGCGGCGCCATTGCCGGCGCCGAGGACGCGGCCCTGTTGGGCGTCTTCCGCTTCACGCGAGAGCAGGCCATAAAAGACGGGCAGCAGCGCGGCGAGGCAGGCGCCCCACAACACGCGCGCCAGCACGAACAAAACGATGTTCGTGGCGAGGGCCTGCACCGCGACGATGGCGACGCAGGCCCAGAGAATCCATTCGACCTGCGCGAGCACGCGCGCATGGGCCAGGCGCGCGAAGCGCCGGGCCCAGAACGGCGCGGCCAGGCACAGGCCGAGCGCGGTGCCCGCATAGCACAGGCCCGTCACGCGGTTCGATACGTGCAGGACTTCGTCGGCGTACAGGCCGAAGAACGTCTGCGGCATCATCTTCCCGGCCTGGACCAGCACGATGCCGAGCAGCAGGCCTTGGACGCCAGCCGGCAACGACGCCTTCTGCGAACCGGCGCGCGCGGGCTGCGACGGAAGCGGCGCGACGGATGGCAGGACACAAGCGGCCAGCGCCGCGCACAGCAGGCATGCGGCGCCCGCCCAGACGTTCACGCTGGTGAAACCCCAGGCGTCGAACAGCCAGCCGCCGAGGACGGGGCCGGCCACGGAACCGATGGCCGTCGCCACCTGCAGCTGTGCCATCAGCGCGCCGCGCGCTGCGCGCGTCACGAGCCGCGCGCCGTAGGCCTGCGCCGCCGCGATGTAGCCGGCGAGGGCGCCCTGCAGCAGGCGCACGAACAGGATGACGGCCACGCTGTCCGTCGCCGCGATCCACCACTGCGTGGCCGCCAGCGCGAGCAGCGCGCGCAGCAGCATCGGCTTGTGGCCGACCCTGTCGCCCAGCCGGCCCCACCACGGCGTCGTGCACATCGCCATGGCCATCGGGCCCGCGTAGGCGATGGCGCTGACCCACGCCAGCGCATGCGGCGACAGCTCGCCCAGGCGGCGCAGGTGCAGGGGCCAGAACGGGCCGCTCATCTCCATGGCGCCCATCGCCACGAGCTGCAGCGCGAACAGCCGGCGCGTGGTGGTCATGCGAGCGGATTGGGCATGGTGCCGTGCACGTCGTCCTGCGTGTCGGACAGGCGCATGCGCAGGAACGCTTTCGCGGGCCAGTCGTGCTCCAGCAGCGCGGCGCGTTCGGCGTGCCAGCGGGCCGCGTCCACGCGGGGACGGACGGCCGTGAACACGGCGTCGATCTCGCGCTCCAGGGCGTCCCAGAAATGGTGCTCGGGATGGCCGTACGCGCGCGCCAGCAGCAGCGCCAGTTCCGACAGGTGGCACAGCAGCACGGCGTGCAGCAGCTTGTCGCGCACCGGTTCGTCGTCGTCGTACACGGTGAAGCCGGCGCGGTACGCATCGATCGCCAGGCCGGCCCCGCGCAGGGTGGGACCGTGGATGCGCAGGTCGCCGAAGTCGCGTGCCAGCAGCTGCATGGGTGCGTAGTCCGCGTCGAGCATGATGAAGCTGTTCTGCTGGTGCGCCTCGAACGCGATGCCGTACACGAGATACGCGGACAGCAGCGCCGTCAGCACGGTGCGCGCATGGCGCTCGAAGTACGCGACGGCGCCCGCCGCATGGTCGCCGTACGCCAGCGCCACGGCTTCCGTCGCGAGCGGCCGGCCGCTGAACGGCGATTCGGCGAACAGTGCGCCGACGGGGACGGGAAAGCGGTCTCCGTCCGCCCTGGCCATCGGATTGGCGCGGTACAGGATCGCCAGGTGGCGCGCGCGATCGTCGTCGCCGTGCGGGTCGAGGTAGTGCAGGCCCACGTCTTCGCGCACGATGTCGAGCGTGCCGCCGAAACCCGCTTCGGCGTCGAGGACCGCCGCGAGCAGGCGCGTGATGCGCGGGCCCATCACGGCGGACTTCGGCGAGACGGTCCGCTGCACGCTGGTCAGGCGCAGCGAGACCGGCAGCTTCAGGTGCGGCAACGTGGGCGAGCCGGCCGGGACGACGGTGCGGAACGACATCGTCGGCGTGCACTCCATCGCCACGTCGTCCGGCAGCAGCAGGTCGCCGCGCGCGATCTCGGCCGCGAATTTTTCCGGGATCACCCTGCCGGCCTGGAAGGGGTGAAGCGGCAGCGGGAGCCAGTCGGAGGGCGACTTGCCCAGCGCCGCCAGGGCCACTTTCCAGCGCAGCAGCGCTTCCGGGAAGTGCCGGCCGAACCACGCGAGGTAATCGCCGTCGCCGGTCGAGAAGGTCACGCGCGCCTTGTCCGCACGGAGCGCGGCCAGCGGCACCGACAGCGTCGGCTGGAATTCCGGCGACAGGGCCGTGACCTCGTCCGCGGACAGGCCCAGCTTCGTCTTGAACGTGGGATGCCACGGGTGGCCCAGCGTGCCCCATTGTTCCAGCAGCAGGGCAGGATTCGCGTGCTTCGACTGGCGCAGCGCGGCGATGAAATGATCGTGGGACGCGCCCAGTTCGGCCCGCAGCGTCCGCGCCCAGCCGCGGCGGTAGCTCAGGCACAGGACGTCGTTGGCGAGGCTGTTGTCGAGTTCGTGGATGAGCCGTTGCAGGTCCGCGCCCTGGCCCGGCAGGGACGGGGCCACGCAGGCCAGCAGCGCCGCTGCGTGCGCCACCGGCTGCGGCCGTTCCCCGGTGGCGTAGTACGACACGCCGCCGGCCAGCCGGCAATCGCCGATGCGGCCGAGGCTCAGGCCCTCGAAACGCAGCATGCCTTGTTGCGCCCACAGCGGGAGCCACGATACCGCGCCCTCCGTGATCAACTGGTCCCGATTCAGGAGGCCTTCGCGGAACAGGGCCTGCAATGTGCGCTGCAGGCTGCGCCGGCGGGCGTCGGACGAGGCCAGCTCGGCGGCAACGGTGTCCAGGGAGTGATCGACAGGTTTGAGCGGTTTCGGTATCGCGTTCATCGGCTTGCCTTTCAATAACGACGGGAACGCAGCATAACGTAAACGCGAATCATTCTCAATACGATTCTCAACATTGCCCAACATGGATCAAGCGAGGGCGCGTATGTTAAGGTTGCGCCGATGAACACCCGATCCAACGACGGCTACGTCGGCCGCTTCGCCCCATCGCCCACGGGCCCGCTGCACGCGGGGTCGCTGGTCGCCGCGCTGGCCAGCTATCTGGATGCCCGCGCCCACCATGGCACCTGGCTGATCCGCATCGAAGACATCGACGAGGGCCGCAGCGTGCCGGGCGCCGCCGAGGAGATCCTCGATCTGTTGCACCGCCTGGGCATGGAATCCGACCGCGAGGTCGTGTGGCAGAGCCGCCGCAAGCATTTGTACGAGGCGGCGTACGACCGTCTTGCCGGCCACGTCTACCCGTGCGGCTGCAACCGCCGCGAGATCGCGGATTCCCGCCTCGGCTTTGCGCCCGACGGCGCCGCCATCTATCCGGGCACGTGCCGCCACGGCCTCGCACCGGGCCGCAGCCCGCGCAGCCTGCGCCTGCGCGTGCCGGAGGCGGGCGGGGACGTGATCACCTTCCAGGACCGCATGGCCGGCGTCGTCACCCAGCGGCTGGCCAGCGAGTCGGGCGATTTCGTTTTAAAGCGCGCGGATGGCTACTGGGCGTACCAGCTGGCCGTCGTCGTGGACGATGCGGAGCAGGGCGTGACGGACGTCGTGCGCGGCGCCGACCTGCTCGATTCCACGCCGCGCCAGATCTTCCTGCAGCGGCTATTGCGCGTGCCGACGCCGCGCTACCTGCACGTGCCGGTGGTGCGCAACGAGAATGGCGAGAAGCTGTCGAAGCAGACGGGGGCGCTGGCCGTGCGGCCGGGTGACGAGGCGGGTGCCGTGGCCGCGTTGCGGCAGTCGGCGGGATTTCTCGGGCTGGATGTGGGCGCAGCGGGATCGCTGGAAGCATTCTGGCGGGCCGCAGTGCCCGCGTGGGCCGCGCTGCATGGCGATTGACGCCTCCTCCCGCGTCAATCGATCCATCTCAGACCATCGGCCGCCTCCGGCTCATCCACATCAACCCGGCGAGACCGACGGCCAGCATCGACCACTCGGCCGTCTCCGGCACGGGCGGTGCGGCCACCAGCCAGCCGCGGATTTCCCCGTCCGGATACAGGTTCGTGTGGATGTTGACGTAGGCCTCGTTGGCGTTGATACCGTCGAGGAAGGCCGAGTTGGCGCTCTGGACCGTGCCGCCGTGTGCGCTCACGAAGGCGGGATCCCAGGACATCTCGTCATCCAGCGCGATGGCGTTGCTGTAGGTGCCGGCGCGCACACCCAGCGGGAAATCCGTGAGCGGTACGGCCACCGACGCCGTCCCCGTGAAGGCCGAGCCGGTGCAGCAATGGATGTGGGCGTCGGTGGTGGTGCCGTCCAGGTCGCGGAACGGCATGTCGACGAACATTTGCGCGCCATTCAGGTCGATCGTCACGAGGCTGGTGCCGGGCGAGGGATTGGGCGGGCTTTCCAGCGCCCCGCTGGCGACGGCCCGGTAGCTCGGGTCGGCCGGCGCGGCGCCGGCGGGCACCGCGATTGCGGTCGACGCCGCCGCCAGTGCGAGTAAGGACAGAACACGTTTCATGGAGTACCTCCTTTGAACAAAGCGCACCCCGTCCTGGGGTGCTGCCCAAAAACTTAGCACCGAAGACTTGAGCGGTCTCACACCATACGGCTGAGATAGTGCCCGCGAGCGACTGAGATTTGGAAAGGTTGGCATAATTGCCAACTGATCCGAATTCATCCCATTCATGCGCTATCTTTACAGCATCTTTACGCTTCTCATTATTTCCTCCGCCGCCCTGGCCCAGGACGCGTCCCTGCTGGCCGGCGCCATGCGTGTCGACACGGATGCCGGCAATACCTCGTTCGCCGTCAACGTCGGCTATACGCAGCACCTGCACAAATATGCGTCAGTGAGCGCCGACTACCTGAACGAGGGCCATCCGAAGCTCCACCACCGCGATGGCCTCGGCGCCCAGCTGTGGGTGCACACGGCGATCCCGGAACGGGGCTGGACGTTCGGCGCCGGTTTCGGTCCTTATTATTATTTCGACACGACGACGGGCAACGGTTCCTTCGGCGACTACCGCAACGACCACGGGTGGGGCCAGCTGATGAGCGTGAACGCGATCTACCACCTGCACTCGCGCGCCTACGTCGAGGCCCGCCTGTCGCACACGCACGGCATCGCGTCGCATGACAGTTCGATGCTGATGGTCGGCATGGGCTACGAGCTGGGCAGCGTGCCGCGCGCGATCCGGCTGGAAAACGCCGACCGCGGGGACAACCTCATCATGTTGCTCGCGGGCCGCTCGATCGTGAACAGCTTCAAGTCCGAGACGTCGACGTCGACGGGCCTGGAGTACCGGCGCACGTTCACGCCGAACATCGAGGGCAGCGTCATCCTGATGAATGAAGGCAAAGTGGATGCGGCCGAGCGCAAGGGCGTCTCGGCCCAGGTGTGGCTGCTGCGTCCGTTCACCGAGCGGACCGTGCTGGAAATGGGCTTCGGCGCCTACGCCATGCGCGACCAGCTCGACCGCACCGATCCCCACGCCGAGCGCGAGAACCACGTGGCGCCGATCGCGTCGATCGGCATGCGTTACCGCATCGACGACCGCTGGCGCGCGCAGCTCACCTGGAGCCGCGTCATCACGAATTACGCGCGCGACTCGGACGTGTTCCTGCTCGGCGCCGGCTACGCCTTTTGATGATCAGGTGCGCACGGGATCCGTCGCCAGCGGCCGCTTCATGATCGTGATGCTGCCGTCGGCTTCGAGGAAGGCGCACTGCATCTCGTGCCGCGCGCAGTCGGCCTGGCGCAGGGCCTGCTGGATGTCCGACTCGCCCACGCGGTTGCGGCGCAGGACCTTGTCGAAGAATACGCCGTCGCGGCCGATGAGCAGCGAGTCGCCGTCCAGCAAGGTTTCCATGCGGTGACTGTTGGCGGCGAGCATGCCGAAGCCGGCGTTCAGCACGATCAGCGTGGCCGCGATGATCAGGCCGCCGCTGACGGAATCGTCGCCGCCCGACAGCCCGTTCGACACGGCTTCCGACAACAGCATCACGACGAGCAGGTCGAACGGCGTCAGCTGGCTGATCGTGCGCCGTCCGGACAATCGCACCATGACGAGCAGGGCGACGTAAATCATCGCGCCCCGCGCAACAAATTCCCACCAGGGAAGATCCATATCGAACATAGCGGCCTCTCTGGAATGCAGCGGATGCATCCATCGTAATGACGGGGCCGGCGGTCGACTGTTCGGTGGGGAACGTAGCGGGCCCTACAGCTTGCCGATCTGCCGGTCGATGGCCTTGCGCGCCCGTTCGCTGCGTTCGCTGTAGCGGTCGGTCAGGTAATCCGTGCGGCCGCGCAGCAGCAGCGTGAATTTGTAGAGTTCTTCCATCACGTCGACGACGCGGTCGTAGTAGGCGGACGGGCGCATGCGGCCGGCCTCGTCGAATTCCTTGTACGCCATCGGCACCGACGACTGGTTCGGAATCGTGAACATGCGCATCCAGCGGCCCAGCAGGCGCAGCGTGTTCACCACATTGAACGATTGCGAGCCGCCACAGACCTGCATCACGGCGAGCGTGCGTCCCTGGCTGGGCCGCACCGCACCCTGTTCCAGCGGAATCCAGTCGATCTGGTTCTTCATGACGGCCGTGACGGCGCCGTGGCGTTCCGGGCTGCACCAGACCTGGCCCTCGGACCACAGGCACAGTTCGCGCAATTCGACGACCTTCGGATGCGTCTCGGGCACGCTGCCCACCATCGGCAATGCCATCGGGTCGAAGATTTTCACCTCCGCGCCGAGGTGTTCGAGGATACGGGCCGCCTCGTACGTGAGGAAGCGGCTGAACGAGCGCTCGCGCAGCGAGCCGTACAGCATCAGGATGCGCGGCGGATGATCGAGGCTGCCGACGGGTTCCAGCCTGGCTGGTGTCGGCACGTCGAGGCGTTCGAAGTCGATGTTGGGGAGGTTGTCCATGATGGGTCCGTGTCAGGAAAGGCGTAGCGCCAGCGCGGCCAGCGTCACGAGCAGGATCGGCAGGGTCAGCACGATGCCGGTGCGGAAGTACTGGCCCCAGGAAATGCGGATGCCCTTGTCCGCCAGCACGTGCAGCCACAACAAGGTGGCCAGGCTGCCGATGGGCGTGATCTTCGGACCGAGGTCGCAGCCGATCACGTTGGCATACACCATCGCCTCGCGCACGGCGCCGGTGACCGGAATGCCGTCGATCGCCAGCGCGCCCACCAGCACGGTCGGCATGTTGTTCATGACGGACGACAGCAGTGCGGTCGCGAACCCGGTGCCGAGCGCGGCCCCCCATGTCCCGTGCGCCGCGCTGCGTGCCAGCAGCGCTGCCAGGCCGTCCGTGAGGCCGGCGTTGCGCAGGCCGTAGACCACGAGGTACATCCCCAGCGAGAACACGACGACCTGCCACGGCGCACCCCGCAGCACGGCGCGTACGGAAATGACGTGGCCGCGCGCCGCGACGGCCAGCAGCACGAGCGCACCCGTCGCGGCCACCGCGCTGATCGGCACGCCCGCGCGTTCGAGCCAGAAGAACCCGGCCAGCAGCAGTGCCAGCACGTACCAGCCGGCGATGAACGTCGCGCGGTCGCGGATGGCGTCAAGCGGGCGCTTGAGCTGGTCGAGGTCGTAGCGGGCGGGCAGGTCGCGGCCGAAGTAGGCGAGGAGCGCGGCCAGCGTGGCCAGCACCGCGACGAGATCGACCGGCACCATGACGGCCGCGTAGCGCGCGAAGCCGATGCCGAAGTAATCCGCGGACACGATGTTGACGAGGTTCGAGACGACGAGCGGCAGGCTGGACGTGTCGGCGATGAAGCCGGCCGCCATCACGCACGCGAGCGTGGCGCGCGGCGGGAAGCGCAGCGCGGCCAGCATCGCGATCACGATCGGCGTGAGGATCAGCGCCGCGCCGTCGTTCGCGAACAGCGCGGCGACGGCCGCGCCGAGCAGCACGAGCAGCACGAACAGGCGCCGGCCGTGACCGCCTCCCCAGCGCGCGACGTGCAGCGCGGCCCATTCGAAGAATCCCGCCCGGTCGAGCAGCAGGCTGATGACGATGATGGCGACGAACGCGCCGGTGGCGTTCCAGACGATGTGCCAGACGACGGGAATGTCGTCCACGCGGATCACGCCCGCGAGCAGGGCGACCGCGGCGCCGGCGGCGGCGCTCCAGCCGATGCCGAGGCCGCGCGGCTGCCAGATGACGAGGACGAGCGTGGCGAGAAAGATCAGAAGGGCCGGCAGCATCACGGCGTCAATCCGCCGATGCGGTCGAGTTCCGTCTTGAAGGCCGCGCGGTCGCCGGCCAGGCGGTCGAGCGGCAGGGCCAGGAAGGCCTCGAAGCGGGCGCGCAGGATCGCGTAGGCCCGCTCGAACGCGGCATCGATCTCGGCGTCCGTGCCGGACACGTGGCTCGGATCGTCGACGCCCCAGTGCGTGCGCAGCGCCGGGCCGAGGTAGGCCGGGCACGTCTCGCCGGCCGCGCTGTCGCACACGGTGACGACGATGTCCGGCGTGACGGGGAGATCGTCCCACGATTTGCTGTAGTAGCCGTCGGTCGGGATACCCTTGTCGGCCAGCAGGGCGAGCGCGCGCGCGTTCAGGCGGCCCGTCGGGTGGCTGCCGGCGCTGAGGGCGTGCAGGCCGGCGGGCGCCAGGTGGTTGAAGACGGCTTCGCTGATCAGCGAGCGGCAGGAGTTGCCGGTGCAGAGGAAAAGTATGTTCATCGTGGTGGGAGTCAGCAGCAGGACTGGCCGCCGCAGCAGTTTTCGGTAAGGAAGCCGACAAGGGCGTTCATCGCGTCGAAGCGGGCGGCATAGATGACGAAGCGGCCTTCCTGGCGCGGTACGACGAGGCCGGCGTGGGTCAGTTCCTTCAGGTGGAACGACAGCGAGGACGCGGGCAGGCCGAGCGTTTCCGCGATCCTGCTCGCGGCCAGTCCCTCCGGGCCGGCCTGCACGAGCAGGCGGAACGTGGCCAGCCGGGATTCCTGGGCGAGTGCGGCGAGTGCGGCGATGGCGTCTTTGTTTTCCATATTTCCAGTATAGTCGAAATGTCTGCCGGAAAACAACCGCTGTTCCGGCGGCGGTTTATCGATCGAGCCTGAGCTCCCAATAGCCCACGTCCACCCAGCGGCCGAACTTCATGCCGACTTCCGTGAAGTGAGCCACCTTGCGGAAACCCAGCGCTTCATGCAGGCCGATGCTGCCTGCGTTCGGCTGGGCGATGCCGCCGATCACCAGGTGCAGTTCGCGCTTGCGCAACTCGTCCAGCAGCGCCCCGTACAGGACCCTCCCCAGCCCGCGCCCGGTGCAATCCTTGTCCAGGTACACCGTGCTTTCGACGGAATAGCGATAGGCCGGCCGCACGCGCCATTTGGTTGCGTACGCATAACCGGCCAGCACGCCGTCGACCTCCAGCACGAGCCACGGCAGGCCGGCGGCGGCCACGTCGGCGATGCGCTGCGCCATTTCCTGTTCGCCGACCGCGTCTTCCTCGAAGCTGACCGTCGTCGTCGTGACGTAGTGGTTGTAGATGGCGCAGATGCGCGCGGCGTCCGCGGGCGTGGCGGAACGGATGTGGTTGGTCGTCATGGTTGGGGTGGCGGTGCTTCGCCCGCGGCTTCCGGATGCCGCGCCTCCCACGCCGTCAGCGCTTCCTTGTAATTGGCAAGCAGCATCTGGTAGACGTCGAAGATGCAGTTCGGACAGCCGGAGCCGCAGCAATCTTCCAGCGCGGGTTCGATGGGCGGC